>NZ_JBFUBO010000050.1:0-314 GCF_056405715.1 Rhodoferax sp. P1_F3 | reverse complement strand
AGCAAGCGATCACGTGCGTCCAGGCGTTCGAAGACTTCGTTCCATGACTGGTCGGCATACGCGGTGCAAATCACGATCTGCAGACGAGGATCGACCAGCCATAGCTGTTCGATGGTTTCAACGCCGTCCCATCCCGGGGGCATGCGCATGTCGATGAAGGCCAATGCATAGGGCTGGTTGTTCTGCAATGCCTCTTGCACCATCACCAACGCCTCTTGGCCCTGGTAGGCGCTATCCAACGTAAATCCGGCTGCGGATGCCTTGGCCGAGGTGCCGAACAGTGCGGATTCGAAGTCGTCCAGTTCAGCCGTTGC
>NZ_JBFUBO010000049.1:0-344 GCF_056405715.1 Rhodoferax sp. P1_F3 | reverse complement strand
CAATGCCAGTCAGTTAAGAGCTGACTGGCATTTTTTTGATGGGTACTTGCTGCGCGTAGAGCGTTTGACCTGGCGTGGGAAACTGCGATCCGTGCGTCGCACGGGCAGCACGAAGTAGCGGGCCTGGTCTAGAAGACGCTGCAAGTGCTGGGGCAGTGTGCCCGCACGTGCTAAATGCACGGTACGCAGCGCCCCGACGATGGCGTGCTGCGCGGTATGGAAGCTGATGCGGGTAGGTTGCACTCCCACATGCCTGGCCATCAGACACATCCAGCGTCGCAGCAATGTATGGGCGATCAACACGCCCCAGACTTCTTGCATTACCAACTGAGGCTGCTTGCTGC
>NZ_JBFUBO010000048.1:0-358 GCF_056405715.1 Rhodoferax sp. P1_F3 | reverse complement strand
CGCTTATCGGCTGTAAATTTTTAATGATCTGAAACAATTTTTATCTCGTTTCGTTTGCTTTGCTGTGATCAGCGAAGCCTTGAATTATGACACAGTTTTTGAAGCCCTGTCAAATCAAGCAAAAGATTTTTGCTTTTTTTAGAACTGCTAGACAGCTCTAAAAAAAACACCCCGCCGAATGACGGGGTGTTTTGCTGTAATAGCCTGACGATGACCTACTTTCACACGGGAATCCGCACTATCATCGGCGCTGACTCGTTTCACTGTCCTGTTCGGGATGGGAAGGAGTGGTACCAAGTCGCTATGGTCGTCAGGCATAACTTGTTGCCACCTTGACTAGGTCAAGGCGACCGCGACC
>NZ_JBFUBO010000047.1:0-373 GCF_056405715.1 Rhodoferax sp. P1_F3 | reverse complement strand
GACTGGTTAATCCGCATGCCGGTGTCGCAACGCGCCAGGCAATTGCGCCCCGAGTTGCCAAGCCATTGGGAGGCGCGCTTGGTCGAAACGCATGCGGGTGGACGTGTCAGGCGCTTTATCACTTCCATGCTTGATCCCAAGCGCTTTGCTACACAAGAGTTGGCGCAACTGTACCGCCAGCGCTGGGAGATCGAACTGGGGTTTCGTGAGATCAAACAATCTTTGCAGCAAGCAGCCTCAGTTGGTAATGCAAGAAGTCTGGGGCGTGTTGATCGCCCATACATTGCTGCGACGCTGGATGTGTCTGATGGCCAGGCATGTGGGAGTGCAACCTACCCGCATCAGCTTCCATACCGCGCAGCACGCCATCGTC
>NZ_JBFUBO010000046.1:0-396 GCF_056405715.1 Rhodoferax sp. P1_F3 | reverse complement strand
GACGATGGCGTGCTGCGCGGTATGGAAGCTGATGCGGGTAGGTTGCACTCCCACATGCCTGGCCATCAGACACATCCAGCGTCGCAGCAATGTATGGGCGATCAACACGCCCCAGACTTCTTGCATTACCAACTGAGGCTGCTTGCTGCGCAGCACGCCTTGGCCTTGCTGCAAAGATTGTTTGATCTCACGAAACCCCAGTTCGATCTCCCAGCGCTGGCGGTACAGTTGCGCCAACTCTTGTGTGGCAAAGCGCTTGGGATCAAGCATGGAAGTGATAAAGCGCCTGACACGTCCACCCGCATGCGTTTCGACCAAGCGCGCCTCCCAATGGCTTGGCAACTCGGGGCGCAATTGCCTGGCGCGTTGCGACACCGGCATGCGGATTAACCAGTC
>NZ_JBFUBO010000045.1:0-407 GCF_056405715.1 Rhodoferax sp. P1_F3 | reverse complement strand
GGCGAATTGTGGCTTGCCTACCAACCCAAGCACGATACCTTGGGACGCTTGGTGGGAGTCGAAGCCTTGGTGCGTTGGAACCATGCCGCCTATGGCCCGATTTCCCCCGTGGTGATGGTGGCTTTGTCCGAAAACGGAAGTTCCATTCATAAGTTGGGCGGCTGGGTTTTGGAGCAGGCCTGCGCCTGCAAGGCCAGATGGAATGCACTGGGCTACCAGGATCTGACCATGGCGGTCAATCTTTCGCCCTTGCAACTGGAAGACACTGCCTTAACCCGCAAGCTGGAAGATCTACTGCATCGCCATGGGTTGAACCCATCAGAAATTGAACTGGAAATTACCGAATCGGCGGTGATCCCCGACAGTCAAGCCGCGGAGCTAACCTTGCAAAAATTTGCAGAGATAGG
>NZ_JBFUBO010000044.1:0-453 GCF_056405715.1 Rhodoferax sp. P1_F3 | reverse complement strand
GGAGAGGGCCGCCACCGTGCTGGTCGCAATCGTGCCCATCTGGCCCGTCGTCAGCGCTCGGATGTCGGTCGTCTCGATCGCAGCAACCTGGTCTGTGCTCAGCGCCTTCAGCGTCGCCGTCGACAGGTTCGCGACCTGGTACGTCGTCAACGCAACCACTTGGTCTGTGCTCAGCGCCGAGACGGTGCTGGTGGCCAGGCCCGAGAGTTGGGCTGTGGTCAGCACTTGGATGTCGGTGGTCTCAATCGCCGCCACTTGGTCGCTGGTCAGCGCTTTGAGGGTCGCCGTGGACAGGTTCGCAACTTGGTATGTGGTCAGCGAGACCACTTGGTCCGTGGTCAGCGCCGTGACCGTGCCGGTGGCCAGGCCAGCCAGTTGCTTGGTGCTCAGCGCCTGGATGTCGGTGGTCTCAATCGCCGCAATCTGGCCCGTGGAGAGCGCCGCCATCGTGGC
>NZ_JBFUBO010000043.1:0-488 GCF_056405715.1 Rhodoferax sp. P1_F3 | reverse complement strand
CGATGGCGGCGCTCTCCACGGGCCAGATTGCGGCGATTGAGACCACCGACATCCAGGCGCTGAGCACCAAGCAACTGGCTGGCCTGGCCACCGGCACGGTCACGGCGCTGACCACGGACCAAGTGGTCTCGCTGACCACATACCAGATACAGGCGATCTCTACGGCTGGAATGAAGGCGCTGACGACGAACCAAATTGTGGCGATCGAAACGACGGATATCGCGGTGCTTACGACACAGCAATTGAGTGCATTGACAACGAATCAGACCTACTCATTCACAACGACTCAGGTTGAAGCGTTGCAGTCCAACCAGATTTCCGCGTTTGGCACTGCGGCCTACCAATACCTGACGACGGGTACGCCCATCATCCTGGACTTGAACGGAGACGGTGTGAGAACGCAGAGCATCGACGCTGGCGTCAAGTTCGACTTGTTTGACGATGGTGCAGCGATCAATACGGGCTGGGTCAGTGAGTGGTGGCGACGG
>NZ_JBFUBO010000042.1:0-550 GCF_056405715.1 Rhodoferax sp. P1_F3 | reverse complement strand
CGGACAAAGCCACCATCACCACGGGGGAAATCGGGCCATAGGCGGCATGGTTCCAACGCACCAAGGCTTCGACTCCCACCAAGCGTCCCAAGGTATCGTGCTTGGGTTGGTAGGCAAGCCACAATTCGCCATCGTTTCTTTTCAACTCTTTGCGCAAATCAGCCAAGAGGCTTCTGGCAACAAAACCCGTCTGGTCGTGGCCGATGACAAATTTTCCGTATTTTTGGCTCTCGTCTGCGATGTGCTGAAGGACGTGGGCCACCGCTTGGGCGTCTCGCTCCTTGCGTGCAACTTCTGCCTTTCGCACAAACGGAAGATAGAGAGCAACGCCCAGCGCCATCTCTACACACTGCAACGCAGCGCCTCGCCAGCCGCCCGTCAGCAGCCACCCCGACACGATCGGTGGCGTCGTCCACGGAATATCTACCGCCAGAAAGCTGATCCAACCCAGCTCGGTCGCGGCCACCGTCATCAGAGTGAACAACAAAGGAATGCACAGGAACGGCACCACATAGATTCCATTCAGCACAATGGGCAGCCCATACAGCAC
>NZ_JBFUBO010000041.1:0-554 GCF_056405715.1 Rhodoferax sp. P1_F3 | reverse complement strand
ATGGTGTGGATGATGTCGGCATTGGTGCGATTGCTCAGGACATCACGCGTCAACGATCCGTCAATCTTGATGGAATGCACATGAAAGCGGCGCAGGTACAACAGCGATGAGTACCCCATACCGAAGTCATCCATGGCGAGCCGAACACCTATCTCTGCAAATTTTTGCAAGGTTAGCTCCGCGGCTTGACTGTCGGGGATCACCGCCGATTCGGTAATTTCCAGTTCAATTTCTGATGGRTTCAACCCATGGCGATGCAGTAGATCTTCCAGCTTGCGGGTTAAGGCAGTGTCTTCCAGTTGCAAGGGCGAAAGATTGACCGCCATGGTCAGATCCTGGTAGCCCATGGCATTCCATCTGGCCTTGCATGCGCAGGCTTGCTCCAACACCCAGCCCCCCAACTTGTGAATGGAACTTCCGTTTTCGGACAAAGCCACCATCACCACGGGGGAAATCGGGCCATAGGCGGCATGGTTCCAACGCACCAAGGCTTCGACTCCCACCAAGCGTCCCAAGGTATCGTGCTTGGGTTGGTAGGCAAGCCACAATTCGCC
>NZ_JBFUBO010000040.1:0-860 GCF_056405715.1 Rhodoferax sp. P1_F3 | reverse complement strand
ACCAGGAGACCTGAATGAAGATAGCCCTAGACCCGTACATGATCCGGCACCTGTCGCTGCCCGAGCTGTGCCGTGCCACCGCCGAGCTGGGTTACGACCAGATCGAACTCTCCCCCCGCTCCGACTTTCTGGACTGGTGGGTCATGCCCCGCGCCACCAAAGAGCGCATAGCGGACTTCAAGTCCGCCATGAAAACCCACGGAGTGGGATTGGCCAGCCTGCAGCCCATGTACCGCTGGGCCAGCCCGTTTGAAGACGAGCGCCAATGGGCCATGCGTTGCTGGAGGAAGGCCATCGAAGTCTCGGTGGAGATGGGCTGTGAGCTCATGATCTCCGAATTTGGCCGGGGTGCCTCGCCCGAACGCTCTGTCGGTGAGCGCCCGGGCGCCAACACCAAAGAGATGTGCGAAGCCGCTTGGTTCCGCTCCATGGATGAATTGCTGCCGATCTTTGAGCGCGAAGGCATCACGCTGTCCGTAGAACCCCATCCCGAAGACTGGATCGAGACCATGCAGCCGGCGGCGGACATCGTAAAGAACATCGGCTCCAAGGCTTTGAAGCTGTCCTATATCGCTCCGCACACCTTTTATTACGGCGATGACATGGCGGCCCTGATCAAGGAAGCGGCCCCAGTCTTGGCCCATGTGCGGGTGGCAGATACCTTTAACCACAAGAAGAGCAGCCAGCTGCGCTACATCGTCAACCCACCGGGCTCTACGCAGATCCGGGTGCACCAGCACCTGGACATGGGCCAGGGAGAGATTAACTGGGATGTGTTCTTCGGCACGCTGGCTGACGTGAAGTTTGATGGCGTGCTCTCTTCTTGCGTCTTTGCCTGGGAAGAGCGGGCCGAAGACTCC
>NZ_JBFUBO010000039.1:0-910 GCF_056405715.1 Rhodoferax sp. P1_F3 | reverse complement strand
CGTGTTTCACGTTCCCTTTTTCTTTGATGAGCCTGCTGCAAAACACATTGGACGAAACTCTGGCGGCTTTGCCCGTCAGCGGGATGAGGGAGCTGGGATCGTTGATCGATCCGGCCTGGATCGAACAAGCGCTGAGCGCAACAGGCAAGGCCTCMATCCGTCGGCGCAAGCTGCCTGCCGACCATGCCGTCTGGTTGGTGATCGGTCTGGCCTTGTTTCGCCACATGCCCCTGTGGCAGGTTGTACAGGAGATGGCACTCACGCTGGATGGACAAGACTTGCCCGTTCCCAGCAGCAGCGTTCAAGCGCGCCAGCGACTGGGTGCTGAACCTTTGGCCCACTTGTTTGACTTGCTCACCAATGCTTGGGGCCGTGCCCATCCGGTGCATGAGCAGACTTTGCGCGTATTAGCGGTGGACGGTGTGGTCTGGTCTGCCCCCGATAGCGTGGATAACCGCGAGACGCTGGGCAGTGGACTGACGCAATACGGCCCTCAGCCTTGGCCGATGGTGCGCGGCGTGTGTCTGATCGATACCGACAGTCACGAGCTGCTTGATGCCAAGCTGGGGGACTACCACTGCGGTGAGCTGACACTGGCCGCTGATCTGCGGGGACTGGATCACTCGATCACGCTGTTTGACCGCGCCTACTTCTCAGCCGCGTTCTTGATGGATTGGCACAACACCGGAACACAACGCCATTGGCTCATGCGCGCCAAAGACAATTTGCGCCATGAGATTGTGCAAACACTGGGCGAAGGCGACTGGTTAATCCGCATGCCGGTGTCGCAACGCGCCAGGCAATTGCGCCCCGAGTTGCCAAGCCATTGGGAGGCGCGCTTGGTCGAAACGCATGCGGGTGGACGTGTCAGGCGCTTTATCACTTCCATGCTTGATCCCAAGCGCTTTGC
>NZ_JBFUBO010000038.1:0-920 GCF_056405715.1 Rhodoferax sp. P1_F3 | reverse complement strand
GTCGTGGTCGGCACCCCCAGTGACGGGCTACCCATCGCAGTTCCATTCACATCGAACTGTTTCATCGCATCCGCCAGACTGGTCACCGCCAACGCCACAGGACTCAGTGTCGGCGCAGGTGCTGCCCCGTCTGCCGATGCTGCCGCCATGTCAGACTGCGACAGCCCCGCATCCACGAAGGACCCCATCGCTTGCGCCATGCTGCTAACTTGCGCACGCATCGCACTGGTCAACGGCACGGGCTCCACCGCCGGTTGCGCCTGGATCGTCGCGATCGCCTGTGTCTGCGGTACCGCGACAGGATCTGCCACCAAAGTTGGGACAGGTGTTGTCGTGTTCAGTGCGGCAATCGCGCTGTCCACCGAACTAGCCCCCGCCACTGGCGTCCTGTTGGCCTGGAACCAGACGTCGGCCGCATCGTGGGTGACGCCGTCGGTCGTTTCGTAGCTCGATGTCAGACCCAGGATGTTTCCGTTGTCGGTGCCTGTGCCGGCAACCGCATTGAGGTTGATCTTGGCGATGCCCAACTCGGCCAGGGTCTTGGTCTCACCCGCACCACTGATGCCATCCGAGTTGCTGTCAATCCAGACCCTCAGATCGCCGTAGATCGCATCATCGCTGCTGATCACGCCGTCTCCATTGGAGTCCATCTCTCTGAGCGCAGCGTAGCCATCCGACGCTTTCTCGCCATTGGACAGTCGGGTCGATGAACCGAAGAGTTCGGAGCCATCGTTGATCTGTCCGTCATGGTTGCGGTCCAGTACCAGCAATCCGTCGCCACCACTGACCCAGCCCGTATTGATCGCTGCACCATCGTCAAACAAGTCGAACTTGACGCCAGCGTCGATGCTCTGCGTTCTCACACCGTCTCCGTTCAAGTCCAGGATGATGGGCGTACCCGTCGTCAGGTATTGGTAGGC
>NZ_JBFUBO010000037.1:0-1122 GCF_056405715.1 Rhodoferax sp. P1_F3 | reverse complement strand
GGGGCGCGCTCAAATCCAAGTGCAACACGAAGGTAGTTTATTGGATTGATTGAGTTGGCTCTTCGAGCTTGGCCAGCCAACCACTGTAGACCTCATGCGGTGTGCACCAGTCCAGTGTTTTCCTGGGTCGGCCATTCATCAGGTCCGCTATCCCATCGAGCTGCTCCTGGCTGTACACGGACAGATCCGTACCCTTTGGCAAGAACTGTCGGACCAATCCATTGGTGTTCTCATTGGTCCCACGCTGCCACGGGCTGTGCGGATCACAGAAATACACCGCAATGCCCGTATTGGCGCTGAGTTGCTGGTGGTGGCTCATCTCCTTGCCTCGGTCATAGGTCAGGGTCTTGCGCATGGGTTGYGCAATGGCATTGAGCTTGTCGGTGAATGCCTGCAGGACATGGGCGGCTGTGGCGGGATGGGGGTGAGGTAGCTTGACCAGTATCAGCAGCCGGGTGTTGCGCTCCACCAGCGTTCCCACCGCACTTTGGTTGAGCGCACCTTTGATCAAGTCGCCCTCCCAGTGCCCAGGAAATTGGCGATCTTCAACCTCTGGCGGACGCACATGAATGCTCAGCATATCTGCCATCTGTCCACGACGATCCTCACCCTTGGAGCGCGGCCAACGCTTGGTACGCGCCATGCGCAAACAGGCAATGAGCTCTTTGCGAAGCTCTCCTCGGGGTTGGGCGTAAATGACGTTGTAGATGGTTTCATGCGAGGCGCATTGGGCAGCTTCGCTCGGATGCAGTTTAGCCAGGTGGGCCGCGATTTGCTGGGGTGACCAGCGCCGGCGTAGCAGTACGGTGATGGATTCAAAGAGCGCGTTGCCTGCCACCAGCTTGGGCGCTGGCCTACCTTGTCGACGTCTTCGCACCTGACGCTGCTGGGCGTAGCGACAACTGTAGCCATTGCCGCCACCGTTGCGGGTGATCTCGCGGCTGATCGTGGCGACGCTTCGGTTTAGCACACGGCCAATGGCGCGCAGGCTCAATCCGTTTTCAAGGCCGATCGCGATGGTTTGGCGATCTTGATAGTCCAGCTGGCTGTAATGAGGTTCTGATTTCATGCGCACACCTTAGAGTTAAATTAAAGGTGTTGCACTTCACTATTGAGGCAGCC
>NZ_JBFUBO010000036.1:0-1476 GCF_056405715.1 Rhodoferax sp. P1_F3 | reverse complement strand
AGAAGGTGTTGGAACGGGGGAATCTATGGTTGACGGTGGTCCGTGACTCCTTCATTGTGCTCATGCCGCTAACCTTTTTCGGGCTGGTGGCACTGCTCTTACAGTTTTTTCCGTGGAGCGTCTACCGTGACACGATGACTTTCCTGTGGGGCGACGGCTGGCCCCAGCAGTTGAACAGGGTGATTCAGGCCTCGCACGGCATCTTTGGCATGGTGTTGGCGTCGGTGGTTGCAAACCTCCTGGCAAAGCGGTTGATGCGGCCGTCGTTCGAGGCGCCAGAAATTCCCTCGATGATCGTTGCCATCTCCGCATTGATCAATTTCATGCTGATGGCGTCTGCGCGCCCGCTTTTTGTAGATGGCTTGGGGCACGGGGGCATGTTGCAAGGCATTGTGGTGGGAGTCGCCACAGCTGAGCTGCTACGACTGGTCACACGATGGCATTGGCTGCGGGTGAGTGATGATCCCTACGTTGCTGATTCCATCTATCACCATGCGGTGCGCCTGACGCCAGCCGTGATCGT
The DNA here is from genome assembly GCF_056405715.1 of Rhodoferax sp. P1_F3. NCBI lineage: Bacteria > Pseudomonadati > Pseudomonadota > Betaproteobacteria > Burkholderiales > Comamonadaceae > Rhodoferax > Rhodoferax sp. P1_F3. Next base: position 953 of record NZ_JBFUBO010000036.1, on the reverse strand, counting down.
GGCAGGGATTGTTTTTTTCTTGATCGTGGAGATGCTCGGAACTCTGCCTACGGTCTCTCCCTATGTGTTGTCGCCCGTGGTGATATGGGCGCAACTGAAGCAGGCAGATGCCACCTGGGTATTGAGCAGCCTGGCGACCCTGCTAAACCAAACCGCCTGGTTTTTCGGCATCCATGGGGCCCAAATTCTCGACACCTACGGCGCCGCACTCTTTGCCCCAGGTGGTTCACCCTACACCAACGCGCTGGCCTGGCGCCCCCTGTTCAACCACTTTGCACTGATGGGTGGAGCAGGCTCCACGATGTGCCTGGTGATTGCCATTTTGTGGAARGTGAGGCAGGGGCCTCAACACCAGATTGCCAAATGGTCGGCGTTGCCAGCCCTCTTCAATATCAACGAGGCAGTGCTGTATGGGCTGCCCATTGTGCTGAATGGAATCTATGTGGTGCCGTTCCTGTGCATTCCTWTGTTGTTCACTCTGATGACGGTGGCCGCGACCGAGCTGGGTTGGATCAGCTTTCTGGCGGTAGATATTCCGTGGACGACGCCACCGATCGTGTCGGGGTGGCTGCTGACGGGAGGCTGGCGAGGCGCTGCGTTGCAGTGTGTAGAGATGGCGCTGGGCGTTGCTCTCTATCTTCCGTTTGTACGAAAGGCAGAAGTTGTACGCAAAGAGCGGGAAGCCAAAGCGGTGACGCATGTCCTTCAGCACATCGCAGACGAGAGCCAAAAAACCGGGAAGTTTGTCATCGGCCACGATCAGACGGGTTTTGTTGCCAGAAGCCTCTTGGCTGATTTGCGTACAGAGTTGAAAAGAAACGATGGCGAATTGTGGCTTGCCTACCAACCCAAGCACGATACCTTGGGACGCTTGGTGGGAGTCGAAGCCTTGGTGCGTTGGAACCATGCCGCCTATGGCCCGATTTCCCCCGTGGTGATGGTGGCTTTGTCCG
>NZ_JBFUBO010000035.1:0-1506 GCF_056405715.1 Rhodoferax sp. P1_F3 | reverse complement strand
ATGGCGGCAGCATCGGCAGACGGGGCAGCACCTGCGCCGACACTGAGTCCTGTGGCGTTGGCGGTGACCAGTCTGGCGGATGCGATGAAACAGTTCGATGTGAATGGAACTGCGATGGGTAGCCCGTCACTGGGGGTGCCGACCACGACCACCTTGAAACTCACCGGCATTCAGGACCCACAGGCTGGGGATATGCTGACAACAGGGGGCAAGACCTGATTTGAAGTCTATGTGGCGAACCATCAGCTCACTGGGGAACGTAATGCAAAGGATGGCTCATGCTCCTTTCATATCCAATCCAGGGGCTGATGTGCCATGACTAGGTCCATGAACTATGTTGTGGTTTCTAACGCTACTGTTTGGATCACCGTACGGAGAGAAGCTATTTGGGTCTTTGTCGGATAAGTTTTTTGATCTAGGCCGTTGGCTTGACGACCTGTTGGGTATTTCCAATGGGAATACCCAGACAGCCACCACGACTTCTCCCCCTGCCTGGTCGCTGACGACTGCACAGATTGCCGCATTGACGACGGCCCAGGTACAAGCGCTTACGCCTGCTCAAATTGCGAGTCTCACCACGGATCAGGTGCAGGCTTTCACCACTACCGGAATCAGCGTCTTCTTGACTTCACAGCTGGTTGCGTTGAATACCAGTGATATTGCGGCATTGACCACTGATCAGATCGTGGCTCTCACGACCTATCAGGTTCCTGCACTAATGACATCTAGTGTGGCCGCATTGACGACAGATCAGGTGGTCGCTATAGAAACGACGGATATAGCAACGCTGACGTCAAGCCAAGTGAGGGCACTAACTACGGCGCAAATCGTGGCGCTGAGTACTGACCAGTTTCCTGCCCTGACGACCACTGACATCATGGCACTGTCTACCATGCAGGTGCGAGCCATTGAAACGCGGGACATAGCCGTTTTGACAACCCAGCAAGTCTACGCAATGACGACGTTGGAGTTGAGTGCTTTTACTACGGCACAGGTGCTCGCTCTGACGACTGCGCAGATGGCCGCATTGACGACTGCCCAAACTGCGGCATTGCCCTCATTAGGGTGGAATATCCCCTCTCTGACCACTTCGCAGATTGCAGCCCTGACAACGGCGCAAATTTTGGCGCTCACAACAGACCAGATTGTCTCTTTGTCTACCGATCAGGCAATGGCGCTTTCCACCAGTGCCATACAGGTTTTAACAACTGACCAGATCGTGGCTTTTGAAACGGCAGATTTGGAGGTTCTGACCACGACACAGATCGTAGCGATTACATCGGTGCAGACCATGGTTCTCTCCACCACGCAGGTGGAAGCATTTACCTCTGCCCAGATTCCGGCATTTACAACCAACGCCTACCAATACCTGACGACGGGTACGCCCATCATCCTGGACTTGAACGGAGACGGTGTGAGAACGCAGAGCATCGACGCTGGCGTCAAGTTCGACTTGTTTGACGATGGTGCAGCGATCAATACGGGCTGGGTCAGTGGTGGCGACGG
>NZ_JBFUBO010000034.1:0-1656 GCF_056405715.1 Rhodoferax sp. P1_F3 | reverse complement strand
GTGGTGAGTCCTGCTGCGGTACTGGCAAGCGTGACGCCACCCAGGGTGGTCACCGTTGCCCCGGCTGCGCCGCCGGCCACAGCCGTAGTAGTCCCCACCGCTGCCGTACCCATGCCCGCCGTGAAGTAGGTCACCACAATGGTCAGCAGAGCCGCCCCCGCCCCGGTCAGGCCGCCTTGGTCGTAGCTCCACTTCTCATGGGCCAGGGCTACTTGGTCCCACTTGACGTTGGGGTTGGCGGCCAGGGCGTTGAGGTAATCCAGTCCAACGCCGTTGCCTTGGGCCACCAGGGCGTCGATCTGGCTCTTGAGGGCTTGCCCGCCTTTGGTGTCGGGGATCTGGGCTGTGATTTTGAGGGCGCTGTCGAAGCTGACGTTGCCCTTGAGCTGGGTCTGGTTCAGCGTCTCGGTGGTGCTGCCCTTGCCCTTCATCTCCTGGTACAGGCCCATGGTCACGGTTTTTTCGGTATGGCTGGTCTGGGTGGTGTCGGTGCTRCCGCCCAGGATGAGTTCGCCTTGTTGCGTTGGGTCCAGGTTCACAAAGGCGATTTGCTGCGCTTCTACCTTGGCACCTTGCAGTTCGGTCTTGTTGCCTACGCCAATCTCGATTTTCTTATCAGAGAGGAGGGAGGTGCCAATGCTGGTGCTGGTGGCGCGGGCGTCGGTGACGGTTTTTTCCTCAATGGGTGTGCCAAAGCCCAGTGGGTCGAGCATGGCGCTGAAGGCGGCGCCTAAGTCGGTCTTGGTGTGGGTGGTGGTGCTGATCTGGTGCACATCAGTAGCGGCGTAGAAGGTGCTGGTGTCTTTGCCTGCTACCCGCAGGCTGTCGGCTCCTTTGAACTGGGTGCCCACGCTGACGAGGTTTTGCCCGGCGGTGATGTTGACGTTCTTGCCCTGCACCTTGCTGACCTGTGCGGTGGCGGCACTGGCTTGCGTCTGGGTGCGGGTGGTGGTGGTGCTGATGAGGTCCGAGCTGGACTTGGTCATCACGGAATCAAAGCTGGAGCGGGTTTGGCCCGCGTTGAGCAGCACGGTGCCCTGGGCTGCGATGTTCACATCGCCCTGGGCCTTCAGATCCGCCGCCTTGGCAATGACGTTTTGCCCGGCGGTGATGGTGAGGTCTTTGCCGGCTTTGACGGTGCTGCCCACATCGCTGGTTTGGCTGGTGAGCAGGTGGTTTTTAGCGTCCCCCGCCCCAAAGTTGTTGCTCTGGCTGGCTTGCAGGGTGCTCAGGTTGACGGTGTTGCCGGCGCTGAGCTGGGTGTCGCCCGCGCCCTGGACGGTGGCGCCGATGATGTTGAGGTCGTTGCCCGCGCTGGCAAGCAGGGTGCCGGGGCCTGCTACGTACAGGCCTGCCATGCGGTCTAGCCCGGTGCGGCTGTAGGTGTAGTTGCCACTGCGGCCTTCTGTGCTGCCGGTGGTGCTGGTGACGTTGATGTCCTTGTCCGCCACTGCGATCAGGCTGTTTTGTGCGGTCACGCTGCCGCCGGTGATGTTGATGGTCCCCCCTGAGCCTGTCGATGGGTCTTGGCTGGCAGCCAGTTTCACATCGTTGGCGGCGATTTGCCCGCCCAGGTTGTTGATGGTGTTGGCGTTGATCTCCAGCAGCGTGCGGCCCAGGATGGTGCCGCCGTTGCCCAGGATGGTGCCGCCGTTG
>NZ_JBFUBO010000033.1:0-2737 GCF_056405715.1 Rhodoferax sp. P1_F3 | reverse complement strand
GGCGGCGCAGCCGGGGCAACGGTGACCACCCTGGGTGGCGTCACGCTTGCCAGTACCGCAGCAGGACTCACCACCGCAGGCATCGCCGTCAACGCTGGCTTTGCGGCTCTGGCATCCCAAGCGGCCGTGGCCATGGTCAACAACCAGGGAGACATCGGCAAGACCCTGGATCAGTTGGGCAAGGAAGAAAGCATCAAGGGCCTGCTGTTGACCATGGTGACGGCGGGGGCGTTGGACAAGCTCAATGCCAGCTACTTCAAGGGTGTGGATGCCACCAGCACCTTTGGCAGCCAGCTGCTCAAGAATGTGACGAACAACCTGGCCACGGACTTGATGAACAGTGCGCTGACCGGCAGGCCGTTGGATGAGAAGACGCTTGCCAACTCGCTGCAAGGTGCGCTTATCAATACCGGCATGGCGCAGGGGGCCAATGCCATTGGCGATGCGGCAAGTGCCCACCTGGATGCCAACAACAACATCATTCCTGCGCAGATAGACGCCTTCACCCAAAAGGTCGCGCATGCGGTGCTGGGCTGCGTAGGTGGCGCGGCCATTGCAGGCAACAGCAGTGGTTGCGCCCCCGGTGCGGTAGGGGCCGTGGTGGGTGAACTTACGGCCGAATTCGCCAAGAACCACAAGATGAGCAATACCGATGCACTGGCTCTGGCCAAGGTAATGTCAGCGGTATCTGGGGTTGTGGTTGGCGGGGGCGGAGACAACGCACAGGCGGTGAATATTGCGGCGACTACGGGGAGCAATGCGGCGGAGAACAACTATCTGAACCACGCAGAAGCCAGTCGATTACTAGAGCTGCAAAAGAAGGCAAATAACGGCACATTGACTCCAGAGGAGTCGCTAGACCGAGATAAGTTGATTGCGCATGACAAAGAAAGCAGTGCAAAACTTCATGCCTGTGGCCCTAGCAACACGCCAGAGTGCCGAGTCATCAAAGCAGACTTTGCTCAAGCCCAACAAAGCTTCCTGCCCACACAAACGGACATCCAAACTTGGGCGAATGAAAAGGCAAAAACGAGCCCCTATAGCGCAGCACAACTGGTTGACGCTTACAACGCCAGCTTCACCAAAGGGCCACTGCCACCCACACAAACCAGCAGCGGGAGTTTGTACGGCGCGGCGGACTGGATACGCGACGAGCTGTCCAACGAAGCCAAGGCCAGCGGTAGTGCGAATGTGTTGGACAAAATCTACATGGGCTGGGCTACTGCCAATGCACCCGCTGTGGGCGCTGGCATTACGTCCATCATCATTGCCAACCAAGCGCTACCCAAAGCTGCGGCTAAAGTGGCTAACTCTGTTGCGACTGCGTTGGATAATCGGGCGCTGGCAAAAGAGCAAGACAAGGCTAAAACGGATGGGGCAAATGGGGAAACGAGGAAATTACCCAACCTTTACCCTGGCGATCCGGCTATGCCTGGTCCTAGATATAAGTTGATTCAAACGGAATCAGGAGATTTCAAGTATCAGCTACCAAGTGGAGAACTTCGTACACCAAAGGGTTCATTTGATTTTATTCAAATCGGTGATGAAATAAGGATTTCACCAGTGAGAAATGATGGATTTTCTACTCACCTACAGCTATCAAAAGGTTCAGAGGTTGACTATGCGGGAAGCATTCAATTTTCGCAGAAGGGTGCTCTAAAGTGGTGGGACAACAGCTCCGGCCACTATCAACCGCCAGCTGCACAATCGCCTATCGTAAATCTGCCGACTAATCTATTTAAACCAATACCCGATTAGAAAAATGGAAGAACCTCTAATCTTTGCCCAGGCGTTAGCTGCCAAGCTTATTGAGCGTCGAGTACCGACTGTGGAAAACGAACTTTCGAAAGCTTGTAGGAAGTTGCCCCCGCAGGAAATACTGGGAATCGTTGTCCAGCTCATGGGCGAAAACGTGCGAGCTGCGGCGGCGATTGCTGTAAGAGCACAGCTCCCTGTCGCTCAGCAATTGGATCTTCTGCATCTTGTTCTTGCGTTGGGTCAGACAAACACAATAAAGGCTCTGGTTTCAGAGGTGTTTTCTCACCGCATGAGCGCAGAATTGTTTTTAAATCAGTTAATTGAAAAGCGAGAACAGTTTCCCATTGGGGTGCACTTTGCAGCCTACTATTTCTTAGGCGCAGCTGTGATGAGGCCAGAGACGCGCCAAGCAATCCGAGCGTTACTTGAAGAAACGAAACCAAAGCAATAGCGCCGTCATCGGTTGACGTTGACATTGGCTGACGGGTTCATCCAGGCGTTGCGCGCAGAACTGAGATAGCTGTCCGAGCCGGGCTTCGAGTCCGCCCATAGACCCAAGTGTCATGTCCCAATAGCCTTTGATTCATGAACCTCGAATCCCACCGCCTAGTCTTCAACCCCTCCCGAGGTTGCCTGATGGCGGTGGCCGAGACCAGTCGCAGCTGCGGCAAGTCCAGCGCATCCGGTGCAACAAGAAGCACCCGCAGCCAACGTACGCGCTGCCTTCGTCCCGCTGAGGTTCAAGCATCAAATCGACCTGTAGCCCTCGTAGCTATTGCGCGAGCAGCTACTAATTCAATAGCGTCTACAGGTTTTCTGAGTACCTTGACCAACGGCGGCACCATCCTGGGCCGCACGCTGCTGGAGATCAACGCCAACACCATCAACAACCTGGGCGGGCAAATCGCCGCCAACGATGTGAAACTGGCTGCCAGCCAAGACCCATCGACAGGCTCAGGGGGGACCATCAACATCACCG
>NZ_JBFUBO010000032.1:0-3037 GCF_056405715.1 Rhodoferax sp. P1_F3 | reverse complement strand
GGTGCCAGAGAGTACGGTGTCGGCACCAAAGAGTTCACGGCCGGAATCAATCAGGCCATTGCCGTCAATATCCAGCGCCAGCCAGCCGTCATCCCCTGCGACCCAGCCGGTGCCGGTCTTGATGCCGTCGGCGTTGTGGTCGAAGAGGACGGGAGTTCCAGTTACTCCTATGGTTTCGATTCCATCGCCGTCCAGGTCGATGGCCAGGGGGTCGCGGCGGATGGGGGCTCGGGTGGCGGCAGCGGTGCGGTAGGAGGTGTTGACCGCAGCATTCATATCCGGCCAAGTCAATGGGAATATGTCTTTCAACAAATCATCAATCCGCTGAATTTCAGGCGGAGAAAGATCGACAAACTTTCTAGTGTCTTCTATATTGTTTGTCGGCCAAAGGCTGCCTTCAAATCGGGTGGTATTCAGGTCGGCCTTCTCTAACGCTTTCCACGTGAAATCGATACAACTATTAGTAAGTCCATTGTATTGCGTGCTAAATCCATTTTCAGTGGGAGAGTCACCAAAACTCTGCATCGCGTTATATTGCGTTTGAGTGATTTCGATAGTGCGTGAGTAATCTCGGCTTTGATAATTCAGACTGTCGTTATAGTAAACATCTCCGGGTGCAAATGGATTGCCATGATGATCTATATCTGGTGCAAAGCCGTAACTCGCTCTATTGCCATTTCCATCGTTGAGTTCGTACCACATGTGCCCGACACTAGACGTTCCTGGTTGGCCATTACCTGCGTCATTGAGTCCGGTACCCCTTCCAGCAATATTGATTGTTACGGTTAGCATGTACTTTCCTTATTTTCCGTGATGTGCTCTGGCGAATAAAATCTTGGCATGCAAAGGCGCCAGATCTCGTGCACCGTATAAATATTCAATATGGATGGCGTATATGCCTGTGGGTAGTGCTTTAGTTACCAATTCGGCATACCTTCCCATATAAGTTGCTCGAGTTTTTGGTTGGCTTATTAATTCATCCAGAAAAATTGCTTTACTAGATTTTTCAACAATTTGAACCCGAAATTTTGCGGGAACACCAGGCTCCACCCATTCTCCTGACTCTGTTGTTCTTGCTCCGCCAAGAATTTCAGAAAGATGTCTTGCATCTTCAGGAGATTCATCTTTATCAAGAAAATGAGACCACTTATTTGGTAGCACTAAATAAAATCGCACACCAATTGAGTACGTAAGTTGCTCAATAACGTTTACATCAAACGAGTACGTTTCCCCAACTTTTTGAGGATAAAAAGGAATGTCAACAGGGGGCTTATCTAAACCATTAGCCTTGGCAATTGAACCGAATCCTGAGATAACTATCAATCCAAAAAAAAATGTGAATTGGAAACTTAGAATTTTCCTCAACATAATATTTTCTTACCTTTTCATTTTTGTTGAATATTCTTACTTAAACTTCCGTGCACAGAAGGTTTTTCACATCAAAATATTATTAAGATGGAGATGGCACGACAACGTGACTTAATCCCAATGATTAGCGATATAGACTACGTGACGTTCTTGGCGATCATAGTTGTGGTTGCCGTTCTGGCAATAGGACATATGTCCCGCCCATCTCAGCGCAAAAGAGCTAGCAACTGAGTTCGCTTGCTAACTCCAAGTTGTGCGTAGATCTCTGTCAATTGATTGCGGACCGTTTTTTCGGAAATGCCAAGCTTGCGAGCCACACTTTTGTCGTCCTGGCCCTCTGCAATGAGGCGAACAATGTCTTTTTTGCGAAGGGTCAGCCTATCCACTATTTTGGTGATAGTGGTCATTTGCAGGGCCATGTGCGTTAGGTATAGATCATTTAATACCGGGGCCAAGAGATGCAGTGCCTCTATATGCCAATCTGACAACGGCATGGCAACACCAGTAAAACTGAAATATGTTCCAGCGTTTGAACGGCAATTCAATACCCCATGCGCGGCTACATTCTTCAGATCGAAAGCAAGAATTTCTGCCACTTCAAATTCTGATGCAAAGGGTGGTGGTGCTGCTGGATCTATTGTGAAGGGCAGACGATTGGCAAACCACCATGCCATTGACCCCCTATGTTCCAATTCAAATGTAGTTGCCAATTGCTGTAAATAATCAGCCTCATGCCCGGAGGCAAGCCAATGAGTCGTTTTAATTTGTCCGGCGACAAGTTCACCATGCGCCATAAACAATCGCTTAAATGGAAAAAAATCTCGCACTCGATTTTCTATCCATGGCAAAAACTCATGCACTTCTTTGGGCTGAGTTGTTATAACTTTTAGCCAAAGCTGCAAGTCACTATTGGTCAAGTGCAACATTAACGACCTTCAATTCACATACTTCTAAATCGTTCCATCCTGATCTCCGTCACCTTATTACCCACAGCAGCCCCAGCACAACAAGATTTGAAATCAAGTATACGATGCACACCACAAGCGTTCATAAGCCTTTTATGCCTGTAGCCCGCATAGACATTGCGCAAGCAGCTATCAACTTTATAGTGAATCCTTGGTAGCAAATCCCGCACCCAACCACTGCCGTGCATATCCGGCAAGCCCTGCGCCTGCGTGCTCAGCACAACCGTGTCGGTGAAATCCCTGTAAAACGGGTTGGAGCCCAGTTGCAGGTTGGCCGCCGTGGTGTCTGCGGCCACGCCCACGGTTTCTGCCAGGGTGGTGGTGCCGTTGGTGCGGGTGACGGTGGCGGTGCCGCTGACCACGTTGCCATTACCCAAGTTCTGCGTGGTGGTGCTGGCGTTCAGGTTGATACTGGCGATGCTCTTTTGCGCCAGGGTGAACAGTTCGTTGCCTTGGCTCACGCCGTCTTGGTTAGCGTCTTGCCAGATGCGTACTTGGCTAAAGGCTGTGTCTGCGGCGTTGAAAATGTTGTCGCCATTGCTGTCCAGAGCTTTAAGGGCTTCAAAGCCGGTGGTGGCGTACGCGGCATCCACACCTGGGGTGCCAGAGAGTACGGTGTCGGCACCAAAGAGTTCACGGCCGGAATCAATCAGGCCATTGCCGTCAATATCCAGCGCCAGCCAGCCGTCATCCCCTGCGACCCA
>NZ_JBFUBO010000031.1:0-3235 GCF_056405715.1 Rhodoferax sp. P1_F3 | reverse complement strand
GCATAGGGCTGGTTGTTCTGCAATGCCTCTTGCACCATCACCAACGCCTCTTGGCCCTGGTAGGCGCTATCCAACGTAAATCCGGCTGCGGATGCCTTGGCCGAGGTGCCGAACAGTGCGGATTCGAAGTCGTCCAGTTCAGCCGTTGCTGTCGCGGTGGCTGGCAGCAGAATCCTGCGGTAGTCCTCGTGGATGGCAGGCATATCGTCTGCCAAGAGAATGCGTCGATTGTGTTGCTCGCTCATGGCGCCTCCTCAGGCATTTCGAAAGGAAGTTCAAGCGTAAACACCGCTCCGGTACCCAGTCCATCGCTGTGAGCGGTTAGCGTTCCGCCCATTTCACGCGCGGCGTTCACTGCGCTATGCAACCCGAATCCATGTCCGGTCTTTTTGGTGGTGAACCCGTGCGCGAACACCTTGGCCAGGGTTTCTGGTGCGATGCCCATTCCGTTGTCCGTGACACGGATACGTAGGCGCTGGCCCGCTGCCACATCCACCTGCAGCGTGAGCTTGGGCTCGTCCACACCCTCCATGGCCTGCTGGGCATTGCCGATCAGATTCACCAGTATCTGCAGTATCCTGCCCTTATTCAATGGCAGGTCGGGAACTGGCGCAATGTCTTGCTCCACCACCACGTGGCGACGCGCCAGCGCATCGGCGTTGATCTTCAGTGCATCTTTCACCAGTTCACCGATCTGAACCGTCTCCAGCAACATGGAGGCTCCCGCATGGGCTTGCTGTGCGGCAATGATTTCCTTGATGTGGTCGACGTTCTTGGTCAGCGCCACCAACTCCTCGATGGCGCCACGCTGCTCCGCCACCAGCACAGGCGCTAATTGGCGCAGGTAGCCGGGAAGCATCTTGCCTTTTGCGTCCGACGCCAGAAACTCAACCAAGTCATCGGAATGCTCGTCCATCAGCTGCACGGCCCGTGTCAGCCCCGGCATCTTGGACGCTCTGAGGTGGGACAGAATCAGCGCCGCCGAAACATTCACGCTGTTGAGCACATTGCCCACGTTGTGCAACACATTGATGGCGATCTCGGCCATTCCGGCCAGGCGCGAGGCTTCGAGCAACTGTTTGTGCACCTCGGCGATCTGGCGCTCGGCTTCCTTCAGATCAGAGATGTCCTTGGTGATGCCGAAGGTGCCAATAATCTGCCCCTCGCGGTTGCGCAGCGGCATCTTCGTCGTCAAGCCCCAGGAATCGGGGCGCCCGTCCTGCCAGGTTTCTTTTTCCACCTTGTTGATCATCGGCACGCCGGTACGGATGATTTCCTGCTCGTCCTCAAACGCCGGGCGGGCGTGCTCCTCGGAAAAGACATCGAAATCCGATTTACCCACCAGCCCGTCGGGGGTGGACATGCCAAACTGCAGGGCCTGGGCGGTGCTGGATCTGATAAAACGGGACTCGGTGTCTTTGAAATAGATGTGGTCCGGGGAGTTGTCCAGCAGCGCCCTGAGCAGGTCACGCTCGTTGACCCGCATTTCGTCTTTTTGCCTGTGCAGGGTGATGTCAAACATGACCCCTTGGGTGCCAATGATCGCCTTGTCAGGCCCCAACACTGCGGATTCGATCACTTGAAAATGCTGCGGCTGGCCACCCGCGTCGATCCTCACTTCCTCTCGCGAAGTCTGGTTCCCGGTTTGTATGGTCTGCGCATGCTGAAGAGCTTCCTGCGCAGCGAGTTCTGGCCGCCACATTGTTTGCGAACTGTGCGATATGGCGGCGGCAATCTCGGTGGCGGTTTTCCCCAAAATCTGATCCGCCGCAGTGGCCTTGAGTTGGCAAAACCACGAATTGATGAAGACAAACCGTCCGGCGGTATCCTTGCGAAAAATGCCAATAGGCAACTGCTCGACGATTGGCGTTATTTCGTTCGACGGTGTTGAACTCGTGAAAGAGGTAGCTTGCGTTTGCATAGTTGAGGACTCAAAGTTTGTCAAAACAACGCGAGGAAGTCAGCATGTTTCTCAAATCACGACAAATGGTACTTAACCGAAATTACTCCATTTAGGCTTGTAGCGCACTTTGCGAATGCAACTGAATTTTTTGAGTGCTGTTCAGGTATCGACAATCGGTGTAGTGTCTTCCGACGCCAGCATCCGACGTATTGGCAGCGTTACGCGAAACTTAGTGCCTTGGCCCACTATGCTTTCCACGTCAATGCGCCCTTGATGCTTTTGCACGATCCCGTAGGACAAGGACAGTCCGAGGCCGGTTCCCTTGCCCACCGGTTTGGTGGTAAAGAACGGCTCGAAAATACGCTTGAGCGTGTCCGGTGGGATGCCAGTGCCATTGTCAGCCACCTCCAGCCATACCTGCTCATCCAAGGAGCCCGTACGTATAGTGATGCGTCCATGCGCATCGCCCATGGCGTGCGCTGCGTTTACCACCAGATTCATCACTACCTGGTTAATCTGAGAGGGTAGGCATTCGACGTTAGGAATATCGCCATATTCCTTGACGACCTCAGCCTTGTATTTGACCTCACTGGCTATCACGTTCAAGGTTGAGTCAATACCCTTGTGCAGATCGGCCCATTCCCATTCCGGTGTCGAATCCACCCGCGAGAAATCCTTCAGGTCCTGCACAATCTGCCGCACGCGCACGAGTCCTTGTTGCGACTCGCGCATCAGCACGGGGATATCTTCCTTCAAAAAATCCAGTTCAATCTCTTCGCGCAACTTCTGCAGCCTGGTGGCAATCTCGGACGTCGATACGCTTATCTCGGCATTTTCATAGGCATCAAGCATTTGGAAAAGCTGCACCAAGTAGCCCTGCAACGTGCCGAAGTTCGAAAAAACGTAGCCAATGGGGTTGTTGATCTCATGTGCCACACCGGCCGCCAGCTGACCGATGGAAGCGAGCTTTTCCGATTGCACCAGCTGACTTTGGAGGTGTTTGCGCTCCTCAATCTCCTGCTGCAATGCCTCGTTGATAGCGCGCAGTTCGCCCGTGCGCTCGCGCACCGCATCTTCCAGCTGCGCAAGCTGTTCGGACGCATCTTGCGCCATCTGCCATTTGGCAGCCAACGAGGATGCCAGCTGGTATACCTCAATGGGATCAAATGGTTTTTTCAGAACCAGCAAGCGATCACGTGCGTCCAGGCGTTCGAAGACTTCGTTCCATGACTGGTCGGCATACGCGGTGCAAATCACGATCTGCAGACGAGGATCGACCAGCCATAGCTGTTCGATGGTTTCAACGCCGTCCCATCCCGGGGGCATGCGCAT
>NZ_JBFUBO010000030.1:0-3767 GCF_056405715.1 Rhodoferax sp. P1_F3 | reverse complement strand
CCACCGTGTTCTCCACTTCCACCCGCAACTTCCCCAACCGCCTGGGCAAGAACAGCAATGTGTATCTGGGTTCTGCCGAACTGGCTGCCATCTGCTCCAAGCTGGGTCGTATTCCGACCAAGGAAGAGTACTTGGCCGACATGGGCGTGCTGACCGCTGCCAGCGACACGGTGTACCAGTACCTGAACTTCGACAAGATCGGTGACTACACTGATTCGGCTGCCACGGTGACGGACGGTATCGCCGCGTAAGCTGCCAAGCCGCTAGCGCAAAGCCCCGTGGTGCACGCCACGGGGCTTTTTTAACGCCTAATTGGCCTGTAGCCCGCGTGGAATTTGCGTGAGTAGCTAGCAATTCAGGAGTGACTGGGCTTCCCGTTGGCAGAAGAGAAACGGGCAGGGCGACCACCACACCCCCAAGCCCTATGTCCGCCAAGCGTTTCGCAAGTATCTGGAATGCGGCATCTTCGCCCACGGCTTTGCCCGCGCCCGCTGTGATGACTGCGGGCACGACTACTTCGTGGCGTATTCTTGCAAAGGCCGTGGCGTCTGCCCCTCGTGCAACACGCGGCGCATGGTGGAGGCGGCGGCACACCTCACCGACCACGTCTTTCCCCGTCTGCCGGTGCGCCACGGTCCCGAAGCGCCTGCGTTACTTCATGCAGCGGGATGGGGCGGTGCTCAACATGGTGCTGCGCATTTTCCTGCGGGTCATTGCCCAAAGCCTGCAATCCCACAGCCCAGGTGCGAAAACGGTGGACAAGGCGACCCTGCACATCGGCGCAGTGGCTTTGGCAAAACCCCAAGTCCACATTCACCGGTTCGGCTCCAGCCTGAACGGGCATGTGCACTTCCACGTCTGTGTGGTCGATGGGGTGTTCGGGGAAGTGCCAAGCGAGGGCGACGCTGATGCCGCCCCTCAATCCTCACCGCCGGGCATCGTCTTCCACCCGGCCACCGGCATTGATGCGGATGCCGTGGCTCAGGTGAAAGCCACCTTGCGCAGACGCATCCTGCGCGCCTTCGTGGGGCAGGGCCTGCTGGAAAGTTGCGACACCAAAGAGATGCTGGCCTACCAGCACAGCGGCTTCTCTGTTGACGCCGGAGTCTGTATCCAGTCACACGACCGTGCCGCGCTGGAGCGGCTGCTGCGCTACTGCGCCCGCCCCAGCCAGAGCCGGTGCCACCCAAGCGCTCACCTACACATTACCTGTGGGCAGTGTTGATCGCCCGCATCTACGAAGTTTCCCCGCTGCTGTGCCCGATCTGCGGTGGGCAGATGCGCCTGATCGCGTTCATTACCGAGGGCATGCAGATCAAGCCAATTCTGGATCACATCGGTGTCGACTCGGAGCCCCCACACATCGCCCCGGCACGCGGGCCACCGCTGTGGGAGGAATGTGGTGAAGCGCAGATGGGTGACGGGGCGCAGGTCGAGCCAACAGACTGGGATCTGGCAGCGCAACCGGCACCAGACTTTGAGGTCGATCAGCGCATCAGTTGGTGACTGAGCAAAGCGGCGATTTGGACAGCTGCGGGGAGTAGCTGCGTACGCGCCAGCCCCAAATCCATCTTGCATCCCAAGGTCTCGCCATCGAGCGGCTGCGAGCGCTCAAACTGCCTGGGTCAACGTGTTTCGAAGCCCCCAACCCGTGCAATACTTGGTCTCATGCGCTTGAATTTCTATCCGTATTAAACAAAAGGGGCTACCTGCAATGACCTACGACGAAATTCTGGTCTCTCTCGCGCACGCGATGAAGTCCAACAACGGATTTGACTGGGCGATTGCTGTCAGGAACGACAGGTCCCGCGTATTGGTGGGACGTTCGGGCTCGCAAATCGACGAAACGGCGGGGGCGATACTCGGTCAAAACGCTCCCGATTTGAACGGCCAATGGGACGTCTATCTCTCGTATGTTCCCACGCACATGTGTCTTGGGATGTTATGGCGAGCCCAACCGCGGGACGTCATTTATTGGTCCACGACACAAATCGTGAAGCGCCGCATCGATCGCAACAACATCTTTCCGGCACGAGCGTACAGCGGCGCGGATGATGTGGACGAGAACTCAGAGAATTTCAGTCCTATCTTCGACGCGCTTCGACCAGGCGCCACCATGGCGGGGACCCATGTGATCAACACAACGCTCGGAGCGATCCCCCAGGTTCGTTCTTTGTTCGCCACTGCGGCCTCGGCTGCGTTCACTGGGCGGTTTCGCCCGCCGCTCGCGGTCCAGAACACGCTCGCGTATACAGGCGGCACGACCTTCTTCGCCGCTGGCGCGAACCTTGTGCATCGCGAGAATACATTTATGAAACTCGTGTACGCGATGCTGGCGCTGGGATGGAACAGGCACCGGGATGATCCGGCCGAACCGGCGGACCCGCATCCGCCCGCCAGTCGGCCGTACGGCAATAACATCGGAGCAGTCATGATCGACGCAACCAACAACAAGATTGTTGCCTGGGGCCTCAACATGAAATCGTTGAACGGCTCGTATCATGCGGAAACGCTGATGATCCAGGAGTACTTGCGGCGGAATGGAGGATTCCAGACTCTGCCCACGAATTGCATTGTCTACACGTCGCTGGAGTGCTGTCACATGTGCGCGGGCTATCTTCGCCATCTGCGCGATACCTCGGGGACGAACCTGACTGTGGTTTACGGGCAGCAAGATGTCCAGATCGCGGGCAGCTGCCTGGCAGGCTCCCAGCAGCCCACTACGGACCCTTTGGCCGCCCAGCTTGGCCTGCTCCAGGGGATCGGCGGACAGGAAACGATCCCTTTTCTGTTTTCCAAGGCCGCAACCGGCGCTTACAGGCAGTTCCACGGGGAGTCGGTCCCATTTCGAATTCGCGGCCCCGTTGCGCACTCTGTCGGCGCGCGAGGGGCAACCACCCCCGATCAACGACTGACGCTGGGCGTGATCGCGTTCCTGCGCGGCATGCAAAACCTGGGCATCTTGAGAAAAGGGGCGCCGACTGCGCCGTAGTCGTTATGCGCCATTGGCCGAGCCAGGCGAGAGGCCGCTTGAAGCCCCTTCCACAGACTTGCTCGCGCCGCTGATCCGGCTCCGTGATCGTGTCCCCAGTGGTCTTATTGGGAGACACTGGAGATCCAGGGACGCGACAAGGAATCCGTCGCGGTTGGCAACCGTTTTGTATATTCTCCCCGCCGAAACTCTTCATCAGCCAAGGAGACGCTATGAAACGTGCTGTCCTTTCCGCCGTGCTTGTCCCCAGTTGCTCAAGGGCGATGCGGATGCCGAATACGCCGCAGTTATCGAAATCGATCTGGCCGACATCCATGAACCCATCGTGGCCTGCCCCAATGATCCGGACGACGTGAAGACATTGGCCGACGTGGCCGGCGCCAAGATCGACGAAGTGTTCATCGGCTCCTGCATGACCAACATTGGCCACTTCCGCGCGGCTTCCAAGCTGTTGGAAAACAAGCGCGATATCCCGGTCAAGCTGTGGGTCGCCCCACCGACCAAGATGGACGCCAAGCAACTGAGTGACGAAGGCCACTACGGTGTGCTGGGCAGTGCCGGTGCGCGCATGGAAATGCCGGGCTGCAGCCTGTGCATGGGCAACCAAGCGCAGGTGAAGGAGGGCGCCACCGTGTTCTCCACTTCCACCCGCAACTTCCCCAACCGCCTGGGCAAGAACAGCAATGTGTATCTGGGTTCTGCCGAACTGGCTGCCATCTGCTCCAAGCTGGGTCGTATTCCGACCAAGGAAGAGTACTTGGCCGACATGGGCGTG
>NZ_JBFUBO010000029.1:0-3770 GCF_056405715.1 Rhodoferax sp. P1_F3 | reverse complement strand
GCGTTGACGGCGATGCCTGCGGTGGTGAGTCCTGCTGCGGTACTGGCAAGCGTGACGCCACCCAGGGTGGTCACCGTTGCCCCGGCTGCGCCGCCGGCCACAGCCGTAGTAGTCCCCACCGCTGCCGTACCCATGCCCGCCGTGAAGTAAGTCACCACAATGGTCAGCAAGGCCGCTCCCGCCCCGGTCAGGCCGCCTTGGTCGTAGCTCCATTTCTCATGGGCCAGGGCCACCTGGTCCCACTTGACGTTGGGGTTGGCGGCCAGGGCGTTGAGGTAGTCCAGTCCCACGCCGTTGCCTTCACTGACCAGGGCGTCGATCTGGCTCTTGAGGGCTTGTCCGCCTTTGGTGTCGGGGATCTGGGCGGTGATCTTCAAGGCGCTGTCAAACGTCACGTTGCCTTTGAGGCTGGTCTGGTTCAGCGTCTCGGTGGTGCTGCCCTTGCCCTTCATCTCCTGGTACAGACCCATGGTCACGGTTTTTTCGGTATGGCTGGTCTGGGTGGTGTCGGTGCTACCGCCCAGGATGAGTTCGCCTTGTTGCGTTGGGTCCAGGTTCACAAAGGCGATTTGCTGCGCTTCTACCTTGGCACCTTGCAGTTCGGTTTTGTTGCCTACGCCAATCTCGATTTTCTTATCGGAGAGGAGGGAGGTGCCAATGCTGGTGCTGGTGGCGCGGGCGTCGCTGACGGTTTTGTCTTCATTGGAGATGCCAATGCCCAGCGGGTCGAAGAAGGCGTTTTCGGTGGTTTTGGTACGGGTGGTGGTGGTGACCTGGCTGAAGTTTTGCACTTCATAGAGGGCGGTGGTGTTTTTGCCTTCCACGCGCAGGGTGCCGGTGCCGTTGTCCAGGCCGGTGGCGCCCAGGTTGGCGCCTATGCTGACGAGGTTGTTTTGGGCCACCAGGTTGGTGCTTTGGCCCTGCAGGGTGCTGACCAGGGCGGTGGCGCGTTGTTCCTGGCGCCGGGTTTCGATGCTGCTGGTGTGGAACAGGTCTTGGCCCTTGGCGGAGGCCATCTGGTTGACGTTGGTGGTGGACTGGCCGGCTTGCAGGATGATGTTGTTGCCAGCGGCGACGTCCAGCGTCTTGCCAGCTTCGACTTGGCGGCGCGGGCGTTGACGTCGTTGCCTGCTATTGAATTAGTAGCTTCTCGCGCAATGGATACGGGGGCTAGAGGCTGGTTTGATGCTTGGACCTCAGCGGAATAAGGGCTGCGCGCAGGTTTGGTGCGGGTACGTCGGGTTTCGCCGGACTTGCCGCAGCTCCGGCTGGTCTCAGCCACCGCCATCAGGCAACTTCGATTGGGGTTGAAGACTAGGAGTTGCCGTCGACAGTTCTATCCGCAAACCCTGCCTTAACAAGTGCATCCATAGTCTTTTGCTGCCTTTTATTTCGCCTTTTGTTTTTGAAGCCTGCCTCAAATTCGAGCTCTTCTTCTGGCGTATTCCATTGTCTGACCGCACACAACTCACCCTTCTCTAGGATGGGACACCAGCCAATCGTGCTCTCGAAAAAAGACAAATCCACAATGTCAAAAACATTCTCTTCTGCTTTCTTAAGCGTAACCATGCCAAAGCAGTAATGTGTGTATTCGCCGCCTGCACCTGCAGGCGCGCGGTCGTCAATCACTTTGTGAGTCCAGCCCTCCACAACCCCAACAGCTTGGGGTAATGGACCTTGAAACAGCAGTTCGAACGAAGTACCTCGAACTCGACAAAAGCAAGGAATGTTCTTTTGCACAAGTAAACCTTGCACTACGAGGTTGTCTGGTAATTGAATTTTTAGCAGCATATTTATCTCCTTGGTGTAGCTGGCAACGTCGCTTATCTCGGCACTATCACATCACCTGTAAAACTCTTGTTAAAAGTGGCGACTGGACTGAAATACTGTGCGCCCTGTGGATCACGAATTGCAACTACCGCCACGCCATTTTTTGTTGTAACACCATCAACGACCACGAAGTGCGAGAAATCGCTTACTCCGGGATCAGCAATACGCACTATCACCGGAGTACCGTTTTGTGTATAGCGTGTTAAATCACCTACGTTGCGTCCAGAAAGTGCCACTGCGTCCACTCCCTCGGACTTCATCAAAGTCGCAACTTGAGACGGAAATATTCCTCGCTCAGTTGGTGGAATTTTTTGAATTAGTGTTGCCACATCAACGGGCTTACCCATCGTATCCAACACCATGCTGCATGAATTTGCACCACAGGTTGGACCACTTCCCTGATTCAGCACCAAACGATCCCCGTTTCTGGGTATTGCATCAGCAAGCAATGGATTTTTAACACCTCCTGCTGCATCTCCCAACGCCTTATATTCAGTCTTAGCCTGAGTCAGCACCGCTTGCAACTCCTGAGCTACAACTGCTGGATCAGTAGTTTGACTGAGTACAGTCTTCAGCCGCGCAGCGGCTCCTGCGACCACGGGAGCACTCAGGCCTAAAGTAGGCACGCCCGATGCAGCCTCGGACACACCAATACTCAGCTCTGTCAGCATCCCCGAGCACGCGGGGTTGAGGCCGCCGACACATGCTGTGACGAGGGCTCTGCCAACGTTCACCAGCAGCCCCGCACCCACTGCCGTGCTACCCACCAGCAGTGCAGTTTTGACGATTTTCGTGCTGCTCTCTATGTGATCAACACCCCATTGAAGGGCTCCCAGCGCCTGGCCCAAATCTGCGATTTGTCGCTGTATCAATCGTGCAGTCGTCGCCGCGCCGATAGCTGCGCGCGCTTCAGGGGTTTGCAGCTCAATCAGCGCTTGTGCCACGTCTTGCACGCGTGTGCTGCATTGCAGTGGGTTAGAACGGCACAGATCCGTCAAGCGTGCTACTGGAGTTTGCTCACCGCCAGCGCTCTCGTTGCCTAATAGCAAGCGCCGCAAGCTATCACAACCGACTGTGCAAGTCTTCAATGAGGCTATCGCTCGTTTGACATCGCGCGTTTCCAAATAGTTGTTTTGCACGGCGTTCACGCCAGTGGCAGCTGCCGTGTTCACGCTTTGGGCACTGCCATCCCCAGTGAGTGCGCCTGCTGTCGCGCTGACCACCCTGACGAAGTCCAGTACCTCGGCATCTGTTTTTTCACCAGCGGGGTCGTACCACTGTGCGGCCAGCTCTCCGACCACGGCCCCGGCTGCCCCAGGTGTGCATCCTTTGCCACTGCCCGCTGTCGCAGCGCCTGATACACAACCAAGCAGGGCATGCGCCAGCAATTGCCCCGCTGGGTTGAGGGTGGCATTGCCGTTGGCATCTGGAACGGTCATACCACCGATAGTCTTAGCTCCAAATGCCATGCTTGTGCTCACTACGGCGTTGAGCAGCGCACCTTGTAGGCCATCCTCCAAACTGGAGCCGGTGAGCGCGCTGTTGATGCTGGCGCTGGCGAAGTTGTTGGCAACATTTTTACCAAAGTTGCTAGCAAAGTCGGCTGTTTTGGGACTGATGTTCTGCCAACCCATGGTGCTATTAAGCTTATCCAACGCCCCCGCCGTCACCATGGTTAGCAACAGGCCCTTGATGCTTTCTTCCTTGCCCAACTGGTCCAGGGTCTTGCCGATGTCGCCCTGGTTGTTGACCATGGCAACCGCTGCCTGGCTGGCCAGGGCGGTAAAGCCGGCGTTGACGGCGATGCCTGCGGTGGTGAGTCCTGCTGCGGTACTGGCAAGCGTGACGCCACCCAGGGTGGTCACCGTTGCCCCGGCTGCGCCGCCGGCCACAGCCGTAGTAGTCCCCACCGCTGCCGTACCCATGCCCGCCGTGAAGTA
>NZ_JBFUBO010000028.1:0-5618 GCF_056405715.1 Rhodoferax sp. P1_F3 | reverse complement strand
CCTGACGATGACCTACTTTCACACGGGAATCCGCACTATCATCGGCGCTGACTCGTTTCACTGTCCTGTTCGGGATGGGAAGGAGTGGTACCAAGTCGCTATGGTCGTCAGGCATAACTTGTTGCCACCTTGACTAGGTCAAGGCGACCAATTTATAGAGCTAATCAGCTTGTCTTTTACGACACCTGCCGTGATGCTGTATCACAGGCAGGATTTTGAATGCGTCAACTTGGCATAACATCCTTGAGACACTTATCGTGAATCAAAGTTATAGGGTCAAGCCGCACGAGCAATTAGTATCAGTTAGCTTAACGCATTACTGCGCTTCCACACCTGACCTATCAACGTCCTGGTCTTGAACGACTCTTTAGGGGGCTCAAGGCCCCGGCAGATCTCATCTTGAAACGAGTTTCCCGCTTAGATGCTTTCAGCGGTTATCTCTTCCACACTTAGCTACTCGGCAATGCCACTGGCGTGACAACCGATACACCAGAGGTGTGTCCACTCCGGTCCTCTCGTACTAGGAGCAGGCTTCCTCAAATCTGCAGCGCCCACGGAAGATAGGGACCAAACTGTCTCACGACGTTTTAAACCCAGCTCACGTACCTCTTTAAATGGCGAACAGCCATACCCTTGGGACCGGCTACAGCCCCAGGATGAGATGAGCCGACATCGAGGTGCCAAACACCGCCGTCGATATGAACTCTTGGGCGGTATCAGCCTGTTATCCCCAGAGTACCTTTTATCCGTTGAGCGATGGCCCTTCCATACAGAACCACCGGATCACTATGTCCTGCTTTCGCATCTGCTCGACTTGTCAGTCTCGCAGTTAAGCACGCTTATGCCATTGCACTATCATCACGATGTCCGACCGTAACTAGCGTACCTTCGAACTCCTCCGTTACGCTTTGGGAGGAGACCGCCCCAGTCAAACTGCCTACCATGCACTGTCCCCGATCCAGATAATGGACCTAGGTTAGAACCTCAAACACACCAGGGTGGTATTTCAACGTTGGCTCCACGATACCTAGCGGCACCGCTTCAAAGCCTCCCACCTATCCTACACAGATCTGTTCAAAGTCCAATACAAAGCTACAGTAAAGGTTCATGGGGTCTTTCCGTCTTTCCGCGGGGAGATTGCATCATCACAAACATTTCAACTTCGCTGAGTCTCAGGAGGAGACAGTGTGGCCATCGTTACGCCATTCGTGCAGGTCGGAACTTACCCGACAAGGAATTTCGCTACCTTAGGACCGTTATAGTTACGGCCGCCGTTTACTGGGACTTCAATCAAGAGCTTGCACCCCATCATTTAATCTTCCAGCACCGGGCAGGCGTCACACCCTATACGTCCACTTTCGTGTTTGCAGAGTGCTGTGTTTTTAATAAACAGTCGCAGCCACCGATTTTTTGCAACCTCATTGGGCTCCATCCGCGAGGGACTTCACCTACTAAAGGCACACCTTCTTCCGAAGTTACGGTGTCAATTTGCCGAGTTCCTTCTCCTGAGTTCTCTCAAGCGCCTTAGAATACTCATCTCGCGCACCAGTGTCGGTTTGCGGTACGGTCGTGTGTAGCTGAAGCTTAGTGGCTTTTCCTGGAAGCAGGGTATCACTCACTTCGAGTGCAAGCACTCTCGTTATCACTCCTCATCTAAGCCCGGCGGATTTGCCTACCAGGCACGACTACAAGCTTGAACCAACATGTCCAACAGTTGGCTGAGTTAACCTTCTCCGTCCCCACATCGCACTACACATCGGTACAGGAATATTGACCTGTTTCCCATCAGCTACGCATCTCTGCCTCGCCTTAGGGGCCGACTCACTCTACGCCGATGAACGTTGCGTAGAAAACCTTGCGCTTACGGCGAGGGGGCTTTTCACCCCCTTTAACGCTACTCATGTCAGCATTCGCACTTCTGATACCTCCAGCACGCTTTACAACGCACCTTCACAGGCTTACAGAACGCTCTCCTACCACTTGCAATAAATTGCAAATCCGCAGCTTCGGTAACTGGCTTAGCCCCGTTACATCTTCCGCGCAGGACGACTCGATCAGTGAGCTATTACGCTTTCTTTAAATGATGGCTGCTTCTAAGCCAACATCCTGACTGTTTTAGCCTTCCCACTTCGTTTCCCACTTAGCCAATTTTAGGGACCTTAGCTGGCGGTCTGGGTTGTTTCCCTCTTGAGTCCGGACGTTAGCACCCGGTGCTCTGTCTCCCAAGCTGTACTCGACGGTATTCGGAGTTTGCATTGGTTTGGTAAGTCGCCATGACCCCCTAGCCAAAACAGTGCTCTACCCCCGTCGGTAATACTTGAGGCACTACCTAAATAGTTTTCGGAGAGAACCAGCTATTTCCAAGTTTGTTTAGCCTTTCACCCCTATCCACAGCTCATCCGCTAGTTTTGCAACACTAGTCGGTTCGGACCTCCAGTACCTGTTACGGCACCTTCATCCTGGCCATGGATAGATCACTTGGTTTCGGGTCTACACCCAGCGACTAGACGCCCTATTCGGACTCGATTTCTCTACGGCTTCCCTATTCGGTTAACCTTGCCACTGAATGTAAGTCGCTGACCCATTATACAAAAGGTACGCAGTCACCCCTTGCGAGGCTCCTACTTTTTGTAAGCATACGGTTTCAGGATCTATTTCACTCCCCTCCCGGGGTTCTTTTCGCCTTTCCCTCACGGTACTAGTTCACTATCGGTCAATGATGAGTATTTAGCCTTGGAGGATGGTCCCCCCATATTCAGACAGGATTTCTCGTGTCCCGCCCTACTTTTCGTTAGCTCAGTACCACACAGGTCTTTTCACGTACGGGGCTATCACCCGCTATGGCCATCCTTTCCAGAATGTTCCGTTAAGTCTTGTGCTATCACTAACAGGCTTCTCCGATTTCGCTCGCCACTACTTTCGGAATCTCGGTTGATGTATTTTCCTCGAGCTACTGAGATGTTTCAGTTCACCCGGTTCGCCTCGCATACCTATGTATTCAGTATGCGATACCCCAAAGGGTGGGTTTCCCCATTCGGAAATCTCCGGATCAAAGCTAATTTGCCAGCTCCCCGAAGCTTATCGCAGGCTATCACGTCCTTCGTCGCCTATCATTGCCAAGGCATCCACCATATGCTCTTATTCACTTGACCCTATAACTTTGACATCTCTTTCGAGAATCATCGTAATCTTCAAGGAATGTTTTGTCAGGTCTTTCACCTGACGCGTTATGCCGTATTCAGTTTAACTTGAATAACTCGAATTTCAAACGTGAAGTCTGATATTCATTTTGACGCAATCAAAATTATGTTGCTAACAACTACGCAAGGCACGGTCTGCACTAAACCTTTACGAATGTGCAGTTTCCTCACGCAGCTTAAAGTTAGCAACGCTGATTAAACTCTATAAATTGTTAAAGAACAGCCGATTGATCAAGAGATCTTGATCAACAACAAAGCAGCCTCTTTATTCCGAAGAATTCGAAGCAACTTTGGTGTTGACTAAATAAGTATCGTTGAATGGTGGAGGATGACGGGATCGAACCGACGACCCCCTGCTTGCAAAGCAGGTGCTCTCCCAGCTGAGCTAATCCCCCATGGTCAAAGACTATTGGACGGGATGGTGGGTCTGGTTGGTCTCGAACCAACGACCCCCGCCTTATCAAGACGGTGCTCTAACCAACTGAGCTACAGACCCAAGCCGGTCACTTCAAACCAAGCAAGCTTGATCGTTAGCGACAACCTTCCAACAACCGATAAGTGTGAGCGTTCAAATTAAATTGCAGTTTTCCAGAAAGGAGGTGATCCAGCCGCACCTTCCGATACGGCTACCTTGTTACGACTTCACCCCAGTCACGAACCCTGCCGTGGTAATCGCCCTCCTTGCGGTTAGGCTAACTACTTCTGGCAGAACCCGCTCCCATGGTGTGACGGGCGGTGTGTACAAGACCCGGGAACGTATTCACCGTGACATTCTGATCCACGATTACTAGCGATTCCGACTTCACGCAGTCGAGTTGCAGACTGCGATCCGGACTACGACTGGCTTTATGGGATTAGCTCCCCCTCGCGGGTTGGCAACCCTTTGTACCAGCCATTGTATGACGTGTGTAGCCCCACCTATAAGGGCCATGAGGACTTGACGTCATCCCCACCTTCCTCCGGTTTGTCACCGGCAGTCTCATTAGAGTGCCCAACTAAATGTAGCAACTAATGACAAGGGTTGCGCTCGTTGCGGGACTTAACCCAACATCTCACGACACGAGCTGACGACAGCCATGCAGCACCTGTGTTACGGTTCTCTTTCGAGCACTAAGCCATCTCTGGCGAATTCCGTACATGTCAAAGGTGGGTAAGGTTTTTCGCGTTGCATCGAATTAAACCACATCATCCACCGCTTGTGCGGGTCCCCGTCAATTCCTTTGAGTTTCAACCTTGCGGCCGTACTCCCCAGGCGGTCAACTTCACGCGTTAGCTTCGTTACTGAGTCAGTGAAGACCCAACAACCAGTTGACATCGTTTAGGGCGTGGACTACCAGGGTATCTAATCCTGTTTGCTCCCCACGCTTTCGTGCATGAGCGTCAGTACAGGTCCAGGGGATTGCCTTCGCCATCGGTGTTCCTCCGCATATCTACGCATTTCACTGCTACACGCGGAATTCCATCCCCCTCTACCGTACTCTAGCTATACAGTCACAAATGCAGGTCCCAGGTTGAGCCCGGGGATTTCACATCTGTCTTATATAACCGCCTGCGCACGCTTTACGCCCAGTAATTCCGATTAACGCTCGCACCCTACGTATTACCGCGGCTGCTGGCACGTAGTTAGCCGGTGCTTATTCTTACGGTACCGTCATTAGCAAACTTTATTAGAGCTCACCGTTTCGTTCCGTACAAAAGCAGTTTACAACCCGAAGGCCTTCATCCTGCACGCGGCATTGCTGGATCAGGCTTGCGCCCATTGTCCAAAATTCCCCACTGCTGCCTCCCGTAGGAGTCTGGACCGTGTCTCAGTTCCAGTGTGGCTGGTCGTCCTCTCAGACCAGCTACAGATCGTCGCCTTGGTGGGCCTTTACCCCACCAACTAGCTAATCTGATATCGGCCGCTCCAATCGCGCGAGGTCTTGCGATCCCCCGCTTTCATCCGTAGATCGTATGCGGTATTAGCACAGCTTTCGCTGCGTTATCCCCCACGACTGGGCACGTTCCGATATATTACTCACCCGTTCGCCACTCGCCACCAGGATTGCTCCCGTGCTGCCGTTCGACTTGCATGTGTAAGGCATGCCGCCAGCGTTCAATCTGAGCCAGGATCAAACTCTATAGTTCGATCTTGAATTTTTCGCTCTTTCGAGCAACTCATAAATTGGAATCGACGTGAATTTCATTTCTGATTTCCACATCTTTTTTACTTCATGAGCGTTTAAAGTCTTGCGACTTAGTTCCAAAGAACTTGGCAATCGCCTTCAAACGCCCACGCTTATCGGCTGTAAATTTTTAATGATCTGAAACAATTTTTATCTCGTTTCGTTTGCTTTGCTGTGATCAGCGAAGCCTTGAATTATGACACAGTTTTTGAAGCCCTGTCAAATCAAGCAAAAGATTTTTGCTTTTTTTAGA
>NZ_JBFUBO010000027.1:0-6797 GCF_056405715.1 Rhodoferax sp. P1_F3 | reverse complement strand
GGCGGCGCAGCCGGGGCAACGGTGACCACCCTGGGTGGCGTCACGCTTGCCAGTACCGCAGCAGGACTCACCACCGCAGGCATCGCCGTCAACGCTGGCTTTGCGGCTCTGGCATCCCAAGCGGCCGTGGCCATGGTCAACAACCAGGGCGACATCGGCAAGACCCTGGACCAGTTGGGCAAGGAAGAAAGCATCAAGGGCCTGTTGCTAGCAATCAGCAGTGGATGGAAGTGCTGCAAACAAAGCGCACACAAGAACCGCTACAGGCCTACAACCTGACCGTTGCAGACTTCCACACTTACTTTGTCAAAGCTGAAGCTGGCAATGATGCAGTTTGGGTGCACAACAACTGCTGGGATGGCTTGCCCAGTGGGGCGGTAAACACGGGGAAGACTACGCCGGATGGGCGGGAGCTTGTCACATTCAAAGATGCCAATGGAAATCAGGTCACTGCCTATCAGGGTACTGATGGGCGTTGGTACAACCCGCAGGTGTATTCGCCGAACGCTCCGATACCAAAGAATGTAATTGCGACCCCTCAACCCGGTGACGTGATGCTAGGGGCAAACGGAGCGACTACTGCCAGTAAAACCATGTGGAAAGAGCCGGGGTCTAGCGCGAGAATTGATGTGGAAAATCCAAACCCCGGTCAAAGACCAGGACAAATACATTATCAGGATGCCAGCGGTAAAAATAAATATTATTACGATCCAGCAACGGAGCAGTTTTACGTAGGCCCTATTTCAAATGGAGTCGTGGCGTCAAAGTCCGTGCAAGAGTTACTAAACAATCCAGCCATTATTAATGGAATAAACAAAGCATTGAGTTTGCTTGGGGTAAATAAATGAAATATGCCAATGCTTCAATGAAGGGACTAATTTCCGACGTGCCATCGAATTTGTTGTTGCCAAATAAGCTTCAGAATATTCTGGATGACGGACTCTCTTTTGTTGATGATGGAGTTTTTTTTAAAAAACTTAATCAAGGTCAAACACTACCAAACATGGCTTCCATTAAGACTTCTTTCAGAGATTTGTCAGGCTATGAAAACAGCGTGAATAGGCTGCACATTGAAGATTATTGTGAACTTCAATTGTTTGAAATTTCTTTTTTGTTCGTGGATAAATTTCTAGAGATCTGGAGGAATAGCAACCCAGATCATCAATGCGTTACTGCACTGAATTTTCAATTGAATACAGATTATGGAAACCTTTCAAGTTTCACATTTCACAAACACAGAGAAGGTGAGGTCATCTATCAATTGGAAACACTTGATAGATTCGAAGATCCACTTTTGATTGCCTTTTCCTGAATACTTTAACAAGTTTTTATATTGAAGGTGTCCTGCTGAATGTTTATGCCGACGTATTTTTGAGTTCCCTGCTTGGATCTCATTGACGCAGCGCCATACATCAAAATTAACGCAGCATATGGGTTTGCAAACCATTGAAATGGATCTGTTCATGACCCCCACTGGCTCAATATTACATCGGCGATGACACTTACGATGCGAATATGAACTGGCTGAAAGATTGAGGTGCTGTTGTGAACTTCATTGATTTAGTTGCTGTGTTGGCGCCGACCGAAACCACACCACCATGCGACCCCCCACAGCCACAGCAAACGCACCATCACCCGCAAAGTTCTCTCTCCCTTTTGCGGCAGGATTCTAAAAGTGATTGAACATAAAATAGGCCACTAGCCCAGATAGAACGTGCGCCAGCAGCTATCAAATCCATAGCAATCACGCCCTCTGCCACCGCCATGCCCGTCTCCAAATCCCAAGCCCAGGCCCAGGCCAACCCCTTGCGCAACATCCAGCGCGTGGACAAGGGGCACCACTCCTGGCGGGTGGTCATGCGCCGCCAGCACCAGCACCTGCGCCAGCATTTCACCGACTCGGTGTACGGCAGCAAAGAAGCAGCCTTGGCGGCTGCGGTGGCGTGGCGCGACCAGAAAGAGGCTGAACTCTCTGGTGTGGACTATGTGGTGTGGCAGCGTGAATGGATGCGCAACCACAACAAATCAGGCACGGTGGGCGTCTACCGCAACATCAACACCAAAAAGCGAGGCGAGCGCATCATCCAGCAAGCGCAGTGGATGGCCTATTGGCAAAACATCAACGGCAAACGCAGCGTGCGCTCCTTCAACGTCAGCAAATACGGCGAAGAAGGTGCCAAACAGCTGGCGATACGCGCCCGGCAAGAGGGTATGGCTGATGTGGCACGCCAGTTGCAGCTCCAAATCACCGAGCGCGCCGGTGGACGCGCTGCCGACACATCCGCCCCATGAACGCCAACCTTTTTCGTTTCGTCTTTAACGCAGCCCGAGGGCTGCGGTCATTCAAATAACCTCCGGCATGCCGCTGGCGAGCGAGCGGGAAATGGCCAGACCAATGCGCGTGGCTTCCATGGCGTCGTCCAGGGTGAGCGTGAGGGCGCGCTCGCCGCGGCAGGCGGCTACAAAGTCGCTCATCTCGGCGGCAAAGGCCGCCTCAAAGCGTTCGTAAAAGTCCTTGAGCACGGCATGGCGCACGCCGTGGGCATCGCTGCGCACCACGCGGTCGCGGGCGGCATGTTCGCCCACCAGCAGCTTGCCGGCGGTGCCAATGACTTCCGTGGTGGTCTCATGGCCGTGGGCCATGGTGCGGGAGGCGTAGAAGACGGCCTTGGCGCCGCCCTCAAAGTCCACGATGGCCAGGCCGTTGTCCACATCACCAAACTCGGCCAGTGCAGGGTGCAGGGCGATGGTGCCGGTGGCGTAGGCGCGCAGCGCCTTGGGGCGGCCCAGCATCCAGCGTGCCAGGTCAATGTCGTGCACGCTGCAGTCCATAAAGATGCCGCCCGAGGTGGGCGCAAAGCGCACAAAGAATCCGTCGGGGTCGTTCTGGTCGCAGGTCTGCGAGCGCACGATGAAAGGGCGGCCGATCTCGCCAGCTTCGATGCTGGCTTGGGCCGCACGGTAGCTGGGGTCAAAGCGGCGCACAAAGCCCACCATGGCCACCAGCTCCGGGTGCTTGGCCGCTTCGGCCAGCACGCGTTCGCAATCGGGCACGTTCAGAGCCAAGGGCTTTTCCACGAAGACGTGTTTGCCAGCCTGCAGGGCCGCAATGGCTTGGTCCGCATGCAGGGAGGTGGGCGTGACCAGCACCACCGCATCAATATTGGGGTTGGCCAACAGGTCTTCGTAGCGGGAATACACCTGTGCAATGCCGAGTTGCTCGGTCGCATAGACACGCTCGGATTCCACCGGACTGCAGGCTGCGGTTAGGGTGCAATTACGGGTGCTGAACGCCAGGGCTTGTGCGTGGCGCTGGCCCAGACGGCCCAGACCCACGATGCCGATTCGCAAAGAGGAAGTCATGCTGCGCCTCAGAACGTGATGATCTGATTGCTGGCTGCGCTTTGGGCGGCGGCATCGGCCAGGATCTGCGCATCCACGCCGTCCTGCACCGTGGTGCGGAAGCTGCCGCCGTTTTGCAGCTGGGTGAAGAAGTGCTCAATCTCCAGGCGGTAGGCCGTGGCGTAGCGCTGCAGGAAGAATGCTTCGGGGTTGTCTTGCGACGTGCCTTGGGCCGTGGCCTGGGTCACTTCGCTGGGGCGGTGGTTGCCACATTGCAGCATGCCCTGTGAGCCGATCACTTCAAAGCGCTGGTCGTAGCCATAGGCGGCGCGGCGCGTGGTGTTGATCTGGCACAGGCGGCCCTTGACGGTTTTGATGGTGACGGCGGTGCAGTCAAAGTCGCCGGCCTTGCCGATGGCGGGGTCGGTCAGGCACGAACCCGTAGCGCTGAGCCAGGCGGCGCGGTCGCCATCGCCACACAGAATCCAGCGGAACACATCAAAGTCGTGGATCAGCATGTCGCGGAAGATGCCGCCGGACTGCTGGATGTACTCCACCGGCGGAGCGCCGGGGTCGCGGCTGGTGATGACCAGCATCTCGGGGTTGCCGATGTCGCCGCGGTCCAGGCGGGTTTTTGCTTCGTTGAAGGTGGGGTCAAAGCGGCGCTGGAAGCCGATCATGCAGGCCACGCCGGCAGCCGACACGGCTTGCGCCACTGCCTCGGCGCGTTGCACCGACAAGTCCACGGGTTTTTCGCAGAAGATGTGTTTGCCGGCAGCCGCGGCGCGTGCGATCAGATCGCTGTGCGTGGTGGTGGGCGAGCAGATGGCGACGGCATCGATGCTCTTGTCGGCAAAGACCGTGTCGATGTCGGCCACTTGGGCACCTAGGTGTTGGGCTAGATCGGCAGCAGCAGTGGGTACGGCGTCGCAGATGTACTTGAGTTGCACGCCCGATTGGGCGGCAAGGTTGGTGGCGTGAATGCGGCCAATGCGACCAGCGCCGAACACTGCAACGTGCTTCATGAAAGTTCCTGTCTCCGTATGTTTATGGGATATCTCGTCGCGCGCGACGCGAAGACAGGACTATACGAAAAATTACTGTCAATGGAAATATTTTTCCAAAATAAATTTAAAGTGAAATATTAATTTATTTTCCTGTGTCAGGTCTGTGCAGGGGCCGAGGTTGGGCGGTAAGGCAGCTCCAGCGCGTAGGCCAGGGAAATGAACAGGCTTTGGGCCAGGCCCATGGTGCTGGTCAGCGCCCGGAAGCCGAAGGTCGAGTTGTCCTGCACGATCAGGACGGCTTCTGCGTCCTTGGCCAGTGGGCTCATGCGGCTGTCGGTGATGGCGATCACGCGCGCGCCCCGTTCTTGCGCCAGGGCCACGGCTGCCAGTGTCTCTTCCGCATAGGGTGCAAACGAAATGGCCAGCATCACGTCACCCGTGCGCACCGAGCGCATCTGTCCCAAATGCATATTGCCCAGGGCCGACATCAGGCACACGCGTTTGTCGGTGTGTTGCAGCGCGTAATCAAGGTAGACCGCAATGGGAAACGACCGGCGTGACGCCGCGATCCAGATGCAGTCGGTCTTGCGCAGCATGTCCACGGCTTTTTTGAAGGCAGCCTCATCCAGGTTGGCTTCCAGCTCGTGCATGGCGGCCTGGCTTCCGGCCAAAAACTCGCGCGCGATCTCCACGCTGGAGAGGCTGCCCGCACCGGAGTCGATGATGTCGCGAATGCGTGCGCGGTAGTTGCGACTGGGGGCCAACTGGCGCGTCAAACCCTCGCGGAAGACGACCTGCATCTCGGAGAAGCCGGAGAAGCCGAAGTGCTTGGCAAAGCGCACCACCGCCGAGGGTTGTACCTGGCAGCTGGCGGCCAGCTGCTGGATGCCTTCAATGCCGATGTGGTCGCGGTGCTGCTCCACGTATTTGGCAATCACTTTGAGCTGCTTGCTCAGCGTGTCGTACTCCGCCGTGATGCGTGCGATGAACTGATCGACGGGGGTCTTGTCGTTGCCCTTGGATGCCATGTCCTGAGTCTTTCTTAGGTCGTATGGGAGGATGCCCGTCGTGGAAAACAATTTCTCCCCGTATTCTGATTGAAAACAACGTTCTTTTTACTCAGGTGCTTCCCGCGGGAGACACTTGTTTTGTCAGGCGAGATAGGGTTGCTGGCTCATGTTTTCGGCGAAATGGAGCCGAAAGTCACCGGGCTTTCCCGGCTGGCTGAGAGACGCGGGGGCCATGCCCAGCGCAGCCATCACGTGCTGCAGAGCGCGGATGGCTTGGGTGTCCGGGTCTTGGTCGATCACCACGTCCAAGACGCCCTCTTGCAAGTACTGTCGGTGGTCATCAGAAATCTCGTGGGTGATCCAGCAGGTTTTCTCTTTGGCAAAGCGTTGTAGCGCGGCGTAGATGCCCGGCGAGCCGGCACCCGTGTTGTAGATGCCGACCACGTCGCTTTTGCCCTGTAAGGACTTTTTGAGGGCCAGGTAGCAGCGGTCTGGATCGTCGTGGGTCTCAGCCACTTCACCGTCACAGCGCAGGTGCGGGAACTGTGCGGCCAGCACCTCGCGGCAGCCGCCGCTGCGTTCGATGTGGCCCAGGTAATCTAGTCGGCTGGAGAGGATCAGGATGCGGCCTTCGCGGTGGCACAGGCGCCCCAGCAGGTAGCCCGCGGTGCGGCCCGCCGCATGGT
This sequence comes from Rhodoferax sp. P1_F3, assembly GCF_056405715.1. Taxonomy (NCBI): domain Bacteria; kingdom Pseudomonadati; phylum Pseudomonadota; class Betaproteobacteria; order Burkholderiales; family Comamonadaceae; genus Rhodoferax; species Rhodoferax sp. P1_F3. The sequence goes on along the minus strand of NZ_JBFUBO010000027.1, from coordinate 752 downwards.
TGTCGATGCCCACGTAGTCGGCCTGCGGGACACCGTTCACCCGTGTGACCACCATGGCCACATGCTCGCCGTTGGCACGTGCCTGCTGCAGTGCCTGGCGCACGGCCGGGGTATCCGGTGCCGACACGATCAGCGCCTGGCGTTTGTAGCGGCGCGGCGCTAAAGCATGCACCAGCGCCGTCTCGTCTTCCTCCGGCGTCGTCACGCGGTGGACGACGAGCCGCTTGTCGAGTATGGCCACACCACGTTGCATTGCCTGGTTCAGCCGCTGAAAAAAGGGGGAGGGGTTGTCTGGCAGCACGATGTCGATGTGAACCAAGCCATGGCGGGTTTCGGGCAACACCCGCGGCACACCTAACTGGCGCGCGGCCTGCACCACCTTCTCCCGCGTCTTGACCGACGCGGTATCGCGCTCATTGAGCACCCGGTCCACGGTGGCGACGCTGACACCGGCAAGCGCTGCGATCTCGGCAAAGCGAGCGGTCTTTTTTCTACGACTAGGGTTAACCATAATTTGACGATTTTTCGTCAATTATTGCGCAGTCTTTTGGGTCACTGGAACCTACATTGCGCTGGCCGTGCTGCGCTTGCAGCCGCGAGACGACCAGGAGACCTGAATGAAGATAGCCCTAGACCCGTACATGATCCGGCACCTGTCGCTGCCCGAGCTGTGCCGTGCCACCGCCGAGCTGGGTTACGACCAGATCGAACTCTCCCCCCGCTCCGACTTTCTGGACTGGTGGGTCATGCCC
>NZ_JBFUBO010000026.1:0-7058 GCF_056405715.1 Rhodoferax sp. P1_F3 | reverse complement strand
TTGTTCGATCCAGGCCGGATCGATCAACGATCCCAGCTCCCTCATCCCGCTGACGGGCAAAGCCGCCAGAGTTTCGTCCAATGTGTTTTGCAGCAGGCTCATCAAAGAAAAAGGGAACGTGAAACACGCTCCCTTTTTACAGCCCTTCAAATCACGTACGGCTTAACTGACTGGCATTGACCCGAGGGTCGCTTTTTTGTTGCCTGGATGGCGACGAATATCAGAATTAAAACGGAATGTCATCGTCCATGTCATCAAACCCACTGGCGGGGCGTGCAGCAGGTGCCTGGCGCGGTGCGGGCGCGGGGGCCGCGGCGCGTGGTGCAGCGGCAGGTGCCATGCGACGGGGGGGCGGTGGTGCACCGCCTTCATCGCCACCGTCGGACGGGCCGCCCATGCCTTCGCGGCCGCCCAGCAGCTGCAGCTCGGTGGCCACAATGTCCACGGTGCTCTTTTCCACGCCCGCTTGGTCGATGTACTTGCCGTACTTCAGGCGGCCTTCCACGTAGATGGGGCGGCCCTTCTTCACGTATTCGCCGGCGATCTCGGCCAGGCGGTCGTAAAAGGTGACGCGGTGCCACTGGGTGTCTTCCACCGTCTCGCCGGTGTTGCGGTCTTTACGGCGGCTGCTGGTGGCCACGCTGACGTTGGCCACGGCCTGGCCAGAGGGTAGGTAGCGGATTTCGGGGTCACGGCCACAGTTGCCGACCAGAATGACTTTATTGACGGATGCCATGGTTTTCTCCAGAAAAGTGGGACGATTATGCCGCCCGGACCGCCACCGGGGCCCGCATGGGCCAGGCCACGGCCAGCCAGACCAGCATGGCCATGGTGCTGGTGGCAAACAGGGCCTGTGCTCCGGCCCACTTCACCAGCCAGCCGCCCAGGGCCCCGCCTGCAAAGAAGCCCAGGGATTGCAGCGAGTTGTACACCCCCAACGCTGCGCCCCGGGCCGAAGCGGGCGCCACGCGCGAGGCCAGGCTGGGCTGGCTGGCCTCCAGCACGTTGAAGCCACAAAAAAATACAAATAACAACCCCGCCATCAGTGCCACGGACGGTGCACCCTGGCTCAACACCAGCAGGCCCAGCTGCACCAAACCTACCAGCCCCACAGCCGACAAAAATACAGCACGCAGATAGCCCCGCTTTTCCAGCGGAAACAACGTCAAACCCATGACCAGAAACGACGCCAGCACCGCGGGCAGATACACCTGCCAATGCTGGTCACGCGCCAGCCCGGCCTGCACCAGCATGGCGGGCAGGGCCACCCACATGGCGAGTTGCACCGCGTGCAGCACAAACACCCCGAGATCCAGCCGCAGCAGCGCAGGATGGCGCAGCACCTCCAGCAACCCGCCACGCGCTTGGTCCACATGCACCACGGGCTCCGGCGGCACCCACCAGATCACGACCACAATCCCACCCAACGCCAGACAGGCGGTGATGGCGAACAGGCCATGCAAGCCCACGTGGGCCGCCAACAGCGGCGACAGTACCAGGGACAGTGCAAACATCAGCCCGATACTGGCCCCAATGAGGGCCATGGCCTTGGTGCGCACCAGGTCCCGCGTCTGGTCGGCCAGCAAGGCCGTCACCGCGGCCGAAATGGCACCCGCCCCTTGCAGCGCCCGCCCCGCCACCAGCCAGGGCAGGCTGGGCGCCCAGGCCGCCAGGGCACTGCCTGCCGCAAAGATGACCAGCCCCAGCACCATCACCGGTTTGCGGCCGAACCGGTCCGACGCCATGCCAAATGGAATCTGAAGAACCCCCTGCGTCAGCCCGTAAATCCCCATGGCCAGACCCACCAGCGCGGTATCGTCGCCACCAGGGTAGCGGCGCGCCTCCAGCGCAAAAACCGGCAAAACCAGGAAAAGCCCCAGCATGCGCAGGGCAAATATGAGGGCCAAAGAGGCACTGGAGCGACGCTCTTGCGGCGTCATGGTGGTGTCGAACAGGGCGGGCGTGGACAAAACGGGCACTCGTGGCAAAAGGCGGCACAAACCCGGGGCGGGCGGCGTAACCCGACATTGTCTATCATGGCGGGTTACTCCTTTGGCGGCCACGAACTTGAACTCTCCTACTGACGACGGTAAATACTTGGCCAGGGCCCTGCAGCAGCAAAACATCAGCGTGCGGGGTGCGCGCACCCACAACCTGAAGAACATCGACCTAGACATCCCACGCAACCAGCTGGTGGTGATCACCGGGCTGAGTGGTTCCGGCAAATCCAGCCTGGCGTTTGACACGCTGTATGCCGAGGGCCAGCGCCGCTATGTGGAGAGTCTGAGCACCTACGCACGCCAGTTTTTGCAACTCATGGACAAGCCCGATGTGGACATGATTGAGGGCCTGTCGCCCGCCATCTCCATCGAGCAAAAAGCCACCAGCCATAACCCGCGCTCCACCGTGGGCACGGTGACCGAGATTCACGACTACCTGCGCCTGCTGTTCGCGCGTGCCGGCACCCCGTTTTGCCCGGACCACAACCTGCCGCTGCAAAGCCAGACCGTGAGCCAGATGGTGGACGCCGTGCTGGCCCTGCCCGAAGACACACGGCTGATGATCTTGGCGCCGCTGGCGCGCGAGAAGAAGGGCGAGTTTCTGGACGTGTTTGCCGACATGCAGGCCCAGGGCTATGTGCGTTTTCGCATCAACGGCGAGGCCTATGAGGCCGAGAACCTGCCCAAGCTCAAGAAGACCGAAAAGCACGACATCGACGTGGTGGTGGACCGCATCAAGGTGCGTGCCGATCTGAAGCAGCGCCTGGCCGAAAGCTTTGAGGCTGCGCTGCGCCTGGCCAATGGCCGGGCCATTGCGCTGGAGATGGATACGCCCAAAGACTCTGAAATTGATAGCGCCTCGCGCAATGACGACGGGGGCCAGCGGCCTAAAGAGCACTTATTCAACGCCAAGTTCGCCTGCCCCATTTGCAGCTACTCGATCAGCGAGCTGGAGCCGCGCCTGTTCTCGTTCAACTCGCCCGTGGGTGCCTGCCCCACCTGCGACGGGCTGGGCAACCACGAGTTTTTCGACCCCACGCGCGTGGTCGCCTTCCCCACGCTGAGCCTGGCCAGCGGCGCCATCAAAGGTTGGGACCGGCGCAACGGCTACTACTTCAGCATGTTGGAGAGCCTGGCCAAGCACTACGCATTCGACATCGACGCTGCCTTCGACAGCCTGCCCGAAGCGGTGCAAACCGCCATCCTGTTCGGCTCGGGTGAGGAAGAAATCAAGTTCAGCTACGTGATGGACTCGGGCGCTTCGCAGGGTAAGAAGGTCAGCAAGAAGCACCCCTTCGAAGGCATCATCCCCAATATGCAACGGCGCTACCGCGAGACCGACTCGGCCCTGGTGCGCGAAGACCTGGGCCGCCTGCGCAGCACCCAGCCCTGCCCCGACTGCTTCGGCTCGCGCCTGCGCAAGGAAGCACGCCACGTGAAGGTGGGCGAGGGCGACCAGGCCCGCGCCATTTACGAGATCAGCCACGCCACGCTGCGTGAAAGTTTTGAGTACTTCAACACGCTGCAAATGCCAGGCGCCCGCGGTGAGATTGCATCCAAGGTGATCCGCGAAATCGGCCTGCGCCTGAAGTTCCTCAACGATGTGGGCCTGAACTACCTGAGCCTGGACCGCAGCGCCGAGACACTCAGTGGCGGTGAAAGTCAGCGCATCCGCCTCGCGTCGCAAATCGGCTCCGGCCTGACGGGCGTGATGTACGTGCTGGACGAGCCCAGCATCGGCTTGCACCAGCGTGACAACGACCGGCTCATTGGCACGCTGCAGCACCTGCGCGACATTGGCAACAGCGTGCTGGTGGTAGAGCACGACGAAGACATGATGCGTGCCGCCGACCATGTGATCGACATGGGCTTGGGTGCGGGCGTGCACGGCGGCCGCGTGATCGCCCAAGGCACGTTTGACGAAGTCAAGGCCCACCCCGAGTCGCTGACCGGCCAGTACCTCGCCAAAACACTGCAGATTGCAGTGCCCAAACGCCGCACGCCCTGGCTGCCCGTGGTGGCAGAGGCCAAACCCGTGGCCAAGGCCAGCACCAAAACCGGCAGTAAAGGCGCCCCCAGCAAGGCCGCACTGGCCTGGGCCGAGCGCCAGGCACACCACATTGCCACGCAGGGCAACATGCAAGCCATCCGCGTGGTGGGCGCCAGTGGCCACAACCTCAAGGGCGTGGACGTGGACTTCCCCGTGGGCCTGCTCACCTGCGTGACCGGCGTATCCGGCTCGGGCAAGAGCACGCTGGTGAACGACACGCTGTACGCCGCCGTGGCGCGCCAGCTCTACCGCGCGCACGACGAGCCCGCGGCGCACGAGAGCATTGACGGCATCCAGTACTTCGACAAGGTCATCAATGTGGACCAGTCACCGATTGGCCGCACGCCGCGCAGCAACCCCGCCACCTACACCGGCCTGTTCACCCCCATTCGCGAGCTGATGGCCGAAGTGCCCATGGCGCGCGAACGCGGCTACGGCCCGGGCCGCTTCAGCTTCAACGTGGCCGGTGGCCGCTGCGAGGCCTGCCAAGGCGACGGCATGGTGAAGGTGGAGATGCACTTTTTGCCCGATGTGTACGTGCCCTGCGACGTGTGTGCCGGCCAGCGCTACAACCGCGAGACGCTGGAAGTGCTCTACAAGGGCAAGAACATTGCCCAGATTCTGGACATGACGGTGGAGGCGGCCTACGAGTTTCTGCAGGCCGTGCCCACCATCGCGCGCAAGCTGCAAACCCTGCTGGACGTGGGCCTCTCCTACATCCGCCTGGGCCAGGCTGCCACCACGCTGTCAGGTGGCGAGGCGCAGCGCGTGAAGCTTGCGCTAGAACTCAGCAAACGCGACACAGGCCGCACGCTCTACATCCTGGACGAACCGACCACCGGCCTGCACTTTGCCGACATTGCGCTCTTGCTCAAGGTGCTGCACCAGCTGCGCGATGCGGGCAACACCATCGTCATCATCGAGCACAACCTGGACGTGATCAAAACCGCCGACTGGCTGATCGACATCGGCCCCGAGGGCGGTGCGGGTGGCGGCACCGTGGTGGGCGTGGGCACGCCGGAGGACATTGCAGCGAATCCGGAGAGTCACACGGGGCGGTATTTGAAGCCGCTACTGACGCCCGTGGAATAAGTACGCGCCGCCACGAAAAATACGATGCCCAACCGCAAAACCTCGCCCGGCGCTGGCGCACCGATGTTGACCGTGATCGCCATTATCTGGAACGCGTTGGTCTGGGGGCTGGTGATACCGGAAACTGGCATTGCGGAATGGTTCAAAGGCGTGGCGGCACTCACGGCTGTGGGGCTTGCCGTGGGCGCCCTGCTGCTCTGGCTCAGCCGCCTGCGCGGCAATGGCGTCACGCTGCACCTCGCGCAGGACCCGGTGCCCCACGGCGTGCCTACGATGGCAACGTTCAACCTGACCCGGCCTCTGAAGGCGCAGGTCTGGACACTGCTGGTGACCATTGATTCGCCGAACGAAGACACGAGCGGTTTTGGGTGCGTCTGGGAGCGCAAATGGATGGCCAGCCCGGTCCCCACGCTGGTGGACGGCGAACTCATGGTGCAGGCCGTCACGGCCGAATTCACCCTTCCCACCGATCTGCCGAGTTCAGAAGACGACTTTTGGTACGTTTCCCTGGTGCTCCAGGGGGATGACGAGGTATGGCCTTTTCACATTGAGACCCAAGCCCCAACGTCCCGCGCAACCGGCCTAGACACCAGAGATGACGCCTCGGATTCGCTACCACCGGATACCGACGCCCCGACGACTTCGGGCCTGCCTGAGCCGGACTACGCGTCTGGGCTTGCGTCGCCAGCACACGTCCGACGTGGCCTTCGCTGGGTCCGGCGCGGCGCGTTCGCACTGTCGCTCGGTGTGGTGGGCTGGGTGGCATGGGGCTTGTTGCTGCCCATGTGGTCCTCAGATGCGCAGCCCAAGGACTGGCCGCTCATGACCATGTCGGAGGACAGCGTGCCGGTCGCTGACGCGGCGGCGGTGGGGGTGGATCGCGCGCGGGGCGTGGACGAAACCGATGCCTCCTGGCTCCTGAGCACGCGCGTGCGCACACCGGAGTTTGGTGTGCTGCTAAGCAACTGGTTACTCGACGATGGGCACTTGCGCGCCCACCTGCAAGGTCAGGCACAAGTGAACCGCGGGGAGTTGCGCATGCGCATTCAGCAGCTGGCGCTCGCGCCAGCGGGCGCATGTAAACCAGCTGTCAACTGCCGGGTGGAAAGCATTCGTCTGGTACTGAGCCAGGCCGACAGCGACGGCACCACCACCACTTTGGCGCGAAGCGAACCCCTGCCCTGGGTGGTCGATCTGGCAAAAGACCCCGTGGCCCTGCGCAGCGACGGCATCTTTCAACTCACGCTGCCGCAGAACCTGGCGGGCGACCAGGATGTGCGCTTGCAGTTGGTGGTGCAAACGGAGAACGCCGATGGGCACTCCACCTTTCTGCTGTCGGATGACACGACCTACGCGTCGAACGGCAACTACATGGGGCTGCAACTGGCGCTGCGCGCTGCCAACCCCCAAGCCAAGAATCTGATGGACCCGTGCGACCGGGTGGGCTCCTTGGGTGAGGCAGTGCGCGCCCATTGCGAAGGCCAAGTCCAGTTCCGGCTCGACTCCAACGCCTTCTCAGGGCGCAAGGAACTCGACGCAGCCTTGATCGACGCCATCAAGCACTACAACAGCGCCGCCGTAGGCCCGCTGCTCAAGGCAGGCGCGAGCCCCAATGCGGTCGACCCCAGCCAAAAGAGCATCAACGCGCTGCTCCTCGCCACCTTCGGCGATCAACAAGTGGTGCGGGCTGCGCTGATCAAGGCGGGCGCCAAGGTCTAGCCTGCCTGCTGCCCCTCTCGGTTTAGTGCAAAATAAGCCTCTAGCCCTGGCTGCCTCAATAGTGAAGTGCAACACCTTTAATTTAACTCTAAGGTGTGCGCATGAAATCAGAACCTCATTACAGCCAGCTGGACTATCAAGATCGCCAAACCATCGCGATCGGCCTTGAAAACGGATTGAGCCTGCGCGCCATTGGC
>NZ_JBFUBO010000025.1:0-8182 GCF_056405715.1 Rhodoferax sp. P1_F3 | reverse complement strand
GGCCACTACACCTATGTGGCCAACAACGCCAACGCGCTGGCCACTGGCGCCACCGCCACCGATACTTTCACGTACACCCTCAGCGACGCACAGGGCGCCACCGACAAGGCCGAGCTCACCATCACTGTCACCGGCACCAACGATGTGCCCGTCACCGTGGGCACCATTGCCAACCTCGCCCAGGTCGACAGCACCGCCGTCTCCATTGCCACCGCGGGCAAGTTCTCCGATGTCGACAGCACCGATGTGCTGACCTACAGCGCCTCGGGCCTGCCCACCGGTATCACGATCAATACCGCCACCGGCTTGATCACCGGTACCCTGGCCAACAACGCGTCGGCTTCTGGTCCCTACGCCATCGTGGTCACCGCCGATGACGGCCATGGCGGCTCCGTGACCCAGAGTTTCACGCTCACGGTTACCAACCCTGCGCCTATCGCCAACAATGACTCCGGCTCCGTGGCCGAGGACGCCGGCCACTACACCTATGTGGCCAACAACGCCAACGCGCTGGCCACTGGCGCCACCGCCACCGATACTTTCACGTACACCCTCAGCGACGCACAGGGCGCCACCGACAAGGCCGAGCTCACCATCACTGTCACCGGCACCAACGATGTGCCGACAGCCATTGGTGGCTCAGTAATCGGGACTGAAGACACGGCGATCACCCTGTCATGGGCCAACTTTGGCATCAGCGACGTTGATTCGCCTGCCAGTGCCATGAGCGTGAAAATTGTCACCCTGCCATCTGACGGGATCCTGCAGTATTCAAGCAACGGCGTGACATGGACGAATGTCACTGCCAATCAGGTAGTCAGCAAGACCGAGATCGATGCAGGACATTTGCGCTTCGCACCGGACCTCAATGAGTCTGGGAGCAATGTCTACCCATCGGGCACCGGCAACATGAAGAGCGACTACGCAAGCTTCACATACCAAGGCAGTGACGGTAGCGTGTCCAGCACGACAGCCACATTGACTCTTGATATCGCACCAGTAGCCGATGACTCCATACTTAGAATTGGTGGCGCTTCAGTAATAGACGGCGCAACCACCGTCGTGATACAACCGTCAGGCGATGGATTGACCGTACGCACTTATACGGCGGTCCCCAACATCTCTGCAGCAACGGTCGATACCGTGACAGAAGTAGAGCAACTGCTCACTTTGTTGGATGCGGACACGCCAGCCACTACCTCCATATCAACGGCCCCACAAAACTACACCGCAAACGCCGGCGGCGATCCATCTGGAATCTCAACCGACGGAGCGTATCGGATGACCGGATTGATCTACCTGGAGGCTGGTCACACCTATACCTTCAGTTCTTATATGGACGACACCGCCTTACTCAGCCTGGGCGGCACTATTGTTCTGGAGAAACAGTACAACAGCTGGGGCAATATCACCGGAACCACGTATTCAGCCACAGTCAGCGGTTACTACACACTCGATTGGGCCGTTTACAACGGCGATGGGATTGGCGCAGTCAAACCGTACTTGAGTGTGGACGGCGGCACCGCGCAGGACCTGACCAGCAGCAACTTCAAAATTTACAGTTCGATCGCAGCTGTCGAGAACGCTGGTGGTATTCATGATGCAGTGGTCGGCACAACGACAGCCGGGTACTACCCCATCAGCAACAGCGGCGTGGAAGACACCACGATCAAGATATCTCCCATCACGATTGCGCTTTCAGATACCGATGGATCTGAATCACTGGTTTCACTTTTCGCGAAGAATCTGTTGGTCGGCACAGTTCTGTCAGATGGTACCAATAGCTTCACCGCAATTGCGGGTACGACTTCCATCAATATCACCAGCTGGTCGCTGAGCACATTAACCATCAAACCCCCAGTCAACTTCAGCGGCACCTACGGCCTGACACTGGAACTGAGCAGCAAAGAAAACGCCACCAACGAACTGGCCACCACCACCACCACGCTATCCATCCCGGTAGCAGGCGTCAATGACGCCCCTGTAGCGGTAGTCGACACGAGCAGCGTGACAGAGGACTCGGGAACGTACACGGTCTCTGGCTCCGTTACCAGCAATGACACGGACGTGGATGGCGACACCCTGACCGTCGCAGCAGTCAGCGGCCAGAGCGCACTCACGGGCGCCAGCGTGGCGGGTTCCTACGGCACTTTCGTGATCAACAGCAACGGCGCATACACCTACGTACTCACCAGTGATGACGCACGAATCAATGCACTCAACACAGGGCAGACGCTTACGGACTTCATTGCCTACACGGTCACAGACCCAAGTGGCGCCACCAGCACGAGTACGCTGACTATCACGATCAACGGCCACACGGACTCCTATACCGGCACATCGTTGATCACGGGCACCGCTGCTGCGGACACGCTAACCGGTACGGCATCGGACGACAACATCAGCACCCTGGCTGGCAACGACTACGTCGAAGCAGGTGCCGGCAACGATGTCGTCTACGCCGGAGACAGCGGCACTGCCTTGACGAGTGTCGCCAATCTCGCCACGTCGACCTTCATGACCACGGTAGATGGAAGCATGACGACTGCGGGCGGCGTGCTGACTGCTGCCGTGGCCAGTAATACCAACAAGGGTTATGGCGACTTGGTGCATGGCGGCGCAGGCAATGACGCTTTGTTTGGAGAAGCTGGAAGCGATCTGCTGTATGGTGGCGCCGGTAATGACTACTTAAACGGTGGCGCGAGCAATGATGCTCTGCGCGGCGGTGCCGGCAATGATCGTCTGGAAGGTGGCGCGGGCAGTGATGCGCTCAAGGGCGATACCGGAGCCGACGTCTTCTCTTGGTCACTGAACGACGGAAACAGCACGACCGGCGTCAGCAACGCGGGTGCGGGCAATGCCTACGGAGTGGGCAATTCCATAGGCCTCTCTGGCACCACCGACCTGGTAATGGACTTCAGCAAGTCAGAAGGTGATGCGCTCGACCTGCGCGATCTGCTAGTTGGCGAAAACCATCAAGGACTCGCGTCCGGCAACCTGTCCAACTATCTCCACTTTGAAGTTTCTAATGGCAATACCGTTGTACATGTCAGTACCACCGGCGGTTTTACAGGCGGCACCTACAACGCGGCAAATGAAAACCAAACCATCGTGCTGACGGGTGTGAACCTATTGCAGGACAACAGCGGCACCACCTTGCTCAATGACAATGCGGTCATACAGGACTTGCTCACCAACAAACGACTGATCGTCGATTGATCGCGTATTTCAGGACGCAAATGCCATCATGAACACCTCATGCTGGCATTTGCAGTTCAGTGTGAGGAAGGAGTGATGGGCAAGATTCGGACGCCGGGCCCAGTAGCGCCGTCAAAACCGAGAGCCAACAAAACGTCCAGCTCTGCGGAGGAGGTAACGCCCTCAGCAAACACTAATAAGCCAATGTTGTGGGCAATGCTGCACAAGCCCTTCAGGAAGGCTGCGTTGCCCGTGTTGGATTCAACCCCCCGCACGAAACTGGAGTCCACCTTCAGGTAATCCAAGCCAAGGTCATGCAATTGGCCAATCTGGCTGAAGTGGTGCCCGAAATGCTCAAGCCCGACCCGGCAACCGGCAGCATTCAACGCGCGACACAGCACTTTGAAGGCCTCAAGGTGCTTCAAAGCACCGCCTTCCGCCATTTCCAGCCACAACCGGGGTGCCAACTCTTTCTGTGCCGCAATCAGCGCCATCAAGCGTGGCTGAAAAGTAGCATCTTCCAACGAACTTGCCGACAGATTGATTGCCAACCCAGGCAAGTCCGGGGCGGACTTGAGCTCCTGCAGGCCCAGGGCCACTGCCACCAGGTCCAGTGCTGGCGTCAGTTTGAGGCGTTCTGCCACGGGCAAAAATCGACCGGCGGGTAGCCACTCGCCTTTCTCGTCAAACATTAAGCGCAACGGGCATTCACGGTGAGACAGGGCCCCTTGCGCATTGACAACAGGGAACGAAATAAGCCGCACCCACTGATGCTCCAGCGCGCGCTTGATCATCGTCGACCATTGGTCCGCGGTGCGCGGCATTTCGTCCGTCGCATCCGCCTGTGCCTCCCGGACACCGTCTTTCCCCCCCGCCTCGGCATCGGCCAGCGCCAGGTCCACTTGCGACAACAGGCCCCCAACATCCGCAGCGGCGGCGAATCGTCCGACACCAATCCAGGCTGTCGCAGCGCCGTCCACAAAAGGCGCGCCCGCCAATGCCATGTCCTGCAGCAGTTGGACAGCTACGGCATAGCCCGCTTTTTCTGCGGGTAGCAACACGGCAAAGTCTGCGCCATTGAGTCGGGCCGCCACGCCATTGCTAGATGCCGCACACGCCGCATGGATCGTGCGCCCCATGACTTTCAAAAAATCGTCCGTTGAAGCACGCCCGAGTCGCCGGTTGATACCTATCAGGTCCGCCAAGCGCACCATCATCAAGGTCCCACCCACTGAATCCTCTGCATCAATCGCCTGGCGCAAACGTGCCATGAAGTGAGACCTGTTGGCCAGCCCCGTCAGGGGATCAAAGTTGGCCTCTTTGCGCACCAGCTCCAGCCGCGAAGCCTCTTCTTCAAACATGGCCTTCAGCCGCCCCACCGTGGCATTCATGGCAATGGCCAGCTGCTTGAGTTCTGGCACCTTGGGCAGATCCACCGTCACAAAGCGGCGCTGGGTAATGGCCTTGGCCTGTTCAATCACGGTGCGCAATGGCCCGCGAATCCGCCCCAGCACCATGGATCCCAAAAACCCACCCACAACACCTGCGAGTGACAACGCCAACACCATCTCGTAGGCAGTCTTCCATAGCGCGCCATAGGCAAAGCGGCTGTGGCTGACGAGGGTGACCGTGCCGAACTGTTTCCAGCCGCTGCTGATTTGCGCTTGCCCTGGCGTAGCGGTGATAGGCAGCAGGTGCGCAAACCAGGCGGGGGCATCCAGATCCTTGGCATCACCCACCCGCTCGACAATCAGCTTGCCGGTGGGGTCGGTCACGCGGATCAGTTCGTAGTGCCCGCTGTCAAACAACGACGCCACCACCAGATCCACGGTCACCACATCCGGGGTACCTTGGCTCAGAGACAGGGCCAATGCCGTGGCGTTGTCGGTGTTCTTGATCGAGAGCTGGGAGCCCAGGTAACTGCGGGCACTCAGCATGGAGGCCAGCAGACCACCGCCCAGGGCCAGCAGCATGCTGACCACAATCGCGAGCCATAGTTGACGGTACATCGACATTTCGTATTCCTCTTGCAAGCAATCTATTCAAAACCTTCGGCTTTCGCTCGGCGCAGTAAATCTTCCCAACGGGACAAGCGCCCCGTTCCCCCTGCCGCAGCGGCCTCGCCACCACCGACACCGGCAAACACGCCAGCGCTGTTGAAACTGAAAACAGGCACCAAGTCCGGCCTGCGTGATGCAGGACGAATATCGGGAATCAGGTTGTCCATGATGAGCGGCTCGGCATCTGGCTGGGCGTAATAGGCCAATACCATGTGCGCCTGGGTGGGCGCACCATCTGCACCGCCTGTTTTGGCGCGCACATAGATCAACCGCAGCTTCTCGGGCATCACGCCGGTTTGCAGCAGGGTGAAATATTTGGCGATGGCAAAGTCTTCACAGTCTCCCGCGCCGCGCCCCAACGACTCCATGGGTGTGGCCCAGTAATCGGCCTGTCCCCAGACCACCGTGTCTTCAGCAAACTGCACCTGCTGGTTGAAGAACTGGTTTACGCGTTTGATGCGTTCAGCATCGGAAACCGCTAAGTTGTTCTGTATCAAACCTCGCCAAGCCGTGAACTTGGGCACCGGGCCATTGCCCCAGCGCTGCGTCAATGTGGCTAGAAGGCGATCGAAATCGGCGGCACCCTGTACAGTCCCCACGGCGCCCAGCAGCACTGCCAACAGCAGCACGGCGGTGGCCCACTTGTGGAGAGAACGCAGTGCAAGCACCATTCCAGTCTGCTTCCGTCGGCAGGCATCACCCGCAGAAAAATCCTGATAACGTGAAATTCATCGCACTTGATCTTGGTTTTTCCAAAGAGCCACTGCAAACAAGGTATGCTAAAAATAGATCGCCGGCCGATAATCAGAGGATGGACGCTGGCATTGAGGTTAGCACAGCGCTCCGCTCCACCAACAAGCCCGGCGAGCTTGAATTCAAAGAAGTTTCTACTATGAATCGACTGACCGCAATCAGCCAAGCGATTGCGCTTGTCGCCCTCTCTTTGGGGGCAAATGCACAAACAGCACCGTCGCCTACCAACTTGAAAGATGCGGTGGAGCGAGCCATCCTGCAAAACCCGGAAGTCAAACTCCGCTTCCACAACTTCGAAGCCTCGCAGGAAGAACGCAAATCGGCCGAAGGCGGATGGCTGCCCAAGGTAGATCTGGAGGCCGCCACCTCGTCCAACCAGACGCTCAAGCCCTACCTGTCGTCCACCCAGTCGTACAACGGCAACCGGGCCTCCATCCAGTTGCGCCAGACCCTGTTCGATGGCTTTGCTACTCTGAACGATGTGCGCCGCCTGAGCTATGCCCAGCAAAGCGCGTTTTACGAACTACAGTCGGCCAGCAACCAGACTGGGCTGGAAGCCGCCCGCGCCTACCTGGACGTGATCCGCTACCGTGAGCTGGTAGAAATGGCCGCCGACAACCTGATCACCCACCAAGAGGTACATGGCCGCCTGAACCAGAAAGTACAAGCCGGTGTGGGCCGCCGCGTGGACCTGGAGCAGGCCTCGGGCCGCATGGCGCTGGCCGAGTCCAACTGGCTCACCGAAGTGAGCAACCTGCATGACGTGTCAGCCCGCTATCAGCGCCTGGTCGGTGACACACCGGCTGCCGAGCTCCCCCCCCCTCCGCCGCTGACCGGCCAGATGCCTCAGAGTGTCGAGTTTCTGCGCGGCGCCGTGGCCAAAAACCCGGACTTTCTGGCCTCTGTGGCCACCCTGCGCGCGTACCGTGCCGATCTGAATCTGCGCAAGGCTGCGATGTACCCCACGCTGGAGTTCCGGGCGCGCCAAAGCTATGAAACCAACCAGAGCGGTGTCATCGGAGACTTCCGCGATTCCACGCTAGAGCTGGTGCTGAACTACAACCTGTTTCGTGGTGGCTCGGACACCACCAGGGTCAAGCAGTACGCGGCCAAACTGAACTCTGCCTTCGACCTGCGCGACAAAGCCTGCCGCGATGTCTGGCAGACCGGGCAAATTGCCTACAACGACTCGGTGCGCATTACCTCGCAAATCAAGCTGTTGCAACAGCATGAGCTGTCCACCTCCAAAGCCCGTGTGGCCTACCAGCAGCAATTCGACATTGGCCAGCGATCGCTGCTGGACCTGCTGGACACCGAAAACGAGTACTACCAGGCACGCCGTGCCCTGGCCAATGCCGAGTACGACCTGCAACTGGCCCGTGCCCGGGTGCTGGCGTCGTCGGGCTCGCTGCTGGAAGCGCTGAAGCTGCAGACCTTGTCCAGCACCCTGCCCGAAGTGAAAGGTGGCCAAGAGAACGATGACGAGATGATGGAGTGCAGCAGCCACACCTTGCCCTCGATTGAGAAGACGCCTGTGCCGGTCGCCGTGGCCAAACCGTCACCCGTAGAGCCCGCCCCCTTGCCAATAGCACTGCCCGCACCGGTCAAAACCCCCATGCCTGACCCGGCCGCACAAGCCTGCATGCAGGTACCCCAGTCGGTACAGACCTGGCTGGCGGCCTGGAATTCCAAGGACGCCACCGGCTACCTAGGCCATTACGCAGAAAACTTTGTGCCTGCCATGGGCCTGAGCCGCAGCGCCTGGGAGACCCTGCGCAAGAAACGCATTGGCAAACAGGGTGACATCCAGGCCACCGTGAGCGACATCAAGCCTCTGACCTGCGATGCCAAGAGTGCCGAGGTAGCTTTCAAACAGGAATATGGCTCGGTGGACTATCGCGACTCGGTAGAGAAGACCTTGTCCCTGGTCCGCGTCGGCGATGCCTGGAAGATCGTGCGTGAAACGGTGACCAAGGGCCGCACCTTCTGATTAGGGCGCGTCCATAAAAAAAGCGACCCGAGGGTCAATGCCAGTCAGTTAAGAGCTGACTGGCATTTTTTTGATGGGTACTTGCTGCGCGTAGAGCGTTTGACCTGGCGTGGGAAACTGCGATCCGTGCGTCGCACGGGCAGCACGAAGTAGCGGGCCTGGTCTAGAAGACGCTGCAAGT
>NZ_JBFUBO010000024.1:0-9324 GCF_056405715.1 Rhodoferax sp. P1_F3 | reverse complement strand
GCTCTACGCAGATCCGGGTGCACCAGCACCTGGACATGGGCCAGGGAGAGATTAACTGGGATGTGTTCTTCGGCACGCTGGCTGACGTGAAGTTTGATGGCGTGCTCTCTTCTTGCGTCTTTGCCTGGGAAGAGCGGGCCGAAGACTCCAGCCGCTTTATGCGCGCAGAGATGCAGCGATTGATTGACAAATACCCCCGCGGCTAAGCGCACACCCACGAGAGAATTTATGAGCATCCACATCATGAGCGCCCCCTGCTGCTGGGGCGTAGACGACGTCAAGAACCCGCACTTGCCCCATTGGACGAGTGTGCTGCGCGAAGCCAGTGAAGCCGGCTACCAAGGTCTGGAACTGGGCCCTTATGGCTATATGCCGTTGGACATTGGCACTGTGTCCGCCGAGCTGGACAAAAACTGCCTGCGTATCGTGGCCGGCACCATCTTCGACAACCTAGTAGGGGCCGAGAACGGTGCCAACCTGATCCGGCAGACCCATGAAATCTGCGCGCTGATCCGCCAGCTCCCCAAGTTGCCCACGGAGCCCGGCCAACGCTTTGCTGCGCCCTATCTGGTAGTGATGGACTGGGGCCACGACGAACGCGACTATGCGGCCGGCCACAGTAACCGTGCGCCACGCCTTGCACCCGAACAGTGGCGCACCATGGTCAACCACATCCGCGCGGTTGCAGAGTTGTCGTGGAAGGAATACGGCATACGTACTGTCATCCACCCCCACGCGGGTGGCTATATCGAATTCGCCGACGAGATCGACCAAATCATGGCCGATATTCCGCACGAAGTCGCAGGCCTGTGCCTAGACACCGGCCACAGCTACTACGCCGGCATGGAGCCCACCACTTGGCTGCGCAAGTACGCGCACCGCATCGACTACGTGCACTTCAAGGACATCGACCAGCGCGTATTCGACACCGTGCTGGCCAAACGCATCCGCTTCTTTGAGGCCTGCGGCGAAGGCGTGATGTGTCCGATTGGAAAAGGCGTGCTGGACTACGACGCCATCCGCCAAACATTGCTGGACATCCAGTACCACGGCTACATCACCGTGGAACAAGAGCGAGATCCGCGCAACAAGGGCTCCGTCATGGACGACGTCAAAGCCAGCCGTGACTTCCTCAAAAGCGTCGGATTCAACTAACCCCATTTGCAGGTAAATACCAATGATCAACGGAGAAAACCTCGTTCCCGCCACCATCCCCTGGGCCATGGTGGGCGGCGGTCGCCAGAGCCAGATCGGCTACATCCACCGCTCGGCAGCGCTGCGCGATGGTGTGTTCAAGCTGGTGGCAGGTGCTTTTGACATCGATGCCCAGCGGGGCCAAGATTTCGGTACCGCCATCGGTGTTGGCGCAGAGCGCTGCTATGCGGATTACAAGACGATGTTCGCGGCCGAAGCACAGCGCCCCGATGGCATCCGTGCCGTGTCCGTCGCCACCCCCAACGGCACGCACTTCGCCATCAGCAAGGCCGCACTCGAAGCCGGACTGCACGTAGTCTGCGAGAAACCGCTGTGCTTCACCACGGCCGAGGCCAAAGAACTGCGTGCGCTTGCGGCAGCGAAAAACAAAATTGTGGGCGTGACTTACGGCTACGCAGGCCACCAGATGATCGAACAGGCGCGCGAGATGATTGCCGCCGGTGAGCTGGGTGACATCCGCATCGTGCAAATGCAATTTGCACATGGCTTTCATAACGAGGCTGTCGAAGCCGCCAACCCCGCTACCCAATGGCGGGTGGACCCCAAAATGGCCGGCCCCAGCTATGTGTTGGGCGACATCGGCACGCACCCGCTGTACCTGAGCGAGGTCATGCTGCCAGCGCTCAAAATCCGACGCCTGATGTGCTCACGCCAGAGCTTTGTGAAGAGCCGCGCACCGCTGGAGGACAACGCTTTCACCATTATGGAATACGACACCGGCGCCGTGGGCTACGTATGGTCTTGCGCAGTCAATGCCGGCTCCATGCACGGCCAAAAAATCCGCGTGATCGGCAGCAAGGCCAGCATCGAGTGGTGGGACGAGCGCCCCAACCAGATGACGTTTGAAGTGCAAGGCCAGCCGCTGCAAGTGCTGGAGCGCGGCATGGGCTACCTGCACCCTGCAGCACTCGCAGACGATCGCATCGGCGGTGGCCACCCCGAGGGCCTGTTTGAAGCGTGGTCTAACCTCTATGTGCGCTACGCCCAAGCGATGGTCGCTAGCGACCGGGATGATGCGGCGGCACTGGCCGCCATCCACTACCCCGGTATCGAAGCCGGTATCGAGGGCGTGCGCTGGGTGGAGAACTGCGTCCGGTCTGCAGACGCAGGTGCCACCTGGGTGGACTACACATGATCAGACGTTTTCGGAGGTGTACAGCTCAAAAGGCAGTACAAAGGGTTGGCCGAAGGCCACAGACTGACCCGGTCCCAGAGCACGCAGCAGCACCGACACGGCCGTGTCGGCAACCGGACCGATGGGGGTCTGGATCACAAGGTCAATGACGTTGTCAATCAGCGCTAGCCGGTGTTCGGGTGTGAGGCCGTGGGCCACTACAACAATGCCACGGCCCGCCCCCTCCTCTCGCAGTGCCCGCACGATGCCACGCATGGCGCCGCCTCCGGTGTCGTACAGGCCCACCAGCTGCGTGTGGCGCGCCAGCAGACCCAAGGTAGCTTCATAGCCGATCTGCTCATCCTCCAGGTTCACCTGAGCATCCAGCACACGCAACGCCGGGGCCTGCTCCCGCAGTGCAGCCCGGAAGGCCATCTCGCTGGTTTCTTGCCCAAGGTAGCGGTGGCTGCCAATAAACACCGCTACCTCGCCCTCCCTGCGCGCCAGGCGGCGCACTGCCCAGGCGGCCATGCGCCCGCGCTGCCGGTCGTCGATGCTGACGCAACCCAGGCGCAACGGTGAACTTAAGTCGCTGAGCAGCGCCAGGCAGGGATGGCCTTCTTCGTGCAGCTGTGCCACCGCATCGTTGACATGCGGATGGTCCAGCGCAACCACGCCCAGCGCATCGCAGCGTCGCCCCAAATCCAGCAGCTTCTCACCAATGATGCCCGGCTCTAGGTCGTCCACAAACTCGATCACCGCCGTGCCACGCCCGTCAGTCTGACGTGCCACGGCGTCGCGCAAAGCCTGCGCAAATGCTTGGTAGAAGGGCGCAGATCGCTTTTGCAGACAAAACCCCAAGCGCCGCCTGTCCCCACGCGCGGGCAAGCGTTGACGCATCACATGCACTGCGTGGTAGCCCAGTCGGTCTGCGGCCTCAATCACGCGCAAAGCCGTGCCCTCGCGCACCGGCAACCGGCTGTTCAGCACGCGGTCCACGGTCGCAGTGCTCACGCCCGCCTCTTCCGCAATGGCTTGGATAGTGACTTTGGGTTTCATACGTATTTCTGCCAGTAATGCAAGTTTCTATAACTTCATTTTGCTAGTTTTTGATGTAATTTGATGTTGTTATGTTGGAAATATTTTTCAAATCATAGACATTAGTAGAAACCAATAAGGAGACAGCTTTTCATGACCACCACAAGGCCCGGCACCGTAGCTGCGACACCCATCCGATCCGCCGATGACTACCGCCTGATAGGCGGTGCCAGCGAACGCGCCGAGGCGGCCGGCCTGGTCAATGCCCAGTGGTACCAGTGCTCGGTGCCACGCGCAGAGCTCAAGGCACTGATGAAGCGCGACGACACTCACGCCCTGCGCGACACCGCGCTCTGGTACGGCCTGATTCTGGGCAGCGGCACACTGTTCGTACACGGCTGGGTGGCCAGTTGGAGCGGTTGGACACTCGCGCTCGCCTACCTGTTCTACACCACGCTTTACAGCAGCCCGGCTGACAGCCGCTGGCATGAATGCAGCCACGGCACGGCCTTCAAGACGCGCTGGATGAACGATGCGCTCTACCAACTGGCTTCCTTCCAGCTCACGCGCCGGCCAACGCGCTGGCGGTGGAGCCACGCGCGCCATCACACCGACACCCTGGTAACCGGCCGCGACCCGGAATTTAACGTCACGCTGCCGCCCGACATCCCGACGCTGCTGCTGAATGTCTTTGCCATCAAGAATGTGCCGCACGAGCTGTGGACCACGCTGCGCCACGCCGTCGGCCACCTCAGCGCGGAAGAGAAGACCTACATTCCCGAGATGGCGTGGCCGTCGGCGGTGCGCACCTCACGGGCCTGGGTGCTAGCCCACGCGCTGATCGTGGGTGTAGCCATAACTACGCAAAGCTGGCTGCCATTGCTGCTGCTGGGCCCCCTGCCCAGCATGGCCGGTGCGTGGCTGATGCACGCCCTGGGCCTGACGCAGCATGCCGGCCTGCCCGAGAACGTGCTGGACCACCGACTCAACAGCCGCACCATCCTCATGGGACCCTTGCTGCGCTTCCTCTACTGGAACATGAACTACCACGTGGAGCACCACATGTTCCCGCTGGTGCCCTACCACGCGTTGCCGAAACTGCATGCGCTGATGAAGCACGACTGCCCTCCACCCTACACCAGCACGCCGGAGGCGCTGGCTGAAATCTTGCCCGCCATCTGGCGGCAGCGCCACGACACCGAGTTCTTCATCGCACGTCCATTGCCGGACCCACAACAACTTTTACGGAGATAAACCGATGACCCATTGGACCAATGTCTGCGCGTTTGACGCGATAGACGACGAGGACGTATTGCGCTTTGACCACGCAGGAAAAACCTATGCGGTGTACCGTGTCAAAGACCTGGTCTACGCCACCGACGGCCTGTGCACCCATGAGAAGATCCACCTGGCCGATGGCCTAGTGATGGACCACGTGATCGAATGCCCCAAACACAACGGTCGCTTCGACATCCGCAGCGGCCGGGCACTGGGCGCACCAGTGTGCGTGAACCTGCGCACCTGGCCTGCCCGCGTGCACGAAGGCCAGGTGCAGATCCAGGCAGAAGGAAGCTGAACCCATGCACACATCCTTATCCGCGGGCATGGTCATCATCGGTGCTGGCCACTGTGGCGGCCGCGCGGCCCAGGCGCTGCGCGAAGCAGGCTGGGCAGGACCCATTCACCTGGTGGGTATGGAGCGCCACGCACCTTACGAGCGCCCGCCGCTTTCCAAAGAACTGCTGACCGGTGAGAAGACCGCAGAGTCCTGCCAGCTACGCAGCATGCAAACCATCATCAATGACGGAATACGTCTGCACACACAGCGCGTGTCCTCCATCGACACCGCCGCCCACCACATCACGCTCGCCAACGGCCAGGTGCTGCCTTACTACCGCCTGTTGCTGGCAACCGGAGGCAGCGCACGCTGCCTGGACATTCCCGGTGCGGACCTGCCCGAAGTGTTGACACTGCGCACCGTAGACGACGCACTGTTGCTCGCGCAGCGTCTAGGCGCAGGCAGACACTTACTGGTCATTGGAGGCGGTTTCATCGGGTTGGAAGTGGCAGCCTCCGCACGGTGCATCGGCATGACGGTGACGCTAGTCGAAGGTGCACCGCGCCTGCTCGGCCGCGCCGTGCCTGCCGATGTGGCAGCCTCCGTGCTGGCCTTGCACCAAGCTCGGGAGGTGGACGTGCGGCTGGGCGTGCTGCCTACGGCCATCGCGCCGCACCCGCCTGGCGGCGTGCGGGTGCGTCTGAGCGACGGCCAGCACATTGATGTCGACACCGTTTTGGTCGGCATCGGCATGAAACCGACCACCGATCTGGCACGGGCTTCAGGTCTGGCGGTGGCACAAGGCATCTTGGTCGATGCGAACTTGCGCACCAGCGCACCTGATGTTTTCGCAGCTGGCGACGTGGCTGAGTTTCCAGGCCCATTCTCAGGCCTGCCGATGCGGCAAGAGACCTGGTTCAACGCCGAGACACAAGCGCGCGTGGCCGCGCACAACATGCTTGGCGGCCAAGAGTTGGCCCACCAGCCACCCTGGTTCTGGAGTGACCAATACAACCACCAACTGCAGGTGTGCGGCGAACCCGCGCTAGGCACACAAATGGTGGTGCGCGAGCTCGGCGAAGGCGACCACATCACCTTCCACCTGAACGCGCAAGACCGCGTGGTTGGCATGAGCGCCTGGGGTCTGACGCCACGTTGCCTGAAGGAGTTCAAGCTGGCACGCCTGCTGGTGGAGAGACACGTCAGCGCCAAACCGGAGGAATTGCGCGACCCGGCCGTGAAACTCAAAACCTTGACATCCGTTACGGCAATAGCGGCATGACAGCATCTAACGCACTGCCCATTGGCATCAACCTCGACGGCGTACTAGTGCACGACGGCCTACCCACGCCCGACACCCCCACGCGCCTGCGCTGGGCGCGCGAGGCCGGTGTGTTTGACTACATCGAGAAAAACATCGACCCTCGCGAGGACTTTGCGCCCTACCGCGACTGGACAGCAGAGTACGGCATACCCATTGGCGTGTTTGGCGGCATCTTCTGTGCCGGCCGCGACGAGGCGCTGATGCACTGGGGCCTGCGCACCGGCGGCGAGCTGGGTGCACGGCTTTTCAATATGCAGCTGTTCGCGCGCCACACCGACGGCCACACACTCAGCGACCGCGAGGTAGCTGACTGGTTTCTGGATGCGATGGAGCACGGCACCGCCGCGGGCTGCTTGCCGACGATGGAAGTGCACGTGGACATGTGGAACGAGCGCTTCCGTCGTGTGGAGGCGGTAGGCGAGCTGCTGGCGCGCGCGAATGTACCCCTGCGCCTGACACTGGACCACTCCCACCTGGTTTTCAAAATTGATACCCTGGAGGAGGTCGCGGCCAGCGGCCTACAGGACGCCACCGATGGCGGACGGGCACTGCTAGCCCCATGCCAGGCAAGCACGCTCTACCGCCAGTGGCTGGCACGCGGCTGGGTGGTGCATGCGCACACACGCAGCGTGGCGCCCGGCATACCAGGAAACGCCGCCATGCAACGCAGCGACGGCCGGCCGGGCCGCGCGATCCAATACCCTTTCATCGAACCTGCACCAGGAACCTTTCACCGCGATTGGGACGCGCAGGCACTCACCACCTGGAAGACGGCGGTGGTGGAGCTACTGGACTGGATGAAGACCCATCCAGCCCACGCGCCCCAGCAAATCAGCTGCGAGTTCATTCCCTTTCCAGACTACGGCGGCGGCGGGCGCTACGACATCTGGCAAAACAACATTGCCTGCGCGCGCTGGCTGCAGGAGGAATGGCAGCGCCGTTGATTGCACGAAGTAACTCACCGTTTTTTTGCAAAGAAAAACGGCCAGCTAACGCTGGCCATTTCTATCGGGCGTCGGAGAAACTCAAGCAGCAACCTGCTCGCGAATCCAGTCAATGCTGTCCGCCAATGCTGACTGCGGATCAGCCAGCTCTTGCACTTCTGTTGCGAAGGGCTCAAAACTGAACGGGCCCGTGTAACCCGCAGCTTGCAGCGCACGGATCTGGGATACGTTGCCCAGGCGGTCACGCTTGTCAACCAGCACACGGTGGGCGTCGAGCATCTTGTCCACGGATACGTCCGCATCCGCAACGCCGGAAATGTGCACTAAACCGGTCCATTCAGGAAAGAACTCGGTCTCGCTGGCCAGATGGTGATGGAAGGTGTCGTGCACCAGCTTGAACAAGCCTTCGCCACCCGCTGCCTTGATAGCGGCAATCGCATCGGCCTTGCGGCGCAGGGAGGACACAGGGAAGCCCAGCGGCTCCACCAGTCCGGTAATGCCGCGCGATTCAAGAATGGGCTTGATGGCTTTGAGGGCCGTCACCACATCCGCCTG
Organism: Rhodoferax sp. P1_F3; assembly: GCF_056405715.1. Classification (NCBI taxonomy): domain Bacteria; kingdom Pseudomonadati; phylum Pseudomonadota; class Betaproteobacteria; order Burkholderiales; family Comamonadaceae; genus Rhodoferax; species Rhodoferax sp. P1_F3. Next base: position 1,576 of record NZ_JBFUBO010000024.1, on the reverse strand, counting down.
TGACACCGGGGTGCCGTCGTTGAGCGGACACATGACCAAGGCCTTGGCGCCAGACGCCACTGCATAGTCCGCCAATTTTTCAGTCTGAGCGCGGCGCTCGTCGTTCCACACGTTGAAGGGGTACAACGCGTTGATGGACAACAGGTTCACGCCCGCGGCTTCTGCCGCTGCTTTCACGTCAGCAGGCGCCAGGGTGCCCACCACGTTGGGCATGTCGTTACGGATTTCCACATCGGTCACGCCAAGGGCGCGGGCCATGGCGAAAAACTCGGCGGGCGATTGGCGGGGGGCCAGGATATGGCTCAAGGAAAAACGCATGATGGGTTCTCTCAAAATGGGAAATCAGTTGTAAAGCGAAGGACGGGCGGGCAGCTCAATCGCCACGGCCTGGCCGTTGCTCTCTTGCGCCTGCACACAGGCGTCGGACGTGACTGCGGCGGCGTAACCGTCCCAGGCACTCGGGCCAGTGGCACCACCTTGGGAGGCCGAGCCGATAAAGTCTTTCAATTCCACGTCGTAGCTGGCCACGAAGCGGTCTTTCCAGTCGGTCAGGATGGTGCTTTGGCGCTTGGCACCCAGGCGCATGTCGATGGCCATCGGTTCGGGCAAGCGGGCCGTTCCGTCTTCACCCACCACCTCGCACTGGATGTCATAACCGTAAGCGCAGTTGACGAAAATTTCGACGTCAATCAGCACGCCCTTCTTGGTTTCCAACACCACGACCTGCGGGTCGCGCAGCTTGGTATGGCTGCGTGCGGCGTTGCGGGGGTAAAGCACACGGGCCGAAACGTAGTCGTCGTCGAGCAGCCAGCGGAACACGTCGATCTCGTGAATCATGGTGTCGTGAATGGCCATGGGTGTGACGTAGGCCTCAGGCACCGACGGGTTGCGGTGGGCGGCGTGCACCAAGATAGGTGCACCGGTGTGCTGCTCAACAGCGGCCTTAAGCGCCACATAACCAGCGTCGTAGCGGCGCATAAAGCCCACCTGAACCAGGCGCTTGCCGAACTTCACTTCGGCATCGACGATGCGGCGGGCACCCTCTGCGGTTGTGGCCAGGGGCTTTTCGCAGAACACAGGCTTGCCAGCGGCAATGGCCGCTAGCACATAGGGCTCGTGGGTAGCACCCCACGAAGTCACCAGCACCGCCTGCACTTCGGGTGCAGCAATCAGGGCTTCGCCCGTGTCGTAAATGCGGGCATTGGGCGCGAAGTCTTTGCGCACACCTTCGGCGTTGGCCGCGTTCACGTCAGACAGCGCCACCACCTGCGCGCCGGCAAGCACTTGCTGGATGCGACGTGTATGGTCGCGGCCGATCATGCCGGTGCCAATGACACCAATTTTCAAAGTCATGAAATATCTCCGGAGGGTTACTGGTTGGAAAACTTGTCGATGTATCGCTGCATCTCATTGCGCATGAAGCGAGAGGAGTCTTCGGCCCGCTCTTCCCAGGCAAAGACGCAAGAAGAGAGCACGCCATCAAACTTCACGTCAGCCAGCGTGCCGAAGAACACATCCCAGTTAATCTCTCCCTGGCCCATGTCCAGGTGCTGGTGCACCCGGATCTGCGTAGAGC
>NZ_JBFUBO010000023.1:0-17832 GCF_056405715.1 Rhodoferax sp. P1_F3 | reverse complement strand
CGGTGATGTTGATGGTCCCCCCTGAGCCTGTCGATGGGTCTTGGCTGGCAGCCAGTTTCACATCGTTGGCGGCGATTTGCCCGCCCAGGTTGTTGATGGTGTTGGCGTTGATCTCCAGCAGCGTGCGGCCCAGGATGGTGCCGCCGTTGCGTACTTCGCCCGTGCTGTTGATGGCTACCGTGTTGCCGCTGAGCAAGCCGCCCTGGGCGTTGAGGTCGCCGGCTCGCACGGCGGCGTAGAGGTGGGGCACCAGGGCCTGGGTGGTAGTACCGTCGGGCAGGGTCACGGTTTCTTGCTGTAGCCAGACGATGTCGGTGGTGAGCACGGCCATTTGCTCGGCGGTCAGCGCAATGCCGGGGCGCAGGTTGTAGGTCTGGGCAAAGGTCAGGCCCGAGTCCATCAGGGCTTGGTATTGCTGCTGGTCGCTGGTGTAGTTGGCCAGGAAGCGGCGGCCAGTGAGCTGGGCCACTTGTTCGTTGATGAGGCGTTGCTCGTAGAAGCCGTCGCCCAGGCGTTTTTGGGTGACGCTGGGGTCCAGGCCGATGCGGCTGGTGATGTAGTCGGAGCTGAGCCAGCTTCTGTAGTTGGTAAAGCGTGGGTCGGTTTGCACCAGCACGGGGGCGCTGGGGTCGCTTTGGATGCGCAGCAGGCTGCTGTTGGGCAGGTTGATACCGGTGCTGGCGGGCAGTGTGGTGCCCGCGGAGTTCAGCGGGGTGGTGCTCGTGGCTTGGCGCACGCTGGTGTCTAGCACCTGGGTGGAGGCCACGGCGCTTGAATAGGCGCCCGGGCGGTAGGCCTGGTAGTTGTAGTTGCAGCCTTTGATGTTGCCGCAGCCTTCGTCGTACTGGGCCCAGCTGTAGCTGGTGCCGCTGCGCACCGAGTCCAGCTGGATGGTGCGGGCGCGGTTGTCAATGCTGGGGGCTGTGATGTTGAGGGCGCCGCCAGAGATGATCACGCTCTGGTCGTTGACGACACCCGTGCTGGCTACCAGGGTCATGTCTGCGCCACTGGCAATGCGCCCGGGGGTGCTTCGGGTGACAACGGCGCGGTAGTCGGTCTGCACGTAGCTGGCAAAACCATCAAAACTGTAGGCACCAGAGGTGCTGTCGGCTTGGGCTGCGCCTTTGCCGTAGCCATAGACGGGGAGCATGTTTCCTGTTGCGTGGTCGGTGCATCCGTCATGGCCGCCGCCTGTGCAAATCATCTCTGGCTCGTAGCCAACGATGCGGTAGTAGGCATAGCCGCCGTGGGACATACCCGTCAAGCTGCCCATGGTTGGGTCCGGTACAGCGCCTTGGGCAGAATCAAAGGTGCCGCCCGTGGTGAAGTAGACCGTGCCGCTGGCGCCGGCAGTGCCTGCATCTTTCTCCCATTCAAGCAGGGGGTTCAGGTTGTTGATGGTGGCGCTGTGGATGCGCAGGGTGCCCTGGGCTTCGATGGTGCTGGCGCTGTTGGTCAGGGTGGTGGCCGAGCCGGTGGCTTGGCCATTGGCGTCCAGGCTGGCACCGATGGCCATATCGCCCAGGCTCAGGATGTTGGCGCCGTTGCTGTTGTTCAGGGTGTCCACCCCGATGTTGAGGCTCCCACGAGAAGCCAGCGTTGCCGCGGCAGTGCTGCTGGATGCGGTGTCTAGGTCGTTGGTCAGGGTGGTGGCGGCAACGCTGACGGTGTCGCCGTAGATGTGTGCGCTGCCCAGGTTCTCCACGGTGGTGGCCTTGATCTGGGTTTGGCTGGTGCCCGCGGCGTTGCCGCTGTCTATCAGGCCCCGGTTGCGCAGGGTGGCTGCGGTGTCGATGCGGGTGGTGTCGGTGGCCACGATGTCACCCGTGTTGGTCACATCGCCCTGGGTTTGGATGCGGGTGCTGCCCACGGCAGAGATGCTGCCGCTGTTGGAGAGCCAGCCTTGGCTGTTGACCGTTACATCGCCCGCTGTGGCACCGATGACGCCACCGTTGCGCACGCCCAGGCCCGACTCGGTGCCCACGAGAGTGATTTTTTGTGCATACATGCCGCCCAGTGCGGCAACGTCCAGCGCAAAGGCTGGTGCGGCGCCTGTGCCTGCTGCGGCGGTGGCGCTGGGATTGGCGGCACTGCTGGCGCTGATGTCGTTGGAGCCGGTTACCACCTTGATGTCTTTGGCCCAGATGCCGGCGTTGATTTGGGTGGCGCGCGCCAGAATGTTGGTGTAGTCGGCGGTGCGGGTGTCCAGGCCGTCGCCGTCCACCACCACCGAGCCGCCGCGAACCTGAAACAACTCCAGGTTGCCCGCGTTGAATACGGGCGTGCCGGTGGTCAGGGTGACGGCGCTGGCGTTGATAAAGCCCCCGCCGTTCACAGCAATGCCTGCCGGGTTGGCGATGATGACTTCGGCGCGCTGGCCCGCCACTTCCACATAGCCCCGGATCTGGCTGGCGTTGGCGGAGTTGACTTCGTTAAGGATGACGCGTGCACCACCGCCCCCCAGCCACGGGTTGCCTTGTACATACCCGGCGATTTGGGTGTTGGAGTCCGTGCGGCTGTTGTTGAGCACCACGCCTTGGCGGCTCACGTCAAACTGGCTGTAGGTGTTGCGGCTGACCCCTGCCGCACTGGGGGCCTGGATGTTGACCTGGGTGACACCGCTGGCGGTTTGCAATATGGTGGGCTGCTGGTTGCCAGGGGCGCTGCGGTCCGCCACGATTTGCGCCACGGTCCACGGAGTCAGCGTCAGCAGGCCCAGCGCTATTGCTATGGGTTTGATAGCTGCTCGCGCAATGTCTATGGGGGCTAGAGGCTGATTTGATGCTGAAACACCAGCGCCCTGGGTGTTGCCACTGGCGGGCTTGCCTTGGGTGCTGGCGATCTCGCTCACCACCATGCGCATGCCGCGGCGGGCATTGAAGACAATCCGGTACAGGTTTTTGTTCATGGGGACTAGGCTCCGTGTGCAATCAGGGTTGAGAGGTATTGCCGCTTGGGGCGGCCAACATGGGGCGGTCGGCCCACCATTGGCGGGCGTAGGCAGGGTCCACTTGCGCGCCATTGAGGGTGCGCACGGTCACTCCACGCTCATGGCTGCGGTGGTACATGTAGCGCACGCTCGCCTTGGCAAAAAACGGACTCCAAAGCGCATGGACTTTTTGGCTATCACCAAACGGCGCAAAGAAATCGACCAGCCACATGCGGTCGCCACTGTTCCAGTCCTCATTGCGCAGGCCTTGGTAGGGGTTGCGCACGTAGCGGCTTTCAGCCTCAGCACTCAAATTGGCCCAACCCAAATACCCAATGGGGCGGGTGAGCCCTTCAGGGCGTTCTTCCAGTATCAGCACGTATTGGCGCAAACGAATGGCGGGCAAGAGCATGTGGTCTAGCGCCGTTAGGGGCAAATCACGATGGTTGGGGCCATGCATCCACAGCCAGACAGCACTGCCAAAAGCCTCGGCATCGGTATGGGGCGCCAGATTGAAAGCGGGCGCAATGATTTGGAAGCTACGGCTGTCTGTCATGGGGTGATAAAAGTGCGGTGAGGCAGCTGTCTGGTCTGGCTACGTCTGCTTAGAACTTGTAGAGCAAGCCAACTGTGAGGCCGGCTTGTTTTGGGGTGCCGGTGGTGAGCTGTGTCTTTTGGCTGGAGTAGGCGACAGACTCATATTCCGCGCGCAGCTCGATCTTGGGGTCAATGGCGATGGCAACGCCGAAGCCAACACCTGTGCCGGTGTGCGTATTGGTGCCACCCGCGGAGGCGGTGTCAGTGGCTTCAGCTGTCAGCTGGTGGTAGGCCAGCTTGCCGTAAACCAGTGCATTGGAGCCTACGCGATAGCCTGGCGCGAAGGAAATGGACAGATGGTCTTTGAACTTGCCCGAGAAAGATTGCGCGGTGCCCGCGGTATAGCTAACGGAGCCCGCATCGGTGGACTTCAGACTGTAAGAAACTCCCAACGTACCAACCCAATCGGATGTCAGTGCAAAACCGTAGGATGCAATCAACGCTGCTTCCGAGTCATTGGTTTGCGTGTTTTGACCATTGATGGAGGGGACGGTGCTTTCGTAGTCCACTTTGTTTTGGATGGCGGACACGGTCAAGCCGATGGCAGGGCCAACAAAATTGGCTTTTGTGTTGGATTGCGCCAAGGCGGCAGTGGAGGCGAATGCAGTGGTCAAGGCAATGACTGCTGCTGCACGGGACATATTTTTCATAAAACTACTTTCTAAAAATGTGGGGCTACCCACGGTTGCAAAAATCAAAACGCCAGATTCAAACTAAAGCCCGCCGTGGTCTCTGCGGTCTTGAAGCCCGAGGGTTGGTACAGCGGTGCGCCTACAAAAATGTCGTACTGCAACTTGCGGTAGTTGCCACGCAGGCCCACTACTCCACCGCTGAGGGCTTTGCCCACCAAGAGCTCCGCACTCTGGCCGCTAACGCCACCGGCATCGATACCCAGATACAGCTCTTGCCCGCTGTTGCCCAGCGCCCAGCCCAAGTCTTGGCGCAGCACCCAGCCGTTGTCGCCCGAGAGGCTGCTTTCCCCATCAAAGCCACGCACGGTGTAACGCCCGCCAATGCTGAAGCGGTCTTGCGGAGTCAGCGGGGTCTCGTTGCCCTGCAGGCGCAGGTTGGCCTGGTAGCGGAGTGACTGGCTCAGCCACTTGAAGGGCTGGCTTAACGTGATGTCTGCCGCCCACAAACTAAAGCGTGCGGTGCCTTGTCCGGTCGATTCTTCAGGGGCATCGACGGCGTCAAAGTCTCGCGTTCCGCGCTTGTAGGCCAGGCTGGCGTCCAGCGTGGCACTTCCCAAAAACTCTTTATGGCTCAAGCCCCATTCCCAGCCGCCCACGACACGGCGCTGAATTTGCACTTCGGTGTCGTCCACGTAGTTATTGGAGTGGCGTTCAAAGGCTTTGAGGGAGAGCGATGTCTTGCGGGTCGCATCACGGTAGACCATGCGCGAGAGCTTGAGCTCTGCAGTGCCACTGGTGCCGCTGTAGACGTAGTCCTGGGTCAAGCCGGTTACGGTCTGGTGGTAGCGGCTTTCGCTGAGCGTGGCGCCCAGAGTCCAGTAGCCGTAGGGGAGCGAGTAGTGCACGGTGGTGCCTTGGGTGCCCCGTGGGCCGGGGTCGCCACCACCGGCATCGTGGTTCTGCGAGACATAGAAAAGGTCGTTCAGTCCCAAGGGGTTGTCCCACGAGAAGGTGGCACTGCCTTGGTAGCGCCCGGTGCTTTTGCCACCGCTGTCGTCCAGAGAGAGCGAAACACGGACCGGGGTGGTGCGCTGGTAGGCAATCACCAAGTCGCTTTGGTCGGGTTGGTCTGCCGGAGTGATCTGGATATCTGCATCGGCCGTGGGCACGCGTTTGAAGTTTTCCAGGGCCTGTTCGATGTCACGCAGATTCAGGATGTCGCCTGACTTGGCGGGTACTGCGGTGGTCAGAGACGTAGCCGGAGCGCTGGCCCCGATCGCTTCTGTCCCCGGCGCTGCCTGGAACCGAATGCTGCGAATCCGACCGGGCACCACGGTCAGCACCAGACCGCCGCCACTCAAGTCCTGCGGTTGGGCCAGTACGCGGGTGGTGACAAAGCCTTTGGCGACGACCGCGTCTTGCGCGCGCTTGAGCAGGATGCCAATGCCTTGGGTGCCGATGCACTTGCGCAGGGGGCTGTCGGTTTTTTGCGGGCCAGACAAGCTGTCCAACACCCAGCCAAATTGGCCAGCCGCCTCGCCACGCAGTTCCAGCTGGCGGATAGGGAAACAAGGGGCTTCGGACTCGGGCAGACGCTGCACCGGTGCGGCAGGGGCGCTCAGGCGTACGTCGTTGGCCTTGTCTTGCTGGTCGCGCAACTGAGCATCGCGCTCTTGGATGCGACGTTGCTCGGCGGCGTCACGCTGGGCATCGGTTTGGGCTTGGGCGCTGACAACACTGGCGAAGGCAGTTAGTAAGACAGCCGTAAGTGTGGAGCGAAGCGGGTGCGGGCGATGAATAGCGGTTTTTGGGTCCGACATGGATGGGGCTTGTTCTCATAAGGCACCCACCAACGACCGGAGGATTGCGCTAACTGGGCGCAAATGTAGCCGGGCATAGTCCATTCGGACATCCCCCGAAAGAGTGAATTTGCGGTTGCGGGGTGTTTTTAGCGCAAATTTGTGGTTTTTTTGCTGTATACGCCCTACCCCACCACGCTGGTCACCCGCACTTCCACCGCATGGTTCTGCAGATCGTCCACCAGCATCACAGCCGCGGCGGCCTGCTCTTCACCATCCAGCCACACCCGCACGCCGACCTGCGTGCCATCCACCTTGTTGACCACGATCGCATACATGGTGCTCTGGCAGCGGTAGCGTAGCGTGAACCCTGACCAGCCTGCGGGCAAGCAAGGCGCAAAGTGCAAGACCCCCGCCTCCAGCCGCACACCCAGCAGCGACTCCAGCACCAGGCGGTACATCCAGCTGGCTGAGCCGGTGTACCAAGTCCAACCACCGCGGCCGCGGTGAGGGTCTACCGCATACACGTCGGCCGCCACCACATAGGGCTCCACCTTGTATTTGGCGATGCTGGTGGGTGTGCTGCCGTGGTGCACCGGATTGATCAGGTCAAAGCATTCCCAGGCTCGGCGTGCGTCGCCCGCCGCAGCGAACGCCATCACCGCCCAGATGGCCGCGTGGGTGTACTGCCCACCGTTCTCCCGCACCCCAGGCACGTAGCCCTTGATATAGCCGGGGTTCAGCTCGGAGATGTCAAACGGTGGTGTGAGCAACTGGATCAGCGCATCGTCGCGGCGGATCAGGTGCTGGTCCAGCGCGTCCATGGCCAGGCGCGTGCGAGCCGGGTCGCCCGCCCCTGACAGCACCGACCAGCTCTGCGCCACCGCGTCAATCTGGCATTCGGTGTTCTGGGCAGAGCCCAGTGGCGTGCCATCGTCAAAGTAGGCGCGCCGGTACCAGCCGCCGTCCCAGCCATGCTGGTCGATGGCATGGCGCAGTTTGTCGGCTTCGGCCAGGCACTCTTGGGCAAAGGCCTGGTCGCCCTGGGCACCTGCCAGGCTGCTGAAGCGCACCAGCGTGTCGTACTGGAAGAAGGCCAGCCACACGCTCTCGCCTTTGCCCTGCTGCCCCACCATGTTCATGCCATCGTTCCAGTCTCCCGTGCCCATGAGGGGCAAGCCCCGCTCTCCGCGAGGCAGCCCCCTGCGGATGGCACGCACGCAATGTTCGTACAGCGTGCCCACCTGGGTCGATGGGGTTGGCAGGTCGTAGTACGACTCGTCTTCGGGGTTCACCGGGCGACCTTCCAGGAAGGGAATACGCTCCTCCAGCACCTGACGTTCGCCGGTGGCCAACACATAGCGGCACACCGCCTGCGCCAGCCACAAGAAATCGTCCGAGCAATGGGTGCGCACACCGCGCCCCTGGGGCGGGTGCCACCAGTGCTGCACATCGCCATCCACAAACTGGTGCGCCGCACATCGCAAGATGTGCTCGCGCAGCAGCTGCGGTTGCGTGTGCACCAGCGCCATGCAGTCCTGCAGCTGGTCGCGAAAACCAAAGGCGCCGCCCGACTGGTAGTAGCCGCTGCGCGCCCACAGGCGGCAGGCCATGGTTTGGTAGACCAGCCAGCCATTGGCCAGCACGTTCAGCGCGGGGTCGGGCGTTTCCACCTGCACCGCGCCCAGCGTGTGCGCCCAGTAGGTGTGTACAGCCTGCAGGGCCCGCTGCACCGCCTGGGGTTCGCGCAGGTGCTGCGCCATGGCCGTGGCATCGTCCAGGCCCCGGCGCCCGGTGGCGCCCAGGCGAAAGACAATCTCGCGCTCCTGCCCATCCACCAGCTCAAACGGCACTTGCAGCGCCGCACAGGGGTCCAACCCGGCGCCCACCCGGTTGGACAACTGGGTGCGGCCCATGGCGGCTGGGTTCTTGAGCGTGCGGTTGCGGCCCAAAAATTCCCGGCGGTCCGCCGTGTAACTGACGTTGGCACTGCGCGTGGCGCCGTTGGCATCGAAGAAGGCCACCCGGTCGCCAAAGTCGGGGTTGTAGGGGTTGCGCGCCAAAATGGCGCCGGAGTTGGGGTCCACCTCGGTGCTGATGTACATGGCGGCCTTCGATCGCAGGTCGCCCATCACCCATTCCACATAGCCCGTGGCCGAGAGCCTGCGCGCGCGGCCCGACTGGTTGCGCACCTTCAAGACCGAGAACTTGATGGCTGCCTCCAGGTCCACAAACACGGTCAGCTCGCTGTGGATGCCGTCTTCCTCGTGCTCAAACACGCTATAGCCAAAGCCATGGCGCGTGACATAGGGCGTGGGGCCACCGCAGGGCAGCTGCGTGGGCGACCAGAAGGCCCCGGTTTCCTCATCGCGCAGGTAAATGGCCTCGCCACTGCCGTCGCCCACGGCGTCATTGGCCCACGGCGTGAAGCGGAACTCATGCGCGTTCTCGCTCCAGGTGTAGGCCGAGCCGCTTTCCGAGATCACCGTGCCAAAGCGCGCGTTGGCAATGACATTCACATGTGGCGCTCGGCAGCGCCACATCGGCACGGCGAACCACGCGGTTGGAGGGCAAGCGCGGCATCGAGGCTTCGCGCTGATCTTTGGCATTGCGCCGATTCACCTGGTCGGCCAGCGTGCCCCGTGTGTCGGTGATGACTACACGCGCCACGGTCAGGAACAGGGTGCGGTCTTCGCTGGAGATCTGCTCGGCCGCGCGCACAAAAATGCCACCGGGCCGATCGGTGAAGTTAGCCTCCATGCCCGCCGCAATCAGACCCATGATCTGCTCTTGCAGCAACTGGCGGTAGCCCGCGTGGTCCTCGTTCCAGATGACCAGGTCCACGGACAAGCCTTTGAGGCGCCAGTAGGCATGCGCCTGCACCAGCTGGCGCACCAGCTCGATGTTGGCCTGGCTTCCAATCTGCAACAGTACGATGGGCAAGTCACCCGAGATGCCGTAGCCCCACAGGCCTGACTGCCCGCGGCGGTTGCGCGCCTGCACGACCGTATCCGCGCGTTGCGTGGGGTTCACGTAAATCACCGAACTGGCCAGCCGCGCATACAGCTGCGCGTCCGATTCGCTGGCATTGATCTGTTGCAGGTTCACCCAGCTGTGGGTCCAAGCCAGGTCAAACACCCGGTCGGCCAGGTGCCGGTCGCGGTACTTGCCCACCAGGGCCTGCACCGCATCCCGCGTGTCGCCCACGCCATACACCATGTCGATGGTCACGGTCTGCTGCGGCTCCAGCAGGATTTGCTTGCGAATGGCCACACAGGGGTCCAGCACGGCGCCTTGGCTGTTGGAGAGCGCGGCCATGCCTTCCATGGCCTGGGGTGCATCTACGCCTCGCGTGCGCCCTACAAAGCGCATGCGGTCGGTCTCGTACGACGCGGCGCCAGACTCGGCCCCATGCACCGCCATCAGGTGGAACATCCACGGCGCGTGCTCGCCGTTAGAACGTGGGCGCCGGTTGCACAGAATGGCCTGCCGGTCTTGCAGGATTTCGGTTTGCACAAACAGGTTGCTGAAGGCCGGATGTGCCGCGTCTGCCGCAGCCGCGCCCAGCACCACCTCGGCATAGCTGGTGACTTCGATGAAGCGGCGCGTGCGCGATCGGTTGGTGATGCGCAGGCGCCGCAGCTCCATGTCGTCTTCGGGCGACACCACGATTTCGGTGTGGGTTTCAAAGTCGTGGTCGCGCCGGCGAAACTCGGCCCTCCCTTCGGAAAAAATGGCCTCGTAGCTGTCGGCCTTCGCCAGCGTGGGCTGGTGGGCGGTGGACCAGAATTCACCAGTACCCACATCGCGCAGGTAGCAGAAGTTGCCCCAGTGGTCGGTAGTGCCATCCTCGCGCCAGCGCGTCACCGCAATGTCCTTCCAGCGGCTGTAGCCACCGCCCGCCTGGCTGACCATCACGTGGTAGCGCCCGTTGGACAACAGTTGCACCTCGGGAATGGCCGTGTCGGTATTGCGCAGCACGCGCATGGGCATTTCGGGGCCGGTGGAGAGCGTGCGCACATCGGCAATTTCGGGGTTGCGCACATGGAAGGCTACGGCGCCCGGCGTGCGCTCCTGCAGCAGCAGGTCCGTGGCACGGAACATGGGGTCGGCCTGGAAGCGCTGCTGCATGGGCTGGTCCAGCAGCACATAGGCCATGGCCAAAAAGCCCATGCCCTGGTGGTGCACCATGAAGGACCGCACCACGGCACTGGACTGGGCGCGCGGCAAGCGCGCCAGCGTGTAGTCCACCGCCTCGTACATGCCGTAGTCGCCCTTCAGGCCCATGGCCGTCAGGCGCTCCAGGTTCTGGCAGGCAGCCTGGGGGTTCACCATCAGCGCCATGGCGCTGGCATAGGGCGCAATGACCAGGTCTTCGGCCAGCCCCCGCTTGAGGCCCAGCCCCGGCACGCCAAAGGCGCGGTACTGGTAGTTCAGCGCCGCATCCACGGCGTTGTAGCCCGACTCGGAAATGCCCCATGGCACACCGCGCGTGGCGGCGTAGGCCATTTGCCGCTTCACCACGGCCTGGCAGGTCTGGTCCAGCAGCGTGTTGGCGTAGGTAGGCATCACCAGCATGGGCATGAGGTACTCAAACATGGAGCCACTCCACGACAACAGAGTGGGCTCGCCACCCGACACCGTGAGCAGGCGCCCCAGCGCAAACCAGTTGTCCTGCGGAATGTCACCCTGGGCAATGGCCAGGAAGCTGCACAAGCGCGCTTCCGACGCCAACAGGTCATAGTGCGCGGCGTCACGCCGGTGCTCGTCCACGTTGTAGCCAATGGTCAGCAGATGGCGGCCCGTGTCGTACAGCAGGGCGTAGTTGGCGCGCGCCAGCGTGGTGGCCTGAGCCGACAGTGCCTCCAGGCTGGTGATGCGTTCTCGGGCGCGCTGGCTGGCCAGCGCCACTTGCGGCAACAGGTCGGCCAGCCGCGTGTCTTGGGGCAGTTGGCTCAGGGCATGGCTCAGTGTGTCCTGCAGGGCAGCCAGCTCGCGCAGCGTGGCCATGGCGCCCAGGCCGGGCAAGGCCGGCAAGCCTGCGGGCAGTGCCTTCCAGGGAGCCAGAAAATCCAGCTCTGCCCCATGCGCCTCGCACTCGGCGCGCAAGCTGGCAGACCAGGCGACCAGATCCGGGCGCACCTGCCCGGCTGCGGGCTGGCCCACCGCCTGGTCCAACGCCACGCAAGAGGCCGCAATGGTCTCCAGCCAACGCCGCGCCGACGCGACGGTGGCGGGCTTGGCGTCACAGGCCGATTCGATGTCGGTCTGCACCTGGGCCACCGCCTGGCTCAGCGCAAAAGGCACGTCGGTGCCCAGTGCTTCGCGCAGATTGGCCAGTGTGTGCCCCAGCCCGTCGAACAGGCGGGGGTTCAGGATGGGCTGGTCGGCCAGGCCGTTGAGGCCGGCGCGCAGGGTCAGCAAATGCCCTGACAGGTTGCCACTGTCCACCGATGAGATGTAGCGCGGCGCCAGCGGGTTCAGCGTCAGGGTGTCGTACCAGTTGTAGAAGTGGCCTTCATACCGCTCCATGGTCTGCATGGTCCGCAGGGCGTCGGCCGTGCGCGTGAGCAGGCCGCCGGCGGGGATGTAGCCAAAATCGTACGCGGCCAGATTGGCCAGCAACGCCAGCCCCATGTTGGTGGGAGACGTGCGGTGCGCCACCACGGCCACCGGGTGCTCCTGAAAGTTGTCGGGGGGCAGCCAGTTTTCCTCGGCATTCACAAAGGTGTGGAAGTAGCGCCAGGTTTTGCGTGCCAGGGTGTGCAGGAACTGCACCTGCTCCGGCTTGAAGCGCGCAGACCGCTCTGGCAGCGGCCGGCTGAGCCACCAGGCCAGCAACGGAGAGACCAACCACAGCGCCAGCACGGGTGCCGCCACCCACAGGGCCACCGCCCGGGTATTCAGCAGCACCACCGCAAGGCCCAGGGCGAGCACTGGGCCGGCCCACATGGTGGCCCAGGTCTGCACGAGATCGCGCACACCACCGGGCCGCGACGACTGGCTGGATGACGCGCCTGAGGGGCTCCACTCCAGCAGTTGGCGGTGCGTGAACTGCATGCGTGCGATGGTGCGGCCGATGGCGTCGAGGCTGAAATAGGCCTCGTAGGGCAGCGTGGCCAGCGTAAGCGTGGCCTGGGCCAGTCGGCGCAGCGTCGATTGCCACACCGCCATGGCGTGCTGCCCCAGGGACAGTCCCTTGGGCTTGCGCACCAGGCTCACCACGGTGCTCAAAGCGGGTTCAAAAAACAGAATACCCAGCAGCGCCGCGGTCCATGCGCCTGGCGCCACCATCTGGGTCCACCCCAGTACCAGCAGGCCCACCACGCTCGCAGGCACCAGGCTGCGCCGCAGGTTGTCCATGATCTTCCATTGCGACAGCCGTGAGAGCGGGTTGCGCACCCGTTGGGCGCCAGGCCCTGGCACGCGGGAGAGCAGCCAGGCAGCGATCTGCCAATCGCCGCGCGTCCAGCGGTGGCGGCGCTGCATGTCCGCGTCGTAGCGCGTGGGGTAGTCGTCGTAGAGCTGCACGTCGCTGAGCAGGCCGGCACGGGCGTAGCAGCCCTCCAGCAGGTCGTGGCTGAGGATGCGGTTCTCGGGGAAGCGGCCGTTGAGTGCACGCTCGAAAGCATCCACATCGTAAATACCCTTGCCGATGAAAGACCCTTCGTGGAACAGGTCCTGGTACACGTCGGACACCGCGCGGGTGTAGGGGTCCATGCCGGGGTCGTTGCCGCACAGCTGGGCATAGCGTGAGCGATTGGTGCCCGGCAGGCTCACGGCCATGCGCGGTTGCAGAATGCCGTAGCCCTCGGTCACGCGCTGCAGGGTCACGTCGAAATGCGGACGGTTCAGAGGGTGAGCCAGGGTGCCGGCAAAGGCACGCGCAGCATCGCGCGGAAGCTGCGTATCAGTGTCCAGGGTGATCACGTACTGCACCTGCTGCAGCACGGTGGTGTCGCCCACCACCAGAGAGAAGGCCTGCGCAGAGCCGCCGCGCAGCAGCGCATTGAGCGCAGCCAGCTTGCCGCGCTTGCGCTCATAGCCCATCCAGAGGCGCTCTTGCGCGTTCCAGCAGCGGGGCCGGTGGAACAGAAAAAACACATCGTTGCCCGGGCGCGGGTACTTGGCATTCAAGCCCGCCATGCCCAGCGCCACCCGTGCCTCCAGCACCGCATCGCTCACCAGCGATTCCTGCGCTGCGTCCAGTAGGTCCGTGAGCAAACCGAAATGCAGGCAGTCGTCCTGGTTGGCCAGGTAGCGCACCTCCAGGTCTTGCAGCAGCGCATCAATGCTTTCGCCGGTGTTCAGCATGGTGGGCACCACGACCAGCGTGCGGGACGATGGCGCAATGCCTTTCGAAAAATCCATGCGTGGCAACGTGCGCGGTACGGTGATGAGCGTTGCCAGCCAGTTCACCAGCGTGACTGCCAGCTGGCTGGTTGCCAGCACGGTGGCCACGCCCACGCCGGCCAACATCCAGAGATTCAAGCCCTGCCCATGGGCACGGGCCAGCAGGCTCCAGGTGAACCACGCCGTGAGCAACCCTATGCCCCCCAGATACACCGGCACCGGAAACCTGCGCACCAACCGGACCACACTCTCACCCAGTCCCAAGGGTGCCTGCGATGCACGCTCCAGCTGGGCTAGCCCCTTGTCCACCAAGAAATAGCCCACATGGCTGCGCCGCACATCGCCCGAGGCATGGGATGTCACTGGCTGGTAGGCCAGTTGGATGGCTTTGCGTGCCACATCGGTTTCTGACAGATGGGTGCGGCGCGCAATCTTCTCCACCGCGTGGCGGTAGCGGTCGCGCGTGTGGAAGTCCATCTGGGCATAGACCCCACCAGGGTCTTCGCGCAGCTTGTGGTCCACCATGCTCATGGACTCGACGAACTCGCGCCAGTCCATGGCCCCCAAAAAGCGCAGGCTACCGATGGTGTTGCTCATGCACACCTGGTTGATGGCCTGGTTCTGGGTTTCCGCGTGCACCATCTGCTCGGTGGTCTGGCCCAACTCGTACAGGCGTTGCTCTATCCAGGTCAGTGGCAGGGCGAGCGCTGAACTGTGCCCCTGCAGACGGCGCGCCAGCTCGGCCACAAAGGCGTTTACCAACGGTGGGTTGGACCGCGCCATGTCGGCAATCACCAGGATCAGGCTGCTGGGGTCGCGCTCGGCCACCTCCATCATCTGCTCAGCCCAGGTGGCCGCCAAGCTGCGCTCCACCATGGACTGCGCCACCCGCGCGCTGATACGGCGCAGGTTCTCGATCAGCGCCAGGCGCAGCATGATGGGAATGGCCCACAACTCACCGAGCTTGAGCACCGAGCTCTTTTGGTAGGCGGCCACAAAGCGGTTCAGGTTCTCGGGGTCCACACGCCCGTCTCCGTGCGAGATTACTTCCAGCGCAATGTCGTACACGCGTGGCAAGCCCTTGGAGGGCCCACTGGCCAGCAGCGGCAGGCCGCGGCTGTAGCCCTTGGGAAAGTGCCCGCGCGCGGTCAGCATTTGCTCTTCGATGAGGTAGAAGTTGTCCAGCAGCCATTCGCCCGCGGGGGTAATGCGGCGCCCGGTCTTGACGGCGTCCATCAGCAAGTCGCAGGCCTCGTGCAGCACGTTGTCGTTGTCGGCCAAGCGGTCCAGCAGCTGCTCCCGCCCACGGCCATGCAGCAAGGAATGGCTGGCGGCCAGGGTTTTTCCGTGGCGCTCCATTTGCTCGGCGTTGAACAGCTCGGCCCGCAGGGGGGCCTCGGCGGCGACGGTGTTGCGTCCGCCTGCCAGGGTTTGCACACGCGCAATACCGCGGGCAATGGCGGCGCGCAGGTCCGGGTAACTTGCTTTCAAGGGTCAGGGCCTCTCACGGGTAGACAGCCGGTTGACCTGCGTGGGAATCACGACAAGACCCGTTGCAGTCTCCAGGCCAGCGTAGTCAGCGCCCGCTCCGGGGTCTGTGCGAGCACGCACAGACCCGATGCCGGTTGGGGCCGACAGTGCCTCCATCCCCAACTTCACAAGGAACCACCATGCCTGCTCGCGCGCCCTTCACCCTCACCTCCATTGCATTTGGCATCGCGCTGTCCGCGGGTCTTGCGCTCTCGGTCATGGGGTGCTCGCCCAAGGCCGACACCCCGGTGGCCGCCGCGGCACCCGAGACCACCGTGGGCATGGAAATCGACGACACCGTGGTCACCACCCGCGTCAAGTCCGCGCTGATTGAGCACGACGAGACCAAGGGCTTTGACATCAAGGTGGAGACCCGCAAGGGCACGGTGCAACTCAGCGGCTTTGTGGACAACCGTGCCCAGGCCGACCGGGCCATCTCCATTGCCCGTGGGGTGGAAGGGGCCAAGGCCATAGTCGACGCCATGACGATCAAGGAAGGTCAGGCCACCATCGGAAACGCCGTAGACGACACCGTGGTCACGGCGCGGGTCAAGGCCGCCCTGCTCGCCGATCCGGCGATCAAGAGCTTCGAAATTGCCGTGGTCACCCGCAAGGGCGAAGTGCAGCTCAGCGGCTTCGTCGCCACCAAAGCACAGATCGACCACGCCGTGGACGTGGCCCGTGGGGTTGACGGCGTGCAGACGGTGGTGAACCAGATCGCCACCCAGAAGTAAGCCCTAGCAGTTAGCCCATGCAGAAAAGGCATCGGCAGCGCGCGGCATGCATTTTCTCGCGGTGGCTCACAACGAGCATGGCTTCGATGGTGGCCTTGACCACCTCCCAATGCTCCATTGGTATTGACGGCCATACGAGCTGATTTGGCTTGATTGCATATCGTTGCAATTACCCAAAATTGGGGAAGCCGTGGACATTTCACAAAATGTTTTTGCTTCGAGCCTGCTTAGATGGCTGTTGCTCCATCTATACCGGCAATGCGTTCTGCATTCCTGCTTTGCAGGCTTTGCCCTAGGGTGCCTGAACGCAATAAATCGTTGGCATCGGCGATTACTACAGCTTCACTAAAGTAGTAGCCTTGCGCGAGGGTTGTAGAACCGGTTGAATTCAGGAAGGTACGCTGTGCTTCAGTTTCTACACCTTCGACGATGATCTCAATGCGGGCTTCGCGTGCGAGGTTAATAATGGCACGAACAGTGGTTGCACTGGCCGGATCGTCGACAGCATTTTGAAGCATGGACTGCGCGATCTTCAGATGGTTCACACGGTAGGCACGGAGGTATTCGAACGATGAATACTCTGTCCCGAAGTCATCAATGGCTATCTTGACGCCCAAGGCTCGTAGCCGCGGGAGTACATCGTTGTGGGTCCAGGTCATCTGGGCCAGAGTCGCCTCCGTCACATCGAACTCCAGGCTGGATGGCTCAAGCCCCCACAACGCAAGGGTCTCCACGACATCGCGAACCAATTCAACTCCGCCTTTGAGCTGCCCAAGAGACAGATTGATAGCAATAACCGGCGGAGCCATGTCTTGGTCACGCCATAGCTTCATTTGCTTACACGCTTGGTTCAGCACCCAATGGCCTAGTGCGATGATGCAGCCGGTTTTTTCTGCGATTGGGATAAATACACCTGCGCTGAGAAGGCCACGCAGTGGATGGCTCCAACGCACCAAGGCCTCCATTCCAACGATTTTTCCAGAAGACAACTCAACCTGTGGCTGGTAGTAAAGCTCGAGCTCATCGCGCTCGATCGCCCGGCGCAAATCTTCGCCAAGCGTGACTCGGTCCAACACCTCCTTATCCAGATCTTCGGAGTGAAAGTGGTATTGATTACGGCCCTTGTCTTTCGAGCGATACAGCGCCAGATCAGCCTGCATCACCATCGTGTCCGGGCCTGCAATGCCCCCGACGTAAGGGCAGATGCCAATGCTGGCAGAAATATGCATTTCGTTGCCATTGAGCAAGTACGGAAGAGCCAGCGCTCTCTGCATTTTTGACGCCAATATGCCTGCATTCGATGGCTCAACCATGTCCCCTTGCAGCACAGCGAACTCATCACCTCCCAGGCGGGCGACCAAGTCTGTTTCCCGGGTGCAGTCCCTCAGGCGCTGGGCCACCTCGCGCAATAGCCAATCACCGGCCGGATGGCCCAGTGTGTCGTTTACCAATTTGAAGCGGTCCAGATCCAGATAGTGGAGCGCAAACGGAACGGCGCCCCGCTGCGCCGCAGCAAAGGCCTGGTGCAACCGGTCGGTGAAAGTAGAACGGTTTGCCAGCCCCGTGAGTCCATCGGTACGTGCGACCTTTGCGAGCTGCTCTTCTGCCGCCTTGCGCTCCGTAATGTCCAGGACGATTCCCTCGATTTCAATAAGTCGCCCGTCCTTATCGCGTACCGGAACGTAGCGGTTTTCGACCCAGCGTCGGGAACGATCCCCAGTGAGAAGGTGGTATTCGATCGAGGCGCCTTGCGCATCCTTTTCCAGCACCCGCGACATCGCCTCTGCTACTGTGGCTTGGTCGTCCGGATCAATCAGCACGTCTGCCCAGTCCGGGTTGGCCAGCAGGCTGGCCGGGTCGTGGCCAAACTTGGTGATATTTTGCGAGATATAGATCAGTGGGAACGAAGGCTCACCGCGCAGGCGGTAGAGGATGATGGGGCTGTTCTGCACAATGATGTTTGCGTCGGAAAGTTCCCTGGTTCTTTCCTCGACTGCCTGCTCCAGCGAGTTCATCCGCAACGTGGCGTCTTCGGTCATTTGCCACTTCACCGTGAGAGCACTGGCCAACTGGCGAACCTCAATAGGATCAAATGGTTTTTTCAGAACTAGCAAGCGATCACGTGCGTCCAGGCGTTCGAAGACTTCGTTCCATGACTGGTCGGCATACGCGGTGCAAATCACGATCTGCAGACGAGGATCGACCAGCCATAGCTGTTCGATGGTTTCAACGCCGTCCCATCCCGGGGGCATGCGCAT
>NZ_JBFUBO010000022.1:0-23413 GCF_056405715.1 Rhodoferax sp. P1_F3 | reverse complement strand
GCACTTGCAGCGTCTTCTAGACCAGGCCCGCTACTTCGTGCTGCCCGTGCGACGCACGGATCGCAGTTTCCCACGCCAGGTCAAACGCTCTACGCGCAGCAAGTACCCATCAAAAAAATGCCAGTCAGCTCTTAACTGACTGGCATTGCTCTTGTGAGGCCTTTTTTTATTTGGCCGCTGGGCCCAGCTGTGCCCAGAGCTGGCGCAAGCGCACCAGTTCATCGTCAAACCGCGCATTCACGCGTTTGGACTCCGCATCCTGCTCGCCGATGAAGCGCTTTTGCACCGACTGGCTTTGCGCGTTTTCGTCCGACTGGCGGCGCAGGTAGGCCGGGGCCTTGCTGGGGTCCTTTTTGTAGAACTCCATTTCCTCGTCAATCGCCACGCGTTGGCGCACCAGTTCTTCCAGCCGGGTGGTGGCCGCTTTGGTCACCGCAGCAATCTGTGCTAGCGCATCGGCACGCTCCTGGTCATGCACGGTCTTGTTGGGGTAACGCGTGAGCAACGCACGGTCACGGCGTTTTTCCTCGGCCGCACGTCCCTGCTCTTCTTGCGCGCGTTTTTCCTTTTGCTCCAGCTCGGCCTTTTCCTGCGCGGTCAGCGTGGGGCCGACCTTGGCGCGCACGGTACCACTGGGGTTCAGCACCTTTTGCTCACGGTCTACGCATTCCGGAATCGGCCGGTCGGCCGTGAGTTTGCGTCCTTTGGCATCGATGCAGGTATACACGCCGCCGGCTATGGGCGCGCTTTGCGCCCATGCTGTCGCCACAGTTCCAACGGCCGCCGCACACAGCAGCGCAGCCCTCATCATTCTTGTCATGCGTCTCCTTCTTCCACGCCGTAGCGCTGACGATAGGCCAGCACCCTTTGGTGGTCCGCATCTGTGCCGGACCCATTGCGGGACTCCAGATACTGCATTAAATCGCCCAGCTTCGCAATTGCGCACACCTGCAGGCCTAGCTGGTTGCGCACGTACTGCACGGCGCTGTAAGGCACATCCTGGCCGTTTTCGGTGGCTTTTTCCTGGCGATCCAGCGCGATGCACACGGCATGCGGCGTAGCACCCGCGGCCTGGATGATGGCAATCGATTCGCGGGCCGCAGTGCCTGCCGACATCACATCGTCAATCACCAGCACCCGCCCCTTGAGCGGCGCGCCGACCAGGGTGCCACCCTCGCCGTGGTCCTTGGTTTCCTTGCGGTTGTAGGCAAACGGCACATTGCGGCTCTGCCGCGCCAGTTCGATAGCGACGGCAGCGCCCAAAGGAATGCCCTTGTAGGCAGGGCCAAACACCATATCAAACTCAATGCCGCTGGCCAGCAAACGCTGGGCATAGAATTCGGCCAAACGCCCCAGTTTGGCACCATCGTCAAACAGGCCCGCGTTGAAGAAGTAGGGGCTCATGCGCCCGGCCTTGGTTTTGAACTCGCCGAACCGCAGCACCCCGCAATCCACGGCAAACCGCACAAAATCCTGCGCCAACGGGTCTCGATCCGACATGGGAGTATTCCTTGTTTAAATTAACCAGCCTCAACCTCAACGGCATTCGCTCCGCCACCAGCAAAGGGCTCGAAGCCTGGCTCGCCCAGGCCCGGCCCGATTGTATTTGCGTGCAGGAAGTCAAAGCCCAGGCCGCCGATGTGGCCAACAAGTTTGAGTCCCTGGCCGGGCTCAAGGGCTATTTCCACTTTGCGGAGAAAAAAGGCTACTCGGGTGTGGGCGTTTACACCCACCTGGAGCCCAGCGACGTGGTGATTGGCTTTGATGGGGGTGAATTCGATGGCGAAGGCCGCTATGTAGAGTTACGGTTTGACACGCTGGCCCGCAAACATTCGATCATCAGCTCCTACTTCCCCAGCGGCTCGTCGGGTGAAGAGCGCCAGTTGGCCAAGTTCCGGTTTTTGGGCGCGATGTACCCGCACCTGCAGGCACTCAAGGCCGAGCGCGATTTCATTCTGTGCGGCGACATCAACATCGCCCACAAAGAGGCCGACTTAAAGAACTGGCGCAGCAACCAAAAGAACAGCGGCTTCACACCCGAAGAGCGGGCCTGGGTGACCAAGCTGACCAGCGAGGGCGGCATTGTGGACGTCTACCGCCAGCTAGAGCCCGACACCACCGACGCCTGCTACACATGGTGGAGCAACCGCGGCCAAGCCTATACCAACAACGTGGGGTGGCGATTGGATTACCACTTGGCTACACCTACCTTGGCAGCGGGTGCGCGCACAGTGGACATCTACAAAACCGAGAAGTTCTCGGACCACGCTCCCATTACCATTGGCTACGACTTCGGGCTGTAACTCCTACCCGCCAATGAAAAAGAGCCCTCAAGAGGGCTCTTTTTTGTATGCACGTTGATTAGACGCGGTTCTTACGGCGGCGGGCCACGGCCCCCAACAGCGCCAAGCCGCTCAGCATCAGTGCGTAGGTTTCAGGCTCAGGAACCGCAGTGGTGATCGAGATCTTGATGATCATGTCGTCGTAGTCTTTGTCACCGGTGTAGTTGTCATTGAACAGCACCAAAGCGCTTTTCTTGTCATGCGACAGGATCAGGCCTAGGGCATCGGCGCCATTGTGGATGGCTCCTCCCAGGTTGTTGGACTTGAACCAGAAGTCCAGTGCCCCACCGATCTTGGAGCCAGCCGCAAAGGTATACGCGCCTGCGCTGTTGGTGGTGGAGTTGATCACGCCACCATCGCTGTTGCCAAAGTAAAAGCCGTTGTTGTAGCTGGCTTCTTTGCCCACAAAGCTGAACGACAGACTGGCGGCGGAACTCAGTACCAGCTCACCACTTTTTTGCATGTTGTGCAGGTTGAAGCCGACAGCACTAAAGCCAGCAACCCAGGCCGGGTCAAAGTCGTCGCCCAGATGGGTGCTGTGACCTCCCACCGACGAGAAGGTGGGTCCTGCGGGCACCGGGGCGGCCATCGCGGCAGGGCTGATCAGAACGGCCAGCAGGGCCGACACACTGGCAATGGCTTTTAAAATTTTCACTGAGACTCCCGTACTTGTAACTAGACGTAATTTTCGCAGTTACAAATCGAAGACATGTAGTCCGAAAGAGCTAATCCGGTGTGATATTCGTCACTTCCCGCCCGAAAACTCGGTTATTTGCCCACGGCTGATGCTTTCTTGGCTTGCTCGTACAGGGGCATGACCTGTGGCAAGGCAGCCTGAATGTCCGCAATGCGGGAGTTGCCGGACGGGTGGGTGGACAGCCATTCTGGGGGCGCCCCCTTGTTGGCCGCGGCCATTTTCTGCCACAACGTGATGCCCGCACGCGGGTCAAAACCCGCCCGGGCGGCCAGCTCCATGCCCACCAGGTCGGCCTCGGACTCGTCTTCGCGGCCGAACTTCAGCGTCAGCAGCTGGGCGCCGTAGTGCGTCACCGTTTGCCCCACCTGGCCCAGGCCCAGCACCTGACTTAGCAGGCTGGCCCCCAGCCCCGTGGCCGCGTTTTTGCCCATGCGTTCGCGCGCGTGCTCGCGCAGCGCGTGGGCAATTTCGTGGCCCATGACCATGGCGACTTCGTCGTCGGTGAGTTTGAGCTTTTGTAAAATGCCGCTGTAGAAGGCGATCTTGCCGCCCGGCATACAAAACGCATTGATCTGGTTGGAGCCCAGCAGGTTGACCTCCCAGGTCCACGCCTTGGCCCGGGAGTTCCAGCTCAGCGTGAAGGGAATGATGCGGCGGGCGATGGCGCGCAGGCGCCGCACTTGCGGATCGTCCTTGCCAGCCAGAGCGCTCTTGGATGCCGCCGCAGACACCATTTGGGTGTACTGCTGTGCCGCAGAATGCTCCACCTCTTCGGCCGACACCAGGTTGCTGAACGCCGAATTGCCGCCCACGTCCACACCCTCGCGGGCGCCCGCAGGGGCTGCGGCCCACAGTGCTGTGGCCAGTACTACCGCGATACTCCAGTGGGGCCTGTTGCGTCGCGCGAGTGCTTGTTTCATGTGCTTTGCCTTACTTTCAGTTCCCATCCCACATCCACGCAGGTGGCCGCCACCCTGTCGCCGCGCATGCGTTGCAGCAGCATGGCCGCGGCGCTCTCGCCAATCTCAGCCCGCGGCGTGCGGATGGTGGTCAGCGCAGGCCACATTTGGTCGCTGCCTGCCAAATCGTTGAACCCGGCGATGGCGACCCGCTGCGGCACTGCAATTCCCAGGCGCAGCGCAGCCAGCAGGCCTCCCTGCGCCAGATCGTCATTACAAAAGAAAATCGCATCCACATCCGGATGGTCGCGCAAATGGCGAGCCAGCAGCTCTCCGCCCAGCGCCAATGACGAGGGCTCGCTGCGCAGCCACTCCAGCGCAGCGTCATGCAAGCCCGCGGCTTGCAGCGCCTGGCGGTAGCCCTCCAGCCGCTGCAGCACCCGGGGGTCCAACTGAGCGGCCGCAAACGCAATGCGCCGACGGCCGGTGGACAGCAGGTGCTCGGTCATGGCCCGGCTGGCGTCCGCCTGCGAAAACCCCACGCAGTGCAAAGCCGGGTCCTGTGAAATTTCCATCAGGTGCACACAGGGAACGCCGCTGCCCGCCAGCAGGGCGCGGCTGCGCTCGGTCCGCTCGGTGCCCGTCACCAAAATGCCGGCGGGCCGGTGCGCCAGGTAGCTGGCCAGCAGCGCCTCTTCTTCCGCGGCGTCGTAGTGGGTCACCCCAATCAGGATTTGGTAGCCCGCCGGGTGCAGGGTGCGGTGCACAGCCTCCAGCAGGTCTACAAACAGGTGGTTCGATAACAGCGGAATGAGCACCACCACGATATTGCTGCGCGCGCTGGCCAGGGCCCGAGCGGCCGGGTCGGGCACATAGCCCAACGCCAGCGCCGCGGCCTCGACCCGCGCCACCAACGCCTTGTCCACACTGCGCTCGGCCCGCAGCGCGCGCGACGCAGTGATGCGGCTCACGCCCGCGGATCGCGCCACATCGTCCAGCGTGACGCGGCCGGAGGCGCGGCTTTTGCGCACCGGGCTGGTAACGGGTTCGGGCTTGCCCTCGTTGCTCAATGGAACTCCTTGCAGTTGGCACCGCATGCCTGCGAATGTGACAGGTATTATTCCCGCATGACCCTGCTCGCACCCGAAACACCCCTGATTGCTGCCCAACCCCCATGGACAAAAAACTGGGCGGTCTATCTGGAACGGAGATCCATGCACATGCTATTGCTGGAGTTTTCGCAATGACGTCGGCCATCGCACCCACCCGCCGCAAGCGCTCTGCGATGGAGGTCCTGCGCGAGCTTCGGCAGCCCAAAGTTGCAGTCATGTTGGCGCTGGGCTTTGCCTCGGGCCTGCCCTTTTTGCTGACGGCCAATACTTTTGGCTACTGGCTACGAGACGACGGGACGAGTCTGGTCGCTATCGGGTTCATCTCCTGGGTCGGTTTCGCCTATGCCTTCAAGGTGTACTGGTCGCCGCTGGTGGACCGCATCGATGTGCCGCTGCTGGGCCGTCTGGGTCGGCGTCGCGGCTGGATGCTGCTGTGCCAGATTCTTGTCACCATCGGACTGCTGGGCATGGCAGCGGTAGGTACTGCGGGTGGACTGGCCGCCATTGGCGCCTTCGCGTTGTTGACGGCTTTTGCATCGGCCACGCAGGACATTGCCATCGACGCTTGGCGTATTGAGTCTGCGTCCGACGCCGACGAGGTGGGGTTGATGACCTCCGCCGCCCAGGTCGGTTACCGCATAGCGCTCCTGGTCACTGACGCCTTGATCATCGCCGCGGCTGCCCGTGTTGGGTGGTCCATGTCTTACGTTGGCATGGCGGTGCTGATGGCGCTGTGCACGGTTGCTACCCTGTTTGCTTCGGAACCCGCGCGCGCCGACGTGGTGCTGCACCAGAAACCGCCGTTGTGGACCTTGCGCGGCCTGGGTGATGCCATCGTCGGCCCCTTCGTCGACTTCTTTGCCAAGCACAAGGTTGCCGGACTCGTCATGCTGCTCATGGTGGCGCTGTACCGCTTGCCCGACTTCATCATGGGGCCGATGTACAACCCGTACTACCACGACCTCGGCATCTCCAAGGACACGGTGGCGTGGGTGCGCGGCACTTTCGGCCTCGTAGCCACATTTTTCGGGATTGCTGCGGCGGGCATCAGCGCTGTGCGTCTTGGCTTGTTACCGACCTTGGTCATAGGGCTCGTGCTCGAAGGCTTGGGCACGGCGGCATTTGCTTTGCTCAGCGTCAACGCAGACCCAGCAGTTTTCGCTGCGGTGATGACGCTCGACACCTTTGCACAGTGCTTCGCCGGCGTTGCCCTGGTGACCTATATGTCGAGTCTGACGAGCCTGGGCTACACCGCTACCCAGTACGCGATGCTGTCCTCCACCTATGCTTTGCTCGGCAAGTTCCTGAAAGGTTTTTCCGGAATTGCTGTCGAAACAATCACACCGACCTACGGACTCCTCGGCGCCTACGCCACAGCGTTCGTGGCCACCGGTCTGACTGCCATCCCCCCCCTGCTGCTATTGCTACTTCTTTGGCGCATGCAGCGACTGAAGGGCTGACTGGCGCGAACTATTCGGCCACACCTAGCGTGCTTAAGCTCATGGGTAAAATCGCCCTCTAGCCCCCGTGAATGGTGCGCCAGCAGCTATTGTTTTGGTAGCGATTTTTACCTAACTTTACCGCTGCTTCAAACCGCAGGCATGGCGGATACAGGCCCGCGGCGATAGACTGCCGCCATGCCCCAACACCTGCTATTGATCGAAGACGATGCCCGCCTGGCCTCCATGGTGGCCGAGTACCTGGAACAGTCCGGCTTTTCCGTCAGCCACTGCGGCGACGGCCTGAGCGGCCTGGCCCACCTCACCCAGCCCCCGGCCGGCGCCGCGCCCGAACTCGTGGTGCTAGACCTGATGCTGCCCGACATTGACGGCCTGGAAGTCTGCCGCCGCATCCGAGCCCTGCCCGCGCCGCTGAGCACCGTGCCCGTGCTGATGCTGACTGCCAAGGGCGATGCCATGGACCGCATCATCGGCCTGGAAATAGGCGCCGACGACTACCTGCCCAAACCGTTTGAGCCGCGCGAGCTGCTGGCGCGCATCCGCGCCATCCTGCGCCGCAAGGTGGACACCCCCACACCCAACGGCAAGACCCTGCGCTTTGGCACGCTGGAAATCGACCGCGACGCCCGCACCGTGGTGGTAGCGGGCGCAGCCTGTGACCTGACCTCCTACCAGTTTGACCTGCTGGTGGCGCTGGCCGAGCGTGCCGGGCGCGTGCTCACGCGCGACCAGATCATGGAAGCCGTGCGCGGCCGCGAGCTGGACGCCTTTGACCGCTCCATCGACGTGCACATGGGCCGTATCCGCGCCGCCATTGAGGCTGACCCCAAGGACCCCAAACGCATCCTCACCGTACGTGGCGTGGGCTACGTCTTCGCGCGCCAGCAGGACTGAGCATGTTCTTCAACAAGCTGTACGTCCGCATCTGGCTGGCCGTGGTGCTGGCCGTGGTCGTACTCACCATGCTGGTGGGCTGGGCCTGGCGCATGGCCGCCGAGCCACCCCTGCGGGAAGTGGTGGTGCGCAACGAAGCGGGCGAGGTGATTGGAAATGGCCAGGCACGCCTGCGCCGGCCGCCCTCGTCGGGCTGGCGCCTGGACCGCCCGTTTGGCGGACCACCGCCGCCGCCGCCCGACGACAAACAATCCCCTAACAGCGAGGCACCTGGTGACGGCCCCGACGACGATGCGCCCGGCCGCTTTGGCCGTGGGCCTGAATTCCTGGTGCGCATGCAGGATGGCCAGACCATGCACCTGCACCTGCCGCGCCCACCGCAGTCCAGCATGCGTGCGCCGTTTGGCTTTCTGTGGACACTGGGGCTGGTCGCCGTGGCCGTGGCATTGGGCACCTACCCCATCGTGCGCCGCCTGACGCGCCGGCTGGAAACCCTGCAAAACGGCGTGGAACGCTGGGGCAGGGGCGACCTGAGCGTGCGCGTGCCCATGACCGGCGACGACGAAGTGGGTTTTCTGGCCTCGCGCTTCAACCATGCGGCCCAGCAGATCGAAACGCTGGTGAAGTCGCATGAATCGCTGCTGGCCTCCCAAAAGTCCTTACTAGCCAACGCCTCGCACGAGCTGCGCTCACCCCTCACCCGCATCCGCATGGGGCTGGAACTCATGGGCGCCACACCCAGCCCCAGCTTCAAACAGGAAATTTCGCGCAACATCAGTGAGCTGGACCAGTTGATCGAAGAGATTTTGCTGGCCAGCCGTCTGGATGCCAAAGAGGCGGATTTGGGTACCGTGGAACCCGTGGACCTTGTGGGCCTGGCGGCCGAGGAGTGCGCCCGTACCCAGGCTACGCTGGAAGCCACCACTGGTGAACTGGTGGTGCCTGGTGTGGCCAAGCTGCTGCGCCGCGCCGTGCGCAACCTGCTGGAGAACGCACGCCGCTACGGTGCGGGCGAGGTCAGCCTGGAGCTGGAGCAGGACAGCACCCATGCCATCGTGCGGGTATGCGACCGAGGCCCCGGCGTGCCCGAGGCCTTGCAAGGCCGCATCTTTGAGCCGTTTTACCGCCTGCCCGGTGCTTCCGAGCGCGATGGGGGGGTGGGTCTGGGTCTGGCGCTGGTCAAGTCCATCACGCTGCGCCACCACGGTGTGGTGACGTGCAGCAATCGTGTGGACGGTGGCGCGTGTTTTGAGATTCGCCTGCCACTCTCGGCAGCCCAAGCAGCTTGAGGAACCCGCCTGGGCCTGCGCGGCTCAGGGCGTGACTTTAAGAAACAGGTCGCGGTCGGGCGCAAAGTTTTCATGCAGCGGCAGCAGTGCGCCACCCAATGCGCGCGCGTCCGACCCAATGCTGCCCGCGATCACCGTAGCGGGCCACAGGCCTTCCCAGTTATAGCGGCGCAGTGCAGCCCCGGTTTCATCGATCAGGCGCTGCAACATGGCGCGCGAGAACGAGCCGTCAATCACTACGGCATCAATGTCCAAAAACGCCGTGGCGCTGACCACGCTGTGGGCCAGCCCCAGCGCGGCGCTGGCAATCCAGGCATGGGTATGGGTGGCGTAGGCACCGGCCATCGCGCGGTCGTCATAAGCCGCACTGGGCTCCAGTCCCGCTGCTTTGAAGTGCTGCTCCAGTTCCCACAGCGAGGCATGGGCCACCAGTTGCTCGGGTGGCGTGCTGCCTTCGGCCACGCCCAGCGGCATGGACGCTACAGCGCCCGCATTGCCGTGGATGCCGCCATGCAAGTGCGAATTGAGCACCAGCCCGCCGCCCACAAACGTATCCACAAACAGGTAGAGAAAACTCTTGAGGTCACGCCCCCGGCCGGCCACCAGCTCGGCCACGCAGGCCGCGGAGGTGTCTTTGGCAAAACTCACCGGCGCATCGGTCATGGCCTGCACCTGGGCACACAAATCTATATGGTTCCACTGGTCGGACACGGCCTCGGACAGGCCCAGCATCTTGTGCCAGCCACCCAGGTTGAACGGTGCCGCCACGCCCACACCCACCAGGCGCGAGGCCAATGGCCCCATGCCATCGAGGATGGTGCGCATGTGCGACTGCACCATGGGCAGCAGCACGTCAGCATCGGGAAAGTCGTAGGCCAGTGTCTCGCGCACGCGCACCTTGCCGGTGAAGTCGACCAGCAGCCAATCGGCGCTGCGCCGGCCAATCTTGATGCCCATGGCAAACGCGCCGTCCGGGTTCAGCGTCAGCGGCACCGAGGGCTGACCAATGCGACCGCGCACGCGCTCCTGCTTGAGCAACAGGCCATCGTCTTCCAGGCGGGTGGTGATGAGGCCAATGGTTTGCGCCGTGAGCCCGGTCAGGCGTGCCAGGTCGGCCTTGGGCAAGCTGCCGTTCAGGCGCACTGCCTGCAACACCACACGCTCGTTGAACTGGCGCATGCCCACATGGTTGGAACCACGCGGCCGCAACACGGGCGGCGATGCAGCAACAGGCGGCGCGCTGGCATCGCTCCGGGTGGGGGATAGGGTGTCGGCAAAGTTCATGGTGGAAGGATTTTCACCCATGTCGCCGACTTGCTGAAAACATTGTGGCGCCCCGAGCACAACGGTGTCCGGGGCACATGGGCATGGGTAATCGCCCGGCCCGCTTAAGCCAAGGCCTCCGCAGGTAACTCTTCCACCAGCTTAGCCCCCGTCATCACCGCCACCGTATCGCTCATGCTGATGACCTTGGGGTTGACCACTGCCGCACGCTTGCCCAGCCGCTGGATGTGGATGCGGTCGGCAATCTCGAACACATGGGGCATGTTGTGGCTGATCAGGATCACCGGCAAGCCCTTGTCGCGCACGCGGCGGATCAGCTCCAGCACCATATTGCCTTCCTTCACGCCCAGGGCCGCGGTGGGTTCGTCCATGATGACCACATGCTGCGCAAAGGCCGCGGCCCGCGCCACAGCCACGCACTGCCGCTGGCCACCCGACAAGGTCTCTACCGCTTGGGTCATGGAGCGGATGCCGACCTTCAGGTCGTTCATGCGCTGCACGGCCTGGGCCAACATGGCTTTTTTGTCCAGCAGGCGCAGGGCACGGCCCAGCGGGTGGTCTTTGAGCAGTTCGCGGCCCAGAAACAGGTTCTCGGCAATCGTCATGGCGGGGGCCACGGCCAGGTCCTGGTACACGGTCTCGATGCCGGCGCGGCGTGCATCGATGGGAGACTTGAAGTGCACCAGCTTGCCGTCGAGCAGCAGCTCGCCTTCGTCAGGCACAGTGGCTCCGGACAGGGCCTTGATCAGCGAGGACTTGCCCGCGCCGTTGTCACCAATCACGGCCAGAATTTCTCCGGCGCGCAGTTCGAAGTCTGTGCCGTCCAGCGCCGTCACCTGACCATAGCGTTTGACGATGCCCTTGGCCTGCATGACCAGGGTGTGTTGTTGGGGGGCGTTCATATCAACGACCTCCTTTGCGCGACATTTGGTCGGTGGCCACGGCCAGAATGACCAGTACACCGGTGATCAGGGTCTGCACCACCGAAGCCACGCCCATGAGCGTCAGCCCGTTGCGAAACACGCCCACGATGATGGCTCCCACCAGCGAGCCCAAAATGATGCCTCGGCCACCAAACAAGCTGGTGCCGCCCAGCACCACCGCGGTGATGGTGTCCAGGTTTTCGGTCTGGCCTGCT
This sequence comes from Rhodoferax sp. P1_F3, assembly GCF_056405715.1. NCBI lineage: Bacteria > Pseudomonadati > Pseudomonadota > Betaproteobacteria > Burkholderiales > Comamonadaceae > Rhodoferax > Rhodoferax sp. P1_F3. The sequence goes on along the minus strand of NZ_JBFUBO010000022.1, from coordinate 12,298 downwards.
TGTGGATCGCCCACGCCGGTGCGCGCAATCGACAGCAAACCCGCGATGCCGTAGAAGAAGCCCGCCATCACGTACACACCGATCAGCACGCGGTCCACATTGATACCGGTGAGGCGCGCAGCCTCGGTGTTGTTGCCCACAGCGTACAAGTGCCGGCCCGGGGCCGTGTCAGACAGGGTGCGCCAGGCCAGCAGGTACAGCCCCACCATCAACAGCGTGCCCACGCTGACTTCGGTGCCGCCGACGGTGAAGGTGTTGCCGATGTCGGTCAGGAAGGTGGGCAGGTGCGTCACCGTTTGCGATTTGGAATAGAGCTGGGTCACGGCGAACGCAATGTTCATGGTGCCCAGGGTCACGATGAAAGATGGCAGTTTGGCGCGTGTCACCAGCAGGCCGTTGAGCAGGCCAAACAGGCTGGTCACCGCCACGCCGCAGACCATGGCCAGCGCGGGGTGCAGGCCGTTTTCCACCGCCAGCTTGGTCACCACCATAGAGCCCAGCGCCATCACCATGCCACAGGACAGGTCGATGCCGGCCGTCAAAATAATCAGGGTTTGGCCAATGGCCAGCACACCCACCACCATGACCTGCTGGACCACCAGCGAAAGGTTTTCACCGGTCAAAAAGCGGTCGGACTGGGTGGCAAAGAAGAGGCAAGCGGCCGCCAGGGCCAGCCAGGGCCCCAGCGCACCCCAAGGAATATGGCGGGTGGATGTATTCATAGCGAAATACCGTAGTTGCAGGAAACGATTAAAGCAAAGAAGAAACAGAAAGAAAGGCGCGCCGTGGCACGCCTTTCTTCTCAGAGGATCACGCGGATACGCAGGTCAGATTACTTGTTACCCCAGCACAGGTCCAGGCCCACCTTGGTGTCCTTGCTGTCCACACCGGCGACCGACTTGCCAGCGATCAGGGTCACGCCGGTGTCCACATAGCCAGAGGCTTTTTTGCCGCCCTTGGCGTAGTCAGCACCCGCGGCCACGCCCATGGCAGCCATCTTCAGGGGGTACTGCTGCGACGTCGCAGCAATCACGCCAGCTGTGGTGTCCTTGATACCCTGGCAACCGCCATCCACCGATACGATGGTCACGCCTTTTTCCTTACCAGCCTTCTTCAGTGCGTTGTAAGCACCGGCGGCAGCGGGTTCGTTGATGGTGTAGACCAGGTTGATGTCAGGGTTCTTTTGCAGGCAGTTTTCCATGGCGGTCTGGCCCTTGGCCGCATCGCCAAAGCTGTCGGCCATGCAGACCACAGCCGCATCTTTCGACAGTTCGTTGGACTTGGCGTCCATTGCGGGCAGGCCGTAACCCTTCATGAAGCCGTTGTGGCGCTGGGCACCCACGGGGTGGCCTGGAAACAAGTCCAGCGTAGCGATTACGGCTTTTTTACCACCCAGGGCGGCCTTGGCGTACTGGCCAATCAACTCACCGGCCTTGTAGTTATCAGTGGCGAACAGGGCGTCGGCGCCGTCAAACGGGCTGTCCAGCGCAATCACTTGCACACCCTTGGCCTGCACTTTTTTCACGGTGGGGATGATGGCATCGCCGCTGGACGTGATCAGGATGGTCTTGGCACCGGCGGACACCATGTTTTCGATGGCAGCGATTTGCGTGGCGGTATCTCCGTCTTGCTTGCCGGCGGCGGTCAGCAGCTTGGCGCCAATTTTCTTGGCTTCGGCTTCGGCGCCTTCCTTCATCTTCACGAAGAAGGGGTTAGTTTCGGTTTTGGTGATCAGGCCAATGATGGGTTGGTCAGCGGCAAATGCAACATTGGTGGCCAGGGCCAGTGCGGTCAGGATCAGGGTGGTGGACTTTTTCATGGAATTGCTCCTCGGTCTGTGCGACCTTGTTTTGGCTGGAATGTCGGGAGTTGGGCCCCCGGGGAATTACGCTGTCGGTCACGGCGTGGATGGACTATAGTTCTTTTCATCTACTTAAATCAAGTTGCTTTAGTTATGGAAAACCCTAACCCATCGGTACTTTTTTCGCCCCCTGTTGATACCGTGCAGCGCATGGCCGGGCTGCTGGCCACGGGTCGGCGCAAAGTGGTGGGCATCGTGGCGCCACCGGGGGCAGGCAAGTCCACCCTGGCCCAGGGGCTGGCCGCCCATTTCGCTCCGCACAGCCAGTACCTGCCCATGGACGGCTTTCACTTAGCGCAGGTTCAGTTGGAGCGCCTGGGGCGCACCCAGCGCAAGGGCGCACCGGACACCTTCGATGCCGCGGGCTTTGTGGCCCTGCTACAGCGCGTCCGTCAGCAGGTGCTGGGCGACGCCACCATCTTTGCCCCCGACTTCCACCGCGCGATCGAAGAGCCCATAGCGGGCGCGATTGCCATCGAGGCCCACATTCCACTGGTCATCACAGAAGGCAATTACCTGCTGCTAGAGGATGACGGATGGGCTGGCGCACGCACGCTGCTGGACGAGGTGTGGTACTTGGACGTGGAGCCAGAGGTGCGGCACGAGCGCCTGCTGGCGCGCCACATGCAGTTTGGCCGCAGTCGCGAACAGGCGCTGGAATGGATGGCCCTGACCGATGAACCCAATGCAAAACGCATTGCGGCAAGCCGGCACCGTGCCGAATGGGTGATTTCTGAGGGCTGAAAACCCGAAAAAACTGGGGAGGCCCCAAAAAATCGCGATTTATTTACAAAAAAGACCGCAAATTCACCCGAATGGGGGATACCGCTTTCGGTTTGTAACGCCTAAAGTTCAACCCAGCTGCTGTCACAGTTCACAAGGATCGAAGAGAAACCACCCAATAGGTTTCCTTCAACAGGTTCCAACGACGTCCCTTCGGGGACTTTACAAAGCCACCTTCGGGTGGCTTTTTTTTGTGCGCAGTTTTATGGCAGCTTGAAAACGCTGACCGAATCCACCAACGCGGTGGACTGGTGGCGCAAATCCATGGCCGAGGCCGCCATTTGCTCCACCAGCGCCGCGTTTTGCTGCGTTACCCGGTCCAGCTCGCCAATCGCCTCCCCCACCTGGGCCACGCCGTCGCTCTGCGCCTGGCTGGCGGCGCTGATCTCGCCCACCAGATCGGTCACATGCCGGATGGAGCTGACCACGTCACCCATGGTGGCGCCCGCCTGGTCCACCAGGGCCGAGCCCTGCTGCACGCGCTGCATGCTCTCGTTGATGAGTTTTTTGATCTCCTTTGCGGCGTCGGCACTGCTGCCAGCCAAAGAACGCACCTCGCTGGCCACCACGGCAAAACCTCGGCCGTGTTCGCCGGCACGGGCCGCCTCCACCGCCGCGTTCAGCGCCAGGATGTTGGTCTGGAAGGCAATGCCATCGATCACGCTGATGATGTCTCCGATCTTTTTGGAGGACTGGTTAATGCCCTCCATGGTCTGGATCACCTGGGTTACGGTCTTGCCGCCGACTATCGCCACCTCGGTGGCCTTGAGCGCCAGCTGGTTGGCCTTTTTGGCGTTGTCGGCGTTCTGGCGCACCGCTTCGTTCAGTGCCGCGGTAGACGCCGCTGTTTCTTCGAGCGAGCTGGCCTGGCGCTCGGTGCGCGCCGATAGGTCGTTATTGCCCTGGGCGATCTCCGCGCTCACCGTGGCTACGCCCTCGGAGCCGCTGCGCACCGTGGCCACCACCTGCACCACGCTCGCCTGCATGGCCTTGAGCGCGGCCAGCATCAGCGCAGTTTCGCTGCGGCCTTCGCATTCAATGTCCTTGCGCAGATCGCCTTCGGCCACATCGCGCGCGATCTCCACCGCGCGGTTGATCGGGTGAGTGATGGCCTTGGTCATCAGCCAGGCCGCCACACTGCCGGCAACCAGCGCCAGCACCACGGTGACGAAAAACACCGCGATGCTGCCCTCATAGCGCTGGTTGGCCTCGGTGTACTGGCTCTCCACATGTTGCAGCTGCAGCGCCATCAGCGCGTTCAGCTCTTTCACCACCGGGGTCACCATGTCATCCAGGTTCAGCATGACCAGCGACACCTTGTAGCGGTCGCCCTTGTCCAGCGCCTCCACCAGTTCGGCCAGCGTGGGTTGGGCCTTCTCCAACAGCGCGTTGATGCTGACAATGCCCTTGCGCTCGTCATCGGTTTGGGCGTGCGCCGTGTAGGTGGTCCATGCCGTAGCCGCCGCGGCCAGCCCCTGGCTGACCTTGGTGTGCGCGGCCTTGGGCTCCAGGCCACCCAGGGCCACCTTGTTGGCGCTGTCCAGCACCTCCACCTTGTAGGTATCGGCAATGCTGGTGAGCTGGCGCAGCGGAATCAAGCTGTCGGTGTAGATGGCGCGGATGGACTGGTTGGTGTTTTTGGCGATGTAGGCGCCAAACAGCGCCACCATGGCCACCACGGCGATCAGCGCACCAAACGAGAGGGCCAGCCGGGTGGCGATGCGGATGTTGTTGGCTTGCATGGGGTTCCTTCAGTCGGCAAAGCGCACCAGCCGGGCCTGGAATTCCTCGACCTTGCTGTCATAGATGATTTCGCCGCGGGCGTACTTCAGGCCCCAGGCGTAGTCAGCCAGCTGCTCGTAGCTGGAGCTGGACCAGAGGTAACTGGCGTCGCTGTCACCAAACCAGCGCGCGTTGACCGCGGGGCCGCTGCAGTTCAGGTCCACTAGGGTCAGCAACTCGATATAGCTGGGGAGGCGCCAACGTGACGCCGCGCCCTGCCCCGCCGAGGGGGGCGGGGTCATGGCCGCCTGCCAGCTCATCTTTTTGGCCGCGCCGGTGCACTGCTGGGCGGTGGCATCCCACTGCTTGCCAACCAGGCAGCGCTGCCACACCAGATGCGAAGTTGGGTCTCTGACCTCGGCCCCCAGGCTGCCCGCCACCTCTTGGTACAGCGCGTCGGGCTTGGTGGGCTTTTTGTCGCACTTGGCCCAGGCAGTGAGCGAAACAGTGCCCGTCAACACGGCGAGCGCGGCAGCAGAAACAAAATAGTGGCGCATCATTTTTTCCCCCAGCAGAGTTGGGTGCCCGCCGCTACGTCCTTGCTTTCTACGCCGGCCACAGCGGTGCGTGTGATCAGGTTGACGCCGGTGTCCACATAGCCCGTGGTGCGCCGCCCCGTGCGGGCGTACTCCACACCAGCGCTCACGCCTTTGGCGGCCATGCGCAGCGGGTACTGCTGAGAGGTGGCGGCAATGTGACCCTGTGCCACATCGGCCACGCCACTGCAGCCCCCATCCACCGACACCACCAGCACGCCCTGCGCCTTGTTGGCGGCCACCAACGCCGTATGCGCACCTGCCGCCGCAGGCTCGTTGATGGTGTAGACCACATTGATATCTGGGTGCTTTTTCAGGCAGTTTTCCATGGCGGCCTGGCCCTTGGCGGCGTCGCCAAAGCTGTCAGCCTGGCAGACCACGGCCTTGTCGGTGCCCAGCTCCAGACTCACCGCGTCGGGCGCCGACAGGCCAAACCCGCGCATGAAGCCGTTATGCCGCTGCGCGCCCACCGGGTGCCCAGGGAACAAGTCCAGCGTGGCAATGCGCGCGGGCGTAGCGCCCAGCGCGACTTTGGCGTACTGGCCAATCAGCACGCCGGCCTGGTAGTTGTCGGTGGCAAACAGTGCATCGGCGCCTTCGATAGGGCTGTCCAGCGCGATCACCTGCACACCGCTGGCCTGCACCTTTTTGATGGCCGGAATGACCGCATCGCCGTTGGAGGCGATCAGGATGGTTTTGACCCCGGCCAACGCCATGCGCTGGATGGCGGCAATCTGGCTGGCCGTGTCACCGTCCTGCGTGCCAGCCGCCACCAGCAGGCGGGCGTCGAGCTTGCGGGCCTCGGCCTTGGCGCCCTCCTTCATCTTCACGAAGAAGGGGTTGGTGTCGGTTTTGGTGATGAGGCCGATCAGGACCGAGGTTTGCGAATGGGCAGGAGCCATTGCCAGCCCCAGAGCGGCCAGCAGGCAGAGTGTTTTGTAGTGCATGTCTTTCCGTCCGAATACGGTTACCAACGGGTCCCAAGGCACGCCGGCCTCAGGGAATCTGCGGGAAAGTGTAGTTCGACGAAAAAGTAAATCAATAGGTTTTAATTAATACAAACCCTTAGATTGGCGCAAAAACTGGTGCTTACGAATGTCCGAGCGCTTACCTATGAAAATGGGCTCCAGCCCGCGTAATCATTGCCTGAAAAGCTATAAATACGATAGCACTTTGGCAGGCGCAATGTCTACCAAGCAGCGCGTGTGGCCCAGCGGGCACTCGCGGGCGAAGCACGGCGCGCAGTCCAGCGGGGGCTGGTAGCTGGGATCGTTCTTGAGCCAGAGCACCGTGGCCTTCGCGCTCAGCGGCGGCGTGTGCAGCGGGCTGGAGGAACCAAACACCGCCACTTGGGGCACCCTAAAAGCGGCGGCTACATGCATGAGGCCGGAGTCGTTGCTGACCATGGCTTTGGCCGAGGCGATCAGTGCAATCGCCTGGTCCAGCGTGGTTTTGCCCGCCAGGTCGCGGCACTGGCCGGGCTGCTTAGCGTTCACCGCGGCAGCAATCTCGGCGCATACCTCGGCGTCTTTGCCGGAACCCAACAGCAGCACGGGCAGCGTCAGTTGGCTCGCCAGCGCGGCAAAGTGGGCCGCGGGCCAGCGCTTGGCCGGGCCGTATTCGGCGCCAGGTGCCAGCACATAAAAGCCTTGGGCTGGCAGGCCCTGCGCAGCCAGCGCGCTGTCCGCTGCGCCGGGGAACAGTTGCAAATGGGGTTGGTCCGCGTCCAGACCGGCCTCGCCGCTGAGTGCGGAGTAGAACGCAACCATGGGCGGGCGTTCGCCCTCGGGCGGGTTCGGCAGGCGCTGGTTCAGCAGGCCCCAACGGGTCTCGCCGGAGTAGCCCACGCGCTTCGGCGTACCAGCCCACCAGGGGATCAGGGCGCTTTTGAGGGAGTTGGGGCAGACGTAGGCGGTGTCAAAACGGCCCTGCAGCGTCTTGGCCATCGCGCGGCGCGCGGCCCATTGGAGACCGCCGTGGGCAAACGGAAATTCAATGACCTCGGCCACCTGGGGCATGGCGCGGTACACCGGCGCCACCCAAGGCAAGGCCCCGACAGTGAGCCGCTCACCGCGCGCCGCCAGGCGGCGCATCAGCGGCTCGGTCATCACCGCGTCCCCAATCCACTGGGGCGCGATGACCAGGGAGTTAGTGCCCACCGCCGAAGTGTTCGCCGTCTTTCAGCTTGTACACGGTGCCGCAATAGGGGCACTTGGCCTGACCGGTGTGGGCCACGTCCAGGTACACCTTGGGGTGGGTGTTCCAGGTCTTCATGTCGGCCAGCGGGCTGGGGCAGAACACACCGCCCTGGTGGTTCAGGTCTTTGGCCAGGAGTTCAATCACTGCTTGGGACATGGGTCAGACTTTCGTGAGCCAGTGGGCGTATTTGGGGTTGCGTCCGTTGACGATGTCAAAGAATGCGGTCTGGATCTTTTCGGTGATCGGGCCGCGGCTGCCTGCGCCCAGTTCGATGCGGTCCAGTTCGCGGATGGGCGTCACTTCGGCTGCGGTGCCCGTGAAAAAGGCCTCGTCAGAGATGTACACCTCGTCGCGGGTGATGCGTTTTTGCACGATTTCCAGGCCCAGATCTTTGGCGATGTGGAACACGGTGTTGCGGGTGATGCCGTTCAGGGCACCGGCCGACAGGTCGGGCGTGTAGATCACGCCGTTCTTGATCACAAAGATGTTTTCGCCCGCGCCTTCGGACACAAAACCGGAGCTGTCCAGCAGCAGGGCTTCGTCGTAGCCGTCGTCGGTGGCTTCCATGTTGGCCAGGATGGAGTTGGTGTAGTTGCTCACCGCCTTGGCCTGCGTCATGGTGATGTTGACGTGGTGGCGGGTGTAGCTGCTGGTCTTCACGCGGATGCCGCGCTTCATACCCTCTTCGCCCAGGTAAGCGCCCCAAGGCCAGGCGGCCACCATCAGGTGGATGGTGTTGCCCTTGGGCGAGACGCCTAGCTTCTTGTCGCCGATCCAGGTCAGGGGGCGCAGGTAGCCGGATTCGAGCTTGTTGTCACGGATCACAGCGCACTGGGCTTCGTTCACCTGCTCCTGCGTGAAGGGGATCTTCATGCGCAGGATCTTGGCGCTGTTGAACAGGCGCTCGGTGTGCTCCTGCAGACGGAAGATGGCCGGGCCATTGACGGTGTTGTAGGCGCGCACACCTTCAAAGGCGCCGCAGCCGTAGTGCAGCGTGTGGCTCAGCACGTGGATCTTGGCGTCGCGCCATTCCACCATCTGGCCATCCATCCAGATTTTTCCGTCACGGTCAGACATGGAGGGAGGAAGTGCGCTCATCGTGGGTGTCCTTGTAATGGGGGTTGCAAAGATTGCAAACCGCTGATTTTACGGCCGCGTCAACTCCCAGCTTTGCAGCTTGCCGCCCAAGAACACGCACAGCACACTGGCCTGCGAGCCGTCGGTCCAGCGAAAACGCTCAGGCTGCGTGTCTTGGGGCGACTCCAGTTGGCCCAGCGCACATGTCATGGCCACCACATGCAGCAGCGGCAGGCCGGGGCGTAGCTTGGAATGCAACATGACCGCGCTGCCCACATAGCCGATGGGCCGATCAGCTGCCCGCTTGAGCACCTGCAACATACGGGTGAAATGCAACAGCTGCCACATGACCAGAGCGCCTACCGCCAGCGCCAGACCGGGCCAGCCCCAGGCGCGGTAACCCGCCACGGCCAGCGCAATGCAGCCCAGGGGCAGCAAGATGGATTGAAATTTCATACGCGAATTTTCGCAGGCCGCAGGCTCAGCGCAACCGTGACCGACGGACGCTGCAGATCAGAACGTTTCCCAGTCGTCATCGCCACCGGCTGGCGTCGTGGCTTTGGCGGGTTTGGGCGCGGCCACCTGCAAGGCGGGGCGCGGCTTGGGGGCCAGCGCCTTGGGCTTGGCCGCCAGTGCAGGGGCAGCGGTGCGGGGGGCCAAGGCGGGCAACGGGCGCTTCAGGGCCGGGGCGATGCGCGGCGGCGCCTTGTATGGCGCCCTGGACATAGGCACCGCCAGTTGATGGTCCAGTTTGAAGGCGGCCACCACCTGCGCCAGGCGCTGAGCCTGGTCCTTCATGCTGCTGGCGGCTGCCGCGGACTGCTCCACCAGCGCGGCGTTTTGCTGCGTCATCTGGTCCAGCTGGCCCACGGCCACGTTCACTTCGGCAATGCCGTCGGACTGCTCAGACGCGGCCGCGGTGATCTCGCCCATGATGTCGGTCACGCGCTGCACCGAGCTCACGATTTCGGTCATGGTCTGCCCGGCCTGGGCCACCAGGGTGGCGCCACCGTCCACCTTCTCGACGCTGGTGTTGATCAGGGTCTTGATTTCCTTGGCCGCGTCCGCACTGCGGCCCGCCAGGCTGCGCACTTCGCTGGCCACAACGGCAAAGCCGCGGCCCTGCTCACCGGCGCGTGCAGCTTCCACCGCCGCATTCAGCGCCAAGATGTTGGTCTGGAACGCAATGCCATCGATCACGCTGATGATGTCGCTGATCTTGCGGGAGCTAGCGTTGATGTCGTCCATGGTGGACACCACCTGGCTGACCACGGCACCACCGCGCTGCGCCACCTGGGCGGCCGACGCGGCCAGCTGGTTGGCCTGGCGTGCCGACTCGGCAGACTGCTTCACGGTAGAGGTGAGCTGCTGCATGCTGGAAGCAGTTTTCTCCAGGTTGGAGGCGGTCTGCTCGGTGCGGTTGGCCAGGTCCTGGTTGCCGGTGGCAATCTCTTCGCTAGCCAGGGCGATGCTGTCGGTGCCGCGGCGCACGTCGGCTACCAGGTGCACCAGTTGGTCCTGCATGTGGGCCAGGGCGCGCATCATTTCGCCGAATTCGTCGCCACGATCCACCTGCACCTTGGCACTCAAATCCCCGGAGGCAATTTTCTCGGCCACGGCAATCGCGTCCTTCAGAGGTTGACGGATCTGGCGGATCAGCACCAGGGTGCCCACAACCAGTAGGACCAGCAAGCACGCCACCAAGCCGCGTGAGATCCAGGCATTGGTCACCCGCTCCTCCTGGAAACCTTCGTTCAAGATCGCGGTTTTGTCTTTTTGCAGATCGCTGAATTCCTGCAAGGACTTCACATACTTATCGACTCCGGGCTGCAGGTTGGTCTTCAGTTCGGCAGCAGCTCCGGGCTGGTCGCCTGCGGTCTTGAGATCGCGAATCTTGCCCAGAGACACCAGCGCAACTTTGCGCTCTTCGCCAATGCGGTCAAACAGGGTTTTCTCCGCCGCGCTCAGGCCACTGGCCTCCACCTGCTTCTGAATCTCGGTGATGCGTGCGCTGGCCGTAGGAATTTGGGTTTTGAACAGCTCGTCCACCGCAGGGTCGGCGGTAGACGCCGTGGCGATGATGCGGGTGAGCTGGGTTTCCACCTGGCCCGACCACTGCAGGGCCAAATTGATTTTCTCGTTTTGGGCCGCAAAAGCAGTATCGGCGCGCGCCTGCAAGGCGGTGGTGCGGCTGGTGGCAAACACCAGGGTAAACACCAGCAAGGCCATCACGAGTGCGACGAAAACCCAGAGCTTTGCGCCCAGGGTCAGGTTGTTGGATTTCATGCGGAAGGCCTCGTTGTTGCAGCCTTGCATCTTATCCACGCAGCCGCCACGTGTGCGAGTAAATCCGCGAACGGCGCCCTCAATGCCGGATCAGCCCAGACCGCGCACCACGTTCATGGCCTCTTCCACGCGGTCCACCGCGTGGATGGTCATGCCCTCGATGGGTTTTTTGGGCGCATTGGCCTTGGGCACCACGGCCACACTGAAGCCCAACTTGGCGGCTTCCTTCAGCCGCTCCTGCCCGCGCGGTGCGGGGCGCACCTCGCCCGCCAGCCCGACTTCACCAAAAGCAATGAAGCCTTTGGGCAGCGGTTTGCCACGCAAGGACGAGGTGATGGACAGCATGACCGCCAAGTCAGCCGCAGGCTCGCCTATGCGTACGCCACCCACGGCGTTGATAAACACATCCTGGTCCATACACGCCACCCCCGCGTGGCGATGCAGCACGGCCAGCAGCATGGCCAGGCGGTCCTTGTCCAGGCCCACGCTCAGGCGCCGTGGCGACGGCCCTCCGCTGTCCACCAGCGCCTGAATCTCCACCAACAGCGGGCGGGTGCCTTCCAGCGTCACCATCACGCAGCTGCCGGGCACCGGCTCGGCGTGCTGGCTCAAAAAGATGGCGCTGGGGTTGCTCACGCCCTTGAGGCCCTTTTCGGTCATGGCAAAGACGCCAATCTCGTTGACGGCGCCAAAGCGGTTTTTGATGGCGCGCACCAGGCGGAACTGGCTGTGCGTGTCACCCTCAAAGTACAGCACAGTGTCCACCATGTGCTCCAGCACACGCGGCCCAGCCAGCGCGCCTTCTTTGGTCACATGCCCCACCAGCACGATGGCCGTGCCGCTGGCCTTGGCCGCGCGCGTTAGGTGCGCCGCGCATTCGCGCACTTGGGCCACTGAGCCCGGGGCGCTGGTGAGTTGCTCCGAGTAAACGGTCTGGATGGAGTCGATGACTGCCACATCGGGGCGATGGGCGTCCAGCGTGGCGAGGATTTTTTCGAGCTGGATTTCGGCCAGCACCCGCACCTGCGAATGGTCCAGCCCCAACCGGCGCGAACGCAACGCCACCTGGGCCCCACTCTCTTCCCCGGTGACATACAGGGTGTTTTTGCCAGAGCGCTGCAGCGAGTCCAGCGCCTGCAACAACAGCGTGGACTTGCCAATGCCAGGGTCACCGCCAATCAACACCACGCCGCCCTCCACCATGCCGCCGCCCAGCACGCGGTCCAACTCCTCGTGGCCGGTGGGGGTGCGCTCCACGTCGCTGGCTTCGATGTCCGACAGCACCGCTACCTCGGCAGTTTTGGCCAACGAGGCAAAGCGGTTTTTGGCCGGACCGTCGCTGCTGGCCACCGATTCGATCAGCGTATTCCAGGCCTGGCAGTGCGGGCACTTGCCCAGCCACTTGGGGCTGGTGCCGCCGCATTCGTTGCAGGTGTAAACGGTTTTGTCTTTGGCCATGGCCGAATAATACTGTATGTATTTACAGATACCAAGCCGTGGCAGACCGTACGCTGACGCACCCGCGGTCGCGGCTGGCGGGTGCATCATCCCCTGTGGGAGACTCGGTCGGCATTTCAGATGATTTCTATTTGCTATGATTTCAGGAGCTACTCGCGCATATTCCATGGGGGGCGCGCTCAAATCCAAGTGCAACACGAAGGTAGTTTATTGGATTGATTGAGTTGGCTCTTCGAGCTTGGCCAGCCAACCACTGTAGACCTCATGCGGTGTGCACCAGTCCAGTGTTTTCCTGGGTCGGCCATTCATCAGGTCC
>NZ_JBFUBO010000021.1:0-30823 GCF_056405715.1 Rhodoferax sp. P1_F3 | reverse complement strand
ATGGCGGCAGCATCGGCAGACGGGGCAGCACCTGCGCCGACACTGAGTCCTGTGGCGTTGGCGGTGACCAGTCTGGCGGATGCGATGAAACAGTTCGATGTGAATGGAACTGCGATGGGTAGCCCGTCACTGGGGGTGCCGACCACGACTACCTTGAAACTCACCGGCATTCAGGACCCACAGGCTGGGGATATGCTGCTCGCCGGCCGCGATTCAAAATAGCGGCAATTCTCGCCCCAATTGAGGGGTTTGCGCCGCCAGTGCCATGTTGAAATAGTTGATCCCAAGTTGGGCTATCAACAACAATGGCAGATCGCTTTCCTCATACGACCATTCAGTGCTTGGCCGCAGTTGCGCAGCACCACCGGTTGCCAATCAACCCTGAGCGTCTCATCGAAGACTACGCTCTGGTGGGTGAAGAGCCGTCTGTTGCCACGGTGCTGCGCATTGCTGCAGACATCGGTTTGAAAGCCCGGGTAGACAAACTCAGTTGGGATTCCTTGCTGGCGCAGGGGGGCGTATTCCCCGTGATCGCCAGAATGGGCGACGGCAATTGCGTCATTGTCATGGCGGCGACCCCTAATGAGGGTGGGCAAGTCGCCATCCTGAACCCGCTGGCGGATAATCCAACCGCGGTGCTCATGGTGGGGCAAGAGAAATTCTGCGCCCAGTGGCAGGGTGAAGTGTTCTTCATGAAGCGGATCTACGCCACGGCGGAGGCCAGCCAGCCTTTCGGTTTCCGATGGTTCATTCCTGAAATCCTGAAGCAGAAGACGGCGTTCCGAGACATTGCCCTGGCCGCCATGGCGATGCACATCCTCGCCTTGGCGTCGCCGATGTTCTTTCAGCTGGTGATCGACAAGGTGCTGGTGCACCAAAGCATTTCAACGCTCTGGGTACTGGGCGTGGGGGTGGTGATCGCTCTGATTTTCGATTCTTTGCTCGGATTTCTGCGACAAATTCTGACGATCTCGGCCTCCAACAAGATCGATATGCGACTGACCCGCAGGACATTTGCACATCTGCTGTCGTTGCCCATCGATTATTTTGAAACCACCACAGCGGGGGTTGTGACCCGCTACATGCAGCAGGTGGAGCGGATTCGTGCCTTCTTAACGGGGCGGATGTTTTTTACCGCACTGGACGCCACTTCGCTGCTCATTTTCTTGCCGATCCTGTTTGCCTACTCGGTCAAGTTGGCGCTGATCACCTTGGTATTCACCTTGATGATTGCAGGAGTGGTGATGGCCATGGTGCCCATCTTTCAGCGTCGTCTCAATGACCTCAACACTGCGGAAGGTCAGCGGCAATCCATGCTGGTGGAGACTATCCACGGTATGCGTACAGTCAAAGCTTTGGCCATCGAGCCGGCACAACGCCGTTTGTGGGATCAGCGATCTGCACAGTCAATCAACATGCACTTCCGGGTGGGCAAAGTAGCGATTACCGGAAACGCTATCACCGACTTTCTGGGGAAGTTGTTGCCCGTCGTGATCATCGTCATCGGAACACAACAAGTGTTTGATCAGACTCTGTCGGTCGGCGCCTTGATCGGGTTTCAGATGATCTCCGGTCGCGTCATTTCCCCGCTGCTGGCCATTGTGTCGCTGGTGAACGAGTACCAGGAGGTGGCGCTGTCGGTGCGTATGCTGGGCGAAGTTATGAATCGGCCCTCTGAGGGGCGAGCTGGCGCAGGCGGGTTGCGCCCGGAACTGGCCGGGGAGATTTCGTTTGAAGATGTAACTTTCAGGTACCCCGGTTCCAGTGTTACGGCGCTGGATCGCGCAAGTCTGACGATTCAGGCCGGTACGGTGGTTGGTATTGTGGGTCGAAGCGGCTCCGGTAAAACCACCCTCACCAAGCTAATCCAGGGCCTGTACAGCGTGCAGGAAGGCATAGTTCGTTTTGACAGGACGGATGCTCGCGAAATTGAGCTCGCACATTTGCGCCGTCAGATCGGTGTAGTACTGCAAGAGAACTTTCTGTTCCGCGGCACGGTGCGCGAGAACATCGCGGCCGCGAAACCGGAGGCTCCGTTCGAGGAAATCGTGGCGGCGGCAGACGCCGCGGGCGCTGCGGAGTTCATTGAGCGATTGCCGCAGGGCTACAACACCATGCTGGAAGAAAACGCTTCCAACCTGTCTGGGGGGCAAAAGCAGCGCTTGTCGATTGCCCGCACCTTGCTCACCAAACCCCGAATTCTGATTCTGGACGAGGCGGCCAGCGCGCTGGACCCTGAAAGTGAATCCATCTTCATCAACAATTTGTCGCGCATCGCCGTGGGACGGACCGTGATCATGATTTCCCACCGGCTCTCAACGTTGGTGAATGCCAACGCGATCTTGGTGATGCAGCATGGCAAGTTGATGGACAGCGGTCGCCACCAGGAGCTGCTGACCCGTTGCCAGACTTACCAGCAGCTCTGGAACCAACAGACGAGCCACCTATGAGCAAGTGGTTCTCCAGTGACAAGCCGAAAGCTTCCAAGGGGAAGACGGCGATTGAGTACTTGCCGGATGCAGATGAGCTGGAGAGGAGCCCTGTGCCCCGCTGGGCCCAAGTGACCTTGCGGGTGCTGCTGCTGGGTGTGATTTCTTTCGCTGTGTGGGCGTCGGTTTCTGAGCTGGACCAGGTCGTGGTCGCGCGGGGTGGTCTGGTCAACCCCTTGCCCAACGTGGTGGTTCAGCCGCTGGAGACTTCCATCATTCAGAGCGTGGATGTGCGGATTGGCCAACTGGTGAAGAAAGGGGACGCCCTCGCGACCCTGGACGCCACCTTCATCCAGGCGGATGAGAATGTGTTGCAGCTCCGGCTGGACAGCCTAGAAACCCAGGCCAAAGGTTTGGAGGAAGAACTTTCGGGCCAGGTGGCGGAGAAGCCCAAGACGGGCAGCACCGCGGACGACCAGTTACAGGCCAACCTGCTGACAGAACGCCGCGCCAACTACAAGGCCCAGCAACTGAAGATTGCCGAGTCCGTTGGCAGATTGCGCGCGGCGCTGGCGACCAATCGCCGGGATCAGAAGCTGGCGGCTGCGCGCCTCGCGTCCCTCAAGAACATTGAGACCATGCAGGAGAAGATGGTGGCCCAGAAGTTTGGTGCGCCCATCCAACTCATGGAGGCGCAAATCAAGAGCAAGGAAGTGGAGCGCGACCTGGAGTCTGTTGCCAACCGGGAGCAAGAGATCGTTCGGGAGCTGGCCGCAGCGGAGGCCGAGAAGACGGCCTTTGAAAAAGGCTGGCGCCAAAAGACCATGGAAGACCTGCTGAACGTCACGCGTGAGCGGGATGCCGTTCGCGAGCAAATTCAGAAAGCCGACAAACGTCGCCGGCTCGTCACGTTGACTGCGCCTGTGGATGCGGTGGTACTGGACATTGCCAAACTCTCCCCCGGGTCCATCGTGCGTGAAGCTGAGACATTTTTCACCTTGGTGCCCTTGAACGCCAAATTGGAGGCCGAAGTCCAAATCGACTCCGCCGATATCGGGTACGTCAAGGTCGGGGATGAGGCCAAGCTCAAGCTGGATGCATTTCCGTTTCAGCGCCACGGCACTTTGAGCGCCAAAATCCGGACGCTCAGTGAAGATGCCTTCCGCAGGGACAGTTCCGCCAAGAGTAATGGCGACGTCTACTACATGGCGCGCGTCACGTTGGACGGCGCGGCACTCAAAAACATGTTGGACAGCGCCAGGTTGCTGCCCGGAATGACCGTGACGGCTGAGGTGATTGTGGGCAAGCGCACGGTGATGTCGTATCTGGCATGGCCGCTGACCAAGGGCCTGGGCGAAGCCGCTCGCGAGCCTTGAGGTGCACCACCCTTGGCATCGCTTTGACGGGTATGTTAGGCCACGGTCGGTTGAATAACATTCGCTTTACCCGGCAAATCCGTGCAGTGCCATCCAAGGGGCACAGTAGGATGGCCACATGCAGTTTCCGGGCGACGGGTCGCTATTTGCTATACATTGCATAGCTGTTGGCGCATATTCGACGGGGGCTAGAGCCCAATTTCATTACTAATTTGCAGCACATGAACGCATCGCGACAAACACTGGTTGTAGAAGGCTGGCGTGGCATCAACCACTCCTTTGCCTTGGTCAATCAGTTTCAGCTGCTGGAAATGATTCGTCGGCAGGACACCGATTTGCGGCATATCGATGCCCCTTTCCACTACCCGCATTGGAATCGTGCGGTGAATGGTGCCGGGTTCCATGCCGCCGACGAGGCCGCACTTTCCGGTATTCCCCTGGCCCAGGCTGGGGATGTGGCGGACTGGCAGTTCCGCATCTTCTCACCCGTGGACTTGCGCCCGGCGCAACAGGGGCGCCGGCTGGCGGTTTTTGCAGTGACCGAGTGCGGGCTGGATGCGAAGTACTTTGCCCCTGGCAGTGATATTGCGCAGTTTGAGGCCAGCGGAGGCGTAATTGTTACACCCAGCCAGTGGTCACGCGACCGCATCATTGAGTTTGGTCTCCAACCTGCCACAGTGCACGTGGTGCCCCATGGCGCCAGCAGCGACTACTTCAGGCCCCTGGCGGTAGACACCAATGCGGCCCAGCGGGCAGCCTTGGGTTTTCGGCCGGATGAGGTGTTGTTGCTGAACATTGGTGCTGCGATTTGGAACAAGGGCATTGATGTGCTCCTCAAGGGATTTGCCCTGGCCCGCCAGACGCGCAAGGACCTGCGCCTGGTCTTCAAGGACCAGCGCAATACTTACGGTATTTCGGGTGAGAGCTTTGTGCAGTCCACCCTGGCGGCGGCCGGCTTGCTGTCCAACGACGTGCTCAATGCCATCACCCTGATCCCGGCCAACCTGACCATGGACCAGATGAACAGCATGTACAACGTGTGTGACTGCTATGTGTCGCCGTACCGGGCCGAGGGGTTCAATCTGCCAGTGTATGAGGCCATGGTCTGCAACGTGCCCGTGATCGTTACCGAGGGCGGTGCCACGGACGACTTCGCCCACGGGCCCGGTGCCCGCAAGATACGTTCCACCATGTTCCGCAATGCCCTGGTGCAAGACCGGCACGTGGCTGGCTACTGCGAGCCTGACCTGGACCACTTGGTGGAATTGTTGGTGCAAACGAACGCGAAGACAACTGCTGCAAACGGCTTGGTGCCGCCGCCCTCGATTCACGACTGGCGTGCCCCGGTAGACCAACTCCTGAACCTGATGCATTAACGGAAATGCCCTCGACCATGCGCTCTATCCATATTTACTGCGACGGTGGCTTTGGCAACCGGTTCAATGGCCTCGTGGCCGGTCTGGCCATTGCCGAGCTGGCGGGACTGCATCCCATCGTCGTCTGGCCTTGCAACAACTGGTGCGGTGCCTCTTACGACGAGCTGTTTGCTACGCCAGCCCAGGTGGTGGAGAGGGAGCTCTCATCCTATGCTCCGGAAAAAGACAAGTTTCTGTTCTTCACCATCGAAGACCATCTAGGCGTGGGCTTTCCCTTCCAGTCGCCGTTGCAGATGCCTAGCCTGGACGGCGCGCTGGACTATCTACGCTCCAGCGACAAGGATGTGCACTTTCACACACCACTGATTCCTGCCTTTCTGGAAGCCGCTGTGGTGCACGCCCAGGTGCGCAAGCTGCAGTTTCAGCCTGCCCTGGTAGCCCAGGCCCAGGCGTTCATGGAAAGCCGCAACCTATCCGAGTACTTCGGCATTCACATCCGCAAAACCGACTTTGGCAGCAACGGCTCGGACGATACCAACCTCTACCAATTGGTGCGGGATGTGCCGCACAAGCAGTTCTTTGTGTGCTCCGACGACAAGGATGTGGAGCAGCGCTTCGGCGCCTTGCCCAATGTGGTGATGTACCCCAAGCGTGCCTATGTCGAAAAATTGGTGGATGGCACCTGGAACACGCCTACGGCCGATCACAGTGGGCGGGTGTATGCCTGCAACGTGAACCGCAATGCCATCAGTGTGGAAGACGCACTGATTGACCTGCTGGTACTGTCCCATTCGCAAATTGTCAGCACGTCCAACAGTACATTTCGCAATACCGCGTTGTTGCTGCAGTCGGTCAGACGCTCGGCTGCGGCGCTTTGAATGGCGCAACAGGGCCATTTATCCAGGGTTTTCAAAAAGCAGGCGATCGCCCAAGGGCTGCTGCGCAAGCGATATTATTTTAAATAGGAGTGCACATGAGGAAAAAGTTACTTTTTGTCAATGACTGGCATAACGGAGATATTCATATGTCCCGTCCCTACATTGTTGACATCATGTCGTTCGTGCCTGACTGTGACTTCTTTTATTTTCACAAGAACAATAAAGACATCCTGGCTGATATTGATGGATTGACGTTTTCCCCAGAAAAAATTGCAGCAGATGTTGTGGTGAATACCTGGATTGGTCAGTACTTGTATGCTGGTAGAGCGGATCTGTATTCAGGATGCAATTTCCAGGGCTACCACCAGGTGATGACCGAGGTATATCGGCAGAACGGCTGGCTGGATCGACTGAAAGACGTGACGCATTACATGCCGCGCATTGACTATAAAAAACTGAATACTGGAAAAATTGATGCCTTTTTCCACCAAAATCAGAAGCCTTCGATATTGATTTGTAACAATGAAACCAAGTCGGGTCAGTCGCAGGAGTTGGATTTCTCAAGAATCATCCGTGAAGTCGCGCTGGCCAAGCCGGATGCCAATATTTTTGTCACAAACCCTGATTCGGCTGTAACGGACTTGCCAAATGTCCTTTTCGTAAGTGACTTCACTAATTACGAGGAGACGGGGTTCGATTTAAATGAAATATCCTATCTCTCGACCTTTACACAGCTGATTTTCGGAAGATCGTCGGGGCCGTATAGTTTTTCAGTGGTCGACGAAAATATCATAAGCAACCGGTACGTATGCGTAACCAATAGCGTTCGCGATGTGTGGAATATGCCGGGAGTGGGCTACGTTATTTGGACCAATACCGCAGACCCTGTCGCCTTGGTAAAGCTGGTACTCGATGAGTTTGAAAAGGCGAAACATTTGCGCAAGCAGAAAGATATGTTCTTCGGGCAATTCAATCCGCCAGTGGACTTCTTTATCAAGGGATACTTCCCGAACGGACATGTGGGACGATGCATTGAGGTCGGCGCCGTTGACGGCGTGTTCCTTTCCAACACCTACCATTTCGAACTGAATGGATGGGAGTCCTTGTGCGTCGAACCCATTCCCAAATATTTCGAATCTCTGCGGCGCAACCGGAAGAATGCGGTCTGCTTTGCCGCAGCCAATGAGAACTCCGACGATCGGGAATTCACTGTCTTTACGATGGCAAACTCCAACCAGTCCTCTGTGAGTGGATTGGCGGTGGACACTCGCCTGCTGGAGGCGCATGAAGTCTATAAGCCGATCAAGGAGACCATATCGGTCAAAACCAGACGCCTGGATTGGATTATCGACAACCACTTCAAGGGTGGTCCCATCGATTTCATTTCCATTGATACCGAAGGCAATGAACTGGAAGTCTTGAAATCCATTGATCTTGATGCCTATGGGGTCAAGTTGCTGATCATTGAGAATAATTACAATGATCCGATCATTGAACAGTACCTGAGTGGCTTTGGATGGCGCAAGGATAAACGCGTCGAAGTCAACGATTTCTACATTAAAGGAGCGAAGTGATGAGTGAACTTTTTTCCCTGGGAGAGTTGTACGTCTCCGACTTTTTGGCTCCTCAAGAGACTCCCCGGGGCGTTCCTGTTGAGATGAAGCTCATCTTCAATGAGGAATATGGAAATGTCCGGCTCCAGGAGATTGCGCCTCAGGAAATCATGTATGGGAAATACTGGTATCGCTCCGGTTTGAACAATACGATGAACGAAGAGTTGCGTGGCATCGTTCAGTCCATTTGCAAGTACATCAAATACAAGGAAAACGACTTGTGGATTGATATTGCCTGTAATGATGGAACGCTGTTGAGCCATGTGCCCCAAGGTTTTATCAAGGTGGGCATAGATCCGGCCGACGATTCCTACCGCAATGAATCCAGCAAAGTTGCGGATTTGATCATCCAAGACTATTTCACCGCATCGGTTTTCAAGCGATCCAGGTTTGGAGGCGAGAAAGCGAAAGTCGTCACTTCCATCGCCATGTTTTACGACCTGGAAGACCCTGTGTCGTTCGTCAAGGATGTCAATGAAGTTCTGGATGCTGATGGCCTTTGGGTTCTGCAGCTTTCCTATACGCCGCTCATGCTTCAGCAGGTTGCCTTCGACAATATCTGTCATGAGCATGTCTACTACTACGCCTTGAAGGATTTGTCCAAAGTCCTGGCCTTGGGCGGATTTGAAGTCGTGGACGTTGAGCTGAATGACGTGAATGGCGGTTCTTTCCGCGTCTACGCCATGAAGAAAGGGGCCAACAAAAGCTCCTTCGGTACCCAGCCTTGCCGAGACGTGGCGCAATTTCGCGTTGCGTCGCTTCTCGCCTACGAAGAAGCGGGCGAGTTCATGACGAAGAAATCATGGGGCGCCTTTTTCGACAAAATTACTGCGCTCAAAGAGGATGTTCGCAAATTTATTTTGCAGGCCAAGTCAGAGGGGAAAACTGTCTGGGGCTATGGAGCGTCCACCAAGGGAAATACATTGCTGCAGTATTTCGGGCTGGACCACACGATGATCGACGGCATTGCCGAGCGAAGTGTCCATAAATATGGTCTGAAAACAGTCGGCACCAATATACCGATTTACTCGGAAGCCGAAATGCGACGGGTATCCCCGGATTACCTACTGGTGCTGCCATGGCACTTCATCAGTGAGTTCCGCGAGCGGGAGCGTGATTACCTTCTCAAGGGTGGGAAGTTCATCGTGCCTTGTCCAAAATTTGAAATCATAGGAGCGTGAGCGATGGAAACTCTGGGTGGATTGATTGACAAATTGTCGGTGGTGAATATCCGCATTTGGTTTGCAGAAGACATTAAGCGGGGTAAAGAGGCCACGGACAAGCAAATCGCGGATGCCTGCAAGGTAACCAATGTTGCCAATTCGCAGCGCAATGACCTCATCCAGGAGATTGATGAGCTCATTAACCATCTTGTAACCACCGGTGCACCGCAGCGGCTGTACAAGCAAGGTGCTACCAAGCTTTACGGTGCGGAAGGCCCTGGATTCAGCAGACTTGACGCTGCGAAATTGGCCGCTAACAACCCTGTTGCCGACACTGAAGCTGCGCATGATTCTGAGGCGGCGGACGCGAAAGAAGAATGACGCGTTTGCGACGGGCCTTGGTCCTTGGGGCCAACGGCCAGGATGGCAGTTATCTGGTCGACCACTTGTTGGCAGAAGGTTGGGCCGTCACCGGGGTAGGGCGGCAGGATGTCTCTCGCCGAGGGGCCGAATTCGAAAGCAATTATCGGTACGTCCAGGCGGATATCGCTGACCAGCGATGCATCTTCGACCTGCTTGCTGACCTGTCCCCCGACTATGTTTTTCACGCAGCGGCCACGCACGGAATGGCGGGGTTTGTATACGAAGACGTTTGGGACAAAGTCCTTCAGGTCAACACCCAATCCGTGTTGGCAATTCTGGAGTATTTGCGTAGAAATAGTGACTGCGGTCTTTGCTACATCAGCTCGTCCAAGGTATTCGGTGCCCTGGATGGGACGCAAATCAACGAGATGTCGCACAGGCATTCGAACTGCCTGTACACCATCTCGAAGAACACATCCCACGACCTCATCAACTATTACCGGGCCAAGCATGCGGTCAAAGCCTCCGTGGCCTGGACGTTTAACCATGAGTCTCCCAGAAGGGGGGCTGAGTATTTCATTCCTCGCCTTGCGCAGGCCTTGGTCAATGCGGAGTTGAATCCCTCGCATCATGAGACATTTGAGCGATTGGGGTTCTGGGGCAATTGGGGCTCTGCCTCTGAATACATGCAGATTCTGGTGGATTTAGCGGATCGACAGGTATTTGACGACTTCATACTGGCGTCGTCCCATACAGTGTGGGCAGAGCATCTGGTGCACGAACTCTTTGCGGCGCGTCAGCTTGATTGGAAACATCACATCCGCGTTAAAGCACCAAGTGAAGAAATCCCTCCGCCACCCTTTTCAGTCGATTTGTCGAAAATCCAACGATTGAGCGGGCGTGCGCCGCTCCAGAGCGCACGCGATGTAATTGAGGAAATCGTTCGGTCCTTGCAGCAGAGGCGATAAAGCATCCACTGACGCCGGTGCCTAGCGCTTTATGGCGAAGAACGTGTGGGAGTGAAATCGCTGGTGCAGGCCGCCGGTTTGGCCATCTTCGATGATTTCCAGAATTTCCATTCCATGACTCTGCAGTAGCTTCAGGATGAACCGCATGGGCAGGCAGTGCAGACTCCAGCTTTCAAATGCTTCTTTGTGCAGGTTTAAGTGGAAAGGGATTTGGTAGCCGTATCCGGGGTTAAAAGTCGCTGTCTGGAAAAACGCCACACCGCCTGGATTGATGTTGCGCAGGATGCAGTCCAGCAGGTAATGCTGGACGGGCGGCGGGTTGTGCTGCAACACAATCACCGAGACGAACGCATCGATTTCGTGCACAGATTCAATGTGCGCGGGCGATTGCAGCAATAGACGCTCCACGTTGGTGATTCCTGCGGCATTCAGGCGTTTCTCGCATTCCGCCAAGTTGCCTGGCGAGATGTCCGCCGCGACCACCTGTCCGAACAGGGGAGAAAGGGGTTTGGTAATGCGGCCCACTCCACAGCCCAACTCCAAACATTTGCCTTTGGGTAGCGCCACCTGATTGCGTTCTGCCACCACTTGCAAACGGCGGACAACCTCCGTGCCGGAGGCCTCCAGTAAATGCATGTTCTCCTCGATGTTGCCTTTCATAAACTTCTCGTCCGACAACACTGACGCAAAGGGTTCACTCTCGCCGTAGCCAGTCCATTGGGTCTGGAGGCGGTCGAATAGAGCCCGGTGCTCCTCCGCGCTCATTTGCACCTGTACGGACCGCCCCTCATGGTCAAAGCTGGTCGCAAGGTAGTCCTGAATCAGGCTCTCTGACATGGTGATCTCCGGATGTTTTGCTATTGAAATAGTAGCTGCTGGCGCATATTCTGCGGGGGCTAGATGTTTATTTCTTTATGAGTTAGGTGTGGCAGGCGTCTACACCTGCATGTTCATAATGTCGGTATAAGCCTGCACCATGCGGTTACGCACGTGCAGCGTGGCCTGGAAGCCGATCTGCGCTTTCTGGATGGCCACCATGGTTTCTTCCAGGCTCACCTTGGGGTTTTCCATCTGCACTTCCTGCTGCAGGCGGGTGGATTCGTTCTGGGCTGCGCTGACCGAGCTCAGCGCGCTTTTGAGTGCCCCAGAGAAGCCACCACCCACTCCTTCCGACGCGGTCGAGGCCGCAGGCCGCACCCCGGTGTTGGGGCGGATCGTGGTGGGCATTGATACGGGGTTCAGTTTGAGGTCCATGCTGGTTCTCCCTTGGAGATTGGGGGTGCAGCGATCCTATAACTGGGGGTGATGCAGCATTATTTTGAATTGGTAGGTAAAGCGGGTGCTTATCGTCCTAATGTTTTCGGGGGGGGGGTCGAATAATCAAGCCCATTCAAGAGGCGAACTTGCGCCCCAACGAGCCGGAAACACCCACATGCCTGCAGTAGCCACCATCCCCGTGAACCCGACCATAGGCCAGCGCCTTGCTGCCTTGGACCAGGGGCAGCGGCTGCGCCTGGCGCTGGGGGTGGTGCTGTTTGTGGCTATTGGCGTGGTGGGACTGGTCATGGGCCGTCAGGCCGAATGGCGCGTACTGTATTCCAACCTGGCGGACAAGGATGGCGGCGCCGTCATTTCCCAGCTGACCACGCTGAACATTCCCTACAAATACACCGAAGGTGGCGGCTCCATCCTGGTGCCCGCAGACCGGGTGCACGATGTGCGCCTGAAGCTGGCGTCCTTGGGGCTACCCAAAGGCTCGGTCAATGGCTTCGAGATGATGGAAGCCAACCGTTTTGGGATGACCCAGTTCCAGGAGCGACTGACCTTTCAGCGCGGACTGGAGGGCGAGCTGACCCGCTCCATTCAGGCCCTGTCTTCTGTTTCCAGTGCTCGCGTGCACCTGGCCTTGCCCAACCAGAACGGTTTTTTCCGCGAACAGCAAAAACCGTCCGCATCGGTGTTGCTGAGCCTGCACCCTGGTCGCACGCTGGACCGCACCCAGCTCGCCGGGATCGTGCACTTGGTCGCGTCAAGCGTGCCAGAGATGAACCCGTCGGCCGTCAGCGTGCTGGACGACACCGGTAAGCTGCTGTCCCAGACGGATGGTTCGGGCTTGGCCGGTGTGGATGCCGAGCAGTTGCAATATGTGCAACAAATCGAGCAGCTCTATAGCCGTCGCATCCTTGATATGCTGGAGCCGCTGGTGGGCAAACAGAACGTCAAGGCCCAGGTCACCGCAGAGTTAGACTTCTCCCAGACCGAATCCACTACCGAGTCGCACAAGCCCAACCAGACCCCCGACAGCAGCGCCGTGCGTAGCCAGCAACTGGTGGAGAGCACCAATGGTGCCCAGTCTGGCCCTCCCTCCGGCGTACCTGGCGCCACTACGAACCAGCCGCCGGCCCAGCCCTCGGCCCCCATCAATGGCCAGCCACAGACCGTAGCCGCCAGCGGTCAGTCGGGTTCGGGCACGGGGTCCGGTTCCTCGTCCAAGAAAGAGTCCATCATCAATTACGAGGTGGACAAGACGGTGCGGGTAGTTAAGGGTGCAACAGGTGTCATCAAACGCATCAACGCTGCGGTGGTGGTGAACAACCAGAACTCCACGGACGACAAGGGCAAAACCACCAGCACGCCATTGACCGAAGCACAGATTGAAAAAATGACCGCGTTGGTCCGTGAATCCGTGGGCTTCAGCCAGGAACGCGGTGACTCGGTCAATGTGGTGAACGCGGCATTTGCGGCGGACAAGGTGGACGCCACGGATATTCCGCTGTGGCGCCAACCCGAAGTGGTGGATCTGGCCCGCAGCATGGCTTGGCCACTGGGCACCTTGGGCCTGGCTGCCTTGGTACTACTGGGGGTCATTCGCCCTGCCATGAAGTCGCTGGCCCAGCCACCGCGCGGCGCCGATCTCGACCTGGACCGTTCCGGGCAGTTGGACGCCCTGGAGGCTGACCAACCAGATCGCCCCCAATTGACCGGCTACGGCGCCACGTCCACCGACCCCGCACAGGCCACGGCTGCCGAGCTGCGCCTCGAAGACGCCCGCAAGCTCACCCGCGACAACCCTGCGGCGGTGGCCAATATTGTCAAAGCATGGATGAGCGGAGAAGCACCGGCCTAACGGGCGGAGCAAAATACCACCATGGCAAACGACGACGGACTCCAAGACGCGGCAATCCTCATGATGTCTCTGGGCGAATCCGAGGCATCGGAGGTGTTCAAACACCTGTCGCCCAAGGAAGTACAGCGCCTGGGTGAGGCCATTGCCAAGACCACCCAGCTCTCCCGCGAGCGGGTGGACGAGGTGGTGGAAAAATTCACCGGGGTTGCAGCATCGCAGAGTCTGCTGGTGTCCAACTCCGGCGACTATGTGCGCTCCGTGCTCAAGCTGGCTTTGGGCGATGACAAGGCCGCGCTGCTGATCGACCGGATTTTGCAGGGGGGCGATGTCTCCGGCATTGAAAGCCTGAAGTGGATGGACCCGCTGTCAGTGGCCGAACTGCTGCGCAACGAACACCCACAAATCGTGGCCGCCATTCTGGTTCACCTGGACTATGACCAGGCCGCCGATGTGCTCAAGCATCTGACCGAGCGCCAGCGCAACGAAGTGATGCTGCGCGTGGCCACCATGGAAGGTATCCAGCCTACCGCTCTGAAAGACCTGAACGAGGTGCTGTTCAAGGTGCTGGCCGGTGGTGACAAGATTCGTAAGTCGTCTTTGGGTGGTATCAAGACGGCCGCAGAAATGATCAATTTGATGGGTACCGTTATCGAGGGTACGGTGATCGAATCCATCCGCAGCCATGATGCCGATTTGGCCCAGAAGATCATGGACAAAATGTTCGTGTTCGACGACGTGATCAAGCTGGACGACAAGGCCATCCAGATGGTGCTCAAGGAAGTGTCCTCCGATGTGCTGATCGTGGCCTTGAAAGGCGCGCAGCCAGAGCTCAAGGAGAAGATCCTCTCCAATATGTCGACCCGTGCGGCAGCCACTCTGCGCGAAGACCTGGAGTCTCGTGGCCCCATGCGCTTGTCCGAAGTCGAGGCGCAGCAGAAGGAAATCCTCAAGACCGTGCGCCGCCTGGCGGACGAAGGGCAAATTGTTATCGGCGGCGGAGGTGGCGACGACGCCATGGTTTGATGACGCGCAGCCAGCACTCCCGTTTCATCCCCGGCGAAGAAGTCGGGACCGTTACCGAGTGGGACTTTGGCGCGGTCGACCAGACGTCGGTGCGGTTTGCAGCCAAGCTCAAGGCGCAGGCCCAGATCGAAGAGCAGGCCAAGGAAGAGAATGTTCGCAAGGCCGGATTTGCCGATGGCTATTCCCAAGGCTATACGCAGGGCCATGCCCAAGCGACGCTGGAAGGCCAGCGCCAGATTACCGAATACATCGCCACCCAAGGGCAGGAGACTGCCCGCACCTTTGGCCAGTTGTTTGAAACCGCCAGCGCCCAGCTGGCCGAGTCCGAGCAGGTGATGGCCAAGGGGGTGTTGGAGCTGGCTTGCGAGGTGGCGCGGCAGGTGCTGCGCCATGAAATGTCCACCAACCCCAATGCACTGCAGCCCGTGGTGCGCGAAGCGCTCAGTGTGCTGGCCATTGACAGCAAGGCCGCGCTGGTACGGCTCAACCCGCTGGACATGGAGGTCTTGGCTGAGGTACTGCGACAGGAGTTTTCCAGCCTGTCGTTGACCCTGTTGCCCGACAGCTCTATGACCCGCGGTGGCTGCCTGGTCGAATCCGCAGGCACTGTGGTGGACGGCACCGTGGAAAAGCGCTGGAAGCGCGCCGTGGCCAGTCTGGGCCTGGACAGTGCATGGGAGGACGACCATGACGCAGCATGACATGGCGCCTACCAAGTGGCAGTCGTTTCTAGACGATGCCCGCTCGCAGGTGTCCCAAGACTCCACGCTGGAGGTGCGTGGCACCCTTACACGATTGACCGGCTTGGTACTGGAAGCCAGTGGCATTCGCGTGCCGGTGGGCTCCCAGTGTGTGGTGACGATGAAGGCGCGCCCCTCGGTACTGGCCGAAGTGGTGGGCTTTTCGGGCGACAAAGCGTTTTTGATGCCCGCTGGCGATGTGCACGGCCTCTCCAGCGGCGCAGGCGTGGCGCCTGCTGCCGCCTATGTGCCGGTGCCCCGCCTGGGCGAGGCCGCGCTGCCGCCTGACTTGGCTGCGGCAGGTATGTTGCGCCTGCCTCTGGGCGATGGCCTGCTCGGCCGGGTGGTGGATTCGCAAGGCAACCCCATGGACCGCATGGGCCCGCTTGTTGAAGTGGTGTCCAAACCGCTGGACCGCAAACCGATCAACGCCATGGACCGTGCCCCGGTGCGTGAATCGCTGGATACGGGCGTGCGGGCGATCAATGCCTTGCTGACCGTGGGGCGTGGTCAGCGCTTGGGCCTGTTTGCGGGCTCTGGTGTGGGCAAGAGCGTGCTGCTGGGCATGATGGCTCGCTACACCCAGGCCGACGTCATTGTGGTGGGCCTGATCGGTGAGCGGGGCCGTGAAGTCAAGGAATTTATCGAAGACATCTTGGGTGCCGACGGCCGTGCACGCTCGGTGGTGGTGGCGGCTCCTGCCGATGCCCCGCCGCTGCTGCGCATGCAAGGGGCTTCGTATGCCACGGCGATTGCCGAGTATTTTCGTGACAAAGGGCAGCATGTGCTGCTGCTGATGGATTCGCTCACCCGCTATGCCATGGCCCAGCGGGAGATTGCGCTAGCAATTGGCGAGCCGCCGGCCACCAAAGGCTACCCGCCCTCATGCTTCGCCAAGCTGCCGCAGCTGGTGGAGCGCAGTGGCAAT
This sequence comes from Rhodoferax sp. P1_F3, assembly GCF_056405715.1. Classification (NCBI taxonomy): domain Bacteria; kingdom Pseudomonadati; phylum Pseudomonadota; class Betaproteobacteria; order Burkholderiales; family Comamonadaceae; genus Rhodoferax; species Rhodoferax sp. P1_F3. The sequence continues at coordinate 14,839 of NZ_JBFUBO010000021.1, read as the reverse complement.
GGCTTGCACGGTGTGGGGTCGATCACCGCGTTCTACACCGTTCTGTCGGAGGGTGATGACCAGCAAGATCCTATTGCCGATGCGGCACGTGCCATTCTGGACGGGCATATCGTGTTGTCGCGCAGCCTGGCAGAGGCGGGGCATTATCCCGCAATCGATGTGGAACAGTCGGCATCGCGCGTCATGCACAACGTGGTGTCGCGCGAACACTTTGAGCTGGCACGGCGTTTTCGCAGCCTGTATTCCCGCTATGAGAAGGGCCGAGATCTGGTGCAGATTGGTGCCTATGCCCATGGTTCAGATCCCATGCTGGACGAGGCAATTGCCCTGCAGCCGGGCATGCACCAGTTTCTGCAGCAAGATATGTTCGAAGCGGCATCGTTGGAAGCCGCATGGCAAGACATGGCGGCCAGCACCTCGTTAATGCAGGCGGGCGCATGAAAGGCTTCCTCCTAGCCATTGAGCTGGCGGAGCGCCAGCGCGACGAGCGCGCCAAGCAATTGGCTGAGGCGCAGCGCAACCTGATATTTGGGCGGCAGCAGATGTCGCAGTTGCAAACCTATGCCGCTGACACGGATGCCCGTTGGACCGGAGCCGCTGCGGTGGCCTTGTCTGCGGAGCTGGTGCGGCACCACTACCAATTCATGGCCCGACTGCAACAGGCCATCGGCATGCAGGAGGGCGCCATCGTCAACCTGCTGCGTCTGGAAAGTGTTGCCAAACACGCGTTGCTGCAGGCGGAGTGCCGCGTGACCGGTTTGCAGCAGGTGCTGCGCAGGCGCCAGGCCCAGGCCGCGTTGCTGGAGCAGCGCCGCGAGCAAGCGCGCATGGATGAAATGGCCGCTTTGCTGTACGCCAGAAACCGCAATACCCCAGCTTTCGGAGATACACGATGACCATTGAAATGAGCCCCAAAGCAAGCCCAGTGAAGCCACAGGGGCACGCCGCCAATGGAAAGCCACGCGGCACCGGAGGCACGCAGGAGGAAGGTGCGGGAAACGGATTCTCTGCATTGCTGGCCGCTGCCGATGACGACGAAAAATCAGACTCCTCCAGCACAGCGGCAAATGGGCAAGATGACGCTTTGCTACAGGCGTCTGCCCTGCCACAGGCGGACTTGGCCCCGGGTACGACGCTAGATACGCCCGTTGTAGACGCCAGTGCGTTGTTGGCACAAGCCCTGGCACTCAATCCCGCGCAGCCTGAGGGTGGTGCGCTACGTGCTGCGGGCAAGCATGCTGTGGCGACTGTGGGTTCGGGTCTTGCCGATGCGGGTGCCCAAGGGCAGGCCGTCAACCCGTTCAATGCCCACAAGCCGGGCAAGGGGGCAGGTGAGCAGACCTTGAAGCAGGAAGTCGTGGAGAGCACACTGTCCGCTTCGACCCATGCCAATACCAAGTCAGTCGCGCAGGAGTTTAAAGAAGTGACTCCGCAAGACATGTTCAAAGCGCTGCAAACGGCAGTAGAGGCGTTGCCCGTGGCGGCAACTGCCACCCGTGAAAAGGCGCTCGCTGAGCCGGCGGGCGCCAAGTCGGCCCCTGCGGACTCCGCGCCGGTAGGTTTCGCTTCCTCTTCAGGTCCCCTGGGGGCGGATGGCGTGGTTTCCACACAAGCGGCCACCACGGTGGAATCTTTCGTGGCGGAGCAGGTGACCTACTGGATTGGCCAAGACGTTCAGAAAGCAGAACTGAAGTTGGACGGTCTCGGGGTTGACCCCGTGGAGGTGAGTATTTCGATGCAAGGCAATGAGGCCCATGTATCTTTCCGCACCGATGAGCTGCAGGCCCGGGATGCTTTGGAAAATGCGTCTACCCATCTGAAAGAGCTGCTTGGGCGGCAGGGTGTTGTGTTGTCGGGGGTGTCCGTGGGTACTTCCCAGAGTGGGGATGCTTCGGCGGGCCAAGGGCGGCAGCAGCGCCCGGATGGCCGTCGGGGGATGGTGAGCACCCTGGAACCCGTGACCGTAGAGGCCAATCGTCCGACCCGGGTGCCCAATGGCCGAACCCTTGATCTTTTCGTGTGACAGCAGGAATCTGTCAATAATGGCGGGGGACCTGAAATCCTCCTCTTTATTCGTGCTTCGCCCGGTGGGGCTAGATGAATAATGTTCTGAATTGTTGCAATTAAGGAATCGCAGTGTCAGCAAAACCCGAAGCGGCCGATGCCGGCAAAGCCCCGGCCAAAAGCAAAAAGATGCTGATCATCATCGTGGCAGCAGTGCTGGTATTGGTTCTGGGCGCAGGCGCTGCATTCTTCGTCATGAAGCAGCGTGCTGCTGCAGATGATGGGGAAGATGCGGCACCTGCCAAGGCGGCCGCCCATGTGGACCCGAAAGCCATACCAGCCTATCTGCCTTTGGATGCCATGGTTGTGAATTTGGCAGATCCTGGTGGAGAGCGGGTTGCACAAATCGGGATTACCCTGGAGGTGCAGGATGCGCACTCCTCGGATACGGTGAAGGCCTACCTGCCGGCCATTCGCAGCAGCATTTTGATGCTGATTTCGCAACGCACGGCCGAAGAGTTGTTAAAGCCAGAAGGCAAGGAAAAACTGGCCAAAGATATTTTGCGGGAAGCCGCTGTGCCCTTTGGTGGGGGTGATGACGACGAGCACGAAGAAGAAGCGGCGAGCACCAAGAAAAAGAAGCGGAAGGTCGTCCACGTGGAGTACCCCGTGAAAGGTGTTTTGTTTTCTAGTTTTATTGTTCAGTAGGGTGTCACAGGAAGTTCTATGAGTGAATCATTTCTTTCCCAGGAAGAAGTTGACGCACTCCTCGAAGGCGTCACGGGCGAAAGCCAAAAGACGGTAGAGGAGGCGGCGGAGCATGGCGAAGTCCGCTCGTACAACATTTCCAGCCAGGAAAGAATCGTCCGTGGCCGCATGCCGACGATGGAAATCGTCAACGAGCGTTTTGCGCGGAATTTGCGGGTGGGTTTGTTCAACTTCATTCGCCGTAGCCCCGAAATCTCGGTCGGGCCGGTTGCTGTGCAGCGCTACAGCGCTTTTTTGCGCGAGCTGGCAGTGCCAACCAACTTCAATATTGTGGCCATCCGCCCCCTGCGCGGTAGTGGGTTGATCGTGTGTGAGCCAGCGCTGGTGTTCGGCGTGATTGACACCTTGTATGGCGGTATTGGCAAGTTCCAGACCCGAATCGAAGGGCGCGATTTTTCCGCCACGGAGCAGCGCGTTATCAACCGCTTGGTCGATGTCATCACCACGGAATACAAAAAAGCCTGGAAGGGCATCTACCCCCTGGAGCTGGACTACCAGCGTTCGGAAATGCAGCCGCAGTTCGCCAATATTGCGACACCCAGTGAGATCGTGATTTCAACATCGTTTCAGCTGGAAATTGGCGATATCACGGGGGCTATTCACTTCAGTTTTCCCTATTCCACGCTGGAGCCCATTCGCGATGTGCTGTACTCTTCAACCCAGGGCGATTCGATTGAAGTGGACCGTCGGTGGGTCACAGTGCTGACGCGGGAGATTCAGGCGGCTGAAGTGACCATGGTGGCGGAATTGGCCCGGGCAGATGCTACGGTGGAGCAGCTGCTGGCGATGAAAAAGGGGGACTTCATTGAGTTGGACAGGCAACCGAAAATCCAGGCAACCGTCGATGGAGTTCCGATTTTTGAATGCCAGTACGGCACACACAATTCCAAGTATGCAATTCGCATAGACAAAGCGCTGCGAGGCAATGACCAAAACTGGTTGGGAGAACGAAATGGCATCTGAAGACAAACCCGACGAAAACGCCGCCCCGGCAGACGATGGAATGGCCGACTGGGCGGAGGCCCTGTTGGAGCAAAAAGCGACGGATTCCAGTGGAGGGGATGCCTCCTCGGGTGGGCCCTTGTTTGGCGAAGCCCCCAAACCATTTTCATCCTCATCCAGTGCGGACGGGCATGCCAATGACATCAATATGGTGCTGGATATCCCGGTGCAGCTCTCGGTTGAACTCGGTCGTACCAAGGTGCCTATCAAACACATTTTGCAGCTGGGGCAGGGCTCGGTGGTTGAACTGGATGCCTTGGCAGGGGAGCCCATGGATGTGTTGGTCAATGGCTATTTGATCGCACAAGGTGAGGTGGTGGTGGTGAATGACAAGTTCGGTATTCGCCTTACCGACGTGGTGACACCTTCCGAGCGCCTGCGTCGGGTCAGCAAGAACTGATGGCGGCGCGGCGATGACGCAACAACTGCTACTGGTCGTGGCGTTTCTCGTTTTGTTGGCGTGCCTTCCATGGGCGTTGCGGAGGTTCAAACAGCGCTCCGGATTGTCCGGGGCTGAAGCCGCGGGACAGTCCCGGTTTATTTCCGCTGTTGCCGTAGGTCCCCACCAAAGGGTAGTGACGGTGGAGGTTGGTCCCGAGAATGCCCGCGTGTGGTTGACCTTGGGAGTGACGGCTCAGGCTATTCATTGTTTGCATACTGCGCCTGCGGCAACCGGGGGGCACGGTATGGAGTCAATGCGCGATTCGCTGGCCACGGTGCCCAAAACTCGGGAATAACATGGCTATTGCTGCATGTATGTCGGTGGAGGTCATTTGACCAAGATGGGCGTTTTACGCAAGAGCGTTTTGGGCCTGTGGGGCCTGGGTGCGTTGAGCATGGCCTATGCGCAGACGCCAGGGCAGTTGCCGTTGCTGGTCGGCACGGGGGGCGGCGGGCTGAGTTTTTCGGTGCCCATACAGACGCTGCTGTTCTTTACAGCACTTTCATTTATCCCCGCCATTTTGTTGATGATGACAGGATTCACACGCATCGTGATCGTGTTGTCCCTCTTGCGCCAGGCTTTGGGGACCCAGTCTGCGCCCCCCAACCAGGTGGTCGTTGGGCTTTCTCTGTTCTTGACCTTGTTTGTTATGGGTCCCACGTTTGATCGTATTTATGCTGATGCGTATGAACCTTACAGCCGCAGTGCGATTTCGTTCGAACAGGCGCTGGCCAAGGCGGAGGCTCCCATCCGCAGCTTCATGGTGAAACAAACTCGCCAGTCGGACTTCTCTTTGTTTGCCAAGCTAGCCAAGCTCGGCCCCGAAGTGAATGCAGACAACGCCCCAATTCGTGTACTGGTGCCCGCTTTTGTCATCAGTGAGTTGAAATCGGCCTTTCAAATTGGCTTCATGATCTTCATCCCCTTCTTGGTGATCGATATCGTCGTTGCGTCGGTGCTGATGTCTTTGGGGATGATGATGTTGTCGCCGGTTTTAGTGGCGCTGCCTTTCAAGCTCATGTTGTTTGTGCTGGCAGATGGTTGGAATTTGCTGATCGGCTCCCTGGCCGCCAGTTTTGTCACGTAGAGGCATCGTAATGAATGCACAGATGGTGTTGTCGATGGGGCAGGAAGCATTGCTGATGCTGCTAATGGTGTCCTCTCCGGTGCTGGGTGCCGCATTGCTGGTGGGGTTGTTGGTCAGTCTGTTCCAGGCCGTGACGCAAATCCACGAGGCCACTTTGGCATTTGTCCCTAAGCTGGTGGCCGTGATTGCAGTTTTTGCCATAGCCGGGCCATGGATGTTGACCATGCTCGTGGAATACATTCGACGCATGTTCGAAGCCATCCCTAGCTCGGTCGTTTAACGAAATGCTGCTGTGATTTCTTTCACGGAGGCGCAGATCGCGGCCTGGATTTCACCGATCCTGTGGCCGTTTTTGAGGGTTCTTGCCGTATTCACGTCGGCTCCTGTGTTTTCATCCAGGGCGTTTCCGATGCGTGCCAAGATTGCCTTGGCGATGTTTGTGGCGGTAGCATGCCAAGCCAGTGTCCCTGCTGGTGTGGCTTACAACGTTAATTCCCCTGAGGCATTGGTCGTTGTCGTCCAGCAAGTAGTTATCGGTTTGGCGATCGGGTTTGCTATCCGGTTAGTCTTTGCTGCTGTCGAGCTGGCGGGGGAAGTGGTGGGTTTCCAGATGGGGTTGAACTTTGCGGCGTTCTTTGACCCATCGTTGAATTCCCAGTCCAGCGCGGTAGCGCGTTTTTTCGGACAAATGGCGTCACTGCTGTTCGTCGTCATGAATGGGCATCTCATGGTTTTGATGGCAGTGACCAAAAGTTTTGAGGCATTTCCCGTGGGGCCACACTTTCTGGATGCTCTGGCATCCATGCAGCTTTATCGGTTAGGGACGGAGTTGTTTGCCAGTGCGTTGTGGATGGCGTTGCCTATGGTGGGGATGCTGATGTTTGCCAACTTGGCCTTGGGGATCATTTCCCGGGTAGCGCCTCAAATCAATATTTTCGCGGTTGGATTCCCCATTACGCTTGTGGTGGGGATTGTGGGTATCGCCATGACGTTGCCCATGCTGGACCAGCCTTTCGTGGCCCTGATGTCCCATGCCGTCGATGTATTTTCAGGCCACTGACGTTAGTGGCGCTAGACTAGTTCGTTGCGGATTGCGTAGACCGTCAATTCTGCGTTGTTCGTAAGCCCTAGCTTTTCCAGCAACCGTGCGCGGTACACGCTTACCGTTTTGGGGCTCAGCATGAGTTCTTCTGCGATATCTGACAGGCGCTTGCCCGAGGCAATTTTCAGTAAAGTCTGCAATTCGCGCTCAGAGAGTCTGTCGTGCAGGGATTCGCTGCTCGGCGTCGACAGCTGATCAACCAGCATGTCAGACACGCTGGCCGTCACGTACTTGCGACCACGGGCTACGGCTCGTACGGCTTCGACCAGCTCCACGGGGTCTCCCGCTTTGTTGAGGTAGCCATGCGCTCCAGCGCGCAGGCAGCGTATCGCGTATTGGTCTTCTGAAAACATGGAAACTACCAGCACACGGACCTGTGACTGGCTTTCGCGCAAGCTGGCCAGAACTTCCAGGCCGCTGCGCCCCGGCAAATTGATGTCCAAGATCAGAACGTCACAGGCCGTAACGCGCAAATGCTCTTTCAATTCGGCGTAGTTGCCAGATTCACCCACCACTTGCATGTCGACGCAATCGGCCAACGTATCCCGAATTCCCCGCCGTACCATGGCGTGGTCGTCACATAGCAAGACGCGAATCATGGCGCGGACTCCTGGCACTCAGCGTCTGATGTGTTCAGTGGAACGGTTAGCGTGATAGAAGTTCCGACCCCGACGCTGGAGCTGATGTCCAGCCACCCATTGACTGTCTTGGCGCGCTCCTGCAGGCCTCTGAGACCAAATGATTTCTCTTTTTGCAACGCCGTATCTGCCAGCCCGGGGCCGGTGTCGCTGATTTCTACAGTCAGAACGTCGCCTTGGTTTGAAATTTCAATTCGAACAGCACTTCCATCTGCATGTTTGACAATGTTGGTCAGCGACTCTTGCACGGTGCGATAGGCCGTTAGCAAAATGGGTGCGTCTAGGCGCATCGCGTCGCTGCTGGTCGTGAGTTGAACTCTGGAGTTCGTCCGTTCTTCGAAACCTTGAACAAGCCACTGTACGGACGCCAGCAAGCCCTGGTCCAGAATAGCCGGCCGCATATTGAGCATGATTCGCTGACTGGCCTCTATCGCATGCTGGATCATTTCTGTGGCTGTAGCGATATGATTTTGAAGGCCTTGGTCTTGGCTATGGCGAGATAGCCACGCCAAGTCCAGACGGACTGCCGCCAATGAGCCGCCGATGTCGTCATGAATTTCGCGTGCAATGGCGGCCCTTTCTTTTTCTATTGCCAACTGCAAATGGTGGGCAAATTCTGTAATGCGCCTTTCAGAGACAGCAAGCTCTCGGTCCGCCTTTTCTTTGGCTGCTTTGATGGACTGCATTTCCAGGGCGCGTCGAATGACACGGTCCAAAGACTGCAAGTTGTCTTTGTGCAGGTAGTCGCTGATCCCGCGTTGCACGGCATCTACAGCTGCGGCCTCCCCAATAGCTCCGGACAACAAGATAAACGGGGTGACCTTTCCCTCGCCCTGTACTACCGCCCATGCATCCATGGCATTGAACCCGGGAAGGCGGTAGTCTGCCAGGATGACGTCATATTCGCAGGTGTCGATTAGTGTTTTGAAGGCTTCCAGCGTATCTGCTCGGTCCATTTCGAATGAAAGGCCAGCTTTTTTAAGCGCTCGTGAAGTCAGGCTGTGGTCAGGTGTCGAATCCTCCAGATGCAGAATTCTTACGGGGCAACTGGGGCTGCCAAGGGCGGTGCTAGGCGCTATCATCTTTGCAATTATGAAGGCGCTTGTTGTTAGCCGGGTTGTCGACGCCAAAGGGCGTCAATCTTCCTGCTAATGTTTGCCAAATTTGGAAGAATCCTGCTACCCTAGACGTACAAAAGCCTCCATGATTCACAATCATGTGACAGATTGGTATAAAGACAGGCCTAGAGGAAGAATGACAATGGAATCATCGTTGACGACGCCTGCTGCTCCCGCCGTTCAGCTACCTGTCATGTTGGTTGCGGAAGTCCAAGACTCCTTGTTGGTCGTTGTGCACGATTTGACAAGGCTGGATGGTCTATTGGCGCATACCATGGAAAATCTCATGGAGCGCTTTACGACGGCCAGCGCTAATCTCGCATCACCTGCCCTGGGAGCGTCACAAGAGCTTGAGTTGGTTCGCAATACGTTGCGGGCGGCTGTCACTGAACTGCAATTCCAGGACATGGCATCCCAACTCATCGTGCACACTTCCAAAATTCTTCAGGGTTGTGCGTATCGCTTGGCGTCTGAGTCTATGGGCTCGGAAGATGGCGAGGCCGTGCCATTTGTGGAGGAGGTCCCTGAGCGGCCGAATCCCGTTACCCAGGATGAGATGGATGCAGGCTCAATTGAGCTTTTTTAAAAATCCACCCGATTTACTTCATTCATTCACAGGACATTCCGGAGTTCCTTATGCCTTTAATTCTTGCTGTTGATGATTCGCCCTCGATGCGCAAAATGGTTTCGTTCACATTGACCGGTGCTGGCTACCAAGTTGTTGAGGCTGTGGATGGGCAAGATGCCTATGAAAAGGCGCAGGCGCAGACATTTGATCTGGTGCTCACGGATCAAAACATGCCTCGTTTGGATGGCCTTGGGTTGACCCGCAAGCTGCGAGATCATCCTCAGTTCAAAACGATCCCCATACTGATGTTGACCACAGAATCCAGTGACCTGATGAAGCAGGCGGGTCGTGCTGCCGGCGCAACAGGGTGGTTGGTCAAGCCTTTTGATCCAGCGCGCCTCTTGGATGTCATTAAAAAAGTTATTCGTTAAACATTACCGTCCATTTGCTGGAAAAAAATAGGAGATTGACATGGCTGAGACCCATCAAGACAGCGGCGGAGCGGGCGGTGACTTCGACTTAAGTCAGTTTTATCAAATCTTCTTTGAGGAAGCTGGAGAAAACCTAGATCAGATGGAGCAGATGCTGCTGAACCTGAACCTAGAGACGGCGGATGACGAAGAGTTGAACGGCATCTTTCGTTGCGCGCATTCCGTGAAGGGCGGCGCTGCTACTTTCGGATTTGCTGACGTTGCTGAACTAACGCACCAGATGGAGTCGCTGTTGGATCGGCTGCGTCGCCATGAATTGCAGCCAAATGCTGCCATGGTGGATGTGCTTCTGGAGTCTGCCGATGCGTCCCGCAGTTTGTTGGCGCGACATCAAGCGGGCGATGAAGGAGATGCCATGCCTACGGGTGACTTGGTTCGCAGAATCAGTGAGCTGGCCGCGGGAGGTGCTCCTGCGCCCAAGGCGGCGTCTGCGCCAGTCCCTGCCGTTGTCGCGAAGCCGGTGCAGTCGGCGCCAGTGGCGCCTTCCTCTTCTTCGGGCTCCGGCAGAAGCATCGAAATCAAGATTGGTCCTTTAGAGCGGCCAGAGCAGGCCGATGCCATTAAGGAGTTGTTTCGAGATATTCCGGGACTTGGGCAGATTCATGTGTTGGAAAGTGATCGGGCCGATACCCGTATCTTTGCAGTTGAAACAAGCTCTACTGACGAGGACTTGCTGGATCTATTCGCTTTCCACGTATCTCGCGATAAGGTGATTATTTCAGCCGTTGAGAATGATGTTCATGCGGTTCCGGCCTCTCCCCAATCGGTAGATCAGGGGCAGGCAGAAGGAACGGCCTTTGGATTCTTTGATGGATCGCCTGGCGCACCATCGCAATCGGGCGTGCCAGAGTCGTCAGGTGGGGCTTTGGTGGTTGAGGCACTCGCGGCACAAAAGGCAGCGCCTAAGGCGCAGGCGGCTGCGGCTGCGCAGCCAGAGGCGGCCACAATTCGTGTGGCGATCAGCAAAGTGGATCAGCTCATCAATTTAGTGGGTGAGCTAGTGATTACCCAGGCTATGCTGGCGCAGAACAGCCGAGCTTTGGATCCGGCGATTTACCAACAGTTGTTGACTGGATTGGCAGATTTGGACCGCAATACACGCGACTTGCAAGAGTCCGTGATGTCCATTCGCATGATTCCCATGTCGATTGTGTTCAGTCGATTCCCTCGCATGTTGCGTGACTTGGCTGGCAAGCTCGGCAAGAAGGTGGATTTCGTCACGCAAGGCGAGGCCACCGAATTGGACAAGGGATTGGTTGAAAAGATCACAGATCCGCTAACCCATTTGGTCAGAAACAGCTGTGACCATGGTGTCGAAATGCCCGGCGATCGAATCGCTGCCGGCAAATCCGAAACAGGAACGATCACTTTGTCGGCGTCGCATCAGGGGGGGTCAATTGTGATTGAGGTGCGTGATGATGGGCGCGGCCTTTCAAGAACCAAAATTCTGAGTAAGGCTAAAGAGCGAGGACTGGATGTGTCTGACCAGATGTCCGATGCGGAAGTTTGGCAGTTGATTTTTGCACCAGGGTTTTCTACGGCAGCAGTTGTAACGGATGTATCCGGTCGTGGCGTTGGAATGGATGTGGTAAAGCGCAATATTGCGGCGCTCAACGGAACCGTGGAAATAGATTCTGCGGAAGGCTATGGCATGAAGGTGTCTGTGCGGTTGCCACTGACACTTGCGATCATGGATGGTATGTCTGTGGGTGTCGGCGAAGAAGTTTACATTCTGCCGTTATCTTCTGTAGTGGAGTCTTTCCAGGTGAAGGCGGATGCTGTGAGTACTGTCGGGCAAGGTTCGCAACTGGTCAAAGTCCGTGACGAGTACATGCCTGTGATTGAGTTGGAGAAAGTCTTTCAGATTCCCCGTTTCGACTTTGAAAAATCAAGCGACATCATGGTGGTGGTCGAAGCAGATGGCAGCCGAGTCGCTTTGCTGGTGGACGAGCTTCTGGGGCAACAGCAGGTGGTTGTGAAAAACTTGGAGTCCAACTACCGGAAGGTTCCCAATGTGTCTGGCGCAACAATTCTGGGCGATGGGAAGGTTGCATTGATTCTGGATACGGGCGCTTTGGTGCGTCGGTCTCGCCACTAAGCACTGCTACAAAAGGAGTTCGTCATGGGCATGATGGAAAAGCTGAATGAATTGACCGCTTCAGGCGCACGTGAGTATCTGACCTTCAGATTGGATCAGGAAGAGTATGGCATTGACATACTCAAGGTCCAGGAAATCAGGGGATACGAGCCCCCTACTCGAGTGGCAAACGCCCCTAATTTCATTAAGGGCGTTGTGAATCTGCGGGGAACGATCGTTCCCATTGTTGACATGCGTCTCAAATTCAACTGCTCTAAAGCTGAGTACAACTCCTTCACCGTCGTGATTGTGTTGAATCTTCGTAATCGGATCGTTGGGATCGTGGTGGATTCAGTTAGTGACGTGATGGAGTTGCCGCCCGAAAATTTGAAATCCGCACCAGATATAGATAGCGTAATCGACAGCGCTGCTGTATTGGGGCTGGGTTCTCTCGGGGATCGTATGTTGATTTTGTTGGACATCGAGCGACTGATGTCTGCACCTGAAATGGGGTTAGTGAGCGCGGTTGATTGAACGTGTCTGCGATGCGCGTTGCCTGAAATGATGAATATAGCAAGGACATCCGTGCGCGACAGTCGAGTAGATCAGTCCCCCGGCATAACTGCTGGAGAGATGCAAGGCAGAGAGTTTGCTTGGACGAATGCGGACTTCGATCAAGTACAAAAATTGATTTATCAAAGAGCCGGCATCAGCCTGCATGATGGAAAGCATGCCATGGTCTACAGTCGTCTGTCACGACGACTCAGAGACACTGGCTACCAGAGTTTTCGAGAGTATTTGAGTTGGTTGGAGTCTACGGATGGGCCTGAATGGCAAGAGTTCATCAATGCGTTGACCACCAACTTAACGTCTTTCTTTCGCGAGCATCACCACTTTGAGATTTTTGCCGATTACTTAAAAACGAAAGCACTTGGATCTGGATGCCGCGTTTGGTGCAGTGCAGCATCAACGGGGGAGGAACCGTATTCCATTGCGATGACGGCGATGGATGTTCTTGGCAGAGGGAAGTTTTCTTTAACTGCCAGTGATATCGATTCCAAGGTGCTAGCTACCGCGTCCCAAGGTGTCTACCGGTTGGAGTCGATGAAGGGAGTGTCTGCTGAGCTTGCGCGCAAGTTTTTTATGCGGGGCAAGGCAGGCAATGCCGGGTTGGTGCGCGTGAAGCCGGAGTTGCGGCAGTCAATTGATTTCGTGATCGTTAATTTGATCAAAGATGACTGGCCTTTCAAAGAGCCCTTCGACGCCGTCTTTTGTCGCAACGTCATGATTTACTTTGATGCTCCTACGCAGCGACGGGTATTGGAAAAAATACACCGCGTGATGAAACCCGGAGCATTGCTTTTTGTTGGCCATGCTGAGAATTTTAGTGATTCAAAAGACTTGTTTGTGTTGAAAGGGAAGACTGTTTACGAACGCTGTCGCTAGCTGCCTTCGCATTGGATCCATCCAATGGTGAACGCCCAAATTGAACCTACTTATCAAATGAACCTTCCTCAAAATGCAACAATTGCAAGCGGAGCCCGCTCCACGGTGGGTTTGGTTGCTCCTAAAGTACTAGCAAATGGTCGTGTATCGAAAGTTGACCAACTAAAATCCCAGCCGCGAAAGCCTGGAGAAGCGTCTTTTTTTTATGCGGATCATCATTTTCAGTACGATGCGGTAAAGGTTTTACCGGGTGAGTATTTCGTTGCCAATGAAGATCTGGTGATCATGACGGTCTTGGGTTCTTGCATCGCCGCTTGCATTTGGGACGGCAAGGCACGCACTGGTGGGATGAACCACTTCATGCTGCCTGATGGAGATAGTGCCGATGGTTCTGGGCGCTATGGCTCTTATGCCATGGAGTTGTTGATCAATGAGATGTTGAAATTGGGGGCTCGTCGCGAGAGCATGCAGGCCAAGATCTTCGGTGGGGCGCAAGTCATGGCCGGCTTCACCACGATGAACGTTGGCGAGCGCAACACAAAATTTGTGCTGGATTACTTGGCAACCGAGCGGATTCCCGTGGTTTCGCAAGACGTGCTGGACATTCATCCGCGCAAAGTGTGTTTCTTTCCTGTCAGCGGTAAGGCGTTGGTGAAGAGGTTAGCGCACTCCCATCCCGAAACACTGGCAGTGGAAGAGCGCAAAGGGAACGCACTATCGGTCGCGAAGTCCACTGCGGGTGGATCTGTTGATTTGTTTTGAATAACCAATGAAGAAAATTAAGGTTGTGGTTGTTGACGATTCTGCGTTGGTCAGGAGTTTGTTGGCTGAGATCATCAATAAGCAGTCAGACATGACTTGCGTGGGGGCCGCGAATGACCCACTGATCGCGCGTGAAATGATCCGCGACCTGAATCCAGACGTCATCACGCTAGACATAGAAATGCCCAAGATGGATGGCTTGGACTTTCTGGGGCGCCTCATGCGCTTGAGACCCATGCCGGTAGTCATGATCTCAACGTTGACGGAGCGGGGTGCAGAGGTGACGATGCGAGCCTTGGAGTTGGGTGCGATCGACTTTGTTGCCAAACCACGGATAGGTCTGACAGATGGCTTGAAAGAGCTTTCTACCAATATTGTTGAAAAAATCCGGATTGCGGCGGCTGCGCAAATCAAACGAGCTCCCCCTACGCAGGTGGTCGCGCGATCAGACGGATCGTCTGGCGGTAGTACGGCACTGAATGCACCGATTGGCCGGGTCTCTACAGAGAAGTTGGTGTGTATCGGTGCTTCTACGGGGGGGACGGAGGCCATCAAAGAAATTCTTACCCGTTTGCCCGCTGACGCCCCTGGCGTCGTGATAACGCAGCATATGCCGCCTGGATTTACGACTAGCTTTGCCACGCGCTTGAATAGCATATGCCAAATTACGGTGCAGGAAGCCGTGCATGGATCGCGCATTCTTCCTGGGCATGCCTACATCGCCCCTGGTGGTAAGCACTTCCGTATTGATCGCAGCGGTGCCAACTACGTGTGCGTGGTGGAAGAAGGAGAGTTGGTGAACCGTCACAGGCCTTCTGTGGAGGTCCTGTTTAAGTCGGCCGCAAAAATCGCAGGCAAGAATGCATATGGAATCATGCTCACCGGGATGGGGGGGGATGGCGCGAAAGCGATGAAGGAAATGAAGGATGCCGGTAGCTACAACTATGTGCAGGACGAGGCCTCATGCATTGTTTTTGGGATGCCTAGGGAAGCCATCTTGTGCGGAGCGGCAGATGAGGTCCTGCCCTTGCTAGATATTGCCCCTGCATTACTTCAACGTCTGAAAGGCTCCTCTGACAGATACCGGGTCTAGGCGTCAGAATCCCCTGCGCGCTTCAGATTTTCATGTTATAGTAGAAGGCTTCGGACGAAACAGGCTGAGAATTTTTAGAGGTGCTGAGCAACTCTAAAAAAAGCAAAAATCTTTTGCTTGATTTGACAGGGCTTCAAAAACTGTGTCATAATTCAAGGCTTCGCTGATCACAGCAAAGCAAACGAAACGAGATAAAAATTGTTTCAGATCATTAAAAATTTACAGCCGATAAGCGTGGGCG
>NZ_JBFUBO010000020.1:0-32337 GCF_056405715.1 Rhodoferax sp. P1_F3 | reverse complement strand
TTACGCGATGATTTTCGCAACCACACCGGCGCCGACGGTACGACCACCTTCGCGGATGGCGAAGCGCAGGCCTTCTTCCATGGCGATGGGGTTGATCAGCTTCACAGTGATCGACACGTTGTCACCAGGCATCACCATTTCTTTGCCTTCCGGCAGTTCGATGGCACCAGTCACGTCCGTGGTACGGAAGTAGAACTGGGGGCGGTAGTTGTTGAAGAAAGGCGTGTGACGGCCACCTTCGTCTTTGGACAACACGTAGATTTCGCCGGTGAAGTGGGTGTGAGGCTTGATCGAAGTGGGCTTGCACAGCACTTGGCCGCGCTGCACGTCTTCGCGCTTGGTGCCGCGCAACAGGATACCGACGTTGTCACCAGCTTGGCCTTGGTCCAGCAGCTTGCGGAACATTTCCACGCCCGTGCAGGTGGTCTTCTGGGTGTCAGAGATACCGACGATTTCGATTTCTTCGCCGACTTTGACCACACCGCGCTCGATACGACCGGTCACGACGGTGCCACGGCCAGAGATGGAGAACACGTCTTCCACGGGCATCAGGAATGCGCCGTCCACTGCGCGCTCGGGCAGGGGAATGTAGGTGTCCAGTGCGTCAGCCAGCTTCATGATGGCGCCTTCGCCCAATTCACCCTTGTCGCCTTCGATGGCGAGCTTGGCAGAGCCGTGGATGATGGGGGTCTTGTCGCCAGGGAAGTCGTACTTGTCGAGGAGTTCGCGAACTTCCATTTCGACCAGTTCCAGCAGCTCAGCGTCGTCCACCATGTCGCACTTGTTCAGAAACACGATGATGTAAGGCACGCCCACTTGGCGAGCCAACAGGATGTGTTCGCGGGTTTGAGGCATAGGGCCGTCAGCGGCGGAACAAACCAGGATGGCGCCGTCCATTTGGGCAGCGCCGGTGATCATGTTCTTCACATAGTCGGCGTGTATCTGGTCGTACGCCTTGGCAGAGCCGCCGAACTTGGCTGCCAGCACGGTGGTGATAGCAGCAGTCAAGGTGGTCTTGCCGTGGTCCACGTGGCCAATCGTGCCTACGTTGACGTGTGGCTTGGTTCGTGTGAATTTTTCTTTACCCATTTTTCAATTCTCCAAAAGAGCTAATCCCGTGTATTGGTTTTATGTCTGCACGGTGTTGCTGGTTCGCCCCGCACGGGAAACAGGGCGGCACACCGTCGCAGACAGGGAACAAATTACTTGGCGCGCGCAGCCATGATGGCTTCGGACACGTTACGTGGTGCTTCGGTGTAGTGCTTGAATTCCATGGTGTAAGACGCACGACCTTGCGACATAGAGCGCAATGTGGTCGAGTAGCCAAACATTTCGGACAACGGAACTTCAGCCTTGATGGCTTTGCCTCCGCCGACCATGTCTTCCATACCTTGGACCATACCGCGGCGTGAGGACAAATCGCCCATCACGTTACCAGCGTAGTCTTCCGGTGTTTCTACTTCCACCGCCATCATGGGCTCCAGAATCACGGGGCCTGCTTTGCGGCAGCCTTCCTTGAAACCGAAGATGGCAGCCATCTTGAACGCCAATTCGTTGGAGTCCACGTCGTGGTACGAACCGAAGTGCAAGGTCACCTTGACATCCACCACGGGGTAGCCCGCCAGCACGCCTTGGGTCACAGCTTCGTTGATGCCCTTTTCCACTGCAGGAATGAATTCGCGAGGAACGGTACCGCCCTTGATCGCGTCGACAAACTCAATGCCCTTGCCGGCTTCATTGGGTTCAATCTTCAAGACCACGTGACCGTACTGGCCCTTACCACCGGATTGACGCACGAACTTGCCTTCGGCATCTTCGATGGTCTTGCGGATAGTTTCGCGGTAGGCAACCTGGGGTTTGCCCACGTTGGCTTCCACGCCGAATTCGCGCTTCATGCGGTCAACAATAATTTCCAAGTGCAGCTCGCCCATACCGGCGATCAGGGTCTGACCAGACTCTTCGTCGGTCTTGACGCGGAACGAAGGATCTTCCTGGGCCAAACGCTGCAAAGCGATACCCATTTTTTCCTGGTCCGCCTTGGTCTTGGGTTCCACGGCCTGCGTAATCACGGGCTCAGGGAAAATCATGCGCTCCAGCATCACGATGGCAGAAGGATCGCACAGGGTTTCGCCCGTGGTGACGTCCTTCAGACCGATGCAAGCAGCAATGTCACCCGCAACAATTTCGCTCACTTCTTCGCGCTTGTTGGCGTGCATTTGCACGATACGGCCGATACGCTCTTTCTTGCCACGGATCGGGTTGTATACGGTGTCGCCTTTATTCAGAACGCCGGAGTACACGCGCACGAAAGTCAGCTGACCCACGAACGGATCCGTCATCAGCTTGAAAGCCAATGCCGAGAATTTTTCGGTGTCAGACGCTTGACGCACCACAGGCACATCGTCTTCGTCCGTACCGCTCACCGGCGGAATGTCCACAGGCGATGGCATGAACTCAATCACGGCATCCAACATACGTTGCACGCCTTTGTTCTTGAACGCAGAACCGCAGTACATGGGCTGGATTTCGCTGGCGATAGTGCGCTTGCGGATACCGAACTTGATTTCTTCTTCAGTCAAATCACCTTCTTCGAGGTATTTGTTCATCAGTTCTTCGGTGGCTTCGGCAGCAGCCTCAACCATCTTCTCGCGCCACTCTTTGGCCAACTCCACCAGCTCGGCGGGGATGTCTTTGTAGTCGAACAACATGCCTTGCGAAGCTTCATCCCAGATGATGGCTTTCATCTTGATCAAGTCCACCACGCCGGTGAAGTTTTCTTCAGCGCCGATTGGGATCACCATGGGCACAGGACTGGCCTTCAGGCGCAGTTTCATCTGGTCCACGACCTTGAAGAAGTTGGCACCGGTACGGTCCATCTTGTTCACAAAGGCCAAACGAGGCACTTTGTACTTGTTAGCCTGACGCCATACGGTTTCAGACTGAGGCTGAACACCGCCCACGGCACAGTAAACCATGCAGGCGCCGTCCAACACACGCATGGAACGCTCAACTTCAATCGTGAAGTCCACGTGTCCAGGGGTGTCAATAATGTTGATGCGGTGCTCAGGCAGGGACTTGTCCATACCCTTCCAGAAGCAGGTCGTAGCAGCCGATGTGATCGTGATGCCGCGCTCTTGCTCTTGCTCCATCCAGTCCATGGTCGCTGCACCATCGTGCACTTCACCAATTTTGTGGTTCACGCCGGTATAAAAAAGTACGCGCTCGGTCGTCGTAGTTTTACCGGCGTCAATGTGAGCGGAAATACCGATATTGCGGTAACGCTCAATGGGAGTATGGCGAGCCATGATGGATCCTTGGTTGATCAAATTCTGTAAACCGCCAGCTGCACAGCGCAGCGTGGCGTGCGGCCTTCAAAGTGTGGGCGGTCAAGATGACAGCGCTATTGCGCCGCCAGGACCGCCCGCGCACTTGAAAGCCGCGGGCGCCGCTCTTAGAAGCGGAAGTGGGAGAAGGCCTTGTTGGCTTCAGCCATGCGGTGAACTTCGTCACGCTTTTTCATGGCGCCGCCACGGCCTTCAGTGGCTTCCAACATTTCGTTGGCCAGACGCTGAGCCATGGACTTCTCACCACGCTTGCGGGCAGCTTCCTTGATCCAGCGCATGGACAAAGCCAAACGACGGACAGGGCGCACTTCCACTGGCACTTGGTAGTTAGCACCACCCACGCGGCGGGATTTCACTTCCACCATGGGTTTGACATTGTTGATGGCCACAGTGAACGCTTCCACCGGGTCTTTGTCAGGGTGCTTTTTAGCAATCAGTTCCAGAGCGCCATAAATGATGCGCTCTGCAACTGCCTTCTTGCCGCCTTCCATGATCACGTTCATGAATTTGGACAGCTCTACGTTGCCGAACTTGGGATCCGGCAGAATTTCACGTTTAGGGACTTCGCGACGACGTGGCATTTTTTCACCTCTTTGCTTCAGTTGGTACTTTTGCAAGCACCGCGAGAGTTAATCAATAAGACTCTCACTTACTCGACCCGAACAGTGGGTCACTTCGTTCATTCACTGCGCCACGCAGAAAACAAACACCTTTTACTTCTTCGAATTCCTGGCTTGCGGCCACGAATCCAGGTCAATTTACTTGGCCTTTGGCTTCTTCGCACCGTACTTGGAGCGAGACTGCTTGCGGTCTTTCACGCCTTGCAAGTCCAGCGAACCGCGGACGATGTGGTAACGCACACCGGGCAAATCCTTGACACGACCGCCGCGAACCAGCACGACGCTGTGTTCCTGCAAGTTGTGGCCTTCACCGCCGATGTAGGAAATCACTTCAAAACCGTTGGTCAAGCGCACTTTGGCGACTTTACGCAGAGCGGAGTTGGGCTTTTTAGGCGTTGTGGTGTACACACGGGTGCACACACCGCGACGCTGCGGAGAGTTCTGCATAGCAGGGCTCTTCGACTTGATGGTCTCGACCTCACGGCCTTGACGCACGAGCTGGTTAATGGTTGGCATTGAAAAACGTCCCTAAACGTTTGAAACTAAATGAAAACGTGAATCCCTTCGGAATTTCCGAAAAGCCTTCTAGTGTATCAGATCGAGGGTTTACGCGCAATCGTCGGCGGCAAACTCAGCGAATCCAGAGGCGCATCGCGTCCCAGGCACGGCCAAAAATGCCGGCCTGCTCCACGGCCTCGAGGGCCAGCAGTGGTACTTCAGCCACAGCCTGCTCCCCCGCCAGCACCCGCAGGGTGGCGATTTGCTGGCCTTTGGCCACGGGCGCAATCAGGGGCTCCGCGCGCACCACTTCGGTTTTCAGACGTCCGGCGGTACCGGCCGGTACGGCCACCACGATGGATTGCAGGCGCCCGGCCTTGACGGCAGAGGACGCACCTTTCCAGACCTTGGGGCTAACCACCGCCTGGTTGGCATCGAACAACTTGACGGCCTCGAACGCGGTGTAACCCCAGTTCAGCAGCTTTTGGGATTCATTGGCGCGTGAGTTTTCACTGTCGGCACCCAACACGATGGACAGCAACCGGCGGCTGCCGGTTGCGCCGGGTGATCCGGCAGGCGCACCGGCGGTGACGAGCTGGGGAAAGTCGCGCTTGGCGGTGGCCACCATGCAGTAACCCGCGGCGTCGGTGTGGCCGGTTTTCAGGCCGTCCACGGTGGGGTCACGGAACAGCAGCAGGTTGCGGTTGCTGTCGTTGGCCGCGGGGGAGCCGGGGTAACGGTATTTTTTGATGGCGTAGAAACCCACGTACTCCGGGAAGTCTGCCATCAGCCGGGTTGCCAGGATGCTCAGGTCGCGCGCCGTGGTGGTGTGGCCGGCTTCCGTCAGGCCTTCGGGGTTTTTGTAGGTGGTGGACTTCATGCCCAGCACCTTGGCCTGGTCATTCATCATCTGCACAAAGCGTTCGGCCGTACCGCCCACACCCTCGGCCAGCGCCATGGTGGCGTCGTTGCCAGACTGGACGATCAGGCCTTTGATCAGGTCTTCCACCGGCACCTGCATTTTGGGATCGATGAACATGCGCGAACCAGGCATCTTCCAGGCGCGTTCGCTCACGGGCAGGGTCTGTTTGAAGTCGATTTTCTTGCTGCGCAAGGCATCAAACACCAGGTAAGCCGTCATCAGCTTGGTCAGCGAGGCGGGCTCCACCGCCATGTCCATGTCTTTGGAAGCCAGGATCTGGTTCGAGGTGACATCCAGTAACAGGTAGGCGCGGGCCGCCACTTCCGGTGGCTGGGGCACCTGCGCCGCAACGGCCAGGCTCAGGGAGGCCAACAGGGCCGCAAAAAAGGATTTCATGGGGGGATAAATAGGAGAAAAGAAAAGCAAAAAACTCAAACGGTGCGCAGATGGCGCACGACCAGACTGCGCAAAAGTGGCAATTGTCCATGAAAGAAGTGACCGCCACCGGGTACCACGGTCACCGGCAGGGTTTGCGGACGGGCCCAAGTCATGGCGTCGGCCAGGGGCACCGTGTCGTCCTGCTCACCATGCAGCACCAGGGTGCGGTCATGCAGCTCGGCGGCAATCGGGGCCACCGTGAAGCGGCTGGCGGCAGTCCCCACCAGCACCACCGCCTCTGGCTGGCGCGGCGCCACGGTGGCCACCGCGTGGCTGGTGACAAAGGCGCCAAACGAAAATCCCGCCAACGCCAGCTGGCCCTCTGCAGCGCTGCGGGCAATCACCGCCAGCAGGTCTTGCAACTCACCCCGGCCTTCATCGTAAACACCCTCGCTGGCCCCCACGCCACGAAAATTGAAGCGCACGGCGCGCCAACCCGACTGGACAAAGGCCCGGGCAATGGTCTGCACCACCTTGTTGTCCATGGTGCCGCCAAACAAAGGGTGCGGGTGGGCGATCACCGCGGTTCCGCGTGGCGCGGCATCCTCAACTGGCAGGTCGAGCAGGGCTTCGATGGCGCCAGCCGGACCGGCCACAGAGAATTTTTGAGTGGAAGTGTTCATTCGCTCACTATCAATTACATAGCTGCTTGCGCAGTATTGGCGGTGGCTACAGGCCTAAAAGGCTTGAGATCAGCGCCCCAGGTGCGCGGGTGTGAGTAGGCGCTCCACCACCTTGCCATTTTTCAGGTGCGACTCGACGATTTCGTCGATGTCCTGGGTGTCCACAAAGCTGTACCAGACGGCTTCGGGATAGACCACGGCCACCGGGCCTGCGGCACAGCGGTCCAGGCAGCCCGCCTTGTTGACCCGCACCTTGCCAGGGCCAGACAGGCCGGCGGCCTTGACCTGCTGCTTGCAGCGGTCAAACGCCTCCTGGGCCTGGTGCTGGGCGCAGCAGTCTTCACCGTTGGTACGCTGGTTCAGGCAGAAAAAGATGTGGCGCTCGTAGTACGAGGCAGGAGAGGGGGTGGTATCGCTCATGCGGCGATTTTAGTTTTCTGCGCTCGGCCGCCCCACCAGCGACAGCAAATACAGCATGGCACCGTAGGGCCACAACCAGCCCAGCCATTGGGCGAGGCCGTGAAAACGAATGAAGCGGCCCTGCTCCCAGTCCTGCAGTGTCTGGGCAAAGTAGGGGCTCTCGGGCGCCTGGTTCAGCAGGCTCAGGTACACGCCCAGCGCCACCAGCGCCAGTGCCGCGCTGCCGCGCCAAGGCATGAAAGCAAACCCCAATGCCAACAACACCCCCACCACCAGCCCCATTTGGGCCGGCAGGTCCAACCAGGCCCAGGCATGTGCCGGCCCCCAACTCAGCGCCGCCGACAGCGCACTCGCCACTACAGCTACGGTCAGCGTCAAGAACACCAACGCCCAGCGCCGCGCAAGCACCCGAATAATGCAAAATCCCAGCAAACACGGAATCAGCAGGCCTAGCGCCACGCACAGCATTTCGGCACTAGGCACCAGGGCACTGCGCCCGGCATCCGGCATGGGCAGCCACACCAGATACGGCGAATCGGCCAAGCCCTCGGCCAGGGCCTGCTGCAGGCGATCCATCACCTGCCCCAGCCCCAACGGGACCGAAGCCGGGAACAGCAGCGCTGCAGGCCACAGCGCCAGCAACACCAGCCCCCCGCGCGACTGCGGTACGAACCAGCGCGCCCGAATGCGGCTCCAGCGGTCAATCGCCCCCAGTTTTTCCAGCAAGAGGGCCGCGGTCGACCCAATGGCGCCGCCCAGCGTGTTGAGCACAAAGTCCTCCCTGGAGGGCACGCGCACGGGCAAGTAACTTTGCAGGCTTTCCATCAACAGCGAGATCAGGGCCACGCCCACGATGGGGCCCAGCACCGGATGGTGGCTGCGCCCGGTGCGCAGCGCGCCCAGGGTAAAGAGCCCACCCAAGGGCACATAGCCCACCACATTCACCCCGACATCAAAGCTGGTCCAGTAGCGCGCCACTGGCGCCAGCAGAAACTCCCAGGGCGCGATGCCCTGGTCACGCCAATCGACAAACGGATAGAGGCTGGCATACACCACCAGCGCCGCGTACAAGAGGGCCAGGGGCCAAGCGGCGGATTTGTGCATGCTGCCGGTCAGAAGGGTTTGACCACCACCAACACCACGATCACCACCAGCATGAGCACCGGAATTTCATTGAACCAGCGAAACCACACATGGCTGCGCTGCAGCGCGCCCGCTTCCAGCTTGCGCAGCAGCACACCACAGCCGTGGTGGTAGCCCAGCACCAGCAGCACCATGGCCAGCTTGGCATGCATCCAGCCGTTGCCCGGGCCGCGCCCAATGCCATAACCCAGCCACAGCCAAGCGCCCAGCCCAACGGCGGGCACAGCCAGCATGGTAGTGAAACGCAGGAGTTTGCGCGCCATCAGCAGCAAGCGTGCGCGCTCAGCCTCGGATCCCGGTGGCACCAAGGCGAGGTTGACAAAGATACGGGGAAGGTAGAACAGACCAGCAAACCAGCTGGCAACAAAGACGATGTGAAAGGATTTGACCCAGAGCATGCAGTCAGTTTAGGGCAAAAAAAACCCCAGCACAGGGCTGGGGTAGTAAGCCTATTTGCTGTCACACATCAAGGCCCCGCTCAGGGAGGAAAAGCGGGGGATAGCAAGCTACCCAGGACAGAATTTACCAATGTTGCGACCATGTGACAAGCACTTTTTTGTAAATTCCTCTTTACCCAGCAGGATATTGGTCCAAACTGACCACATAGTCAGCACAAGAGTGCCCCGCAGGATTCAGGCACAATTTTCCCCATGACCTCTTACGCCCCCTTCCCCGCCGGTCGGCCCCGCCGCCTGCGCCGTGACAGCTTCACCCGCAATTTGGTGCGTGAAAACGCCCTCACCGCCCACGACCTGATTTACCCCGTGTTCGTGGTGGACGGCCAAAAGCAGCGTGTGCCGATTGCCTCCATGCCCGGCGTGGAGCGCCTGAGCCTGGATTTGCTACTCCCCGTCGCCGAGGAATGCGTGAAGTTGGGCATTCCGGTCATGGCGCTGTTCCCGGTGGTGGACCAGTCGCTCAAGACCTACGACGGCGCCGAAGCGCTGAACCCCGACGGCCTGGTACCGCGCGTGGTGCGGGCACTGAAAAAGGAATTTCCCGACCTGGGCGTGATGACCGACGTGGCGCTGGACCCTTTCACCACCCACGGCCAGGACGGCCTGCCCGACACCCGGCCTGAAGAGAACGGCTACATCCTCAATGAGGAAACCGTGGCCCAGCTGGTGCAGCAGGCGCTCACCCAGGCGCGCGCCGGTGTGGACATTGTGGCACCCAGCGACATGATGGACGGCCGCATAGGCGCCATCCGCGCGGCACTGGAGGCGGAGAAGCTCGTGCACACCCGCATCATGGCCTACAGCGCCAAGTACGCCAGCGCCTTCTACGGCCCTTTCCGCGACGCCGTAGGCTCCGCCGGAAACCTAGGCAAGGGCAATAAAAAGGTCTACCAGATGGACCCCGGCAACAGCGACGAGGCCTTGCGCGAAGTGGCCATGGACATTGCCGAGGGCGCGGACATGGTGATGGTCAAGCCCGGCATGCCCTACCTGGACGTGGTGCGCCGCGTGAAGGACGAATTCAAGGTACCCACCTTTGCGTATCAAGTGAGTGGCGAGTACGCCATGCTCAAGGCCGCCGCGCAGAACGGCTGGCTGGACCATGACGCCGTGATGCTGGAGAGCCTGCTGGCCTTCAAGCGCGCTGGTGCGGACGGCGTGCTGACTTACTTTGCCATCGACGCGGCCAAAGCCCTGAAAGCCTGATCTCCATGCGCATCTTCCATATCCAGCCCGGCGGTGTGACCGAGAGCCAGGAGCTGGCCGCACTGAACACCAGCGGCCTGCCCGAGCAGGGCTTTGTGTGGATTGCCTGCGCGCGGCGCGAGTTTGAGGTCACCCAGACCGAGATCCAGGCCACGCTGCAGGCCCTGTGCGGTACCCAACTGGTGGACTTGCATGTCTCGGACCTGATCAACAACCAGCTACCTTCGCACTACGACTACACCTCACAGTACGACGTGCTGGTGTTCCGCCGCCTGGCAGCAGGCAGCCGCCCCACGGATCTGGACCAGCCCCAGCCCCTGCACCAAGTGCCCGTACTTGGGGGCCCACCCATCCTGCGGCGCATTGACACCAGTCCGGTGGGGTTCGCAGTGTTTGACCGTGTGCTGTTGACCGTGCACCCCGCCGACTGCAGCGTGCGCGACGCCTATGCCGCCAAACTGCTGCAGGCCGCCACCAGCGAATCGCGCGGGGCCGGCGCCCGCATCGCCACCAGCCCCGCCGACCTGATGCTGCGCATCGTCAACCAGATGGTGGATGGCTACCTTGCCCTGCGCCGCGAACTCACCCAGCAACTGGACCACTGGCAGTCGGAGTTGCTGAGCCCGCGCACGCGGTTCAAAAACTGGTCGTCCCTGCTGGACGCGCGTATGGCCCTGCACCAACTGGACGAAACCTGCGAAGAGCAACGCTCCAGCATCCAGGATTGGATTGAAGCCGTGAAGACCTGGCCAGAACCACAAACACCGACGGAAGCTCGGGAGCGCGAGCTGCTGCAGGTGCGCAGCCGTGACGTGCTGGAGCACATCGAGCGCGTAGTACACCATGTGCGCCGGCTGGAGCAAAGCGTCGAAACCGCTGTGCAGATGCACTTCAGCGTGCAGGGCAGCCGCACCAACGACATCATGCGCACGCTGACCGTGCTGACCGCCATCTTTCTGCCTCTGAACCTGATTGCCGGCATCTTTGGCATGAACTTCGAATTCATTCCGCTGATCCACGTGCACAACGGCTTCTGGTGGGCCATGGGCACCATGCTGTTCACCGCCACGGTACTGGCCGTGTTCTTCTGGCGCAAACGCTACCTGGCACGCGCAGAACGCTAGCACGGGCCCGCTACACTGGTGCGATCGTTCACAAGTACCGAAAGATGGCTTCGCAACTCCGCTTCCTGCTTGCCGTGCTGCTGACGGTCATTCATTTAGCCGGGCATGCAGAAAGCATCGCCCCCTACCGAATCGTCAGCGGGCACCTGCCTCCGTTCACCGTGGAATCCGGGGATGCGACGCCAGGCGCTTTGGGCGCCTTGGTACGTGAGATGGCATTGCGCCTGGGCGAAGCACCCGCGATCCAGTTCTATCCCTGGACACGCGCGTTGACGATGGCGCAATCGCAACCCCGTACGCTGATCCTGCCGCTGACCCGCACGCCCGAGCGCGAAAGCACCTACCGCTGGCTGGTCA
Source organism: Rhodoferax sp. P1_F3 (assembly GCF_056405715.1). Taxonomy (NCBI): domain Bacteria; kingdom Pseudomonadati; phylum Pseudomonadota; class Betaproteobacteria; order Burkholderiales; family Comamonadaceae; genus Rhodoferax; species Rhodoferax sp. P1_F3. The sequence goes on along the minus strand of NZ_JBFUBO010000020.1, from coordinate 21,184 downwards.
AGCTGTACCGCCAAAAGTTTGTTTTTATTGTGATGCGTGGCACCGAAGTCAAGCTGGACTCGATGGATGCACTGAGCGAATTGCGCATTGGTGTGCTGCGTGGCTCTCCCGAGGGGCAACTGACCGGACTCAATTTCAAACGTGTTGTACCCGCCAACTCAGTGGTGGACTTGGCGCGCATGATGGAGCGCGGCGTCGTCGATGCGGTGTATGGAAGCGAGGCCATCAACCTCGCGGGGCTCACTGACTACGGCATCGCCCGCGCCAACCTGCAAGTCAGCAAGCCGCTGGACGATGCAGAAATCTGGCTGGGCGGTTCGCTGGATATTCCTGAGTCCGAAGCCCTGCTGTGGCAAAACGCCATGCAGCAGTTGGTGCGCGACGGCGTGGTGCGTCGCATCCTGGTGCGCTATGGCCTGCCGCCCTAACCTCGCAGATGCTCGTTGAAAAAGGCCAGCGTGCGCTCACGCGCCAGCGCTGCCGAGGGCGCATCAAACGCCGCCCGGTGGTCACAATTGAAGCCGTGCTGGGCGTTATAAATTTCCACTCGCACCTCGGGATGGGCGGCCTGGAAGGCTCGAACCCCCTCCAATGGGATGGACGAGTCCTGGTCGCCAAAATGAACCAATACCGGGCACTGCGGCTGGCGAACCACCTCGCTCGGCGTGGTCATGCCTCCACCGTAGTAGGGCACCGCGGCGCGGATACCCGAGAGCAAACACGCAGCACGCCAGGTCAGCAAGCCGCCCCAGCAGTAACCCACGACACCCACCGGCCCCGCGTCTTTCACCGCGTTCACGGCGGCTTGCACGTCTTGCAACACACCGGGCGCAGGCAAACCTTCCGCCGCCGCCTTGAGCTTCACGCCCGCCGCCACATCCTCAGGGGTGTAACCCAGTTCCACTCCGGCTTGTAGGCGGTGGAAGGTGGACGGTGCAATGGCCAGGTACCCCTGGGCGGCATAGCTATCCGCCACGGCACGGATATGGGCGTTGACGCCAAAAATCTCCTGCAGCACCACGATGCCACCGCGAGGCGTTCCGTCCGGGTGGGCCACATACGCGGGAAACGCCAAGCCGTCTGCCGCAGTCAGGTTCACGGTCTGGGCTTTCATTGCGCAACAAAGCCGCTGTCTTTGATCAGTTTGGTCCACACCTTGGTATAGGCCTGCTCACGTTTGGCCAGCGTGGCCTGGTCCATAAAGCCCACCGTCAGGCCCATATTCGTCAGGCGCTCCTTCACGTCGGGCTGGGCCATCACTTTGGCCGAGGCTTCAGAGAACTTGTCGATGACAGCTTTGGGCGTTCCTGCGGGGGCGAAGATGCCGTAGTAAGGCATATCTTCAAAGCCCGCCAAACCCAACTCAGCCAGCGTGGGCACTTCGGGCAAGGTGGCCTGGCGCTGCGCGCCCAGCACGGCCACCACGCGGATCTTGCCGGCCTTGTGGTTTTCGATGAAGTCGGGCACCGAGCCGGTACCCGCAGCAATCTGGTTGCCCAGCATGTCCGCCATCATGGGAGCGCTGCCGCGGTAGGGTACGGCCTGTAAATCCAACCCGTATTTTTTGCCGATCACGCTCACTAGAAACTCAGGCGTGGACGCTGGTGCCGGCACACCCACGGTGCCCTTGCCGCCACCCTGAGATTTGACCCAGGCCACGTACTCGTTGACCGACTTGGCCGGCGTGGCGCCCGACACGGCCAGCGCGTTCACAAAGGTGGCAAAACCCGCCACGGGCACAAAGTCCTTGGCCGGGTCAAAGCCGGGGTTCTTCACCACCTGGGGCAGGATGGAGATGGTGTGGTCGTGCGTCAAAAATACGGTCAACCCATCGGGTGCGGCCGCCTTCAGCGCCTGCGCGGCCAGCTGGCCGCCGGCGCCAGCCTTGTTCTCCACCACCACGGGCATGCCAAGCTGATCCTTGAGCTTGTCGGCCAGCGTGCGTGCAATGGCATCGGTGCCACCGCCGGGCGGAAAGCCCACCAGCAAATGCACCGGCCCGGTTTGCGCCTGCGCCAGGCCTGCGGCCAACAACGCAGACACCGTGGCCGCCAACACGCCTGCGCGGCGCCATCCCTGCAACGAAAAACCCATGGTCACACTCCTGAAAAATTGGTGAAAAGTCAAAAGCAAGAACGATGCACACGCAGTTGCGCGTTCAATTGCGTGCATAGGCCACATGGAAGCGTTGCACACCGGGGAACTGGCCCATTTCCGAGGCCAGGTCCGAAATCGGTGCCATCTTCTTGCGACTGCGAGCCACCGCCACAAAGTTCCAGGTGAACGCGCCTGCGTCCATCGAAATCACGATGGTGCCACCCGCAATGTCGTAACCACGGTCATGCGCCATCGCGCGCAGGGCCGCTTCCACCGGTCGGTAGCCCGGGTCAAACGTAAGGCGGATGGCCACGGCCTGGCGCGAAGGCAGCCAGCTCTCCAGTTTGGACACCCAGACCATGCAAAGTGCGCTGAGCAAGGCCAGCGACATGGCCGCCACATACAGGCCCACGCCGACCAGAATGCCGATCACCGACGAGGCCCAGAGCGAGGCCGCCGTAGTCAGGCCACTGATGTTGAAGCCCTCTTTCATGATGACGCCGGCACACAGAAAACCAATGCCGGTCAGGATGCCCTGCATCACGCGCGAGAGGTCGCCATTGCTGAACAGCGTGGTGCTCATGCCGCCATACCAAAAGTGGGAGTAGCCACCCATTACGGCCAGCGCGGCGGATGCCATGCAGACCAGCCCGTAGGTGCGCATGCCCGCGGCGCGCCCATGGTAGGAGCGCTCGTAGCCCACCATAAGTCCCAGCACCAACGCGCCCAACAGGTGCAGCAGCACAAAGACATTGGCCTCCACCACCGGGGTAGACCAATACGCGGCAAAGGTTTCGGTATTAAGCATGGGCACAAACATACCGCAAAAACCAGCGCGCTACCATGGCGCCATGCAAGCTATCGCACTCATTACCGGCGCTTCCCGTGGCATTGGCGCAGCCACCGCCCTCACACTGGCGCAAGCCGGCTACGCCGTGGCCGTCAACTACCGCGACAACTCGCTGGCCGCCGACGAGGTGGTGCGGCAGATTCGCGGCCATGGTGGCAACGCCATCACCGTGAAGGCCGATGTGGCGGTAGAGGCCGAGGTACTGGCGATGTTTGCCAAGGTGGATGCCAAGCTGGGCACGCTGACGGCCTTGGTCAACAACGCCGGCGTGGTGGATGTAGCCAGCCGCGTGGACGCCATGTCCACCGCCCGGCTGCAGCGTATGCTGAACACCAATGTGCTGGGCAGCATGGTCTGCGCCCGCGAAGCGGTGCTGCGCATGAGTACGCGCCATGGCGGCAGCGGCGGTGCCATCGTCAACCTCTCCAGCGTGGCCGCCACGCTGGGATCGCCGGGCCAGTATGTGGATTACGCCGCCAGCAAGGGCGCGATCGACAGCTTCACCGTGGGCTTGGCGCGCGAGGTGGCAGCCGAGGGCATCCGCGTGAACGCAGTACGCCCCGGCATCATCGACACCGACATCCACGCCAGTGGCGGCCAGCCCGACCGCGCGCAACGCCTGGCGCCCCAGGTGCCCCTGCAGCGCCCCGGTACGGCGCAAGAGATTGCCAATGCCATCGTCTGGTTGCTCAGCGATGCGGCCAGTTACACCACGGGCGCGATTCTGGATGTCAGCGGCGGACGCTAAGCCGCAGTACCATGCCCCACCCACTGCACTAGGACACGCCATATGGACCTCAAACCGCTGATCACCCTGTTGGCCATCGTGAACCCACTGGCCATCGTGCCGTTTTTCATCCACTACACCCAGGGCTTCAGTCTGGAGCAGAGGCGCAACACCGTGTGGGTGTCTTCGTTCAGCGCGTTTGTGGTGATTGCCATCAGCGCCATGCTGGGTCTGCAGATTCTGGAGTTTTTCGGTATCTCGCTGGCCAGCTTCCAGGTGGGCGGCGGCATGCTGCTGCTGACCAGTGCATTGAACATGCTGAACGCCCAACCGGCAGAGGCCAAGACCAGCTCCCACGAGCTGGAAGACGGCGCCGAAAAGGCCGCCATGGGCGCCAGCATTGCCGTGGTGCCGCTGACCATACCGCTGCTGACCGGCCCGGCCACCATGTCCACCGTGGTGATTTACGCCGACAAGGCCAAGACCGTACTGCAGCTCACCACCCTGGTGGGCTACGGCGTGGTGATTGCGCTGGCCACGGCCATCTGCTTCTCACTGGCGCAGCCGATTGCGCGCATTCTGGGCAAGACCGGTATCAACGTGATGACCCGGCTGATGGGCCTGATCCTGGCCGCGCTGGCGGTGGAAGTGATGTCCGACGGGCTGACCAAGCTGTTCCCCGCACTGGCGCACTGAGCGCCCAGCCCGGCGCACGAGGCCGCGTTCAGGGGCCGATGCCTGAGCGGTTCAGGACGTCACCCACCAACTCCAGGCGCAGCAGCGGGTTTTCCAACTGCATCAGGCTTTGCTTGAGGTGGGGCGCCAACTGCAACAGCTCGCACCAGCGGTTCGCCACCCAACCGCAGTCGTCCAGCCGGTAGGGTGGCTCCACGGGCAGCGCCTGACCGTTGGGGTGATCCTTGAGCCGCTGAATCAGGTTGTCCAGCGCCTGCGCCACGGGTTGCAAATCCTCCGGCACCGGAGCCGGCAGGTCGGGCGGCAGTACCTGCACGTCGGCCACCCACAGCCCATGCTTGAGGCGGCTGCGCTGGGTGATGCGAAAGCGCTCGCCTGCTGTGCAGCGCAACAGCATCAACCCCGCCTGGGGCGACGAAAACTCGGTGATGGTGGCCAGTGTGCCCACATCTACGAAGGCCTCTTGTGCAAAGCCGTCGCCACTGGACGCCTGCGGGTCGGGGCGGCGCACCTCGCTGCCTTGGGTCAGCGACACCACGCCAAATGGCGCGCCGGTCTTGTGGCACTTGCCCATGAGGTCCAGATAACGCACCTCAAAGATCTGCAGTTGCAGCGTGCCACCGGGGTAGAGCACCGTGTTCAGCGGGAACAGCGGCAGCGAGGTCAACGCCAATCGTTCGGGCATGGGCTAGCGCGCTTGCAGGCTGGCCTGGGTCTGCTGCACCCACTGCTCCAGCTGCTCCACCACCGCATCCGTGGCCACGGTCAGGGCGCGCACACCACCGGCTGCGTCGGCACTCACACTGGGCTGCTGGGCGACAAAACTGCGCTGGGCGATCAGGCTGTCTCCACCACTGCCCACCTGGGCCAGGGTGGCCCGCAGGCGCAGCACGCCGGCGCTGCGATCGGCAGTTTCAAACAGCTGGCTGAACTCTTCCAGCTCCAGACGCAGCACCAGACTGCCTGGCGCAGGCAGCACGCCGTCGGCCAGGTTCACCACCGCGCGGCGCTGGCCCAGGGCCTCACGCACGCGCTGACGCAGCAGCTGAGCCGGCGGCATGCTCCAGCGCGCCTGCGCATAGGGGCGCAGCTGCTGAGAATCGCTGTAGCCCAGGCGGTAGACCACGGCCAGGTTGTCCAGTGCGGTATTGGCCTGCACTTCGCCCAGCGCCAGCGGTGGCATAGGCGCCATGCGGTTGCTGGGCTGTTCGGTCACCATGCCAGGCCCAAAGTCGTAGACGGCGGCATTGGCACCGGGCTTGGTGGAGCCGCAACCCGCCATTGCGCCCAGGAAAAACAAGCCGAACAGGCCTCTAGCCCCCGTGGAATATGCGCGAGCAGCTAGGTTTTTCATAGCAAATCCTTGAAAGTTCATGGCCCCACCGTACCGGCAGCGGCAGGCGCCACAAAGCCGTGTTCGCCCGGGCCGGGGGTGGCCGCGCCCTTGCCCCACAGCAGGGACTGGGGATTGTCACCCACGGTGTCAGCTGCACGGCCCACCTGGCGCACGGCGCGGGCGGTATCGTCGGTGGCACGGCTCAGGCGCGGCAGCAGCTGGGCGTTGACCTGGCGGCTGGTGTGGGCCAGCGCCTCGGTGCTCTGGGCAATCTTGTCCAGCGTGCCACCAGGCTCATTCATGCGACGCGAGGTGCGCTGGAACTCGGCAGCCGAGGTGCGTACCGCATCGGCGCTAGCGCCCAGGCGGTCCGACGTGGCCTGCATGCTCTTGAGGGTGGCATCGGCCTGCGCAGCCATGCGCGGCAGGCTCACGGCGTCGGGACCGGATTTGGGGCCCAACACCTGGTCGGCGTGCTCAGTCAGCGCGGTCACACTGGCCGCAGCACGCCCCAGATTGCCAATCGCGGCCATCAGCTGCTTCTGGTTGTCCACCGCCAACAGGCCGTTCACGCGCACGCTGGCCTGCTCCAGCTGGCTCAGCAAGTTGCCGCCCTGGTCGGTCAGGCGCGAGAACATGCTGGCGCGCATCGGAATACGGGCTGCTTTGCCGTCACTGCCTTCCAGCGCCGGGCTGGCGGTGTTGCTGTCATCGAGCTGGATGAAGGCCAGGCCGGTGACGCCCTGGAAGCCCAGCGTGGCAAAGGTAGAGGTGGTGATGGGCGCGGCGTCGTTGACGGCGATGCGCACCAGCACATTGCCGCGCTGCACCGTGTCCAGCGCAATGTCGGTCACGCGACCCACCATCACGCCCTTGTAGCGCACGCCAGCTTGCGACTGCAGGCCCGTGACACCCTCCGCGCTGGAGATCTCGAAGACCCGCTGCTCCGCCGTGTCGCGCGTGAGCCAGGCGGCCAGCGCCGTGAGCAGGGCCGCCACCACCAGCACAAAAGCGCCGGCCGCGAAGGCGTGGGATTTGTTTTCCATAAGTCTTCTTTCTACACGGCATCCGGGGTGGGCTGCAACAGGGCCATGGCCCGGTGCCCGCGCCCACCGCGGAAAAAGTCCTGCACAAACGGGTGATCAAAGGCCACCACCTCACTGGGCGGGGCGTTGATCACCACATGCTTGTCCGCCACCACGGCCACCCGGGTGCTGAGTTCAAAAATCGTGTCCAGGTCGTGGGTGACCATCACCACCGTCAGGTCCAGCTCGCGGTGCAGGCTTTGCAGCAAGGCACAAAAGCCGTCCGCACTGTCAGGGTCCAGCCCGGCGGTGGGCTCGTCCAGCAGCAGCAGGGGCGGGTCCATCACCAGCGCGCGCGCCAGCGCCACGCGCTTGACCATGCCGCCGGACAGATCGGCCGGCATCTTGTGGGCGTGGCGTGCCTCCAGCCCCACCATCTGCAGCTTGACCATGGCCACATCGCGCACCAGGCTGGCCGGCAAGGTGCCCAGCTCGCGCAGCGGAAACGCAATGTTCTCCAGCACCGTGAACGACGAGAACAGCGCCCCATGCTGGAACAGCATACCCACGCGGCTGGCGGCACCGGCACGCCCCAGCTCCTCCGCCGGGCGGCCCTGCACCGTGACACTGCCGCTCGTGGGGGTTTCCAGCCCCAGCATCTGGCGCAGCAGCACGGTCTTACCGCCGCCCGAGCCGCCCACGATGGAAAGCAGCTCGCCGCGCGCAATGGTCAGGTCCAGGTCCTGGTGGATCACGCTGGTCTGGCCCGCGGTGCGGAACGTGGACCACAGCTTCTCGATCTGCACGATGGGTTTGCGCGCCTCGGTCATACGCCCACCCCCTTGAACAGCACCGCGAACAACGCGTCCACCAAAATCACCGCGGTGATGGAGGTGACCACCGACGCCGTGGTGCCCTGCCCCAGGCTCTGGGTGTTGGGCTTGACGCGCAGGCCGTAGTGGCAGCCGATCAGTGCGATCAACACGCCAAACACCGTGCTCTTGGCCAGCGCCAGCCAGAGGTTGGCAATGTCCACGGTCTTGGGCAATGCCGTGACAAAGTAAGCTGGTGACAGGCCCATGACCAGGTCAGCCGCCAGCATGCCGCCCAGCAGCGCGGCCAGCGTGGTCCACACCGCCAGCAGCGGCATGGCCAGCGCCATGGCCAGGGTACGCGGCATCACCAGGCGGTAGCCCTTGGCGATGCCCAGCACGCGCATGGCGTCCAGCTCCTCGGTCACGCGCATCACCCCAATCTGCGCGGTGATGGCCGAGCCCGAGCGCCCGGCAATCAGGATGGCGGCCAGCACCGGCCCCAACTCGCGGATCAGCGCAATGCCCAGGATGTTGACGATGAAGGTGTCGGCACCAAACTGGCGCAACTGCTGCGACATCAGATAGGCCAGCACCACACCAATGAGAAAGCCCACCAGCGCGGTAATGGGCAGCGCCGTGGCGCCAATGCGGTACAGATGGCCCGATATGTCGCGCCAGGGCGCGTGCAACGGGCTGCGCACCAGGTGCACCAGGTCCAGCCACAACTGGCCGATCAGCCGCACCGCGCCTTCCAGGTGCGCCAGCAGGCCTAGCATGCGCCGCCCCATGGTGGCCAGCAAGGCCGTCAACGACGTACGTTGCACGGGCGGTGGTGGCACCGAGAACTGCGCAACCCGTTCCAGCATGGCGCGTTGGGCCGGTAGCAACTCTAGCTGTTCAGGCCAGTGGCGCCCCCAGGCATTCCAGAGCACCTGGGCGCCCGTGTGGTCCAGGCGCTGCAGGCTGCGCACATCCCACACCGGAGAGCGACCGCCGGCACGGGCCGCCTGCGCTTGTTGCAGCCCCTGTTGCAAGGCCTGCCAGGTGGTCGGCACCGCCAGGTGGTCGGCAGTCCAACGGCCATGCAAGACCACGACCGACGGTGCGGTGGCAGTGTGCAAGGCAATACGGGGCTGGGAGTCCTCCACGGGCAGGTCTGGGAGAGAGTGGCTGAGGTTCGCATCGTACCCGCTACGAAATACAAGCAAAATAGCTATGAGGAGACACCATGGACATTCAGAACAACGCAGACAGTGCCACCGTCATCGGCGACACGGGGTGCAGGACCTTTTGTGCGGGGACAAATTTACGGACCTCCACGGCATTTACCGCCGACCACGCGGAGCCGCACGCACGCCTGGCCTGGCTGCCGCTTCAGAATAGGCGCCAACGCGTCTGGACCGGGACCTGAGCCGCATGGCCGGCGAAGCTCTGCAGGGCGACCTGATGCACACCGTAGGGGCGGTGCTATTTGGCATCGCACTGCTACACACCTTTGGCGCCAAGACCTTTGAGCGCCTGGCCCACCGCCACCCGCGCCACGCGGGGCTGCTGCACCTGCTGGGCGAGGTGGAGGTGGTGTTTGGCTTCTGGGCCTTTGTGTTGATTGCCTGCATGGCGCTGCTATCGGGCAGCCAGCAGGCGATTGACTACGCCGAGTCGCGCCAGTACACCGAGCCGCTGTTTGTCTGCGTGGTGATGGTGGTGGCCGCCTCGCGCCCCGTGCTGGAGGCCGTGCGGGCGCTGCTGCTGGCGGTGGCCCGCGCAGTGCCGCTACCTACGACCATGGCGCTGGTGTGGCTGGGTCTGGCCGTGGTGCCACTGCTGGGTTCGCTCATTACCGAACCCGCGGCCATGACGCTGGCCGCGCTGATGCTTGCGCCGCAAATCTTCACTCCCCAGATGCCCGAGCGCCACAAGTACGCCGCGCTGGGCGTGCTGTTTGTGAACATCTCCATCGGCGGCACGCTGACCTCGTATGCCGCACCCCCGGTGCTCATGGTGGCCAGCACCTGGGGTTGGGACACGGCCTTCATGGCCCACACCTTTGGCTGGAAAGCCGCGCTGGCGGTGCTGGTGAATGCCACCGCTCTGGTGCTCTACCTGCGGCCGCAGCTTAAGCTGGTCGTACCCCACACAGCCCCCACGGCCGACACCCCGGTGCCATGGTTCGTGAGCCTGGTGCACCTTGTGTTTCTGGCCGGCGTGGTGCTCATGGCGCACCACCCAGTGCTGTTTTTGGGGCTGTTTCTGTTCTTCCTGGGCTATACCCAGGCCTATCCGCGCTTCCAAAACCCGCTGATTCTCAAAGAGGGCCTGCTGGTGGGCTTCTTTCTGGCCGGGCTGGTGGTGCTGGGTGGCATGCAGCAGTGGTGGCTGCAGCCCATTGTGTCCAGCCTGGCGCCCACGGCGCTGTTCTTCGGCGCGCTGGGCCTGACCGCCATGACCGACAACGCCGCACTGACCTACCTGGGCTCGCTGATTGAAGGTATGTCGGACCCTGCTAAATACATGCTGGTGGCCGGTGCCGTATCCGGCGGCGGCCTGACCGTGATTGCCAATGCCCCCAACCCTGCGGGCGTAGCGCTGCTGCGCGCGGGCTTTGCGGACAGTTCCATCGGTGCGGGCGGCCTGTTGCTGGGCGCCCTGCTTCCTACCGCGGTGTCTGCCGCCTTCTTTTTGCTGCTATGAACGACACCACCTTCGACTACATCATCATCGGCGCAGGCACGGCCGGCTGCCTGCTGGCCAACCGGCTCAGTGCCAATGCCTCCAAACGCGTGCTGCTGATCGAGGCCGGCCGCAAGGACGACTACCACTGGATCCATATCCCCGTGGGCTATCTGTACTGCATAGGCAACCCGCGCACCGACTGGCTGTTCAACACCGAAGCCGAGGCCGGACTGAATGGCCGCAGCCTGCGCTACCCGCGCGGCAAGACACTGGGTGGCAGCTCCAGCATCAACGGCATGATTTACATGCGGGGCCAGGCGCGCGACTACGACCAGTGGGCCCAGTTGGTGGGTGATGCCAGTTGGACCTGGGAAAACAGCCTGCCCTACTTCAAGTTGCACGAAGACCACCACAAGGGCGCCAGTGCACTGCACGGTGCCAAGGGTGCGCCCTCTCCCCTGCTGCAGGACAGCGGCACCGACTACCGCAAGGTGCTGCGCCACCACCAGGCCGGTGGCGAATGGCGGGTGGAGAAGCAGCGCCTGCGCTGGGATGTGATGGACGCCTTTGCCCAGGCCGCCACACAGGCGGGCATTCCTGCCACCGACGATTTCAACCGTGGCAACAACGAGGGCGTGGGCTACTTTGAGGTGAACCAGAAGGCCGGTTGGCGCTGGAACACGGCCAAGGCGTTTTTGCGCCCCATGTGCTACGCGCGCCCCAACTTTGAGCTGTGGACTGCCGCGCAGGTGGCCAAGCTGGTGGTGCAGCCGCAGGCTGGCAGAGACACCCCCCTGCGCTGCACCGGCGTGCAGGTGTGGGATGGCACGGAGATGGTGACCGCCACGGCCCGCGCCGAGGTGTTGCTGTGCGCCGGGGCCGTGGGGTCGCCGCAGATACTGCAGCTCTCGGGACTGGGCCCTGCCGAACTGCTGCGACGCTACGGCGTGCCCGTGCAGCAGGACCTGCCGGGCGTGGGCGCCAACCTGCAGGACCACCTGCAGATCCGCGCGGTCTTCAAAGTGAAGAACACACCCACGCTGAACGTCCAGGCGAACAGCCTGTGGGGCAAGGCCAAGATCGGACTGGAATACGCATTCAAACGCAGCGGCCCCATGAGCATGGCGCCCAGTCAGTTGGGCGCCTTCACGCGCAGCGATGCCAGCCAGCCCCACCCCAATCTGCAGTACCACGTGCAGCCCCTGAGCCTGGACGCCTTTGGCCAGCCTCTGCACACCTTCAACGCGTTCACCGCCAGCGTATGCAACCTGAACCCGACCAGCCGCGGCACGGTGCAGATCAAGACGCCGGACTTCAAGGACGCGCCCGCCATTGCACCCAACTACCTGAGCACCGATGCCGACCGCCAGATTGCTGCTGACTCGCTGCGCGTGACGCGCAACATCGCGGCCCAGCCCGCGCTGGCGAAATACCAGCCCGAGGAGTACAAGCCCGGCCTGCAGTTCCAAAGCGATGCCGAGCTAGCCCAGTTGGCCGGGGACATTGCCACCACCATCTTCCACCCCGTGGGCACCACCAAGATGGGACGTGACAATGACCCCACGGCCGTGGTGAACAGCCGCCTGCAAGTGCGCGGCGTGGCGGGGCTGCGCGTGGTGGATGCCGGGGTGATGCCGCTGATCACCAGCGGCAACACCAACTCGCCCACACTGATGATTGCAGAGAAGGTCGCGCAATGGATTGCGGAAGACGCGGCCGCGCGCCAATGAAGGGTTTGTCCTGATGCCGCAGCCCCCACAAGGCGGATACATTTCTCTCCAACGCAGCACCTGACAGCAACTGCGAGGTCTGCAAGACCAAGCTTGAAACGACGCCGAGGAGACGGCTAACAACGAACTACAAACCCTGCACACCAAGATGCAGCTTTACAAAAGCACCGGTACCCCCGGTGCTTTTTTTATGTCTTTTCGACCCCTAGCCCCCGTTAACATTGCGCTAACAGCTAGCAAATTCATAGCGAATGAGCCATCAAACCCGGATGCGACAATTCGGGAATGGAAATGCTTTTTGTCACCTTGGCCTCGCTCCTGGCCGGTTTTATCGACTCCATCGTAGGCGGCGGCGGCCTGGTGCTGACGCCCGCGCTGTTCGCTGTCTTTCCCCAAGCCCCCCCGGCCACGCTACTGGGCACCAACAAGGGCGCTTCGGTGTGGGGCACGGCCATTGCCACGGTGCAGTACAACCGCCGCGTCCAGCTGCGCTGGCAAACCATTGGCCCGGCGGCGGCCGTGTGCTTTGCGGCGGCGCTGGGTGGGGCCTGGCTGGTCACCGTGGTCTCACCGCAGTACCTGCGCAAGGCCCTGCCGCTGGTGCTGCTGGGCGTGCTGGCCTACACGCTGGCCAAAAAAGACCTGGGACGCCACCATGTGCCACGCTTTGTCGGCCAGCACGAAACCCTGGCGGCCTGCGCCATCGGCCTGGGCATCGGCTTTTACGACGGCTTCTTCGGCCCGGGCACGGGCAGCTTCTTTGTGTTTTTGTTGGTGCGGCTGCTGGGCTATGACTTTTTGAACGCATCGGCCGGGGCCAAGCTGCTCAACACCGCATCCAACCTCGCGGCGCTGCTGCTGTTCACGCTCAAAGGCCATGTCTGGTGGCACTTTGTCGCCGCCATGGCAGTGGCCAATGTGCTGGGCAGCCTGGCCGGCACGCATCTGGCGCTCAAGCACGGCACGGGCTTTGTGCGCAGCGTCTTTATCGTGGTGGTGTCGGCCCTGATCCTGAAGACCGGCTACGACGCGTTCTTGCGCGGCTAGGCTCAGTGTGGGGCCGGGGGCCAGGCGATGTCGTCGGCCTTGCGCGGCTTGCCAATCGGTGCCGTGGCCTGGCCGCGGCTGACGGCGGCCAAGTCTTCCTCGCTGGGGTACTGGCCCAGCAGCCAATAGTCAAAGGTACGCCGCGCAATGGGGGCCGCGGAGGCCGCACCAAAGCCGGCATTTTCCACAATCACCGCCAGCGCAATCTTGGGGTCGTCCGCAGGTGCAAACGCGATGTACAGCGAGTGGTCGCGCTGGTGCTCTTCCATCGAAGACGCGTTGTACTTTTGGTTCTTGCCCAGACTCACGGCCTGGGCGGTGCCGGTCTTGCCGCCGCTCACGTAGCCCGCTCCGGCAAACACACGGGTCCCCGTACCACCCTGCGTTACGCCCACCATGGCGTTGCGCACCAGCGCCACGTTTTCCGGCTTGTAGCCCAAGTCCTGCGGAGGCTCGGGGGCCACGGGCACACGCACGCGTGTCGTGGCGTCTTGCGTGGCGATCACCAGCTGCGGCTTGTGCTTGACGCCATTGTTGGCCAAAGTAGACACGGCCTGCGCAATCTGCAGCATGGTGAAGCTGTTGTAGCCCTGGCCAATGCCCAGTGAAATGGTCTCGCCAGCGTACCACTTTTGCTGTTCGGGGCGCTTGTAGTAGCGCTTCTTCCAGTCTTGGCTGGGCAGCACGCCGCGCACCTCACCATTGATGTCGATGCCGGTGATCTGGCCAAAGCCCAGCGGTTTCATAAAGTCGTGCATGGTGTCTACGCCCAGCTCGTTGGCCAGGGAGTAGAAGTAGGCGTTGCTGGACTCCACGATCGCGCGTCGCATGTCCATCACGCCACCGCGCTCGTTCTCGGGGCTACCAAAGCGGTGGCCACCAAACATGTAAAACCCCGGATCGTTGATTAGCGTGGTGGGCGAGCGCGTGTTGGTCTCCAGCGCGGCCAGCGCCATGAAGGGTTTGTAGGTGGAACCCGGCGGGTAGGTCCCGCGCAGCGCGCGGTTCAGCAACGGCTTGTCGATGGACTCGTTGAGCATTTGCCAGTTCTCCTGGTCAATGCCTTCGACAAACAGATTGGAATCGAACGTGGGCTTACTGACAAAGGCCAGCACCTCACCGGTCTTGGGGTCCAGCGCCACCAGCGCGCCACGGCGCGTGCCAAACATGTCCTCAATCAGTTTTTGCAGCTTGATGTCGATGGACAACACCACCACATTGCCTGGCGTGGAGGGCGTGCTGGCCAGCTTGCGCACCGCGCGTCCGCCGGCCGAGGTTTCCATGCGTTCCACACCGGTAATGCCGTGCAGCTCATGCTCAAAACTCTGCTCCACGCCCAGTTTGCCGATGTACTCGGTGCCACGGTAGTTGGCTTGGTCGTCGCTGTCGTCGATCTTTTCTTTTTCCGACTGGTTGATACGGCCGATGTAGCCAATCACATGGCTGGCCAACTCGCCATAGGGGTAACTGCGAAACAGGCGCGCCTTGATTTCGACCCCGGGAAACCGGAAGCGCTGGGCTGCGAAGCGTGCGACCTCAGTGTCGGTCAGGCGTGTGCGCACCGGCAGTGACTCAAAGCTTCTGGACTCCTCCATGAGTTTTTTGAAGCGGCGCCGGTCGCGCGCCGTAATGTCGATCACGCTGGACAGATCGTCCAGCGTCTGTTCCACACCCAGGCTCTTGGAGGGCGTGATTTCCAGTGTGTAAGCCGAATAATTGCTGGCCAGCACCACGCCGTTGCGGTCCAGGATCAGCCCACGGTTGGGGACGATGGGGACGATGGAGGTGCGGTTGCTCTCAGCCTGCGCGCGCAGGTCTTCGTGGCGCACGATCTGCAAATAGGCCAGACGCAGCGCCAGCAACAAAAAACAGGTGAGCACCACCACGCTAACCACAAACACGCGCGTGCGAAAGCGTGCCAGATCGACCTGAACGTTGCGCAGTTCTGTCATGCGTGGGTCAGGCTAGAGGGGTCGGTTGGCGTCGGGGTCGGGCGCGCGGCGCTGCGGGGCCAGCAACACGATGCTGACCACGGGCCACAGTGCAGCCTCCAGCAGCGGGGCCAACACCATCCACCATCCCGGGAACGTACCGCCGCCCATCAAACGCAGTATCAGTTCCAGCCCGTGGGCTACGGCAAACAGTGGCAGCACCTGCGCAGCCTGCGAGGGCACCGAAAACCACAGCAGGCGACGGTGCACCGTGATGGCCAGAAAGCTCAGTGCGGTGTAGGCCATGGCGTGCTGGCCCAACAGCCCGCCCTGGTGCACATCCATCAGCAAACCGAAGACAAAGGCTGCGCCAATGCTGATGCGCAGCGGCTGGTGCACGGTCCAGAACACCAGCACCACGGCCAAGATATCAGGCGCCCAGGCCGCACGGCCCCACAGGCCCATGTTCTGCAGCATGTTGAGCAATAAGGCGGCGACCAAGCTGGTCCAGATAAACAGGGGGTTGGCAGGCAGCAGCAGTTGCTGCCCGGGACGCATGATCATTTCACTTCGCCCCGTTTGGGCGCCACCGGCGCGGGCTCTGCCGCAGGGCGAGGCGCCATCTGCGCATTCAGCGGGTCCAGCACGATCACGTGCTCGGCGCCCGACACCATGGCCAGCGGCACGCAGTAAATGCGCGCAAACACGGCGTCCACCCGGCGCTCCACCTTTTCCACGCGTGCGACCGGCAGCCCGGGCGGGTACACGCCGTCCACACCGCTGGTGGTCAACAGGTCACCCACGGCCACGTCGGCGTTGGCGGCCATGTAGCGCAGCTCCAGCGCATCGGCATGGGTGGAGGTATCGCCAAAGGCCACACCACGGGCACCGGTGCGCGCATTGAGCACGGGAATGGCGTGGTCGCGGTCGGTGATCAATGTCACTTCGCTGACCATGGGGTAGACACGGGTAATCTGACCAATCACCCCGAATTCGTCCAGCACCGGGGAGCCCAACGCCAGGCCCTGGGCCAGCCCTTTGTCCACGATGACTTTGCGGGTGTAGGGGTCCGCAGCGTCGTAGAGCACCTGCGCCGCCTTGAACGGTGCGCTCAGGCGCGGGCTCAGGTCCAGCAGCTTGCGCAAGCGGTTGTTTTCCAGCTCCAGCTGTTCCACCTGGTTGGCGCGCAGCGACTGGGCACTGAGCTTGCGGCGGGATTGCTCCTGGGCGGTTTCGGCCGTGGCCACGGTGGTGAAGTAGGCGCTGCTGCTCTCCACCAAGGCGACCGGCTGCAGGGCCAGCCACTGCACCGGGTACAGCACCGCGGCCAGCGCCACACGCAGCGGCTGCATCACCTTGAAGCGGGCGTCGGCCACCATGAGAAACAGCGCCAGGGCGCTGCAGACGGCCAGCTTGGACAGGGCCGAAGGGCCCTGGCGGAAGAAGGGGGGAGGATCTCTGTCCAGCGTACCGAGTGGCATCGCTGACCTTGACGTTTATTCGCTGGTGAAAATGGAACCCAGGCGTTCCATCTGCTCCAGCGCAATGCCGCAACCGCGCACCACACAGGTCAGAGGATCTTCGGCCACCAGCACGGGCAGACCGGTTTCTTCGGCCAGCAGACGGTCCAGATCACGCAGCAGCGCGCCACCACCGGTCAGCATCATGCCGCGGTCGGCAATGTCGGCGCCCAGCTCGGGTGGCGTTTGTTCCAGCGCGTTTTTCACGGCAGAGACAATGTTGTTCAGCGGGTCGGTCAGCGCTTCCAGGATTTCGTTGGAAGAGATGGTGAAGCTGCGTGGCACGCCTTCGGACAGGTTGCGTCCGCGGACTTCCATTTCCTTGACTTCGGAGCCGGGGAAAGCCGAGCCGATTTGCTTCTTGATGGCTTCCGCGGTGGGCTCGCCGATCAACATGCCGTAGTTGCGGCGGATGTAGTTGATGATGGCTTCGTCAAACTTGTCACCACCCACGCGGACCGAGCCCTTGTAGACCATGCCGCCCAGGGAGATCACGCCGACTTCAGTGGTACCACCACCAATGTCAACCACCATGGAGCCGCTGGCTTCCGACACCGGCAGGCCGGCACCGATGGCCGCGGCCATGGGTTCTTCAATCAGGTACACATCGCTGGCACCAGCACCGAGGGCCGATTCGCGGATGGCACGGCGCTCCACCTGGGTAGAACCGCAGGGAACGCAGATGATGATGCGAGGGCTGGGCTTGAACACGCCACGGGGGTGCACCATCTTGATGAATTGCTTGAGCATCTGCTCAGTGACCGTGAAGTCGGCGATCACACCGTCTTTCATGGGGCGAATGGCTTCGATGTTGCCGGGCACCTTGCCCAGCATGGCCTTGGCTTCGCGGCCTACGGCCTGGATGGTCTTCTTGCCTTGCGGGCCGCCTTCGTGGCGGATGGCGACAACAGAAGGTTCGTCGAGCACGATGCCCTTGTCACGCACAAAAATCAGGGTGTTGGCGGTACCCAAGTCAATCGCCAGGTCGGTGGAGAAGTACCGACGAAAAGCTCCAAACATTACATATCCTCTCAGGCATACCGGGCACTTCGGCCCCGCATCGCCGGGTTTTAGCGTTTCAAAATCGTAAGGTTGGCGTCAAAGTCCGCAGAAAAACGGCCCCCGCACCAAAGGCAGGATAATACCCCATCGCCTGTGAATAACTCGGCCTGCCAACCGCGTTTTGACCCGAATTACCCTTGGTTTCAACTCTTCTACTTCCATGTCCCTGACATCTTCCGACATCGCCCGCATTGCCAATCTGGCACGCCTGGAACTGCAGACCGCAGAGAGTGAGCGCCTGCTGTCACAACTCAACGGTTTTTTCAGCATTGTGGAAAAGATGCGTGCGGTGGACACCACCGGCATCGAACCTCTGGCCCACCCCGTAGCCGCCATCCAGGACGTGACATTGCGCCTGCGGGACGATGTTGTGAGTGAGCCCAACCAACGTGAAGCCAACCAGAAAAGTGCCCCTGCCGTGGAACGCGGCTTGTTCCTGGTTCCCAAGGTCATTGAGTAAACCGCAGCCCCTATGACGACTCCCCTCTCCCACACCACCTTGCACGACCTCAGCGTGCAGGAACTCACCCAGGCGTTGCAGACCAAGCAGGTGTCTGCCGTCGAAGCTGCCCAGCACTTTTTGCAACGCGGCCAGGCCCATGCGGCCTTGGGCACCTATGTTGACACCAATACAGATGCCACGCTGGCCCAGGCCCGTGCGGCCGACGCACGCATCGCTGCGGGCACCGCGGGCACATTGGAAGGTCTGCCCATCGCGCACAAGGACATTTTTGTGACGCGCGACTTCGCCACCACGGCTGGTTCGCGCATGCTCAAAGGCTACCGCTCGCCGTTTGATGCCACCGTCGTGGACAAGCTCGCCAAGGCCGGCGTGGTCACGTTGGGCAAACTCAACTGCGACGAATTCGCCATGGGCTCCAGCAACGAAAACTCAGCGATTGCCCCCGTAGGTAGCGACACCGTGCAGCCGGTGCGCAACCCCTGGAACACCGAGCGCATTCCCGGCGGCTCGTCGGGCGGCAGTGCCGCCGTGGTCGCCGCCCGTCTGGCCCCCGCCGCCACGGGCACCGATACCGGGGGTTCGATTCGCCAACCCGCTGCGTTCTGCGGCGTCACCGGCATCAAGCCCACCTATGGCCGCGCCTCGCGCTACGGCATGGTGGCGTTTGCCTCCAGCCTGGACCAGGCCGGCCCCATGGCGCGCAGCGCCGAAGACTGCGCGCTGCTGCTCTCGGCCATGTGCGGCCCCGACCCGGACCGCGACTCCACCTCGCTGGACGTGCCCGCCGAGAACTTTGCACTCAAGCTCAACGATTCCATCGAGGGCCTGCGCATTGGTGTGCCCAAAGAGTTTTTTGGCGAAGGCTTGAGCGCCGATGTGCGCGCCAGCGTGGACGCCGCGCTCAAACAGTACGAACAATTGGGCGCCAAGCTCGTTCCCATCACGCTGCCACGCACCGAGTTGTCGATTCCGGTGTACTACATCATTGCGCCCGCCGAGGCGTCCAGCAACCTGAGCCGCTTTGATGGTGTGAAGTTCGGCCACCGCGCCAAGGAGCATGGTGATCTGGCCGACATGTACAAGAAGACGCGTGCTGAAGGGTTTGGCGACGAAGTGAAACGCCGCATCATGATCGGCACCTACGTGCTAAGCCACGGCTACTACGACGCCTACTACCTGCAGGCACAAAAGATCCGCCGCATGATTGCCGACGACTTCCAGAACGCCTTCAAGGACTGCGATGTGATTGCCGGCCCCGTGGCCCCCACCGTGGCCTGGAAGATTGGTGAAAAATCCGACGACCCCGTGGCCAACTACCTCGCCGACATCTTCACACTGTCCGGCTCCTTGGCGGGTCTGCCCGGCATGAGCATTCCCGTCGGTTTTGCCAAGGCCGAAGCCGACAAGGGCCTGCCCATTGGCATGCAGCTACTGGGCAACTACTGCCAGGAGGCGCGCTTGCTCAACGCCGCGCACCGCTTCCAGCAAGCCACCGACTACCACCTGGCCAAGCCCGCAGGATTCTGACTATGAGCGAGACCGTGAACACATTTGAAGCACAACAACAAGGTCGCCCCACGGGCCCGCTGGTGCATGGCTATGAAGTCATCATCGGCTTTGAAACCCACGCCCAGCTCTCCACCCAATCGAAGATTTTTTCACGCGCCAGCACCGCCTTTGGCGCCGAACCCAACACGCAGGCCTGCGCGGTAGACCTGGCCCTGCCCGGCACACTGCCCGTGATGAACAAGGGCGCGGTCGAACGCGCCATCCAGTTCGGCCTGGCGATTGGCGCGCACATTGCGCCGCGCAGTATCTTTGCGCGCAAGAACTACTTCTACCCCGACCTGCCCAAGGGCTACCAGATCAGCCAGTTCGAGATTCCGGTGGTGCAGGGTGGTGCCGTGGAGTTCTTCCTCGGCGATGAAAAGAAATCGGTGCGCCTGGTGCGCGCCCATCTGGAAGAGGACGCCGGTAAATCGCTGCACGAAGACTTTATTGGCCAAAGCGGCATTGACCTGAACCGCGCCGGCACGCCGCTGCTGGAAATCGTGACCGAGCCCGACATGCGATCGAGTGCCGAGGCCGTGGCCTATGCCAAGGAACTGCACAAGATCGTGACTTGGATCGGCATTTGCGACGGCAACATGCAAGAGGGCTCGTTCCGCTGCGATGCCAACGTGTCGGTGCGCAAACCCGGCGGCCCCTTGGGTACCCGACGCGAGATCAAGAACCTGAATAGCTTCAAGTTCATGCAGCAAGCCATTGACTATGAAGTGCGCTGGCAGATCGAACAGATTGAAGACGGCCATGCGATCCAGCAGGCCACGGTACTATTCAACCCCGACACGGGTGAGACCCGCGCCATGCGGACCAAAGAGGATGCGGCGGACTACCGCTATTTTCCTGATCCCGACCTGCCCCCGCTATGTATTTCGGAGCAGTGGGTACAGGATGTAGGAGGGCAGATGGGCGATTTGCCTCGGGTTATGGCTGAGCGCTTCGTAAATGACTATGGACTGACTGAATACGACGCCTCCGGTTTGACTCAAAACAAGGCCATGACACTGTATTTTGTTGACGGAGTGGGCCGCGGAGCTTCTCCAAAGATTCTTGCCAATTGGATGTTGGGTGAGTTTTTGCGACGCTTGAACGCAAGCGATATAAGCTACGCAATTGATGCTCCAGTGCAGCCCATCCAACTTGCTACGCTCATCAAACGCATTTCAGAGAACGTCATCTCCAATAACGCCGCTAAGCAGGTATTCGATGCGCTCTGGAATCGCGAAGGTATCGATGTTGATCTCATCATCGAATCCAAAGGCCTCAAACAGATGAACGACACCGGCGCGCTGGAAGCTATCGTGGACGAGGTGATTGCCGCCAACGCCAAGAACGTGGCCGAGTTCAAGGCAGGCAATGAAAAGGCACTCAACGCCCTGGTCGGCCAGATCATGAAAGCCAGCAAGGGCAAGGCCAACCCACAGCAGGTCAACGACCTGTTGCGCAGCAAGCTGGCCTGAAGTACTTCGAGACCCCGCCCAGAAAAAAGGCCTCTTGTGAGCAATGCCAGTCAGTTAAGCCGTACGTGATCTGAAGGGCTGTAAAAAGGGAGCGTGTTTCACGTTCCCTTTTTCTTTGATGAGCCTGCTGCAAAACACATTGGACGAAACTCTGGCGGCTTTGCCCGTCAGCGGGATGAGGGAGCTGGG
>NZ_JBFUBO010000019.1:0-33599 GCF_056405715.1 Rhodoferax sp. P1_F3 | reverse complement strand
ACAGGAAAGTCATCGTGTCACGGTAGACGCTCCACGGAAAAAACTGTAAGAGCAGTGCCACCAGCCCGAAAAAGGTTAGCGGCATGAGCACAATGAAGGAGTCACGGACCACCGTCAACCATAGATTCCCCCGTTCCAACACCTTCTGCCGCCAGCTAAGGCGATGCATACATTCGCACCAAGGAGTAGGACAGGAATATCAATATCCATGTCAGGGGATACACCATCCAAGCAAAATCCAGTGCGCCATTAATTTTGTATCCCGCAAACTGGTGTTTAAAGCTGTTTTCTCGTCCGGATTTGAGGACCGCCTCCACGCTGGTGCGCAGCTCCTTGCCTTGTGAGTTCAGCAAATACTGGGCAAATTCTTTTTCCCCTTGTTTGGACTGGTTGATAAAGTCCTTTTGCATTTGCTTGTAGAGATCAAATCCTGCATACACAGACAGCACGGAGAATTTGACTTTCCCCACATACTCCACAGACCCAACAAGCCCCAGCGATTTTTCGATTTCTGTCCAGAGCGTATTGAGCTGGTCTTCGATTTCTTGCTCTAGCTTCTGATGAACATTGATCAAGTGGATTCTTTCCAGCACTTGCAACTGCGAAAGACAGGCTTCCAGGCGAACGAACAGTTTGTGGAAGCGTGAATATTTTTTCTTCTGCGACTCCAGTCCCAGGTATCTCTTTTGCATGGAGAAAATTGCTATAGCAACCGCAATGAATTGCAAGGTGGCAATCAGCACGGAGCAGAGAAGCACCGCCTGTGGGTGTGAAAAATCAACCACAAAGGGACGCATATCTGTCAGTACCTGGATTCATTGCAAAGGGCAGCTTGCATGAGGTCGGGTTTTGTTTTGGTCATGGCGTATTCGCTACAGATTGGCAGTGCCCAACGCGATGGTGGACTGTGGTGGTCACTGTAGGAAGAAATAACCATCAGATCAACGCAGTCTTTTTTATACATTTCATCAAAAATCCTGATACCCGGAGGGATGGTTTGCTGCTGTGCCTGAAATGCTGGGTAGGCGCATAAGGGGACGCGCTGTTGGGTGAGTTGGCTTAGGGTAAGTACTTAGCCAAGACGCAGCAATGCACTGCAACCGGCGAGGGGGTTGCACAGGGTTATCCCGGGCGGTGTTTGGGTAACGTCCTGCTACCCAAACAAAAACAGCTCCTAAATTAGGAGCTGTTCGCGCAATATCCATGGGGGCTAGAGCCCCATTCGGTTATTACTTCTGCTCTGCAGCGGGCTCAGTCCAGCCGCCACCCATTACCTTGTAGAGCGTTACCAGGTTTTGCAGCTGCAGCGCCTGCACTTGCACCACCGCCTGCTGGGCGGTGAACAGGGAGCGCTGGGCCTCCAGCACATCAAACGAATTGGCTGCACCGGCTTTGAAGCGCAGGTCGGTCAGTTGCATGGTGGTCTGGGTGGCGGCCAGTTGGGCGGCCTGGGCCTGCAACTGGTCGGCCAGGGTGGCACGTCCGGCCAGTGCATCGGCCACTTCCTTGAAGCCACTTTGGATGGCTTTTTCGTACTGGGCGATGGCAATGTCCTTGTTGACCTTGGCCGCTTCGAGGTTGGCCTTGTTGCGGCCGGCATCGAAGATGGGCATCAACAGCTGGGGCACAAAGGTCCAGGCGCTGGTGCCGTTGCTGAACAAGGTGTCCAGGTCGTTGCTGGCCACACCGGCGCTGGCTGTGAGCGTGATCTTGGGGAAGAAGGCTGCACGTGCTGCGCCAATGTTGGCGTTGAGCGCCAGCAGGTTTTGCTCGGCCTGGCGCACATCGGGGCGGCGCACCAGCAGCTCAGAGGGCACACCGGCCGGCAGGTCGCTCAGGAAGCCCTGTTCCGACAGGCTCAGTCCGGCGGGCAGGTCCGCCGGCATGGGCTGGCCCAACAGCAGGACCAGGGAGCTTTCGTCCTGGGCGCGCTGGCGGGTTTGCTGGGCCAGCGATACCTTGGCGGCTTCCAGCAGGCTCTGGGCGGTGCTCAGGTCCAGCTTGGAGGCGGCTTCGTTGTCGTACTTCAGCTGCATCAGGCGCAGCGAATCCTGGCGCGTCTTCAGCGTTTCGCGGGTCACACGCAGCAGCTCGTCATCTGCCAGCAGCGTGAGGTAGGTGTTGGCCACCGAGGCAACCAGGCTGATCTGCACCGTCTTACGCGCTTCTTCAGTGGCCAGCAGTTGGGCCTGGGCTGCCTGGCTCAGGGCGCGCACGCGGCCAAAGAAGTCCAGCTCGTAAGAGGTCACGCTCAACCCTGCGGTGTAGCTGCTGACGATGGCGCCATTGCTGGCCGGGCCACGGCTGCCGGTGAGGCCGGCGTTGACCGTGGGCAACTGGTCGGCGCGGGCCACTTGCAGTTTGGCGCGGGTTGCATCGATGTTGAGGGCAGCCACGCGCAGGTCGCGGTTGTTCTCCAGCGACAGTTCAATCAGCCGCTTGAGGCGCGCGTCTTTGAAGAAGCTTTGCCATTCAATGTCGGCTGCGGTGCGGGCATCCGCCGCTGCAGGCTGTGCGGCCTGCGGGAAGGTCGCGGCCACCGGCGCCGCGGGGCGGGTGAAGGTGGGGATGAAGCTGCAGCCCGCCAGCCACAACGTGGTCGCGATGGCGGCCGACAGTGTGGCCAGGCGCAGGGCAGGGCGGCTGGGAGAGAAATGCTTACTCATGGGATTCAGCTCCAATGTGGTGTCCGTGTTGGATGTCAAACTGGTGTTGGCGCTCGCTGCCCTTGAAGAGGCTGCGCACCACGACAAAGAAGATCGGCACGAAGAACACCGCGAGGAAGGTGCCCGCCACCATGCCACCGATCACGCCGGTGCCGATGGCGCGCTGGCTGGCCGAGCCCGCACCGCTGGCAATGGCCAGGGGCAGCACGCCCAGCATGAAGGCCATGGAGGTCATCACGATGGGGCGGAAGCGCAGGTGGGCCGCCGCCAGCGCAGACTCGACCACGCCCTTGCCTTGGGCCTGCAGGTCCTTGGCAAACTCGATGATCAGAATCGCGTTCTTGGCCGACAAGCCGATGATGGTGATCAGGCCGACCTGGAAGTACACGTCGTTGGCATAGCCGCGGAACAAGGTGGCCAGCACCACGCCCAGCACGCCCAAGGGCACCACCAAGATGACAGACAGCGGGATGGACCAGCTCTCGTACAGCGCGGCCAGGCACAGGAAGACGGCCAGGATAGCGAAGCCATACAGCACGGTGGCTTGCGAGCCCGCTTTCTTTTCCTCGCGGGACTGGCCGGTCCACTCAAAGCCAAAGCCTTCGGGCAGCTTGGCGGCCAGTTGCTCCATCTCGGCCATGGCCTCGCCGGTGCTAAAGCCTGGGGCCGCTGCACCGCTGATACGCACGGCCGAGTAGCCGTTGTAGCGCACGGTTTGCATGGCACCGGTCACCCATTGGGTGCTGGCAAATGCAGACAGGGGCACGGCCTTGCCGCTGCTGTTGATGGCGTTGAACTTCAGGATGTCATCCGGCTGCATGCGCGCCGTGCCGTCGGCCTGCACCACCACGCGTTGCAAACGGCCCGCGTTCGGGAAGTCGTTCACATAGCTCGAGCCCAGCGCCGTGGAGATGGTGCTGTTGATGGAGCTGAAGCTCACGCCCAGGGCGCTGGCCTTGTCGCGGTCGATGTCGATTTGCAGCTGGGGCGCATCTTCCAGGCCGTCGGGGCGCACCTGGGTGAGCACCTTGCTCTTGGAGGCCATGCCCAGCAGCTGGTTGCGCGCACCGATGAGCGCCGTGTGGCCCTTGCCACCGCGGTCTTGCAGGCGGAAGGTGAAGCCCGTGGCGTTGCCCAGTTCAGGGATGGGGGGCGGTGCCAAGGGGAAGATGAACGCATCGCGAATGCCCATGAGGGCACCGAATGCGCGGCCGGCCAAGGCCTGCGCCGAGTGCTCGGGACCATGGCGCTCAGACCAGTCCTTCAATGTCACAAAGGCGAGTGCTGCGTTTTGGCCTTGGCCCGAGAAGCTGAAGCCCAACACGGCCACCATGCCCTCGACTTCGGGTTGCTTCAGGATAAAGCCTTCCACCTGTTCCATCACCTTCAGGGTACGCTGCTGCGTTGCACCTGGGGGCAACTGCACGTTCACGATGATGTTGCCCTGGTCTTCACCCGGCAAGAACGAGGTGGGCAAGCGCAGGTAGACCACTGCCACTGCGCCAATGATGGCGGCGTAGATGACCAGGTAACGGCCCGCCTTTTTGAGCAGGCGTGCCACCACGCTTTCGTAGCCCTTGGCGGTGGAGTCGAAGCGGCGGTTGAACCAGCCGAAGAAGCCAGTCTTGGCATGCGCATGGCCGGCCTCCACGGGCTTGAGCAGCGTGGCGCACAGCGCGGGGGTGAGCGACAGCGCCAGGAAGGCGGAGAACGCAATCGAGCTGACCATCACCGCCGAGAACTGGCGATAAATATTACCCACCGAGCCAGCAAAGAAGGCCAGTGGCACGAACACGGCAATCAGCACCACGGTTACGCCGACGATGGCGCCCGAGATCTGGCCCATGGCCTTCTTGGTGGCCTGCAGCGGTGGCAGCCCTTCCTCGCTCATGATGCGTTCGACGTTTTCCACCACCACGATGGCG
This sequence comes from Rhodoferax sp. P1_F3, assembly GCF_056405715.1. Taxonomy (NCBI): domain Bacteria; kingdom Pseudomonadati; phylum Pseudomonadota; class Betaproteobacteria; order Burkholderiales; family Comamonadaceae; genus Rhodoferax; species Rhodoferax sp. P1_F3. Next base: position 29,008 of record NZ_JBFUBO010000019.1, on the reverse strand, counting down.
TCGTCCACCACGATACCAATCACCAGCACCATGCCGAACATGGTCAGCACGTTGATGGACATGCCCAGCGCCTGCAGCGTGGCAAACGTACCCAGCAGCGCCACCGGCACCACGATGGTCGGGATGATGGTGTAGCGCCAGTTTTGCAGGAACAGGAACATCACCAGGAACACCAGCACCACGGCTTCGACCAGGGTCTCGGCCACTTGCTTGATGGAGATGTTCACGAAGCGCGAGCTGTCGTAAGGAATGCTCCAGCTCATGCCCTTGGGAAAGTAGCCTTGCAGCTCTGTCATGCGGGTGCGCACGGCTTTGGCCGCCGCCATGGCATTGCCGCTGGGGGCCAGCTGAATGCCGATACCGATGGCGGGTTTGCCGTTCAGGCGGGCTGATGTGGCATAGGCCTGGGCACCGAGTTCAATGCGGGCCACGTCTTTCAGGCGCACGGCAGAGCCGTCTGCATTGCTGCGCAGGGCGATATTGCCGAACTGCGCCACGCTGGCGAGTTGGCCTTTGACCACCACGGTCGCCGCAATGCTCTGGCCGGTGATGTTGGGCAGGTCGCCGATGGCGCCAGCAGAGACCTGCGCGTTTTGCGCGCTGATAGCGCTGTTCACCTCGGCGGTGGACAGATTGAAGGACGCCAGTTTGGCGGGGTCCAGCCAGATGCGCATGGCGCGCTCGGTACCAAACAGCTGGGCCTGGCCAATGCCGGGCAGGCGCTGCAGTTCGGGCACGATGTTGCGCGAGGCGTAGTCCCCCAGTTCAATGGTGCTGGTTTCCGGGTTGTCGGAAGACAGCATGGTGAACATCAGGAAGTTGGAGCGCGATTTGTCCACGCGCACGCCCTGCTGCGTCACCGCGGCTGGCAGGCGTGGGGTGGCGCGCGAGAGGCGGTTTTGCACATCCACCTGCGCCAGATCGGCGTTGGTGCCGGTCTCGAAGGTCAGCGTGATGCTGCCGGAACCGTCGGCCTGCGCCACGGATTCCATATAGATGAGGCCGGGTGAGCCGTTCATCTCGCGTTCGATGACGGACAGCACGCTGTCCTCCAACGTCTGCGCGGAAGCACCGGGGTACGCCGTGTTCACCACGATGGACGGAGGGGCTACGGGCGGGTACTGCGAAATGGGTAGCTGTGTGATGGCAACGCCGCCCATCACCAGAATGAACAGCGATATCACCCACGCAAAGATGGGGCGGTCAATAAAAAACTGGGCCATGGAAAATGCCTCTAGCGATTACTTGGCGGCCGCAGACGCTGCTGCGGCGGCGGCGGGGGCGGAAGCTGCCGCTGCGGGAGCACCGGCGGGGGCTGCATTGGGGCTCCAGGGCACCGGTTTCACGGGGGCACCGGGCACCATCATTTTCTGGAAGCCATCCACGATGACCTGGTCGCCTTCTTTGAGGCCGTCCAGAATTACCCATTGGTTGTTCACCGCATTGCCGCCCAGCTTCACGGGGCGTGGGCCGGGCTTGCCGCCTTCGCCTACCACCAGCACGGTGTCGCCCTGGTTGGTGCGGGTCACGGCCTGTTGGGGCAGCAAGATGCCCGATGGCAACTCGGCTTGCGACAGACGCACGCGCACAAACTGTCCGGGCAACAGCAGGCCATCGGCGTTGGGCACCTCGGCACGCAGGGTGATTTGGCCGCTGGTGGCGTCCACTGTCAGGTCAGAGAACAGCAGCTTGCCGGGCTTGGCCAGCTCGCTGCCGTCTTCCAGCACGATGCGCACAGGGACCGAGCCATCGCCGGCCGCGCGCAGCTGCTTGGAGGCAATGGCTTTGCGCAAACGCAGCACGTCGGTGCTGCTTTGCGTGAAGTTCACATACACCGATGCGGTTTGCTGGATGGTGGCCAGCGCGGTGGTATCGGCTGCGCCGACCAAGGCACCTTCGGTCACGGAGGACTGGCCGATGCGGCCGGAAATGGGGGCGGTGATGGTGGCGTAAGCCAGGTTAATGCGGGCGGTTTCGGCGGCCGCCTTGGCGGTGCCGACGTCAGCCTCGGCCTGGCGCTGGGTGGTCACCAGAGTGGTGAATTCCTGCTTGCTGATGGCATTGGCTTCTGCCAACGGCTTGTTGCGCTCCACCTGGGCAGTGGCCTGGGCCAGGGTGGCCTGGGCCTTCACCACGGTGGCCTGGGCGCTTTCCATGGCGGCACGGTAGGGGGCAGAGTCCAGTTGGTACAGCACTTGGCCGGCCTTGACTTCGCTGCCTTCGCGGAACTGGCGTTGCAGCACCACGCCGCTGACGCGGGCGCGCACTTGCGCCACACGCAGGGCGCTCACGCGGCCGGGCAACTCGGACTGCAGGGCCACGGACTGCGAGGCCACGGTGACCACGCCGACTTCGGCCGGGGGCATGCCGCCGCCAGGGCCACCGGCACCGGCGGCGCCGTCTTTGGCGCCACAGGCAACCAGGGCAACGGCCAACGGAATGGCGAGCAAGGCCACGCGGCCGGCGGGGATGGAGGGCGCATGGCCCAGAGTCTGGCGGAACAGCAACATACAGATTTCCCTTGTGACAAAGGTAGTTGGGGAGGCAATCGGGGGGAGGGGCTTGCCGGCAGTTTGATCTAGGGCAAACCCTCAATAAAAACAGAACCATACCGCGGCAATGGGGTTTAGTATACATACATGCACGAATGTATGTTTGGAAAAAACTACAATACCCCCACATTTCTATGAGGTCAAAGCATGGCCCGTAAAACCAAAGAAGACGCTCTTGCCACCCGCGAATTGATTCTGGACGCTGCTGAACGTGTGTTTCACCAGCGCGGGGTGTCGCGCACGTCGTTGCAAGAAATCGCCAAGGATGCGGGGTTGACCCGCGGCGCCATTTACTGGCACTTTGAGAACAAGGGCGAGCTGTTCCACGCCATGATGGAGCGGGTGACCCTGCCCATGATGGCGCGCATGACCGAAATGGGGCCGGCTGATGAAGAGCAGCCGCTGGACAAGATTCGTCGCAATACGGCCTCTGCCTTTCACCAGATTGCGCATGACGCGCAGGTGCGCCGCGTGTTCGAGATTGCCACCCAGAAGGTGGAGTACGTGGACGAGCTGCAAAGCATGCGCGAGCGCCACATTGCCGGGCGCAACGAGTGCATGGACGACATGCACCGCCTGATGCAACTGGCGCGCGACAAGGGGCAGGTGCGCAGCGACATGGACCTGCGCAGCGCCACGCTGGGCCTGTTCGCGCTGATTGGCGGGCTCAAGTTCAACTGGCTGCTGTCGCCCGATGCCTTCGACTTGGAGGCCGTGGGCCAAGCCACGTTGGATGCCTACCTGCTGGGGCTGGCGCCGGCTCCCACGTCCCCCAAGATCCAATGTTGAACTGAGTCGCTCCTGTTTTAGGAGCTACTGGCGCAGGTTCCACGGGGGCTAGCGGTCCATTTCTTTCTGAATCGGCCACAGCAAGTCTGCGTCTCGGCGCGATTATCTGTGAAACAAGTGCGGTGGTTTGTAGCGCATTCAATCTACATACAGCATGGCCTGGCGTACCTACGATGGCGCATTCTCATAAAGGAACGCCCCCATGCAATTTCCCGCTGTGCAACCATTTTTGAGGCGCTTGTCGTGGCTTCGCGCCTTGCTTCCAGGTGCCTTGGTGCTGTGTTTGGCAGCCAACGCTGCTGCCCAGTCTGGGGCGCTGCAGAAAAACTGGCTAGGAACCAATACAACGAGTCAGGAAGTTGGAGCTGCTGCCCAGGCCGCCGCTGCCAAGGCGGTTGCCTACTACGCCAAACTTCAGTCTGCGGGCAATGTGCTGGCGACCAATCAGACGATCCAGGGCTTCCGGGCCCTGCAGTCGCCCAACAAGGCCTACTGGGCCCTGATCCAGGAGGACGGCAACTTCTGCGTGGCCGGGCCCAATGGGGTTGTATGGTGCGCCGGCAGCAATGGGCCGCGCGCGGTCAACGGTTCTCTGGTCATGCAAGCCGATGGCAATCTTTGTATCAACGGTTCCAGCGCTGCGGCGTGGTGCAACTACAGCAATGGCGCGGTTGGCGACTATTTCCTGATCCTTCGGGATTCTGGCGTTTTGGAGGTCTACCGTGGCAAGCCCGGCAACACGGCCGCAGCGGCGCTGGTATGGACGTCGCTGCTGGACCCCGTCTACTACGCCAACCGCTACCCCGACCTTAAAAGAGCCTTTGGCAGTGATGCCCGCGGCTTGATGGGCCACTGGATTGAGTGGGGACGCTACGAAGACCGTTCGCCCAGAACCGGGTTCAGTGACGAGGGCCGCACCAAGGCGCAGAGCGTCAATCTGGACACCATGTTCTATGCCAACAAGTACTCGGACCTTAAACAGGCCTTTGGCTATGACGCGGGCAAGCTGTACGAACACTGGATGAACTTTGGGCGGCGGGAAGGGCGTATGCCCAACCGGGAAACCGATGAGCTGATGGCGCCCCCCCCGCGGTCTGCCAATGGTCTGAGCGTCATGCGCATAGGCGATTTTCTGACGGAGGGGCAGACCATGTGGTCGAACAACAAGCGCTTCCGCCTCGACTTGCAAGCTGACGGACAGCTGGTGATTTATGAGGGCAACCCCAGCAATGACAGCCGGCGCTGGTACCAAAGCCAAGCCATAGCGAAGGACACGAAGGACACGCAGTACTTCATGGCGATCCAGGCGGACGGGCACGCCTGTACTTACCGGGGGCGCCTGGCCAACAACCGCGGTGCTCTGGGGTGCTTTCCGGGGGGGGCCGGTGGACCGATGGGGGCTTATTTCGTCGCCTTGCAGGACGATGGCAATCTGGTCGTCTACAAGGGCAATGGTCCGGCAGACAACCGGGGCTGGATTTGGGACCGTATTACGACCAAACCTTCTTCGGGATTTGATTTCAGAGGGGCCGCAGAGTCGGTGGGCAAGTTTGTAACCAACGCGGTCGGTACCGCGACGGGGGTTATTGTCTCCGGGGCCAACTCCGTGGCGGCAACCTCGGTCAGTGCGGCCAATGACTTGGCGCGCGAAGCCACCACGACGGCGAACGCTGTTGCAAATGGGACGGTGAACGCTGCCAACGTGGTGGCGAACGGTACCGTGGGTGTGGTGAACCAGGTGGCCAACGGCACGGTGGATGTGAGCAACAAGGTCGCCAACACCACGCAGGCGGTTGCTGTCAATGTGGGCAACACCGTGGTGATGGGTGGAAAGATTGTGGGCCAGGAGGTCGTCAAGAACGGCGAAATCGTGGGTTATGCGGTGGCCAAGCTCGCCACTGACGCCTGGGCCTACTTCAACAACAGTTGCGGCACGATCGGACGCAAGGTGTTCCCGATTGACGGCTACTTCAAGGGGGCGCAGCGCATCACCGGCGCCATCAACACCTACGGCACCAACGAGATGAAGAACGCCGCCAACCAGGCCAACCAATGTTTTGAGGATGCGCAAGATGGCTTCTACTGTTCGTTCCCGAAGGAGATTGCCAAGCTCGTCAGCCAGTCAGGCCAGATTCCGGGCAACCTGGTGAACTTGGGCACCCGCGTGTTCAATGAAGCCAAGAGTGAGGAATGCCTGATTGCCGGTGCTGCGACTGTCACCTTCGGTGCCGTCGGGCTGCAAACATGCGCGCTGGGCAAAGTGGTGGTCACCGACGCACAGAAAGCCTATGCCTGCTTCTCGGCCGCTGAGGCCAAGGGTGTCATGCAGAAGTTCTTGCAGCCGAATCAGGCCTCACACGGCTTCCCGTCCAAGGAAGCCTGTACAGGCCTGGGCGAACTGTCCTTCATGGTGGCGGAAAAAATCGTGACGGACGGCATCAGCGCCGAAGCCAAAGCCGCGACGAAAGCCGGCAAGAGCCGCACGGTTGCCGTGGTGGCTGACGAACTGCGCACCATTTACAAGGTCGCCTCCGGCGCGGCCACCTACGATCAGCTGACCAACGAATTGAGCAGCATGCCTGAGTGCAGAGACTGATCCACTGGCACCCGGCCTGGCGGGTGCGCAGGGTGGCGGATGGGTTGGGGCCCACGGGCGTGGAGGGCGTGCTGCACAATAGTGCCCTGATGCAGACCGTAGACCCCGCCCCGGAGCCAGCTCCCATCCGTGTTGTGATCGTCGAGGACGACCCCGACTTTCGCGATGCCCTGAGCCGGATAGTGCAAGCCGCACCGGACATGCAACTGGTGGCAATGGCCAGTACGCAGGCGGAAGGTCTTGCTCTTTTGCAAGGCCTTCCAGCGGACGTGCTGCTGGTCGATCTGGGTTTGCCGGATGGTTCGGGCATCGACGTCATTCGGGCCGCCGCGTTGCAGTGGCCCCAGTGCAGCATCATGGTGAGCACCAATTTTGGGGACGAAACCCATGTCATGCGCTCGATCGAAGCCGGCGCAGCGGGGTACCTGCTGAAGGACAGTTCGCAGGCCAAGATGATTGACGAAATCCGTAGCCTGGCCAGTGGCGGGAGCCCGATCAGCCCCATCATTGCCAGGCAGGTGTTGGCCCACTTTCGGCGAACGACTTCCCGCAAAACGGTTACCCCGACATCGGCCGAGGACCCGTCCTCTTTGCTGTCGGCGCGCGAGAAAGAGGTGTTGAATTTCATCACCAAGGGATTTAGCATGCCTGAAATCGCTCAGCTGATGCAGTTGTCGCACTTCACCATACGCAGCTTCGTGCGGCGCATCTACAGCAAGCTCAAGGTCACGTCCAAGGCGGAAGCTATTTATGAAGCCAGGACGCTGGGTTTCTTGCCCGACTAAGCCGTGACACAGCCTGAACATGCTGGGCATTGATCCACGTTCCATCGTGCTGTTGGCCGCCGTGATGGCGTTGCTGATGTCGCTGGTGCTGTTCGTGCTGCACCGCAACTATCCACCCACCATCCGGGGGCTACGTGAATGGGCAACAGGCCCGTTTTTGAGCTTTGTCTCCACTTTGCTGTTCGGAGCCAGTGGTTTTCTTCCCGACTTCGTCTCGGGGGTGCTTGGCAACCTGCTTTTGCTCAGTAGTCCAGCGCTCATGGTCATTGGCAGCCAGCGTTTCTACGGCCAGCCGCCGTCCCTGCGGTTGGTGGGGGGGCTGCTCCTGGCATCGGCCCCGCTGTTCTACTGGTTTACGTTGGTGCACCCGGACTATGTGGGCCGCATGATGGTATTCACCGGCCTGATGGCATGGTTTCTCGTCAGGAGTGCCAGGCTGTTGTTCAAGCATGGGGCCCACCATCTCTTCGCGCGGCTGACGGGCGGTGTCTTGTTGTTGCAAACCGGCTTGCTGCTGTTGCGCATGGTCGCTGTGTTGCTCGATGGCGGTGCCAGGAGCGTCTTCGACGCTTCGCCCATTCATGTCATATATATCGTCGGCTATGCACTGTTTGCGCTGCTGGTATCCATCGGTGAGGTACTGATGGCCGCTGAACGGGTGCGTGACGAATTTGCACTTAGCCACCAGCGGCTGCGTGAGGCAGAAATGCGGCAAACCATCAGCGATGAGCGCCAGCGCCTGATGCAGGACATGCACGATGGCCTGGGTTCATCGCTGATCAGTGCCATCCGCTCGGTAGAGCACGGCGGCGTGAGTGACGTGAAGGTGTCCCAGATCCTCAAGGATTGTCTGGACGATCTGAAGCTGACCATCGACTCGATGGAGCCGGTCGAGGCAGACCTGTTGTTGCTGTTGGCCACGCTGCGCTTTCGGTTGGAGCCTCGCCTAGAGGGAACGGGCATCGCATTGTTGTGGAAGGTACAGGAGTTGCCCATCTTGACATGGCTGGACCCTTCCAGTGCATTGCACATCCTGCGCATCGTGCAAGAGAGCGTTGCCAACATCCTGCGTCATACCCGCGCGACCGAGATACGGGTGGGCACAGCGGTGGTGACGGGTGGTGTGCAAGTGACCATCGAGGACAACGGCCAGGGTTTCGATGTCGACAAGGCCCTGGGCGCTACCGCAGGGCGCGGCTTGCACAACCAGCAGCGCCGTGCGCTGGCCGTTGAAGGCACGGTCGCCTGGAAGTCGGGACCAAACGGCACGCAATTCAGGCTGTGGCTACCGCTGGAGCGTAGTCCTCGGTCTTTTTAGACGACGGGTCTAACGGCCGGGCTGGTCTACCAGTACATCAGGCCCGGTTTGTAGCACGTTCGCTCTACAGACAATCAACTTACGTTTTTTTACACTCGTTCGCAATGGTCTGGCAAAGCCCCGACCCGCATCCGCTCAGCCCCGTCCTCAACCGGACCACGAAAGGAATCCAGTGAAGTATCCCTTGCCATGTCTGCCTGCACCGCGTCGCATGGTTGCGGCCCTGTTGCCTGCCTTTGCCGTGATGGGCTTGGCCGGATGCGCGGGCACGGGCGAACTGGCACGGAGCGACGCCGGCAATCCCCTGATCTCCAGTCAGCCCAAGACGAACCTGTATGCCACGATTCCTCAGGGCAAACTTACATCGGCACCGCGCCTGTTGGCGGCCGAGGGCATCAAGGCACTGGACGCACGCGACTACAAGAAGGCATCGGACCTGTTCAACATGGCGGTGAAGGCCGACATGACCAGCTCTTACCTGCACTTTTTGAATGGTGTGGCCTACCAGATGCGCGGTATCCAGGGGGAGAGCAGTCTGTTCCCACTGGCCGAACAGGGCTTCGAGATGGCGGCCCAGTTTGACAACTCCAACTGGCTGGCACGCTACTACAGTGGCCTGCTGGCCATGTACCAGCGCGACTTCGCCAAGGCAAAGACCCGGCTGGCGGATGCGGCGCTGTATGCGGGCAACGAGCCTGAACTGTTGTATGACCTGGCAGTGGCCGCCTACTACGACCGCGACCCCAAGACCGCCGCCGCCGCGCTGGAAGGCCTGCGTACCGTACTGGCCGAGAAGCCGGACGACCCACGCGTGCTGCGCGCCTCGGCCATCGTGGCCGCGTCGCTCAACGACAAGGAGCAGGCGGGCAACTACCTGACCCGGCTGCGTGCGGCAGCGGTGGGTGCGACCGAGTACAAGGAAGTGGAAAGCCGGGTGGACTCGTGGCTGCACAGCTACCAGCGTGCCGGCATGGTCAAAACCCAGGCGCGCGGCGGCTACCCCGCCGTCAACGGTGGGTTGAACGCGAACACGGGTGGCTACCCCGCCACGGGCAACACTGGCGGCTATCCGGCCATGCAGGGTGCGGTGCCCGGTGCTTACCCTGGCATGCCGGGCGCTGTACCCGGCATGCCCGGCGCGTTGGGAGGCTTTGGCACCGCTGGCAATGGTTTTGTGGAAAAACAGATGGCGGTGGTGGATGTCAGCATCATCAGCACCGAAGAAGACAACACGCAAGCCATGGGTGTGAACCTGCTGGACGGGCTGAAGATCCAGTTTGGCAATCCGCTCACGCAGACGCCGGCCTTCTCCTCCACGCAGTCTGGCAGCGTTGTTACCGACAACCTGAACGCGGCCAACTCCACCAACACCAACAGCAGCGTCATCACGCGCCTGATCCAGGTGCCGGCGCTGACCTACAGCCTGAACATCGCCAACGCCAACGCCAAGCGCAACGAGGTGTTGGCCCGGCCTACGCTGGTGGCGCTGGGCAACCTGCCGTCCAACTTCTTTTCGGGCCAGGACATCGTGGGTGCTGCGGTCTCGGGCGGGCAGGGCAGCTCGGTGCAGATCCAGAAAGAAGTGGGTGTGAAGCTCTCGGTCACACCGGAGTTTTTGCCCGACAACCTGATTAAGCTCAATGTGGTGGCCGAGCGCACCTTCCTGGCCATCCCCAGCACCAGCGTGAAGTTCGACTTCCGCCTGGACACCAACAAGACCATGGTGAATGCCAATGTGGTCATGAAGTTCGGTGAGACGCTGATCCTCTCCGGCCTGTCCGAGCGCGACCAGACCAAAGACCGCGATGGGGTACCCCTGTTGCAGGACGTCCCCATCGTGCAGTACCTGTTCTCGCGCAACGTGACGCGTGACTACTACAAGTCGGTGCTGATTTTGCTCACGCCGCGCCGCACGCAGTACACCAACCGGGCCGAGGCCGACATTGCCGCCGAACGCGCCACCATGACCCCCGGCGAGGTGGCCATGGCCGAGTTCGAGGACAAGTACAAGCCCTGGTTCAAGCCCACGCCCAATGTGGGCGAGATCACCCAGGCGCTGGAGAGCGGTACGCTATATCGCGAGTTCCGCACCGGGGACATTGCGGCCTCGTGGAATCGCATCGAGAGCACCGAAGAGCGCCTGCGCGCAGCGGTCCGCTTTTTGTACTACTGACCCGGAGCCGGCGTGAAACGCCTTCTCGTGGCCTTGCTGTGCGGTGCCAGCCTGTGGGCCCATGCCCAAAACGCGGCAGAGCGGTTGGCCTGGACGGCACTCCGCGGCACCGCCATCGACCTGTCGGTGGGGGCGGATGGCACTGCGTTTTCGCTGGACCCCGACGGCATGGTGTGGATGCGCCGCCCTGGCCCCAGCACGGGCTGGCTCAGCCTGCCGGGTGTGTTTCGCCGCATAGACGCGGCGTCCGAGCGCAATGCCTGGGCCTTGGATGCCGAAGGTGCGGTGTGGCGCTACAACGGTACCTTCTGGCAGCAAGTCCCCGCCCCGAAATCTGTAGACGTGGGTGTGGGCGCTGCGGGCATGGCCTATGTGGTGACGGCAGAAGGTGGCCTGGCCCGTTTCGATGCGCGTGCCGGGTTCATTGCCGTGACCGGTGCCCCCAAGGGCATTGCGCGCGTGGATGTGGATGAGCGCGACCTGCCCTGGGTGGTGCTGGCCGACGCGTCCATCCAGATCTTTGATGGTCGCGCCTGGGCCAAGCTGCCGGGCCGGGCCCACGACATTTCAGCCGGTGTGCGCAATAGCGCGTTCATGGTCAGCCCGGAGCACCAGCCGTTTCGCTGGAATGCCGCGCTGGGCACGTGGGGGGCGCTGTTGGCGGTGGCCGAGCTGGTGGCCGCAGGCCAGGACAACAAGCCCTGGATCGTCACGCCCGAGGGCACGATCTTTGCCAACGACACCGGCACGCCGCAGAAGACGGCACGTACCAACACCGAGCTCAGTGTGTTCACCAAAAACATGCCTTGGCGCCGTGTGCAGGGCAAGGCCAAAGTACTCAGCATTTCTGCCAAGGGCCAGGCCGTGGCCTTGGGGCCGGAAGGTGAAGTCTGGCAGTGGAAGGGCAAAGACCAGTGGCAGCGCCTGCCGGGCACCTTTGAGCGCATCGCACTCGCCCCCTCCGGTCTGCCCATGGCGGTGACGGCGCAGGGCCGCATCTACAGCTACCGTGGCACGCAATGGGTGGAGCTGCCGGGCCAGGCGCTGGACATCGCCATCACCCCGCAAGGCGCCATCTGGATTCTGTTGCCTGACGGCAGCCCCGCGTATTGGGATGTGGCCACTGGCTGGGTGTCCCTCAACGCGCCGGGCAACGCCATGCGCTTGGCCGTGGGGTCGTCCAACGTGCCTTGGGTGCTGAGCCGGGAGGGCCAGGTGCTGAGCTACGCGCCCCAGGGCTGGCAGGCCCATGACGGTGTGGTGGCCGCTGACCTGGCCATAGGCCCCGATGGTGGCGTGTTTGTGGTGACCAAGGACCGCACGCCCGCGCGTTTTGATGACTTTTTGCAGCGCTGGGAGCCCATCAATACCGAAGCCGTCACCCTGGCTGTGGGGCCGGGCGACAAGCCCTGGGTGGTGAATGCACGGGGTGAGATTTATGCCTCCTCGTTGTTTGACGAGCCGGTGCAGGGTGGCGGCGATTGCAGTGCCGCGGTGGGCGGCAAGTTGCCCGATTTTCGCCAGGCCGATTTTCGCCAGGTGCTGGGCGCCGCCCGCAGCCTGGCCATTGGCAAGGATGGCAATGTGATGGCTATCGACGCCGACAGCAACCTGGGCCAGTGGCGCAACAGCAGCCAGCGTTTCAAGAGTTTTCCGGGGCAGATGGTGCGCATTGCTGTGGCGCCTGACGGAAAGCCCTGGGGCGTGACAGCCAAGGGGGAGGTCTGGCGGCACGACGGCAGTAAGTGGCTGCTGGTGCGCAGCATCTTCAGCGCGCGCGATGTTGCTGTTGCGTGCAACGGCACGGTAATGGCTGCCGCCAGTGATGAGTCGCTCTACAAGTACAACGCCGGCACGGATGGTTTTGAGAAAGTGGTGCCCGCACGCCTAGACGATCCCTCGCCCAAAGGCAGGAAATTGGCGCTGGATCCGGCCGGCCGGCCCTGGACTATCCGCGACGACTGGGTGTACCGCTGCGATGTGCAGCCCTGTGAGCGCCAGGCCTTGCGCGCCAAAGAAATCGCCATTGGTCCCGAAGGCACGTTGCTGGCGGTAGACCTGGACGGTAATCTGCAGTCCTTCAACGCCCGTGACAACCGCTGGGACCGCACCGGCCTGCAAGGTGTAGTGGCCGTAGCCATAGGGCCCGGTGGCAAGCCCTGGGTGGCGCGCAACGGCACCGAGGTGTGGGCCAGCGCCCTGTTCAACCGCAAGGAGGACACGGACGATGCGACCGCGGCAGCCACCCAGAGCACGCCTGTGAATACCACCACCGCAGTGTCGCCGTTCACGTTCTCTGCCACGCAGGTGTTTGACGAGGTGCCCTACATTGGTTTGCCCGGATCGCCTCAGTGGCCGCATTACCTGGCTATTGGCGCCAGCGGCAAAGTGATGGTGGTGCGTCGCTCGGGTTCGGACTCGCTGGTGACCTATGACGCCGCCAAACAGGGCTTTGTGCCCAGCGGCTTGCCCATCCCCCCAGGGGGTGAGGCTGATGGGTTGGCCATTGGTCTGGCCGACACCCTGTGGGCCTGGGTGCCCCCAACCAATGGTGCGGTCAACGGGCGGGTATGGCAGTACAAGAATGGTAGTTGGCAAGTCATGGGTGGTATAGCTGCCATGAACATGGGGGATGTGCCCTTGCCGGCATTCACTGTGCGCCCCATCGACGTGTCCACGCCGGCCGATGGCTCGGTGTATGCCATGGGCCCCGATACGGGCTCTGTTGGCGCGCAGGACAGCACGTTGTACCGTTTCAACACCGCTTCCAACACCTTTGTGGTCACCAGTTTCCAATTGCCGGGTAATGAAGATGCCCTGGCCGTGGAGCCTGCGGGGGCGGTCTGGCTGGTGCGCTCGGATGCCAATGCGCCCAACACTCGCAGGGCTTTTCAGTACCTCAACAACGCATTTTTTGAGCGCCCACCGCCAGCCGGTTTGTCGGTGTGCCCGACCTTTCCGGCCACCAACCGCGCGCAGCCAGGCTGCATTGCCGCCGGGGCCAACGGATCGGTGTTTGCCATTGGCTTGCAGGGCAGTGCGCCACGGCTGCTGCGCTGGAACGCCGCGAGCGTGCAGTGGGATGTGGTGGTTCCTTCACCCAGCTTCACCAGCTTGCGCTACCTGGCCGTAGCGCCGGATGGCCGCCCATGGATCGTTGCCAGCACCGATGGCGGTACGACTTACAAGGTCTACAAGGCGCGCTGAAACTGCTGCAACACTGCCGCGGTAGCCGCGTCGGCCGGCAAAAAGGTTTCCAGCGCCAGCTCCTGCAGCGTGATGTCCATGGGCGAGCCAAAAATCGTCACCGTGCTGATGAAGTTGAGCTGGCCGTGCGCCGTGTCCAGCTGAAACGGCATCACCACGCCGCGCGTCTCGCCCTGCAGGTGGGCCCGGTCTGGGCCGTGGCTGGCGTCATAGCCCTGTAACTCTTCCATGAGTGTCTGCAACGCGGCGTCGCCCGTGCTGTGGATCATTTGCCGCAGGCGCTCAAACAGGTGGTGCTTCCACTGGCCCAGGTTGGCAATGCGGGGTGCCAGGCCCTCGGGGTGCAGGCTCAAGCGCAGCACGTTCACGGGCGGCTGCAGCAGCGCGGGTGCAATGTTGTTCAGAAACACCGGCACCAGGCGGTTGGCGCTCACGATGTTCCAGTGCCGGTCCATCGCCAACGCGGGGTAGGGTTCGTGGCAGCGCAATATCAGCTCCACCGCAGCGCGTGCCTCGGCCATGTCGGGGTGGTCCAGCGGGCGCTCGCGGTACATGGCCGCGTAGCCCGCGCTGGTGAGCAACTGGTTGCGCTCGCGCAGCGGTACTTCCAGCCGCTCGGCCAGGCGCAACACCATCTCGCGGCTGGGTACCGAACGGTCGGTCTCCAGAAAACTCACATGCCGCGCCGAGATCTCGGCCTGGTGCGACAGCTCTTGCTGGCTTAGGCGCCGGTGCTGGCGCCAGTGGCGCAGGCGCTGGCCAAAACTGTTGGGGGCGGTGGGGGTGTGCATGGCCGCATGGTAGCGCTGGGCCTGTGCTTTGGGGCGGTGCGGCCATGACCTCTCAGGTAATGGCGCCGCGTCGCGGTGCGCCGCACCATCGGGGCCTCGTTCAACCCTTCAGGAGTTTTCCATGTCGACTTTATCCCTGCTTACCACCCCCGTCTGGACCCGTCGCGTGCTGTGGCTGGATGCCATTACCGGCGTCGGTACCGCGCTATTGCAACTGGAGGCGCAGGCCACCGTGTCCAGCCTGCTGGGCATGCCCGCCGCGCTGGTGCAGGTGTCGGCTTGGGTGGTGCTGGTGTTTGTGGTGTACATCGGCTTTCTGCTTGCACAGCGGGACTTGCCGCAGGCGGGGCTGCGCCTGCTCGCGCTGGGCAACGCGGCCTGGGTGGTCGCCAGCCTCTGGCTGGTGGTGGGCTCCGGCGTCGCGCTGAGCCCACTGGGCGTGGGCTATGTGCTGGCCCAGGCCGCGTTTGTTGGCATGCTGGCCTATCTGCAGGCCACGGCGTCTACTTGAACAGTCCCTTGATGGCATTGCCCGTTTTCTCCAGGGCACTGCCAATGGACTTCATCAGGCGGTCAAAACTCAGGGAGACCATCAGCCGCTGTTCCAGCGCGTTGGCGATCTCCTGGCCCAGCTCTCCGGGTGTGAGGCCACCCTTGGCCTTGCCCAGGTCGCGCAGGTGCAGGTCGGGCAGTTCGGCGTCTACGGTCTTGTTGCCCACAAAAGGCGCCGTGGCGTGGGCCTTGGCACCGCGAATGATGAACTCGGTCACGATGAGCTTCTTGGCCTTGGAGTCTTTGGATGAGGGGCCCAGGTACTTTTCAATGTTCTTCTGGATGGCGTCAAAGTTGGTCATCGCATCGCCCTTCTCGTAAATCACGTCGGGCGCCAGCACCGCAATCTTTTTGATCACCACCACGTCTTGCGTCAGCGACGACAGTTCCACCTCCAGCTCCACCGTGCCCACCTTCAGCGCATAGGGCGATTTGAAGCCTGGAGGGTTGCCAATCTGCAGCCCGCTCAGGGTGCCGCGGCCATCGGTAGGCTGGATGTCCACCTTCTCCACCTTCACGGTGGCTCCGGTCATGGCACTGCCGTAGCTGCCAATGGCGCTTTTGACCAGGTGGTCCAGGTTGCCGTGCAGCCAGTAGGCGCCACCGGCGATAGCGATCAGGAGTAGGGCGGCGAGGGTGACGATGATTTTCTTCATGGGCAGCGATGTTAGTTGACCGCTTCCATCGTAATCGCCACCCCTCCCAACACCGCATTGCCCGACAGCGGGTCGCGCAGCTGGTCGTCCAGCAGGGCGTTGATGTTGGCGCCCGGCCGCTCGGCCGCTACCGACAGTTGTGCGCCCGCCAGGTTATGGCCCCAGCCGTGGGGCAGGCTGACCACGCCGGGCATCATCTGGTCGCTGACGTGCACCTGGGCCTGCACGCTGCGTGGGCCGTTGCGCAGAGTGGCCTGCGCGCCGTCGGTCACACCATGGCGTGCGGCGTCAATGGGGTGGACCAGCGCGGTACAGCGGAAGGGGCCCTTGGCCAGCGTGGGCAGGTTGTGCATCCAGCTGTTGTTGGTGCGTACGTCGCGCCGGCCGATGATGACCAAATCGGGCGCTGGCCGGCGTAGATCCTGCGCGGCGCGCTGCAAATCTTGTAGCAACATGGGCGGCGCCAGTTCCACCTTGCCGCTGGGCGTGCGCAGCATTTCAGGAATGCGGGGGTGTAGTTCACCCAGGTCGATGCCGCCGGTGGGGTTGGCGTCCATCACTTTCTGTAGTGTGAGTCCATCGGGTTTGGCGCCGAAGCCGTCACCGTACGGACCTGTGCGCAGCGCCACGTCCAGCGTGCGCTGTGGGCCCCGCAGGCCCTGCGTCGCCGCGATGACGGCGGGGGCGTTGGTACCAAACAGGCGCTGGGCATCTTCCGCAAACTGTGCGTCATCCAGCGCATTGGCGTCGGCGTTTGCCCCCAAACCTTTGACAATGGCGGCGAGCTTCAACAGGGTTTGCCATTCCTCGGGCTGGCCCACGGGCGTGGGCAGCACGCGCGGGCTGTAGCGTGCGTGGTTGCGCCATGACAGCTGGGGAAAGGCCACGTCGTAGTGCCAATCTTCCAGCGGCGAGGGGCCGGGCAGGATCACGTCGGCGTGGCGGGTGGTCTCATTGAGGTAGATGTCCAGGCTGACCATGAAGTCCAGCGACTCCAGCGCTTGCGACAAGCGCGGCCCGTTGGGGCTGGAGAGCACGGGGTTGGTGGCCACGGTGATGAGGGCGCGCAGCTGGCCTTCGCCCGGGGTCTCGATCTCTTCGGCAATGCAGGTGAGTGGCAGCTCGCCATACACCTCAGGGGCGCCGCTCACGCGGGCATGGTGTCGGCCGGTGGTAATGCCCTTGCCCACACCAGGTTTGCCCGCAGTGTTAGATGCAAATGCGGCGGACTTGGCAAACAGCATGCCGCCCTCGGTGTCCAGATGGCCGGTCAGCGTGTTGAGCACATCCACCAGCCAGCTGGCCAGCGTGCCGTACTCCTGCGTGCAGGTGCCAATGCGGCCATACACTGCGGCGCGCGGTGTGGTGGCCAGTTGGCGTGCCAGCGCGCGGATGGTGTCGGCCGCCATGCCGCAGCGTGCGGCCACGGTGTCCGCGGAGAAGGGGGCAACAGCTTGCTGCACCTCGTCCACGCCCACCACCCATTCCTTCACGCGGCCCAGGGTCACCAGGTTTTCGGCAAACAGCGTGTGCACCAGCGCGGCCAGCAGGAACACATCGGAACCAGGGCGGATGAAGTGGTGCGCATCGGCGATGGCCGCCGTCTCGGTGCGGCGCGGGTCGATCACGATGAGCCGGCCGCCACGCGCCTGCAGCGCCCGGGCCTTGCCCTTGAAGTCGGGCACGGTCCACATGCTGCCGTTGCTGGCCAGTGGGTTGGCGCCAATCACCAACATCAGGTCGGTGCGGCTGATGTCAGGCAGGGCGGTGGAGAGCCAGTGGCCAAACATCAGGCCGCTGGCCAGCTGCTTGGGCATCTGGTCCAGCGTGGAGGCGGAAAACACGTTCTTGGTGCCCAGCGCGCGGGACAGCTTGGCAAAGTAGGTCAGCAACCCGATCTTGTGGGCAGACGGATTGCCCACCACCACACCGGTAGCGTTACGCCCATGCGTCGCGATGAGGGGCGGCAGGCGCTTTTCAATCTCGGCAAAGGCCTCTTCCCAGGTGGCTTCCACATGCACGCCGCCTCTCTTGATGCGCGGGGTGCGCAAGCGGTCAGGGTCTTCATGCAGGTCTTTCAGTGCCACAGCCTTGGGGCAGATGTAGCCTGCGCTCAGCACATCGGCCTCGTGCCCGCGGATGCTGATGACCTGTTGGTCGCGCACCTTGATCTCCAGGCCGCAGCAGGCCTCGCACAAGGGGCAAATACGGTGGTGGATGGTCTCGCTCATTGGGGGCCTCACGTTGGGATCATTTTGGTGGCATTTACGCATGGCGGCGGCGGGTTGTCGATAACGCATGCGACACGTGCTTTTGGGCGCTGCTACGATGCCAGGATGACTTCACAAGCTTCTGCGGTGCGTGCGCGCATTGTCATCATCGGTTGTGGTTTCGGCGGGCTGGAGGCGACCAAAGCCCTGCGCCATGCCGACGTGGACATCACCGTGGTGGACCGGCAAAACCACCATTTGTTTCAGCCGCTGCTCTATCAGGTGGCCACCGCGGGGCTCACGGCCCCCGCCATTGCAGAGCCCATACGCCGCATCTTCCGCCGCCAGCCCAATGTGACCGTGCTGATGGCCGAGGTGACGGGGCTGGATGCACATGCACGAACCGTGCAGCTGGGCGATGGGCAGACGCTGTGTTACGACCACCTGATCGTGGCCGCCGGCGCCACCCATAGTTATTTTGGACATGACGACTGGGCCGCCCATGCGCCCGGCCTCAAGACCTTGGAAGACGCGTTCGTCATCCGCCGCCAGATGCTCATGGCCTATGAAAAAGCCGAGAGCCTGCCCGTGGCGGCACCTGTGGCCGAGCGCGATGCCTTGCTCACCTCGGTCGTCATCGGCGCCGGCCCCACTGGGGTGGAAATGGCCGGCACCATGGTGGAGATAGCGCGCCACACGCTGAAGGGCGAATTCCGCCGCTTCCAGCCGCAACAGGCGCGTGTGCTGTTGATTGAAGGAGGCCAGCGTGTGCTGGGCAACTACCCGCAGGCGCTGAGCGACAGCGCCCAACGCCAGCTCGAAAAAATTGGGGTGGACGTGCGGCTGAGCGCCCGTGTCACGCACATCGACGCCCAGGGCATCACGGTGGAAGAGGGCGGGCAGGCGCAGCGCATCAACGCGGCCACGGTCGTCTGGGCCGCGGGTGTGGCCGCATCGCCATTGGGCAAGCTGGTGGCGGCCACCACGGGTGCCACGCTGGACCGTGCAGGCCGCGTGCAGGTGCTGCCGGATCTAAGCCTGGCAGGCCACCCCGAGATCAGTGTGGTGGGGGATCTGGCTGCCGCCATGAGCCATGTGCCCGGCAAAGATCCGGTGCCCGTACCCGGCGTGTCACCCGGGGCCAAGCAGATGGGCCGTGTGGCTGCGGGCAACATCTTGCGTCGCCTGCACGGCCAGCCCGGCGCGGCGTTTCGCTACGTCAACTACGGTGACTTGGCCACCATCGGGCGCAAGGCCGCAGTGGCCGATGTGGGGGTTCCGCTGTTGGGGCAACTGCACTTCACGGGCTTCCCAGCGTGGTTGTTCTGGTTGTTCATCCACGTGTTCTTCTTGATCGGATTCCGCAACCGCCTGGTCGTGATGATCGATTGGGCGTGGTCTTACTGGACGTTCGAGCGCCACGCCCGCATTGTGGTGGAACGCAGCCCCGAACCCTAGCGGACCGTGGGGCCTGGCCGTCGTGCCATGCAGTTGCCGTGCAATAGCGCCACAATGGACCTAACAACCCCTTGAACATCCCCGGAGGAGAACCCATGCCCCACGCCTTTGCGTCCACCCTCAAGAACTTCAAGACTGCCTCTGGCAAAGCCGGCAAGTTCTATTCCCTGCCAGCGCTGGCCAAGCAATTTCCCAATATCAACCGGTTGCCGGTGTCCATGCGCATCGTGCTGGAAAGCGTGCTGCGCAACTGCGATGGCAAGAAAGTTACCGCCGAGCACGTGGCCGAGGTCGCCAACTGGAGCCCCACCGGCCACCGCACCAACGAGATTCCGTTCGTCGTCTCCCGCGTGGTGCTGCAAGACTTTACTGGCGTGCCGTTGTTGGCCGATCTGGCAGCGATGCGCAGTGTGGCCGTCAAGCTGGGCAAGAACCCCAAGCGCATTGAGCCGCTGGTGCCGGTCGATCTGGTGGTGGACCACTCGGTGATGGTGGACCACTACGGCAAGAAGAACTCGCTGGACCTGAACATGAAGCTGGAGTTCCAGCGCAACCGCGAGCGCTACGAGTTCATGAAGTGGGGCATGCAGGCGTTTGACACCTTCCGCGTGGTGCCGCCTGGTTTTGGCATCGTGCACCAGGTGAACCTGGAATATCTGGCGCGCGGTGTGCACAAGACCAAGGACAACGTCTACTACCCCGATACCCTGGTCGGCACCGACAGCCACACGACGATGATCAACGGCATTGGCGTGGTCGCCTGGGGCTGCGGTGGCATTGAGGCCGAGGCCGCCATGCTGGGCCAACCGGTGTATTTCTTGACACCCGATGTCGTGGGCTTTGAGCTGACGGGCCGCCTGCGCGAAGGCGTAACCGCCACCGACCTGGTGCTGACCGTGACCGAGATATTGCGCAGCCACAAGGTGGTGGGCAAGTTCGTGGAGTTCTATGGCGAAGGCACGCGCACCCTGGCGCTGCCCGACCGCGCCACCATCGCCAACATGGCGCCCGAGTACGGCGCCACCATGGGCTTCTTTCCAGTGGATGAGAAGACCATGGAGTACTTTGCCGGCACCGGCCGCACCAAGCCCGAGATGGAAGCCTTTGAGGCCTACTTCAAGGCCCAGGGCCTGTTTGGTGTGCCCAAGTCGGGCGATATCGATTACTCGCAGGTGGTGAAGCTGGACCTGGGCAACGTGACGCCCAGCCTGGCCGGCCCCAAGCGCCCGCAAGACCGCATTGAGCTGGGCAAGGTGGCCAGCCAGTTTGAGTCGCTGTTCTCCAAACCCAATGCCGAGAACGGTTTTAACCAGAACGCGGCCGTGTTCCACACCCGCCACCTGGCCCGCACCTGGGACGAACCGCTGACGACCAAGGTACCCAAGACCCCCCCCGCACCGCTGGGTGCGCCACGTCAAGTAGTGGAAATGGAAAGCAAGCCTACGCTGGCCGCCAACCATGCGCCCAACACCGCTACGACTGCGGTGGCCGCGGGCAGTGGCTCGGACGTGACCATCGGCAATGGCGACGTGCTGATTGCTGCCATCACCAGTTGCACCAACACCTCCAACCCCAGCGTGCTGCTGGCCGCGGGCCTGTTGGCCAAAAAGGCGGTCGAGGCCGGGCTCAAGGTCAAGCCGCACATCAAGACCAGCCTGGCGCCTGGCTCGCGCATCGTTACCGAATACCTGACCGAGACCGGACTGCTGCCATATCTGGAAAAACTGGGCTTCGCGCTGGCGGG
Organism: Rhodoferax sp. P1_F3; assembly: GCF_056405715.1. NCBI lineage: Bacteria > Pseudomonadati > Pseudomonadota > Betaproteobacteria > Burkholderiales > Comamonadaceae > Rhodoferax > Rhodoferax sp. P1_F3. The sequence continues at coordinate 8,177 of NZ_JBFUBO010000019.1, read as the reverse complement.
CTATGGCTGCACCACCTGCATCGGCAACGCGGGCGACCTGACGCCCGAGCTCAATGAAGTCATCACCACCAATGACCTGATCTGTGCCGCCGTGCTCTCGGGCAACCGCAACTTCGAGGCCCGCATCCACCCCAACCTGAAGGCCAACTTTTTGGCTAGCCCGCCGCTGGTGGTGGCCTATGCCATTGCGGGCACGGTGAACCGCGACCTGATGACCGAGCCCGTGGGTAAGGGCAAGGGCGGACGGGACGTGTACCTGGGCGACATCTGGCCGACCAGTGACGAGATTTATAAGCTGCTGAAGTACGCAATGAAGGGAAAGGCCTTCCGCGAGAATTACGCCAAGGTGAAGACCGAGCCTGGCCTGCTGTGGGACAAGATCAAAGGCGTGGCCGGTCAGGCCTACACCTGGCCCACCAGCACCTACATTGCCGAGCCGCCGTTCTTTGCGGACTTTGCTATGGATACCATAGCTGCTGGCGCAAGTAGTACGGGGGCTACAGGCCTAAATGGCACTGAATCCTCGGTGGAAAATTCGGTACAAGGCGCCCGCATCATGGCGCTGTTCGGCGACTCCATCACCACGGACCACATCTCGCCGGCAGGCTCCATCAAGGAAAGCTCGCCCGCCGGCCAGTGGCTACTGGCGCATGGCGTGCAGAAGGCCGATTTCAACAGCTACGGCGCGCGCCGCGGCAACCACGACGTGATGATGCGCGGCACCTTTGCCAACGTGCGCATCAAGAACTTGATGATTCCACCCGACGCCGCTGGCTCGCGCGAAGAGGGCGGCGTGACGCTGTACCAGCACGACGGTCCAGACCAGGGCAACAAGATGTTCATCTTCGACGCCGCCATGCAGTACATGGCCGATGGCGTACCCACAGTGATTTTTGCGGGCGAGGAATACGGCACCGGCTCCAGCCGCGACTGGGCCGCCAAGGGCACACAGCTGCTGGGCATCAAGGCCGTGGTGGCCAAGAGCTTTGAGCGCATCCACCGTAGCAACCTGGTGGGCATGGGCGTGCTGCCGCTGCAGTTCAAGGGCTCGGACTCCTGGCAGTCGCTGGGGCTCAAGGGCGACGAGACGATAGATGTGATCCCTGATGCTGCCCTGACCCCGCAAAGTGACGCCACGCTGCGCGTGACGCGCGCCGACGGCAGCACCCATGAAATCACGCTCACGCTGCGGGTGGACACGCCCATCGAGGCGGATTACTACCGCGCCGGCGGCATCCTGCCGTTTGTGCTGCGGCAGTTGCTGGCGGCTTAGTGGGCGCCGCAGCAGCCATTGCGTACCGCCCATATCAATTACCGAAACCCATACCAAACCCCCCGCCCACCACCGTGCTGACTCAGGTGCCCGCGCTCTACCAAGTTGCGGAAGTGTTGCTTCAAGGTGTTGCGGCTTACGCCGGTCAGTTGGATGGCGTCGCCTATGGTCACGCGTCCGTGTTCGCGGGCGAACTCGACAATCTGCAGTGACAGCTCCGGCAGCGTCGCCAGAACGATCTTTTCTCGCTCGACCTTCTTCTCCAGCCTTCGGACTTGTTCGGCCAATGAACGCAGGAAAAACGTCAGCCAGGGTTGCCAGTTGGGCGTCTCTGTGCGAATGGTTCCCTGCGTCTGGCGAAGGGCCAGGTAGTAGGCCTCTTTGTTGACCTCGATCACGCTCTCCAGCGAGCTGTAGGGCACGTAGGCATAGCTGGCTTGCATCAACAGCAAGGTGGTTAGCACACGGCTCAAGCGCCCGTTGCCGTCCTGGAACGGGTGAATTTCCAGAAAGACCACGACGAAGATGGAAATGATCAGCAGAGGATGCAGGTGTGCCTTGTCGCGCTCCTGGGTAACCCAAGCTACCAGCTCTGCCATCAGGCGCGGTGTGTCAAACGGACTGGCCGTCTCAAACACGATGCCAATCTGCGTGCCGTTTTCGTCAAAGGCTGCAACGCTGTTGGAATGGGTCTTGTACTGCCCACGATGTCGCTGGTCTTTCTCACTATGGCGCAGCAGGGTCTGGTGCAACTGTTTGACGTGGTTTTCGTTGAACGGGATGTCCTGCCATGCGCTGAACACCAAGTCCATCAGTTCTGCGTAACCCGCCACTTCCTGTTCGTCGCGGGTTTCGAAGGACTTGATCTCCAAATTGGAGAGCAGCTTTTCCACCTCGCGGTCAGAGAGCTTGCTGCCTTCAATGCGGGTGGAGGAGCCGATACTTTCAATCGTGGCAACGCGGCGCAGGGCCGACAGCCGGTCTGGAGCGAGGGTGCCAAGAGCCCGCCAGGCACCTTTGAATTCGTCAATCCGGGCGATCAGGCTCAGGACTTCGGGGGTGATTTGCAGGGACTCAGTGTGCAGCATACATCCAATATTACGCCCAATTACACCCAATCTCAGCTTGACTTGGATCCCGTCGTCTCAAAGTAGTTGGCCAATAGCGCCAGCGCGTGGCGCACCTTGGCCGGCTGCTCACCTCGGCGGGCCGTGATGGCGTAGGCCTCATAGTCGGGTGGGCGCCAGTCTGGCAGTACCGGCACCAGGCGGCCATCGGCCAAGGCCCGGCGGTCGTCGTCGCTGAGCACGATGCTGATGCCCCAGCCTGCCACGCACAGCGCATGCAGTGCCGTGACCTGCGTGGCAGACGCTCTGGAGCTGACCTGCACCCGGGCTGTCTGTCCATCGCTGCTGTGCAGCTGCAGCTGCTCGAGCGCCGCGGCCTGCGGCCGCCCGCCCAGCCAGTCGTGGCGGGCCAGGTCCGCCGGATGCTGGGGCCAGCCGCGTGCGGCCAGGTAGGCGGGTGAGGCGCACAGCTGCGCCCGCAGCGTGCCCAGTTTGCGGGCCACCAGGCTGGAGTCCGGCAGGCCGCCCACGCGTACGGCAATGTCCACCCGCTCTGCAATCACATCGACCAGCGCATCGTCCATCAGTAGGTGCAAATTGAGCCTGGGGAAGTTGCGCAGCGGTGCCAGAGCCGTGGCCAGCAAGCCACCAAAGCCGATGGGCGCTGCAATGCGCAGCTCGCCTTCGGGCTCGTCGCGGTGGTGTTCCAGCGCCTGGTCTGCGGACCGGGCTGCGGCCACCATGGCGGTGCAGCCCTCCACGTACCGCGCCCCGGCCTCGGTCAGCGTGAGCTTGCGAGTGGAGCGGTGCAGTAGCGCCAAGCCCAGCGCGCCCTCCAACTGGCGCAGGTGCTGACTGACGGCCGAGGGTGTCATGCCCAGTTGACGGGCAGCGGCGCTCAAGGAGCCTGCGGCCACCACTTCGGCAAATACTGCCATGCGTTTGAGTTGGTCCATGGAAATGGGATTTGTTTAGTTTTACTTCACAGTGAAAGTGAAATTTACCGTCTATTCAGATGGCTGTGAAGTAAACAAACTAGCGGCTTCTGTTTTGCAACCTTTTTTAAGGAGTTTTGTTATGAAGATCGCTCTGATTGGTGCCACCGGTTTTGTGGGCACCCCAGTATTGGCAGAACTGCTCAGCCGTGGCCACCAGGTCACCGTGTTGGCTCGCAACCCCGGCAAACTGGCAGCCCAAACCGGCCTGACTGTGGTGGCCGCCGACGCGCTGGACGCCGCCCAAGTGGCCAAGGCCGCTGCCGGCCACGACGCCGTCATCAGCGCCTACAACCCCGGCTGGACCGAACCCAAGATTGCCGAGATCTTTTTGCAAGCCACGCACGCCATTTTTGCGGGCGTGAAGCAGTCCGGCGTCAAACGCTTTTTGATGGTGGGCGGCGCAGGCAGCCTGTTTGTGGCGCCTGGCGTGCAACTGGTGGACACCCCAGAGTTTCCCGCTGAATACAAAGTCGCAGCTGGCGCAGCCCGCGATGCGCTGAACCTGATTCAGAAAGAAACGTCGTTGGACTGGACCTTCCTGTCCCCCGCCATGCTGCTGAACCCTGGTGTGCGCACCGGCAAATACCGCCTGGGCGCCGACGCACCCCTGTGGGCCGAAGGCGGCGCACCCGGCAGCATCTCGGTGCAGGACATGGCGGTGGCCATCGTTGATGAGATCGAAACACCGAAGTACATCCAGAAGCGGTTCACGGTGGCGAACTAAAACCAGGCCTAGTGCGAATGACCATGGTGGTCATGGTCCCCACCATGGCCGGGCTTCGCCAACTCACCCCGTGCCTGGCGCATGACTTGCCAGCCGCCTTGCAGGGCCAATGCGGCCATGCCGGCGGCCACCAGCAGGTCGGGCCAGCGACTGCTGGTGCCGGCCACACCGACGGCGGCCAGCATCACGGCGATGTTGCCAATGGCGTCGTTGCGGGAACACAGCCACACGCTGCGCATGTTGGCATCGCCCTCGCGGAAGGCATAGAGCATCCAGGCCACGGCCACGTTGGCAGCCAGTGCCAGAAAGCCTACCGCGCCCATGGTGGTGGCATCGGGCACACCGCCTTGCCACACACTCCAGATCGCCTTGCCCAACACCAGCAGGCCAAAGCCCATCATGCACACGGCCTTGACCACGGCTGCACGTGCGCGCCAGGCCAGCGCGGCCGACAGCACGGCCAGCGACACACCGTAGTTCAGTGCATCGCCCGCAAAGTCGATCGCATCGGCCAGCAGGGACAGCGAACCTGCACGCCAGCCCGCGGCCAGCTCCACACCAAACATGGCGGCGTTGATCCACAGGGCGATCCACAGGATGCGCCGGTAACGCGTGGGGTTTTGCAGGGTTTCGATGGCAGGGGTGTCGTGTTCGCAGCAGTGTTGGCTCATAGGTTTCCTTGTCAATGCCTGCATTGGAAACTCTGAAGCCACTTCAGAGTCAAGCCCTATACTGCAACAGGGTTAAGAAGGACGCATCCCATGAAAATCGGTGAACTGGCCAGCACCACTGGCACCCCGGTGGAAACCATACGCTACTACGAGCGCGAGGGCCTGCTGCCTGTGCCCGTGCGCACCGATGCCAACTATCGGGTGTACGAAGCGCACCACGCGCAGCGCCTGCAGTTTGTGCGCCACTGCCGCAGCTTGGACATGACGCTGCAAGAGATCCGTGCGCTGCTGGCGTTTCAGGATGCGCCCGAAGACAACTGCGTGCAGGTGAACGCGCTGCTGGACGCGCACATCGGCCATGTGGCCCAGCGCGTGCGCGAGTTGCGCCAACTGGAGAAGCAGCTCAAGGCCCTGCGTGCCCAGTGTCAAGGCGTGCAGGATGCAGCGCACTGCGGCATTCTGCAGGGGCTGTCAGAGGGCGCGGCGGCACCTGCAGTCCCGTCCGCGGGCCATGTGCATGGCAGCCATGGCAAGGCGCACCGCGGCGTGCACTAGACGCGGCGGCGTTCCAGCGAAGCGGTTTCGTAAAAACGCTGCTTCGCCTTGAACATGGACTGGTCCGCGGCGTGGATGGTGGCCTCGACTTCGGCCGCCGTATTGCACGTGGCAATGCCCAAGGCCAGGCTGAGCTTCTGGCCGGGATAGAACTGGTTGTTGAGTTCCAACATGGACTCGATGCGTTCCTTCAGCCCGTTGGCCGCTCGCTCATCGCTGCCGGGCATCAGGGCCACAAACTCGTCACCACCGATGCGTGCCATGCACAGTGGCTGTTGGTCGCCCGCGGCCTTGGCCAGCACCTCGCCCGCGCGGCGCAGCATGGCGTCGCCTGCGGCGTGGCCCTGGTTGTCGTTCACGGCCTTCAGGCCGTTCAGGTCCATGGCCACGATGCTGAGCGGCCATGGGCCCTTGCGCGAAATGCGGTTGAGTTCTTCGACATAAAACGCGCGGTTGCGCAGGCGCGTCAGCGCGTCGTGCTTGCCCAGGTATTCCAGGTAGGCCTCGGCCTTTTTGCGTGCGGTGATATCCACCAGCGACACCAGCACCAGATCCCAATCGGCCTCATGCCCCGGCATCACCGTAAACTGCATGTGGATGTTGATGAGTTCCCCGGTTAGCGAGTAGTTGATCACCTCACGCGTCTGCATGTTCTTGCCATTCCACAGGTCCAGCAGCTGGTCGGCAAACGAATCGCTCATCTCACCCTTGAACACCAGGTCCAGCTTGCCCAGGAGGTCGGCACGGTCGGTGGCCGCAAACATGTCTAGCGTGTGCTGGTTCACGTCCAGCACGCGGATCTGCTCCATGCAGCGGGTGACAAATTCAGGGTGCACGCTGAGGAATACGCGGAAGTCTTGGATGCCCGAATGCCGTACCTCGTCCATCAGGCGCTTCACGCCGCTGAAGTCTTCCACCCACAGGGACACGGGGGACAGGTCAAACAGATTGCGCGCGTGTTGCTCGCTCTGCTCCAGCTTCAGCCGCGCCAAGGTGTGCGCGGTCACCTCTTGCAGGGACACCATCACGCGGTCCCACGTCTCCTCATGGCCTTCGAGCACGCGCACATGGATTTGCACGTCCATGCGGCGCCCATCCAGTGTGTAGTTCACGCCCTGGCTGGAAAACTCCAGCTCACCGTTCCACAGGTGTACCAGCTCGGCCACCATGTGTTCAAACATGTCGCCGCGGAATACATCGGGCAGGCGCGCCACCAGTTCCTGTTGGTTGGCTGCGCCATATAGGCGCAGTGTTTGCTGGTTCACCTGCAGTACCTTGTAGCACTGCGGACACTGGGCCGCGCTGAGCGGGTTCTGGCGCAGGTAGGAGCCAAGATCGGTGATGCCCTCAGCACGCCATTGCGCAAACTGGGTCTTGAGGGCGCTGTAGTCCTCCAGCCAGAGGGAGATGGGGGCGGATTCAAACAACAGTTCAAAGTCGGTGCTGGCGGTCATGGTGGGAGTGCAGTGGTTGGGCAGGCGCTGCCAGTGTAGCTGCGCAAGGTCAAACTATGGGGTGCCCGGGCGGGGGAGAATGGCGGGTATGGAACAAGCAATGGTGATTGTGGGCGGAGGCATAGGCGGCATGGCTGCCGCTCTGGCGGCGGCGCGCGCTGGCTTGGCCGTGCGGCTGGTGGAGCAGGCCCACGCCTTTGGCGAGGTGGGGGCCGGCATTCAGCTGGGGCCTAACGTGGTGAAGGTACTGGAGAGCTGGGGTTTGGGCGATGCGCTGCGTAGCGTGGCGGCCTTTCCCACGCAACTGGAAGTGCGCAACGCGCTAACTGCTAAAACCCTGGGCGTGCTGCCACTGGGGGGCCAGGCCCTGGCGCAATACGACGCTGCCTACGCCACGGTGGCGCGTGCCGACCTGCATGGCCTGCTGCTGCAGGGCGTGCAGGCCTACGGCGTGCCGCTGCAGCTGGACACGACGCTCACCCACGTGGAAGAGGATGCGCAGGGTGTGCAGTTGCACACGGCGCAGGGGCACTTGCTGACCACACCGCTGTTGGTGGGGGCCGACGGTTTGTGGAGCCGGGTGCGCCAGCACCTGCTGCCTCAGTCGCAACCCCGGTCTACAGGGCATCTGGCGTTTAGGGCCATGGTGCGGCAGGACGCTTTGCCCGCCGCACTGCGCAGTTGCGCTGTCACGGCCTGGCTGGGCCCCAAGTTCCATGCGGTGCAGTACCCGGTGCGCGGTGGCGCGTGGCTCAACGTGGTGGCCATCGTGCAGGGCCAGACGGAGGGAGACCCCACGTCGTGGGACCACAGCGCCAATGCCGCCGAGCTGCGTGCCCGACTGGCCAACGCGCAGGCACCGCTGCTGGACTTGATCCACGCGATTGACGAATGGCGCCTGTGGCCGCTGTACGACCGCCCGCCCATGACCAGCGCTGCAGAGCAGGCCCAGGGTCGCATTGCGCTGCTGGGCGACGCCGCCCACCCCATGCGCCCCTACATGGCGCAGGGTGCAGGCATGGCGATTGAAGATGCGCAGCAGTTGGTGATTTCTTTGCAGGCGCATTCTGCGGATGTGCCTGCCGCGTTGGCGCACTATGCCCAAAGCCGCTGGCGCCGCAATGCGCGGGTGCAGGCACGGGCCATTCGCAACGGTGAGATCTTCCACTTGCGTGGTCCGCTGCGCATGGGGCGCGACCTGTCGCTCAAGCTGCTGGGGCAGCATGTGCTGGATGTGCCCTGGTTGTATGGCTACCAGGCTCTGAAATAAAAAAGGCCCCAATCGGGCAATGCCAGTCAGTTAAGAGCTGACTGGCATTTTTTTGATGGGTACTTGCTGCGCGTAGAGCGTTTGACCTGGCGTGGGAAACTGCGATCCGTGCGTCGCACGGGCAGCACGAAGTAGCGGGCCTGGTCTAGAAGACGCTGCAAGTGT
>NZ_JBFUBO010000018.1:0-43921 GCF_056405715.1 Rhodoferax sp. P1_F3 | reverse complement strand
CCACCGTGTTCTCCACTTCCACCCGCAACTTCCCCAACCGCCTGGGCAAGAACAGCAATGTGTATCTGGGTTCTGCCGAACTGGCTGCCATCTGCTCCAAGCTGGGTCGTATTCCGACCAAGGAAGAGTACTTGGCCGACATGGGCGTGTTGACCGCCGCCAGCGACACGGTGTACCAGTACCTGAATTTTGACAAGATCGGTGACTACACCGACTCAGCGGCCACGGTGACGGAAGGCGTGGCTGCGTAAGCTGCCCACCCATCAAAACCAAAGCCCCGTGGTGCACGCCACGGGGCTTTTCTTTTTTGGGTTGGGATAATGGGGGGATGAACTTTTTGAACAGCATCCCCCTTTCCCTGCAAACCATTCTGCTATTGGTGGCCAGCAATGTGTTCATGACCTTTGCCTGGTATGGCCACCTGAAAAGCCTGGCCACCGTGCCCTGGTACACGGCGGCCCTGGTGAGTTGGGGCATTGCCCTGTTTGAATACCTGCTGCAGGTGCCGGCCAATCGCATTGGCTTTCAGCAAGCCGGTTTTTCGGTGGCCCAGCTCAAAATCATGCAGGAAATCATCACGCTAACGGTGTTTTTGCCATTTGCCATGATTTACCTGAAACAGCCCTTCAAGCTGGACTTTGTCTGGGCCGGGCTGTGCATGGTAGGTGCTGTGTACTTTATTTTTCGCAGCGCCTGATCGCGTCAGATACCCCCGGGTTACGGGCGGTTACACTCCGCGCAGCCCAGATTTGGTCACAAGACTGACATATTTACTCGTTAGGAGCCAGCGATGCTGTTTGGAAAGTTGTTGCCGCGTGAAGGCAATTTTTTTGAGATGTTCAACCAGCACGCGGACCGCATCGTGGAGGCAGCCCAGGCTTTTTCCAAGTTGGTGGCCAACTACAACGACCTGGACTTGCGTGCCAAGTACAACCAGGAAGTGGATGACGCCGAGCGCGCCGCTGACCGCGTGACGCACGATGTCAACAAGGCCATCCACATCACCTTCATCACCCCGATCGACCGGGAACAGATCCACTCCCTGATCAACACCATGGACGACGTGGCCGATTTGATCCAGGACTCGGCCGAGACCATGGCGCTGTACGACGTGCGCCACATGACCGAAGAAATCGTGCGCCTGACCGACCTGAGCGTGAAGTGCTGCGAGCGCCTGCGTGACGCCGTCAAACTGCTGGACCACATTGCAGACCATGCCACAGCAGAAGCCGCCCTCAAGACCTGCGAAGAGATTGACCGCCTGGAGTCTGATGCTGACCGCGTGATGCGCACCGCCATGAGCAAGCTGTTCCGCGAAGAACCCGATGTGCGCGAGCTGATCAAGCTCAAGGCCATTTATGAGCTGCTGGAAACCATCACCGACAAGTGCGAGGATGTGGCCAACGTGATCGAAGGCATCATTCTCGAAAATTCCTGATCCGGACTGCGGTACCTAGTTATGCAAAACGTACAGGCAGCCCTGTGGGTGGTGATGTTGCTGGTGGCGCTGGCCATCATGTTCGACTTCATGAACGGGTTTCATGATGCAGCGAACTCGATTGCGACCGTGGTGTCCACCGGTGTTCTCAAGCCAGGCCAGGCGGTGTTGTTTGCCGCCTTTTTTAACCTGGTTGCCATTTTTATCTTCCATCTGAGCGTGGCGGCCACCGTGGGCAAAGGCATCGTGCAGCCTGGTGTGGTGGACGTGCACGTGGTGTTCGGGGCGCTTGTCGGAGCGATTTCCTGGAACGTGATCACCTGGATTTATGGTATCCCCAGCTCGTCTTCGCACGCGCTGATCGGTGGCATTGTGGGCGCTGTGATCGCCAAGTCGGGTGCCAGTGCCCTGGTTTCCGAAGGAATTCTGAAAACGGTCGCTTTCATCTTCATCTCGCCTTTGCTCGGCTTTGTCCTGGGCTCAATGATGATGGTCTTGGTGGCGTGGGTTTTCCGTCGCGCGCGGCCTTCCCGCATTGACAAATGGTTCCGCCGCTTGCAATTGATTTCGGCAGGCGCCTACAGCTTGGGCCATGGCGGCAACGATGCGCAAAAAACCATTGGCATCATCTGGATGATGTTGATTGCAACAGGGTATGTGGCTGCAGAAGACAAGTCGCCACCCTCATGGGTCATCATCTCCTGCTACATGGCCATTGGCGCAGGCACCATGTTTGGTGGCTGGCGTATTGTAAAAACCATGGGCCAGAAAATCACCAAGCTCAAGCCTGTGGGCGGCTTTTGCGCCGAGACCGGTGGGGCGTTGACTCTATTCCTGGCTACGGCGATGGGTGTGCCCGTGTCGACCACGCACACCATCACGGGTGCGATCGTCGGCGTGGGCTCCACCCAACGCGCCAGCGCGGTGCGCTGGGGCGTGGCGGGCAACATTGTGTGGGCCTGGGTGCTGACCATTCCTGCTGCCGCGTTTGTGGCTGCAATTGCCTACTGGGTCAGTCTGCAGATTTTTTAAGCGGTGCCGGTTGCGACAGCGACTGGGCATCCTCCATCTGGTATTCAAAGTAGCGTTGAAAGCTGAAGGCAATACTGGCCATCAGCACCGTGGTGCCCACGGCCAGCGCGGCACCAACGCCCAGAATGGTGACCCAATGGGTGGCGCCCGCTGGCGCATCTTCTGGGACCTCTGCGTTGAAACGCTGGTTCCATTTCTCGCGTGCCATGAGCCCATAGACGATTGCGTTCAGCGCGCATCCTGCCAGAGTGAAGCCGAGCATAGGTATCAGCAGCCAACTCCACAGGTCATCCACGCCCAGGCTGCGCGCACGCCACACACCGTAGGCCCCCAGCAAGGTTGGAATCGGTAGCAGGCGAGCCAGCGTGTCGTAGCGCCCCAGCAGGTACCAGCGGTGCAGGCCCAGCGCGCCCAGCAAAAAAGTCAGCCACACGGCCAGTGTCTTGTTTTTCATGCGGCCACGTCCGCAGCCGAGGTGCTGTTGCCTGCGCCAATAAAGCGTTCCATGAGCACCACGTCCAGCCAGCGCTCAAATTTCCAGCCACACGCAGACAGCACGCCCACCTGCGAAAAACCGCAGCTACGGTGCACGCCGATGGAGCCCCGGTTGCCAGAGTCGCCGATCACTGCAATCAATTTACGGACTCCGGCGCGTTCGGCCTGGGCCATCAACTCCTGCAACAGCAGGCGGCCCAAGCCACGGCCTGCAGCCGCCGGTGCCAGGTAAATCGAGTCTTCGGCTGAGAATCGGTAGGCCGGGCGAGGCTTGAACCAATTGCAGTAGGCAAAGCCGATCACTCCGGTGGCATCTTCCAGCACCAAGTAGGGCAATCCCTTGGCGAGCACATCGGCCCGGCGCCCCACCATGTCGGCTTCTGTGGGGGGCGTGATCTCAAAAGTACCGGTGCCATGGAGTACGTGGTGGGCGTAAATGGCGGTCATAGCGCTCACGTCGGCATCGGTGCTGGGGCGAATTTTTGTCATTAAGATGGAAAACGTTATAATGGAGAGCTATTCAGAGTGTCACTGGCCGGGTGGTCAGTTGCGTGTCTCAACTTTGAATTTAATGGCTGAATTTTTTTCAGTCACCCAAAGGATAAATCATGGTCGTCATTCGACTCGCCCGTGGCGGTGCAAAAGCTCGCCCGTTTTTCAATATTGTTGTTGCTGACAAGCGCACCCGTCGTGACGGCCGCTTCATTGAGCGCATCGGTTTTTACAACCCCATCGCTACCGCCAATGAAGAAAGCATCCGCATTGCCCAGGACCGCTTGACTTACTGGAAGGGCGTTGGCGCCCAAGCGTCTCCCACCGTGGAACGCCTGATCAACCAAGCTGCTAAAAAAGCAGCCTAATGGGTCCTGTCGGTCGCGTGGCGCAAGCTGCCTGACCGACACCATTTTCCCCGCACCATGCTCGCTGGCCTCGAAGCTGCTGAACTGCCAGCGGACGCCATTGAAGTGGGGCGCATCGCAGATGCGTGGGGGATCAAGGGCTGGTTTAAAGTCCTGCCCTACAGCGCCGACCCCGAGGCGCTTTTTTCTTCCAAGCGCTGGTTTCTGTTGCCGACTGAAAAAGGTGTCAAAACCTTTACCGGTACGGTGCAACTGGCCGTCAAGGAAGTCAAAGAACACTCAGACACCGTGGTGGCCAGTGCCATCGATGTTGATGACCGCAACGCCGCTGAGGCTTTGCGTGGTGCGCGCATCTTTATTTCTCGCGCCAGCTTTCCCAGCGCAGCCAAAGACGAGTACTACTGGGTCGACCTGATTGGCCTGAACGTAGTTAATCGCCAGGATGAAGAATTGGGCGTCGTGCGTGAACTGCTGTCCACCGGGCCACAAACCGTGCTGGTCATCGAGTACCAGCTGGACGGCAAACCTCAGGAGCGCATGATTCCGTTCGTCTCCGCCTATGTGGACGACGTGGACCTGGCGGCCAAGCGTATCCGTGTGGACTGGCTTGCTGATTACTGAGCGACAAGCGCATGCGCTTTGATGTCATCACGCTGTTTCCCGAGCTGTTTGAACCCTTTCTTAAGATAGGCATCACCCGCCGCGCCTATGAGACGGGCCAGGTGCAGGTGCAACTGACCAACCCCCGTGACTTTGCCAGCGGCAACTACCGACGTGTGGATGATCGCCCGTTTGGGGGCGGGCCTGGCATGGTGATGATGGCGGAGCCACTGGAAAAAGCCGTGCAGGCCATACGCGCCAGCCGCAATGACAACGCGCCCGTGCTGCTGTTTTCCCCGATTGGCCAAGCGCTGAACCATGCCGCCGTAGAGCGATGGTCTGCCAGTGAAGGCGCCATTCTGGTGTGCGGCCGCTACGAAGGCATCGACCAGCGTTTTATTGATCGCTATGTCGATGGACAAATCAGTCTGGGTGACTTTGTGTTGTCGGGCGGTGAGATCGCCGCCATGGCCATGCTGGACGCCATTGCGCGCCTGCAGCCCGGTGTGTTGAGCGATGCCGATAGCCACCACCAGGACAGTTTCAACCCCGCATTGGATGGCCTGCTGGACTGTCCGCACTACACCCGGCCCGACACCTGGGCGGACCAGGCGGTGCCCGTTGTGCTGATGTCGGGTCACCATGAGCAGATCGAACGCTGGCGGCGCGAGCAGCGCCTGGCGCTGACTGCGCAGCACCGCCCCGATTTGCTAAATACTGCGCGCCAGCAAGGCTTGTTGGACAAGCGCGACGAGCAGTATTTGGCTGGAAAAAACTAGGCTGCTATAATGGTGGGCTAACCGATCCTCTGCTCGGCCAGGCCACGCTTCTTTGGGAAGACGTTGGTTGGCACCAATTCCGGTGCCGGCGCTTGCAAGATCACGAAGGAAATCATGAACCTGATCCAAACTCTTGAGCAAGAAGAAATTGCTCGCCTGGGTAAAACCATCCCAGAATTCGCCCCCGGTGACACCGTGGTGGTGAGCGTGAACGTTGTTGAAGGCACACGCAAGCGCGTGCAGGCTTACGAAGGTGTTGTGATTGCCAAGCGTAATCGCGGCCTGAACAGCGGCTTCATCGTGCGCAAAATCTCCAGCGGCGAAGGCGTGGAACGTACATTCCAAACCTACAGCCCTCTGATCGCCAGCATCGAAGTCAAGCGCCGTGGTGACGTGCGCCGTGCCAAGCTGTACTACCTGCGTGACCGCAGCGGCAAGTCGGCTCGTATCAAGGAAAAACTGCCAGCAAAGAAGACAGCCGCGTAATTCAACGCACTGTTTTTTGGCAAGAAAGCCGCCCCAGCATTGTCTGCGGCGGCTTTTTTCATGGCCGTTTCGGTTTTCCCTTTCCATGTGATAGGTATGATTTCCCGTGGCCGTCCCTCCCATGTTTGATCCCAGTTTGGTGCCCGTCGTCGGAACGGACCACCACTTGCCGTCAGTGCCCCAGCACGCCTTGCAGAGCGCTGCGTTGCGACTACGCTTCGCCCATCCGCCCGCTTGGTCTCCTCAACTCCATACCGAGCCCAAATTTTCCAGTCGGGCGCCTGCCCATGCCTCGGTGCTGATTCCTTTGGTGATGCACGACGATCAGCTGACGGTGTTGCTGACTCAGCGCACCGCGCATTTGTCCAGCCACTCGGGGCAGGTGGCGTTTCCCGGGGGTAAGGCCGACCCTGAGGACGTCGATGCGGTGGCCACGGCTCTGCGCGAGGCGCAGGAAGAGATTGGCTTGGATCCCAGCCACGTCGAGGTGATTGGCAGCATGCCCACCTACACCACGGGCAGCGCGTATGTGGTGACCCCGGTGGTGGCGCTGGTGCACCCCGGCATGGTCCTGACATTGAATGCCGATGAGGTGGCAGATGCGTTTGAAGTACCTCTGTCATACCTGATGAACCCCGCCCATCACCGCCACCATGCTGTCGAGTGGGAGGGTGCGCGCCGCCATTGGCTCTCCATGCCTTACCAGGATGGGGCGCATGAGCGCTTTATCTGGGGTGCTACCGCAGGCATGCTGCGCAACCTGTACCAATTTTTGCTGCTCTAGCGATGTCGGGGTGCGTCAGGGGACGGTGCTGCGTTGGTCAGGTCGCTATGATTGCCGCATGAGTTTTATCTCCATTTTGTTGGCCTTGTTGTTGGAACAGGCCAAGCCCTTGCCCCAGATTAATCCGGTGCACAACAGCGTGCGCAACTGGGTGCGCTGGGTGATGCGCAATTTTGACGCGGGTAAGCCCCAGCATGGCTGGTTGGCGTGGTCCCTGGCGGTGTCTGGTCCGTCATTGCTGGTGCTGGGTGTGCACTGGTTGTTGGTCTGGCAATTGGGCTGGGCGTTTGCGGTGGTGTGGAACGTGGCCATCCTGTACGCCACCTTGGGGTTTCGGCAGTTCAGCCACCATTTCACGCAGATACGCGACGCGCTGGATGCCGGTGACGAAGCCGCGGCGCGCGAAGCGCTGGCGGGCTGGATGCGCATTGATGCCAGCGCGCTGCCGCGCAGCGAGATCGTGCGCCATGTGATCGAGTACTCGGTGCTCAGTGCGCACCGCCATGTGTTCGGCGTGTTCGCCTGGTATTCGCTGCTTGCGGCCTTGGGCTTGGGCCCTGCGGGCGCGGTGTTCTACCGCGTCAGCGAATACATCTCGGTGTTTGCGAAGCGGCCCACGCGGCCCGAGCTGCCTCCGGTCAGTGATGCCGTGCGTTACCAAGCAGCGCGCGCTTGGGCACTGGTGGACTGGTTGCCTTCACGCGTGACCGCGCTGAGTTTTGCTTTTGTGGGCAGCTTTGAGGAGGCCGTGGACAGCTGGCGCCGCCACGAAGCGGTGCACCCGCTGGACAACGATGGTGTGGTGTTGGCGGCCACTGCCGGCGCCGTGAATGTGCGGCTGGGCCAGGATGACCCTGCGGCCAGTGGCCAAGTGCCCGAGCCCGCCCACTTGCGGGCCGTGGTGGGCCTGGTGTGGCGCACCGTGGTGATGTGGATGGTGTTCTTGGCCCTGCTGTCGCTGGCACGCTTGCTGGGTTGATCAGTAGCGCGTTTGTGAGAGTTCGGCAAATAGATCGCTATAAATTTTGTAGCGATGCGCGCCGATTCCATGGGGGCTAGGGCCCTCTTTGACCTTTGATATCACGCCGCACCCCGGTTCGTGCAAATGACTGCAGTTGTAAAACTTGCACTCTTGCGCATGCGCCTTGATGTCGGGCATCAGGCTGGCCAGGTGCATGGGGTCAATGTGGTTGAGGCCGAACTCCTGAAAGCCGGGTGAGTCGATCACCGCCGTGGTCTTGGCCGCATCCACCCAGTACAGGCTGGTGCTGGTGGTGGTGTGCTTGCCGGAGTTCAGCGCCGTCGATATTTCGTTGGTCAGCACTTGCGCGTTGGGAATCAACCGGTTGATCAGCGTGCTTTTGCCCGAGCCGGACGGTCCCAGCACCAGCGTGGTCTTGCCCAGCATCAGCGGCATCAGCGCGTCCAGCTCGGTGGCGTTGATGCCATCAGCCTTGGGCTTGAGGGCGAGTGGTACCACCTGGTAGCCCATCTCACGGTAGGGCCCCATGCGGTCCCAGGCGCGGCCGAAGGGCTCGGTCAGGTCACTCTTGTTCAGCGCGATGATGGGGCGGATTTTTTCGGCCTCGGCTGCAATCAGGGCGCGGCTCAGTTGGCTCTCGGAAAACTCGGGCTCAGCGGCGATGAGGATCAGTACCTGATCCAGGTTGGCCGCAAACGACTTGGTGCGAATTTCGTCCTGCCGGTAAAACAGGTTGCGACGTGGCAGCACCTTCTCGATGGTGCCTTCGTCCTGCGTGGGCTGCCACAGCACCTGGTCGCCAACCACGGTCTGGCTTTTCTTGCCGCGCGGGTGACAGATCAGGCGGCGGCCATCGGGCGTTTCCACCCATACATGGCGGCCGTGGCCTGCGACGACGATTCCGGGTTCCAGTTGGGGCGCTGCCAAAACGGAGACCTACGCGGGCAGCAGCGCGTCAACCAGCGCTGCGCATTCAAAGTCGGAGCGCGACACGCCATGCACATCGTGCGTGTTGAAGCGTACGCTGCAGCTGCCGTAGGTCACCAGCAGTTCCGGGTGATGGTCTTGTTGGTCGGCGATGAAGGCCACCGCGTTCACAAACGCCATGGTCTTCAGAAAATTGTCGAAGCGGTAGGTCTTCTCAATCGCGATGTTGGCGCCATCGCCATGCAGCTTCCAGCCTTCCACCTTGGTCAGACTCGCTATGATTTGTGTAGCAGTCAGCGCAGTGCGTACGGGGGCTGGAGGCATTTTTTGTTCCGAATTGGCGAGCATGTCAGGTTCCTGCCGCAGGAGACAGCATGCGACCCAGTCGCTCGGAGGCCGGTGGGTGCGAATAGTAGAACTTCACGTACACCGGGTCCGGCGTGAGCGTGGAGGCATTGTCCTTGTACAGCTTGAGCAGGGCGGAGGACAGGTCGGCTCCGCTGGTGTGGGCCACCGCGTAGGCATCGGCCTCGAACTCGTGTTTGCGCGAGAGCTGGGCAAACACCGGCCCCACAAAGCTGCCAAGCAGCGGCAGCACCATCATGAACAGCAGCAGGGCCAGCGCATCGTTGGCGCCCGTCATGCTGGGCGCCACTCCCAGGCCGGTGTAGAACCAGACTTGCTGACTAGCCCAACCTAGCAGCGCAAACCCCAGCAGGCTCAACCCAAACAGCGACACCATGCGCTTGACGATGTGTTTGTGCTTGAAGTGTCCCAATTCGTGGGCCAGCACGGCGTCCACTTCGGCGGGGCTGAGCTGGGCCAGCAGGGTGTCGTAAAACACCACGCGCTTGGAGGCGCCAAAGCCGGTGAAATAGGCATTGGCATGCGCGCTGCGCTTGCTGCCATCCATCACGTAAAAGCCCTTGGAGGTGAAGCCGCAGCGTGCCATCAGGGCGGACACTCGGTCTTTCAGTGCTGCGTCTTCCAGGGGTTTGAACTGGTTGAACAGCGGCGCAATCCAGGTGGGGTAGACCAGCAGCATCAACAGGTTGAAGCCCATCCACACGCCCCAGGTCCAGACCCACCAGTAGGCGCCAGTGGCCCCCATCATCCACACCACGAGGGCCGCAATCGGCAGGCCAATCACAGCACCCACCAGCGTGGACTTGAGTAAGTCCTGCAGCCAGAGCTTGGGCGTAGTCTTGTTGAAGCCAAAGCGCTGCTCCAGCACAAAGGTGCGGTACAGCGTGAAGGGCAGGTCCAACACCGAGCCAATCACCATGAACGCAGCCAGCAAGGCGACCTGCTGCAGCACGCCGGGCGTTATCCATTGCAGCAGCGTCTGGTTCAGCCACGACAGGCCACCCAATAGCGTCCAGCACAGCACCACGGCCGTGCCAAAGGCCAGTTCCAAGAGGCCCAGGCGGCCCTGGGTGATGGTGTAGTCGGCGGCCTTGTGGTGGGCCTCTAGGCTGATTTGCGCGCTAAAGGCGGGGGGCACGGCATCGCGGTGCTGGGCCACATGGCGCACCTGGCGCGTGGCCAGCCAGAATTTAAGTAGCACGCTGGCCAGCAGGGCGACGGCGAAGACCACCGTCATCAGGAGGGAGGAAGAGGCAGCAGGAGAAGCATCGGTCATGGCGCCAGAGTTTAGGCCATCGGCGACAATGCCGGCATGGCTGAATCCAACACCCCCACAAGCGCCGTATTGGCAAAATCCGACAAAAACCTCGTCTGGCTGGACTGCGAAATGACCGGCCTGGAGCCCGATGTGGACCGCATCATCGAGATCGCCGTCATCGTGACCGACCCGAACCTGGGCAACCGGGTGGAGGGCCCGGTGTATGTGATCCACCAGACCGACGCGCAGCTTGACAAGATGGACGCCTGGAACAAAGGTACCCATGGCAAGAGCGGCCTGATCGACAAGGTGAAAGCGTCCACCACCACCGAAGCCGAAGCCGAAGCGCAGCTCATCGCCTTCCTCAGCCAGTATGTGCCGACCAGCGGTTCGCCCATGTGCGGCAACAGCATTGGCCAGGACCGCCGCTTCCTGGTGAAGTACATGCCCAAGCTGGAGGCTTTCTTCCACTACCGCAACCTGGACGTGAGCACGCTCAAGGAACTGGCCAAGCGCTGGAAGCCCAGCGTGGCTGAGTCGTTCAAAAAGCAGCAAAAGCACACAGCGCTGGCCGATGTGCACGAGTCCATCGACGAGCTTGCACACTACCGAGCCCACTTTTTAAAATTGGATTAGGTAGAAACCCGGATTCATGCCATAATCGCAGGCTTCGCTGGTAACGCATGTTGCGGCCAGCGAATTTTGTACATCTCCCTTCATTCACCGGGCTCGCTTTTCCAAGCGATATACGCCCCCAGCACTGAGACCCCACGGCGGGGCAGAGCAGGTTCCGTTTGATGGTTGATGTTTTTTAACCATTGACGGAGCAGTCGCACAACCTGCGGCGCTCGCGTGTGAGAAAAAATATGACTGACGCTTTTGAAGTGACAGGCGAATTCGCGCCTGCCGAAAACATTTCCATGCCCGCAAACACCGTGGAGTCCATCGGCGAAACCGCCGAGCTGGATGCCGCTGATGCGGTTGAAACCATCGAAGCCCCCAACGGTTTCGTCGAACTGGGTCTGGCCCCTGAGCTGGTTCAGGCCTGTAAAGACCTGGGCTATACCCAACCTACCGTGGTGCAAAAGAAGGCCATTCCTTTGGCCATGGGCTCCGACGTGTCCAAGGGTCAAGCTGCCAAGTTCATCGACTTGATGGTGTCCAGCCAGACCGGTAGCGGCAAGACGGCCGCCTTCCTGTTGCCCGTGCTGCACACCCTGCTGACCCAAATGGCCCAAGCCGAAGCCGACGAACGCGCCGAGTTTGAGCGTCTGACCGCTGAAGCCCTGGAAAAAGGTGAACCGGCTCCCAAGCGCGCCAAGCGCAAGGACCCCACCAATGTCCGCAACTTCAAGGCTCCTACTCCTGGCGCTTTGATTGTTTGCCCCACCCGCGAACTGGCCCAGCAAGTGGCGCATGACGCCATCGACCTGGTGCAACATTGCCGCGGTCTGCGCGTAGCCAACATCGTGGGCGGCATGCCTTACCAGCTGCAAATCGCCAAGCTGCAAAACGCCAATCTGGTCGTGGCCACCCCTGGCCGTCTGCTGGACCTGCAACGCTCCATGCAAATCAAGCTGGACCAAGTCCAGTTTCTGGTGGTGGACGAGGCCGACCGCATGTTGGACCTGGGCTTCTCCGATGACCTGGCTGAAATCAACCAGCTGACCATCGACCGCAAGCAAACCATGATGTTCAGCGCCACGTTCGCGCCCCGCATTCAGCAGCTCGCTGCCCGTGTGATGCGTGAACCCCAGCGCGTGACCATCGACAACCCGCAAGAAAAACACGTCAACATCAAGCAAGTGCTGCATTGGGCCGACAACGCCCAGCACAAGCGCAAGTTGCTGGACCACTGGTTGCGCGACACCGGTATCAACCAAGCGATCGTGTTTGCCAGCACCCAGATCGAGTGCGATGGCTTGGCCAACGACCTGCAGCAAGACGGCTTTGACGCCGTGGCCCTGCACGGTGCCCTGAGCCAGGGTCTGCGTAACCGCCGCCTGATGGCCCTGCGCCAAGGCCAGGTGCAAATTCTGGTGGCAACTGACGTAGCTGCCCGCGGTATCGACGTGCCTACCATCACCCACGTGTTCAACTTTGGTCTGCCCATGAAGGCCGAGGACTACACCCACCGCATTGGCCGTACCGGCCGTGCCGGTCGCGATGGTCTGGCCATCACCTTTGCCGAAATGCGCGATCGTCGCAAGATTTTCGACATCGAAGCCTACACACGCCAGCCTATCAAGGCCGAGACGATTCCAGGCCTGGAACCTCAGCAGCGCGCTCCTGAATCTCGCCCCAGCTTCGCTGGTCGTGCCAATCCAGGTGGCGGCTTCGGCGGCGACCGTGACCGCAAGTTCAGCAACGGCCCCCGTGAAGGTGGCTTTGGTGGCAACCGCGGTAACGGTGGCGGCTTCGGCGGACGTCCTCCAGCCGGTGGTGCCCCGCGTGATTTTGGCCACAGCGCACGTGACTTTGGCGGCGCGTCCCGCGAAGGCTTCAGCTACGAACGCAAGGGTGGGTTCAATGACCGCTTTGCTGGCCAAGGCGCTCCCCGCGGTGATGCACGTCCTCCCCGTGCCGACTTCCAACCTCGCGGCGATTTCCAACCTCGCGGCGATTTCCAACCCCGTGGTGATTTCCAGGCACCGCGCGGTGACTTTGGCGCCCCCCGTGGTGACTTCGGTGCACCGCGTGGCGACTTCGCTGCCCGCAAGCCTGCCTTTGGCAAGCCCGCCGGTTTTGCCAAGCCCGGTAACGGTGGCAAAGTGTTTGTGCCCCGTGACGCCAAGAAGCGTCCTGCGCGCAACACCGACTGATCACACCTGACCAGTCCAGCAAAAAGGCCTCGCAAGAGGCCTTTTTTTCGTCCAAGCGAAGCGACTGCCGCCCGTCAGGCCATGCCGTTGCGGCTGGCCAGCTCCACGAACAGGCCAGCGTGGTCCAGATCGGCCAGGCCGTGGTCGATGCCCTGGGCGTACAGCTGCTCAAACAAGGCCGTGATGGGCGCATCAAACCCTACTTCGCTGGCCGTGGCCAAGGCGTTGCGCAGGTCCTTAATTTGCACCGTCATGCGGGCACGCGGTGCGAAGTCGCGGTCCACCATGCGTTGGCCGTGCACCTGCAAAATCCGGCTGTCGGCAAAGCCACCGGTGATGGCTTCCTTCACCTTGCCCATGTCGGCACCACCGCGCTCGCACAGCAGCAGGGCTTCGGCCACCACGCCGATGGTGGCGCCCACAATCATTTGGTTGGCCAGCTTGGTTAGCTGCCCGGAGCCTATGGGCCCCACATGGGTCGGGCGACCGAACACCTTGAGCACCGGCACGGCGCGTTCAAAGTTGCTGGCCTTGCCGCCCACCATGATGGCCAGCGTGCCTTGTTCTGCACCGACCGTGCCACCCGAGACGGGGGCATCCAGGTACTCCACGCCCAATTCGCTCAAGCGTGCTGCGTGGTCCTTGGCTTCAATGGGTTTGATGGATGACATGTCCACCAACAGCGTGCCGGGCTGGATCGCCCCTGCAGCCCCCAGCTCAAACAGCACGTGGCCCACCACGCCGCCGTGGTCCAGCATGAGGATGACGATTTCCGCATCCTTGACGACTTGGGCGGGGGTGTTGTGCACCGTGGCACCCAGGGGAATCAGCTGTTCGGCCTTGCGCCGGGTGCGGTTCCACACGTGAACCGAATGTCCCGCCTCACACAGGCGGCGCCCCATGGGCAGGCCCATGAGGCCAATGCCGAGTAATGCTATTTTCATGGTGACCTTTGTGCTCCTCGGCACAAGAATAGCGCTACCCGCTGCAAGGCGGGTGTCAGGGGGTCAATAAAGGCTGTCGAATCCCTGACAGTTTTAGCCTGCGGCTTACATCAGCAAGTGTTCGCCCGCGTTGTCGCCGCCCAGCGTCACGTAGTTCACCTTGCGGATGTCCATGAGCTTTTTGCCACCGGCGTAGCTGATGGAGCTTTGCACGTCCTGCTCCATCTCCACCAGCGTGTCGGCCAGCTTGCCCTTGATGGGTTCCAGGATGCGCTTGCCTTCGACGTGTTTGTATTCACCCTTGTTGAAGTCGCTGGCCGAGCCGTAGTACTCCTTGAACATGGCGCCGTCCACTTCCACGGTCTTGCCGGGGCTTTCTTCGTGGCCGGCAAACAGCGAGCCAATCATCACCATGCTGGCGCCAAAGCGGATGCTCTTGGCAATGTCGCCATGGCTGCGGATGCCGCCGTCGGCAATGATGGGTTTGGTGGCCACACGGGCACACCACTTGAGCGCAGACAGCTGCCAGCCGCCGGTGCCAAAACCCGTCTTGAGCTTGGTAATGCAGACCTTGCCCGGGCCCACGCCCACCTTGGTCGCGTCGGCACCCCAGTTTTCCAGGTCGATGACGGCCTCGGGTGTGGCCACATTGCCGGCAATCACAAAGCTGTCGGGCAAGTGTTTCTTCAGATAGATGATCATGTCGCGCACGCTGTCGGCGTGGCCGTGGGCGATGTCGATGGTGATGTATTCGGGCACCAGGCCTTCCTTGACGAAGGTGTCTACGGTAGCGTAGTCCGCCTGTTTCACGCCCAGGGAGATGGATGCGTACAGGCCCTTGGCTTTCATGGCCTTGGTGAACTGGACGTTGTCCAGGTCAAAGCGGTGCATCACATAAAAGTAGCCGTTCTGTGCCAGCCATTCGCAGATGGACTCGTCCACCACGGTCTTCATGTTGGCGGGTACGGCGGGGATGCGGAATTTGCGGCTGCCCAGTTCGACGCTGGCGTCGCATTCGGAACGGCTCTCCACCCGGCATTTGCGGGGCAGCAAGAGGATGTTGTCGTAGTCAAAAATTTCCATGGCCCAAGCTCCTATCCAAAGTTTTCAGGTTCAAAAACACTGGGCGCTTGGACTGACACCGGCCATAAAAAAACCGGGTGCCAATTGCTTGGGCCCGGTGCTTGATTCTAGGCGGGTTGGGGGCAGGGCGGTATATGGTTTTTTATATGGGTGCCAAACTGGTGGCGCGCTGCGCCTTTCTACAATCGGGGCATGCATTCCCTCGCCGCCCCTGGCAACACCTCCCCCCTGCTACACAACCTCAACCCCGAGCAACTGGCCGCTGTGACGCTGCCAGCCGAGCACGCACTCATCCTGGCGGGGGCCGGTTCAGGCAAAACCAGGGTGCTGACCACGCGCATTGCCTGGCTACTGCAAAACGGCTATGTCTCGCCCGGCGGCATTCTGGCGGTCACCTTTACCAACAAGGCGGCCAAGGAAATGAAGACGCGCCTGTCCGCCATGCTGCCGGTGAATGTGAATGGCATGTGGATTGGCACCTTCCACGGCCTGTGCAACCGCTTCCTGCGTGCGCACTACAAGAACGCCGGCCTGCCGCAGGCGTTTCAGATTTTGGACACACAGGACCAGCTCAGCGCCATCAAGCGCCTGTGCAAGCAATACGACATTGACACCGAGCGCTTTCCGCCCAAACAACTGGGTTGGTTCATCGGCAACTGCAAGGAAGAAGGCCTGCGCCCCAAGGACGTGGTGGCCAGTGATCCTGATACGCGCAAGAAGATCGAGGTTTACCAACTTTACGAAGAACAATGCCAGCGCGAAGGCGTGGTGGACTTTGGCGAGCTGATGCTGCGCTCTTATGAGCTGCTGCGCGACAACACGCCCATCCGCGAGCACTACCAGCGGCGCTTTCGCCACATCCTGATCGACGAGTTCCAGGACACCAACAAGCTGCAATACGCCTGGGTCAAGATGATTGCGGGGCAGGGCAGCGATGGCCTGCTGAACGGCGACGGTGGCGCGGTACTGGCCGTGGGCGATGACGACCAAAGCATCTACGCTTTTCGCGGTGCGCGCGTGGGCAATATGACGGACTTTGTGCGCGAGTTTGCGGTGCGCCAGCAGATCAAGCTGGAAGAAAACTACCGCAGCTACAGCAACATCTTGGACAGCGCCAACGCGCTGATCAGCCACAACAGCCGCCGCTTGGGCAAGAACCTGCGCACGGCGCAGGGCGCAGGCGAGCCGGTGCGTGTGTATGAAGCGCCGACCGACTTTGCCGAGGCGCAGTGGATGGTGGATGAGATGAAGCAGCTCATCCGTGACGACGTAGAGCGCAAGGAGATTGCGGTGCTCTACCGCAGCAATGCGCAGAGCCGGGTGATTGAAACCGCGCTGTTCAACGCGGCCATTCCGTACCGCGTGTACGGTGGTTTGCGCTTTTTCGAGCGTGCCGAGATCAAGCACGCACTGGCCTATTTGCGCCTGCTGGAGAACCCCAACGACGACACCAGCTTCCTGCGCGTGGTGAACTTTCCGGCGCGTGGCATTGGCGCGCGCAGCATCGAGCAACTGCAGGACCTGGCCAAAGCCACCGGTTGCTCGTTGCACGACGCTGTGAGCACGCTCACAGGCCGCCCCGGTGCGGTGATTGCGGGCTTTGTCGCCAAGCTCGACGTGCTGCGTGAGCAGACCGCGGGCCTGAACCTCAAGGACATCATCAAGCTGATGCTGGAGAACAGCGGCTTGCTGGAGCACTACCGCAATGAGCGCGAAGGCGAAGACCGCGTGGAGAACTTGGACGAACTGGTCAACGCCGCCGAGAGTTTTGTGATGCAGGAAGGCTTTGGCCGCGAAGCGCCGGGTATGTCCGCGCTGGTGAGTTCACCCGACGCACTGACCCAAAGCCCCGCCAGCCAGGGTCTGAGCGGCGACACGCTGAATGCGGCGCCCGACGAATTTGGCGACACCGGCGAAACCCTCTCGCCCCTGCAGGCCTTCTTGACCCACGCCGCACTGGAAGCCGGCGACAACATGGCTGCCGCCGGGCAGGCTGCGATCCAGCTGATGACGGTGCACAGCTCCAAGGGCCTGGAGTTTGACTGCGTGTTCATCACCGGCATGGAGGAAGGCTTGTTCCCCCATGAGAACTCCATGAGCGACCATGATGGTCTTGAAGAGGAGCGCCGCCTGGCCTACGTGGCCATCACGCGCGCGCGCAAGCGCCTGTACCTCAGCCATTCGCAAACCCGCATGCTGCATGGCCAGACGCGCTACAACCTCAAGAGCCGCTTCTTCGATGAGCTGCCCGAAGAGTGCCTCAAGTACCTGACGCCCAAGCAGCAGCCCATGCCCGCTGGAGGCGGTGCGGGCGGCTTTGGAAGCAGTTGGGGTGGTAGTGGCTATGCTACAAATTCAGGAGCTGCTCGCGCATATTCCACGGGGACTGCAGGCCCATTTGGATCTTATTCTGCGCCGCAGAAGGAAGTGACCCGCAAGGAAGACCCCACCGGCCTGCAAAAAGGCCAGAAGGTGTTTCACACCAAATTTGGCGAAGGCACGGTGCTCACGCTGGAAGGCGCCGGTGACGATGCGCGCGCCCAGATCAACTTCCCGCGCCACGGCACCAAATGGCTGGCGCTGAGTGTGGCCAAACTCACACCGGTTCCTTGAACACTGAACTTTCCTAAAGTACCTCTATGAGCCTGGACATTGCCAACACCCCGCCTGCACCGTACTACGCGGTCATCTTCACCAGCCTACGCACCGCAGTAGACGAAGGCTACGGCGACATGGCCGAAAAGATGGTCGCGCTGGCTGCGCAGCAGCCCGGCTTTCTGGGCGTGGAGTCTGCGCGCGATGGCGTGGGTATCACCGTGTCGTACTGGAAAGACCTGGAGTCCATCCGCGCCTGGAAAGCCAACGCCGAACACCAGGTGGTGCAGCATCTCGGCCACGCCAAGTGGTACGCCGCCTTCAAGACCCGCATCGCGCGGGTGGAGCGGGACTACAGTCTGTAGGCTATCGCTCTGCGCATGCGTGATTCCGCCCGTTCACCCTCTCGCTCCTCGCTGCAGGTCGTAGCGGGCCGTTACCAGTTGCTGCGAAAAATTGGCAATGGCGGCATGGGCGCGGTGTACCTGGCCAAGCAGATTGGGGTGGGCAACCAGGTGGCGCTGAAGTTTTTGCCTGCCCATCTATCGGACGACCCGCAACTGCGCAAGCGCTTCGAGCGCGAGGCGGCGCTGAACCTGGAGGTGAACCATCCGGGTGCGGCCCAGTTGCTGGACACGGGCACCGATGCAGACGGCCAGCTCTACCTGGCCTTCGAGTATGTGGAGGGCGATGACCTCTCTACCTTGCTGGACCGGGAAGGCGCGCTGTCGTTTGACGACGCCATCACGCTGACCTGCAAAGTGGCAGAGGTGCTGGCCTTTGCCCATGCCAAGGGCGTGGTGCACCGCGATATCAAGCCCGAAAACATCCGCGTGCGGCGCGATCTGGCGGGTCTGCATGTGAAGGTGCTGGACTTTGGCATTGCCCGCCTGATGGACGGGGTAGGCACCCAGCTCACGGCGGATGGCAGTGTGGCCGGAACGCCGCGCTACATGGCGCCGGAGCAAATTTCTGCAGATGCCATCGATGCCCGCACCGACGTGTACGCATTGGGCTTGGTGCTGTTCGAGGCGCTGAGCGGGCGCGAGGCCTTCACCCGCGACAGCACCTCGCAGTTGCTGTGGGCGCAGCTCCACGATCCTGTGCCTGCGCTCATCGAGGTGCAGCCCCTGCGCGACTACCCGGCGCTGGACGCCGTAATCGCACAGGCCTGCGCCAAGGCGCCAGAAGAGCGTTTTGCCAGCATGCAGGCCTTGGTGGCGGCTCTGCGAGCCCTGCAATCGCCGCTGTGGTGGGGCGTGCCCGTGGCAGTGCCACGGCGGCCGCGTTCGGTGTTCAGTGGATCGGACGCGTCCGCCCGCGAGCCAGTGCAACTGCCACGCCCGGGGCGCAAGACCTTTTTGCAGATTCGTGCGAGTGCCTGGGCGGCCATCGCTGTAGGTGTGTTGGCGGTAGGCTTGGCCAGCACCGCGCTGTGGGTCGCGCTGGACCAGCGCAGCGCCCGCGCGCCTGCGGTGCAGCCGGCCACAGTAGCCGAGACTGCCACGCCGCAGCTTGCCCCAGCATCGTCGCCAACCACAGCGCCTCCAGTTCAGGTTGTGGCTGTTGCCCCGGTCACTGTGGTTCCACCCGCCAAAACGCTGGTGCCCCCCCCTGGCAAAGTGGCACCCACGCCCACCGCTGCGACGGCCACCCCCGCCGCGGTGGCCCCCACCGTTGTTGCTACCAACACAGGCGAGATGCCCGAGTGCGCGCAGCTGGGTGTCTACGACACCCCGATGACGCGGATGACCGTGGCCCAGCTGGAGCAGCTGGCCCGCAACGTGAAGTACATGGCGCCTTCGGTCATTGCCAACCAGATGCTGTCCATCAAGGCCCGTGCCGACAGTTTTCACCCCGATTCGCGGGAGTGCCTCTACCGTTCCATGCTGATCGGCATGGTGCTGAACGAAAAAGTGGTGCTGGCCTCAACCCCCGCGCTGTGGGGCCACAGCCGCAGCGTGCCCGAGCTGGAGCGCCTGTTCATGGAACAGCCTCTGCAGCAGGACTGGACCTCGACCCAGCGCAAAGACGTGCTGCGCCAGATCGAAACCCTGTTCATCGCCAACCTGCAAAAAGACGCGCCTGGCGACGATGTGTACTGGCGCCGCATGTACTACGGCCTGATCTTCATGTGCGAGGCCACCGGCGAGGCGCGAGAGAAAGTCGGCGCCAAGCGGGTGAGCGAAGGCAGTTGCCTCAAACTCAAACCCACGGTCTAGCGATCGGTTTGGCGGCCTGCCACGGTTTGTTCACCAAACTGTCATATTGAGTTTCTAGGATGCGCTCTGTTTGTCCACCTTCGAACGGAAGCCTTTCATGTCGCACACCCCTTTGACCACCCGCCGCTCGGCGCTCAAATTCCTGGCTACAGCCCCCATGCTGCCTTTGGGCGCGCTGGCCTCCAGCTCCCTCTTGGGCGGTTGCGCCACCACCAGCGCCGCGGGATCGAGCGCGCCATTTGCCTCTGCCGCTTTCAGTGCCATGGCAGCCCCTTCGCTGGCCAACCCCGCCGCCATGGCGACCACCACCGTGGCTTCCAGCCTGCAAGTGACCTTGCAAGACGGTAGTACCCGTGCCTACAAGCTGGCCTACGAGCCGTTCTTCATCACCGGCGACCGTGTGCCCGATGGCAATGGCGGCACCATGCTGGCTGGCGGCTATGTGGACATCCTGAACAAGCCCATCATCGACACCTCGGTGCCTGGCAAAGAGCGCCAGTTCTTCTCGGACTGTCCGGACGGCACCTCGCTGCTGCAGCTGCCTACCACCACGGTCAAGGGCATCAAAGGCAAGGCCGTATTTGCCGTGGTGCAGTTTGAATACACCAATGCCGACCAGAGCGGTGCCGATGCCTACGGCACACTGCCATCCCCCATCGCCGTGCTGACACTGGACCAAGACCCCGCCACCGGCAAACTCACGCTGGTGAAGTACCACAACGTGGACACTTCGCAGGCGCAGGGTCTGTGGATCACCTGCGGCTCCAGCCTGTCGCCTTGGGGCACGCATTTGTCCAGCGAAGAGTACGAGCCCGATGCGTTCTTCGTGGCCGAAAACAAGGTGTTCAAATCCTTTAGCAAAAACCTGTTCGGTGAAGAAAGCATCGCCAACCCCTACCACTATGGCCACCAGCCTGAGGTGACCGTGAACCCCGACGGCACGGGCACCCTGGTCAAGCACTACTGCATGGGCCGTCTCTCGCATGAGCTGATCCAGGTCATGCCAGACAACCGCACTGCACTGATGGGCAACGACGCGACCAACAGTGGCTTGTTCATGTTCGTGGCCGATAAGGAAAAGACCCTGTCCGCTGGCACCTTGTATGTGGCCAAGCTGGGCGAGGGCTTCTCCATCGACCCCGCCGCGCCCGGTACCAAACTCAGCTGGATCAAGCTGGGCCATGCCACTAGTGACGAGATTGAAAAACTCGCCAACAAGCTCAAGCCCACGGACATCATGGACGTGCGCAAGACCGACCCGAATGACGCCAGCTTCACCAAGATTTTTTACAACGGCGCGGCAAACTGGGTCAAGGTCAAGCCCGGCATGGAAAAGGCCGCCGCCTTCCTGGAAACCCAGCGCTACGCCTACCTCATGGGCGGCAGCATGGGCTTCACCAAGATGGAAGGCACCACCGTCAACGCGAAGGACAAGATTGCCTACTCGGCCCTGCAGAACATCCAGGACTCCATGGTGAAAACCGGCAAGGGCTGGAACGCAGCCAGCGGCATTGCGCTGGACAAGCCGCTGATTGCCGGCGGCGTGATGGCCCATACCCTGAGCGCTGGCCAGAACGACCAGACCGGTGCCGCCATCAAGAGCGACTGGGTGCCCTCGCTGACCCGCGCGCTGCTGGTGGGTGAAGACATTGCGCCCGATGCGCTGGGCAACCGTGCCAACCCCGACCTGGTGTCCAACCCTGACAACCTGAAGTTCTCCGAAAAACTGCGCACGCTGTTCATCGGCGAGGACAGCAGCACCCACGTGAACAACTTTGTCTGGGCCTACAACGTGGACACCAAGCTGCTCAGCCGCCTGATGTCCATGCCATCGGGCGCCGAAGCCACGGGCCTGGGCGTGGTGGACGACTTGAACGGCTGGACCTACATCACCACCAACTTCCAGCACCCTGGTGATTGGCTGCCAGCGCTGCACGGCAAGGTGCAGGCCACGTTGGACCCGCTGGTGCGTGCCAACTACAAAAACCGCTTTGGCGCTGCCGTGGGCTACCTGACCGGCGCACCCGCAGCGATTAAGCTGGGCTGAGCGGCAACCTCGTGAACAAAAAAACCGGGCAGTGCCCGGTTTTTTTTTATGGAGAAAGCTGCTTTCAGCGCCCCAGCATCTCTGCCGGGTGCATTTGGCCTTCCTTCTCTTCCATATAGCCTTTGCCGTCCTTCACGCCTTTTTTGCCGAGGATCTGCCAGGCGGTTTGCTGGTCCACCAGCTTGGCCAGGTATTCCAACTCTTCGTCGGTGTGGTTGATGGCCTTGGCCGGCGTCAGCATGCGGCCCTCCTTGGGCTGCACCTCGCCCCAGAAGGCCTGGTGGTAGCTGGAGCGGCTCACCGTTTTGTCGTTGCCAGCGGCCATTTCCACCGTGCCGTAGCAGTTGCAGAAGTAGCTGCGGTTGTCTTGGTTGGCGAAAATCTCGGTGTACACGCCGGTGCCGCGGATGCCGGCGGTCATGGTTGGGGTGATGATCTGGCGGCTGGTGCCCTTGCCCCAGACGCTGATGACGGCTCCCGTGATCATGCGCAGCACGCTCACCGCGTTGAGGGTGGCACCACGCTCTACGGTGATGCGTGAGTTTTGCCGCACATGGAATGACGAGCTGCCCACCACAAAGATCAGGCTGGAGCCTGGGCCGGTGACGATTTCATCTCCAGTCTGGATCGGTTGCTGGGCCCGCAGGCGGCCACCATTCAGTGTGGCGTCACCCACCAGTTCCACAATGTTGCTGCGTGACTCGGCCTGCGCCGCAGCAAAGCCGCCCATGGCCGTCCAGCCTGCGGCCGCTTGTAAAAAGCTGCGGCGCTGGAACCACGACACCTCGGATTCGCTACGGCCTTGAAGGGTGTGCTGCGTCATTCGGATGCTCCTGGAGTGACTTCAAACGAGTCTTGGAAGGTGAAATAGATCGACGTGAAAAACATGGCCGCCATGGCCATGCCCGCAGGGAAGAGGATAGCCGTGATCAGCTCCGGGCTGCCCAAAATCGCTGCCATGATGGATACCGTCAGGCCCACGGAGAGGAACACCGCCATCCACACCAGTCCGAACAGCGTGAAGGCCCAGAAGTTGCGCAAGCAGGCCACCATGCTGAAAAACAGGCTTTTGACGGGCGAGATACCGTGCCAGTGCACCAGGGCCGGCGCATGCCAGAACAGGAGAGACAGCGGCAGGTACAGCACCATGGCCACCAGAGCTGCGGTCTGAAAATCGCTTTGCTGCAGCACCTCTACATTGAGTTCGCCGCCCAGCAAGTACAGGCTGGCAAATTTGCCACCATCCACCAGGGCCGACACGCCCATTACCAGCAAAAAGCCCAGCGCATACAGAGCGCCCAACACCAGCATGGCACGCAGCTGCTGGTGCCCGGCGCGAAACGCGCTGACCAGCACCGTGGGCATGGGGAATTTGCCCTTGGTGGTTTCTTCGGTCGCGGCCATCAGGCCCAGTGTGGCGGCAGGCAGCAGGGCCAGCGCAATCGCATTGCCCAGTACGGGCACCAGGCTCAGCACCGACATGGCCGCCATGAACAGAAAGAACAGGCCCGTCAACGCGAGTGGCTGGCGGAAGAAGGTGCGTATGCCCTGGCGCACCCATTGCACCCCGCGGCCAGCTGGAACGAGTTGAAGTTTCATGCGGTGAGGGCGTCGGCGTTGTGCAGCTGTTGCAGCGTGAGCGGGTGGGCCACGCGCTGGCGTAGCACGCGTTCAAAGTGGGTGGGGTCGTGGGCTTGGAGCATGGAGGCCTCGCGGGGCAAGTGCCAATCCCACAGGCGGGAGATCCAGAAACGCAGGGCCCCCGCACGCAGCATGGCAGGCAGAAGTTCGCGCTCTTGTGGGGTGAGCGGGCGCACGCTGGCGTAGGCATCCACAAACGCCGCGGAGCGCTCCAGATCGGCCGCTCCGCTGGGCAGGTCGATGCACCAGTCGTTCAGGCACACGGCCAGGTCAAACAGCCAGGCGTCGGTGCCGGCAAAGTAGAAGTCGAAAAAACCACTCAGCGTGGGCACGCCGTCCACAGTGTCAAACATCACGTTGTCGCGAAACAGGTCGGCGTGGATGGCACCGCGTGGCAGGGCGGTGTAAGCGCTTTGGCTGGCGATGTGGTTCTGGTAGGCCAGCTCGGCCTGCAGCAGCTGGGCCTGGGCGGGTTCCAGGTGGGGTAGTACCACGGGCACGGTCTCGTTCCACCAGGGCAGGCCGCGCAGGTTGGGCTGCTGCATGCTGAAGTCGCGCCCGGCCAGATGCATGCGTGCCAGCATGGCACCCACCTGGCGGCAATGCTCCACGCCGGGGGCCAGTTCGCTCTTGCCTTTGAGGCGGTTCACCACGGCGGCAGGCTTGCCATTCAGGCTGTGCAGCACGTCGCCATCGCGGTTGGCGGCGGGGTCTGGCACGGGAATGCCATGGAAGGCCAGGTGCTTCATCAGCCGCAGGTAAAACGGCAGCTGCTCGGCGCTCAGCCGTTCGAACAGGGTCAGCACATAGGGCGCCTGGTCGGTGGTGACGAAGTAGTTCGTGTTTTCAATACCCCCGGAGCAGCCTTCCAGGGTTTGAAGGTTGCCCAGCTTGAGGGATGTGAGGAAAGTGCTGGCCTCGTCGAGCGAGACCTCTGTGTAAACCGCCATGGGGCAATTGTAGGGGCCAGCCCAACAAAACCGCCGTCCGGCGCAGGCACAATGTCCTTATGAGCGAACCCCGTAAAACACTGCTGCTGGTCGATGGTTCCAGCTACCTGTACCGCGCCTTCTTTGCCGGTGGCGAGACCATGAGCATCACGCTGCCCGATGGCACGGTGCAAAAGACCGGTGCCATTCGCATCATGATCAACATGATGAACAGCCTGCGCAAGGAAGTGCCGGCCGATTACGTAGCCTGTGTGTTCGACGCCAAAGGCCCCACGTTCCGCGATGCCATCTACCCCGAGTACAAGGCCCACCGCGACCCCATGCCCGACGATTTGCGCAGCCAGATTGCCCCCATCCACGAGGTGGTGCGCCACCTGGGCTGGACGGTGCTGGATGTGCCCGGCGTGGAGGCCGACGATGTGATCGGCACGCTGGCCGTGATGGCCGCGCAGCAGGATTTTGATGTGGTGGTGAGCAGCGGCGACAAGGACCTGGCCCAGCTAGTGACCGAGCGCATCACCATCATCGACACTATGAACGGCAAGCGCCGCGACCTGGCCGGCGTGCAGGCCGAGTTCGGCATACCTGCCAGCCTGATGCTGGATTACCAGAACCTGGTGGGTGACACCGTGGACAACGTGCCCGGCGTACCCAAGGTGGGCCCCAAAACGGCCGTGAAGTGGCTGCTGGAATACGGCTCACTGCAGGCTGTGGTGGAGAACGCGGACAAGATTGGCGGCGTGGTGGGCGAGAACCTGCGCAAGACGCTGGATTGGCTGCCCACGGGCCGCGCGCTGCTGACCATCAAGACCGACTGCGATTTGAAGGACTGGTTGCCGAGCCTGCCTGCTATGGATTCTGTAGCTGTCGGCGCAGAGGATACGGGGGCTCTGGTTGGTTTTTATGAAAAATACGGCTTCAAGGGCCTGGCCAAGGCAGCCGGTGCCGCCAGTGGTGGCGACGCTCCAGCGCTCGCGGCAAAGGCACCCAAAGCCTCCAAAGCGGCTGCCGCTGCGCCCGGACTGTTTGATGAGCCCGCCGAGGTTGGGGCTGATGCTGTGCAAGGGACGCCGCCCCGCGCCAGCAACCTGAACTACGACACCGTGCTGACCTGGGAGTCCTTTGACGCCTGGCTGGCCAAGCTGCAGGCGGCGGAGCTGGTGGCGCTGGACACCGAAACCACGTCCCTGGACGAGATGCGTGCCGAGATCGTGGGCATCAGCTTCAGCGTGGCGGTCGGCCACGCCGCTTACATTCCCGTGGCCCACCGCTACCCCGATGCGCCGGACCAGCTGAACCGCGAGGAGGTACTGGCCAAGCTCAAGCCCTGGCTGGAAAACCCGCAGACCAAAAAGCTGGGCCAGCATATCAAGTACGACCGCCATGTGTTTGCCAACCACGGCATTGAGGTGCAGGGCTATGCCCACGACACCATGCTGCAAAGCTATGTGCTGGAAGTGCACAAGCCCCATGGCCTGTCCAGCCTGGCCGAGCGCCACCTGGGCCGCAGCGGCATTACGTTTGAAGACCTGTGCGGCAAGGGCGCCAACCAGATCAGCTTTGACCAGGTGGACATTGCCAAGGCGTCTGAATACTCTTGCGAAGACTCGGACCAGACGCTGGATGTGCACCTGGCGCTGTGGCCGCAGCTGGACGCAGACGACAAGCTGAAGTTCATCTACGAGCTGGAGATCGCCAGCAGCGAGGCGCTGTACCGCATTGAACGCAATGGTGTGCTCATCGATGCGCCCACGCTGGCCACCCAAAGCCACGAACTGGGCCAGCGCATCTTGCAGCTGGAAACCGAGGCCTACGAGATTGCCGGTCAGCCTTTCAACCTCAGCAGCCCCAAGCAGCTCGGTGAAATCTTTTTCGACAAGCTGGGCATGCCCGTGGTCAAAAAGACCGCGACCGGCGCGCGCAGCACCGACGAAGAGGTGCTGGAGAAATTGGCCGAGGACTACCCACTGCCGGCCAAGCTGCTGGAGCACCGCAGCCTGTCCAAGCTCAAGGGCACCTACACCGACAAGCTGGCCCTACTGGCCCTGCCACGCACCGGCCGTGTCCACACGCACTACGCACAGGCCGTGGCCGTGACCGGGCGCCTGAGCAGCAACGACCCCAATCTGCAGAACATCCCCATCCGCACCGCCGAAGGCCGCCGCGTGCGCGAGGCCTTTGTGGCTGCGCCAGGCAGCGTGATTGCCAGTGCCGATTACAGCCAGATCGAGCTGCGCATCATGGCGCACATCAGCGGCGACGAGGCGCTGTTGCGCGCCTTCACCGACGGGCTGGACGTGCACCGCGCCACTGCGGCCGAGGTGTTTGGCGTGGCGGTGGACCAGGTCAGCAGCGAGCAGCGCCGCTACGCCAAGGTCATCAACTTCGGCCTGATCTACGGCATGAGCGCGTTTGGCCTGGCGCGCAACTTAGGGATAGACAACACCGCGGCCAAGAACTACATCGCGCGCTACTTTGAGCGCTACCCCGGCGTGAAGCTCTACATGGAGTCCACCCGCGCGCTGGCCAAAGAGCAGGGCTATGTGGAAACCGTGTTTGGTCGGCGCCTGCAGCTCGCGGGCATCCAGTCGGCCAAGGGCGCACTGCTGGCAGGGCTGGAGCGGGCGGCCATCAACGCACCCATGCAGGGTACGGCTGCCGACCTGATCAAACTCAGCATGGTGCAGGTGCAGCAAGTGCTTGACGCTGAGCACAGAGCGACCAAAATGATCATGCAGGTGCATGACGAACTGGTGTTTGAGGTGCCCGAGGCCGAGGTGGACTGGCTCAAGACCGAGATTCCGCGCCTCATGGCCGGCGTGGCGGCACTCAAGGTCCCTTTGCTGGCCGAGGTTGGGGTTGGCCCTAATTGGGACAAAGCCCATTAAGGTGGACGATGGGCTGGCTGGTGATCCAGTCAATGGGTTGGAACATGGGCTGGTAACGAATAAGAAAGAAGAGGACGACCTATGCGGCTCCATCGCATGAAAATTGCCACCAAGCTGTGGGCGTTCATTTTGCTGGTCATTGGTGCCATTTGCGCTGTCGCCTTGGTGGGTCTGATTCGCAGTGTCGGCATTCTGGCCGAGGGGCGCGCGACACAGGCCAACGCCGTGGACTTGGTGCAGATCGCCACCGAATGGAATGGCCTGACCATGACCAACGCGGCGCGCAACCAGGCGATTTTGCTGAGCCAGGGCCCTGCGGTGGCTGAGGCATTCAAGGAACCCGTCAACGCCACCAGTGCCCAAATTGGCGAGCTGCAGAAAAAAATTGAAGCCATGCCGCTGACCGACGCCGACAAGGCGCAAATGCAGAAGATTGGCGACCTGCGCAAGTCGGTGATTGCACTGCGCGATAAGGCGCGTGAACTCAAGGCCGCTGGCAGCGAGCCGGAGGCGCTTCAGATCCTGGAATCGCAGTACCTGCCCACCATGGGCAACTACATCGCGGCCCAAAAAGAAATGGTGGAGATGCAAAAGCGCCGTGTGGTCGAGGTGGCTGCAGAAACCGAGCGCCGCCGTTCGGCCAATAGCGTGGGCATTCTGGTGGGGCTGGCGGTCATCATCGCCACCATTTTTGCGGGCACGGCCTGGCTGGTGCGCTCCATCCGCGAGCCGCTGGTGCAGGCCAATGCGTTGGCGGCCCGCATCGCGCAGGGCGACCTCAGTTCGGTCATCGATACGAATCGCGAGGACGAGTTCGGTTCCCTGTTGGTCTCGCTGCGCAGCATGAACGAGTCGCTGGCGCGCATGGTGTCCCAGGTGCGTAGCAGCACGGACAGCATCGCCATCGCCAGCGCCGAAATTGCCATGGGCAATAACGACCTGGCCCAGCGCACCGAGCAGACATCCAGCAACCTGCAGGCCACGGCCTCCAGCATGGATGGGCTTACCGCCACGGTGCAACACAGCACGGACAACGCACGTCAGGCCAGTGCCCTGGCGGCCAGCGCTTCCAGCGTGGCCCAGCGTGGTGGTGAGGTGGTCACCCAGGTGGTGAGCACCATGCAGGAGATCGACGCCAGCAGCAAGAAGATTGCCGACATCATCAGCGTGATCGATGGCATTGCCTTCCAGACCAACATCCTGGCGCTGAATGCGGCCGTGGAAGCCGCGCGGGCCGGTGAGCAGGGCCGTGGTTTTGCGGTAGTCGCCAGCGAAGTGCGCAGCCTGGCCGGCCGCAGTGCCGAGGCCGCGAAAGAGATCAAGGCCCTGATTGGCACGTCGGTCGATAAGGTCGAATCCGGCACCAAACTCGTGACCGACGCCGGTGCCACCATGCAGGAGATCGTGCAGAGCGTGCGCCGTGTGGCCGATGTGATTGGTGAGATTACCGCTGCAGCACAAGAACAGAGCGCAGGCATTGCCGGTGTCAATCAGGCCATTGGCACGCTGGACCAGATGACGCAGCAAAACGCCGCGCTGGTGGAGCAGAGTGCCGCCGCTGCCGAAAGCCTGCGCGACCAGGCTGAACGTATGAAGCAGGCCGTGGCGGTGTTCAAGGTGGGTGCGGTGGCCGACTCGGGCCAGGTGCTGGCAGTGGCTCCGGTGCGTTCCAACCAGCCCAAGGCTACGCCGTTCAAGGGCCCCGAGCGCCGCAGCGGTCAAGACAATGGCCCGGCCGCCCGTGCTGCCGCAGCCCCCCCGGCACGCAAGCCTACTTCCGAGGCAACCACGGCCCCCATCAAACCCGCCGCTGCTGCTAAGACAGCGGCTGCACCCAAGCCCACGGTGCACACCAGAACCCGCGTCACTCCTGCAGGTGGTGACGAGGACTGGGAAACGTTTT
This sequence comes from Rhodoferax sp. P1_F3, assembly GCF_056405715.1. Classification (NCBI taxonomy): domain Bacteria; kingdom Pseudomonadati; phylum Pseudomonadota; class Betaproteobacteria; order Burkholderiales; family Comamonadaceae; genus Rhodoferax; species Rhodoferax sp. P1_F3. The sequence goes on along the minus strand of NZ_JBFUBO010000018.1, from coordinate 14,819 downwards.
AGTCCCGGCGCGTCACTTTTTCGAACGATCTACTCACAGGAGCCAACATGGGTTCATTCCTCAACAACCTTTCCATCCGCAGGCGCCTGGGGCTGGCCTTTGCGGCCATCCTGGCTTTGCTGCTGGTGGTCATTCTGGTCAGCATTGGGCGGTTGAATTCGGTGGCTGATGCCACCGAGCTCATGGTGAGCGACCCCATCAAGACCGAACGTCTGGTGGGTGACTGGTACCGCAACATCCATACGGGCGTGCGCCGTACGGCCGCGATTGCGCGCAGTGCCGACCCGGCGCTGGCCGAGTACTTTGCCGAAGACCAGGCGGCATCCAGCAAATCCTCGACCGAGTTCCAGAAGGCCCTGGAGCCGCTTATGACTTCGGTAGAGGAGAAGGCGCTGTACAAGGAAATCGCGGAGCAGCGCAAGATCTACATTGCGGCCCGGGACGAAACGGTAGCCCTCAAAAAAGAGGGCAAGGCGGAAGAGGCCAACAAGGTGCTGGATGAGCGGTTCACGCCGGCTTCCAAGGTGTATCTGGCCAAGATGGATGCAATGCTGCAGAGCCAGCGCAATACCATCGATCAGCTGGCCAAAGATATTCAGGACAACCACACCAGCAGTCGTCGGTTGCTGATTGCGCTGGGCGCGGTGAGTGTGCTGTTCAGCGTGGTTCTGGCCTGGCTGCTCTCCGCCTCCATCACGGGGCCGCTGAGTGAGGCCACCTTGGTGGCGAGAAAAGTGGCGGATGGGGATCTCACAGGGGAAATCCGACATGGTCGCACCGACGAGGTGGGCCAGTTGCTCACCACGTTGCACGACATGCAGGGTAATCTGGTGAACTTGGTGAGCAATGTGCGCAGCGGGTCCGAGTCGGTGGCCACGGCCAGTTCTGAGATTGCTCAGGGCAACCACGACCTGAGCGCGCGCACCGAGCAGCAAGCCAGTGCGCTGGAAGAAACCGCAGCCTCCATGGAAGAACTGGGCTCCACCGTCAAGCAAAATGCCGACAACGCGCGCCAGGCCAACCAACTGGCTATGACGGCATCGACTGTGGCTATTCAGGGCGGCGAGGTGGTGGGCCAGGTGGTCGAAACCATGAAGGGCATCAACGAATCCAGCCGCAAGATTGCCGACATCATCAGCGTCATCGACGGCATCGCGTTTCAGACCAACATCCTGGCGCTGAACGCGGCGGTCGAAGCCGCACGCGCGGGTGAACAGGGCCGGGGCTTCGCGGTGGTCGCGTCTGAGGTGCGCAGCCTGGCAGGCCGCAGTGCGGAGGCCGCCAAGGAAATCAAGAGCCTGATTGGTGCCAGCGTGGAGCGGGTGGAGCAGGGCTCTGCCCTGGTGGACAAGGCGGGCACCACCATGACCGAAGTGGTGACCAGCATCCGCCGTGTGACTGACATCATGGGCGAGATCAGTGCGGCCAGCGCGGAACAAAGTTCGGGCGTGTCGCAGGTGGGCGAGGCGGTCACGCAGATGGACCAGGCAACACAGCAAAACGCCGCGCTGGTGGAAGAGATGGCCGCTGCGGCCAGCAGCCTCAAGAGCCAGGCGCAGGACTTGGTGCAGGTGGTGGCCACCTTCAAGCTGGGCGCGCAGGAGCATGCGGCTGGCCTGCCCGTGGCCAAAGTACGTTCCAGCGCGCCACCCGCCAAGCCCTTCAAGGGCGCAGAGCGCCGTGGGGATGGGGTGCCCAAGCCCGCGCCCCGACCCGCAGCCGCCAAGCCTGCGGCCCCAACGGCAGCCAAGGCCCCCGCACCCAAAGTGCCGGTTGCGGCTGCGGCGCCCAAGCCTGCTGTTCACACCTCCACCCGCGTGACACCAGCGGGCGGTGACGACGACTGGGAAACTTTTTAAGCCAGCGCGGGTCTGTCAAAGTCCCGCCAACCACAGCAGGAATGTGTTGTGCATACACTTCCTGCTGTTTCTATTTCAACCAAGGAGACGCTAGTGCTTGATGATCTGAAAAACGGAATTATTTCCCTGCTGCCCGGTAAGTCGACCGAGGACGGCGCCACACGCCGCACTGCACTGAAGGCCGCACTGGGTGTGGGCTATGCGGCGACTGCCATGCCCATCATGGCGCAGACGGCCATCAAGACCTCCGACGCCGGCCTGGTCACCGGCACCCTGGTGTATGAGGTGGACAACTACCCTGTGCCGTTTTACTTTGCCGCCCCCGCTGGCAAGAAAAACTTGCCGGTGGTGATCGTGGTGCAAGAAATCTTTGGTGTGCACGAGTACATCGCCGACACCTGCCGCCGCTTTGCCAAGGCCGGCTACTTGGCCATTGCGCCCGACCTGTATGCCCGCCAGGGTAACGCCGCCAGCTACACCGACATCGGCAAGCTGCTGTCGGAGGTGGTTGCCAAGGTGCCGGATGCGCAGGTGCTGGCCGATCTGGATGGTGCGGTCGATTGGGCCATCCACAACGGCGGCAACGCGCACAAGATCGGTATCACCGGTTTCTGCTGGGGCGGTCGCATCACCTGGCTGTATGCCGAGTACAGCAAGAAGGTCAAGGCCGCAGTGGCTTGGTACGGTGGCTTGGTGGGAACTCCCAGCGCGCTGAAGCCCAAGAACCCGCTGGATCTGGCAGCTTCGTTGAAGGCGCCAGTGTTGGGCCTGTACGGAGGCGCCGACGGTGGCATTCCGTTGACCAGCGTGAATGAAATGAAGGATGCGCTGGCGGCCGCTGGCGCCAAGGGCAACGCCGCTGCCAAGGCCTCGGAATTTGTGGTCTACCCCGGCGTGGGCCATGCCTTCCATGCAGACTACCGTTCCAGCTACAACAAGGCCGCGGCCGAAGACGGCTTTCAGCGTGCACTCGCGTGGTTCAAAGCGAAGGGCGTGGTTTGACGCTGATTGCAATATTGGCAGGCACCCTGGCGGCCGGCATTGGCAGTGTCTGGCTGGCCGCCGCCCTGAGTTTTGGCGCGCTGGGGCGTTACACCCAGCACATGCTGAGCCTGGCGGCTGGTGCGTTGATGGCCACGGCCTTCATGCACCTGCTACCCGAAGCCTTCGAGAGCCAGGCCGGTGCCCATGACCTGTTCCTCACGCTGCTGATCGGCGTGGTGTTTTTCTTCCTGCTGGACAAGGCCGAGCTCTGGCACCACGGCCACGAGCATCACCATGATGACCACAGCCATGGCCACGACCATGCGCACGGTCAGGGTCACAGCCACGGGGCTCCGTCAGGTTCGGGCTCCTGGGCCGTACTCACGGGTGACAGCGTGCATTGCTTTGGCGACGGCGTGTTGATTGCGTCGGCCTTCATGGCCGATATGCGGCTGGGCGCCATCGCCTCGCTGGCCGTGCTGGCCCACGAGGTGCCCCACCACATGGGCGACTTGATGGTGCTGCGAGCAGGCTCCAGCAACAAGCGCGCGGCCCTGGTCAAGGTGACGCTGGCCGGTGCGGTGACCGCGTTGGGCGGCTTGGCTGGCTACTGGTTGGTGGACCAGATGCAGGACTATTTGCCCTACTTTTTGGTCGTGGCCTCCAGCAGCTTCATCTACGTGGCGTTGGCCGACCTGATTCCGCAACTGCAAAAGCGCCTGACCGCGCGCCAAACCGCGGCGCAAATTGCGTGGCTGGCGGCGGGCATTGTGCTGGTCGCCGTGGTCAGCGGCTTGGGCCATGGCCACTGATCCTGCCGGATTGCGATTCAGTTTTTCCGACTCGGAAGTGTTGCGCCTCGCGTGTGCTTGCGACACGCTGACCGTGCATTTTTCAGTCGCCTGGGTCCAACGCCGTCTACCAGGCGCTGCGCCTTTGACGGGCTACCTGCGGGGCCTGCAGATGCAATTGCAGGGTGTGCCAGAAGGGGCGGCTGTGGACGCCATGGGTCGCCTGCGCAGTGGGCGCGTGTTGCTGGCCTCCACAGATGCCGGGTTCACGCAGTTGGACATCCCGGGCCGCTGGCAAGAGCCTCTGACGCTGGAGTTGGACTTCGCGCAGGGTGCCAGCCTGCGCTGGCGGGCCGCACAACTGGTCTGCACGCTGCAGCTGGGCTGGGACTTCCAGGAGTCGCTGGCCTGCTAATGGACATACGGGGCACAGGCGGGGCAGGGGACTAAGGGAAAGCCCCTACGGATCGTGTAGTTAAATCAATCGTTTGATTTAACTAGCTAGAATTGGCCGCTATGCCGACTCCCGCTGTTCCGCTCCCTCTGCCTCTCGCCCCCGCGGCCGCCAAGCACCTGCGCAGCGACGGGCAAGAAGCGCGCACCCGCCTGCTGGACGCCGCGCTGGTGCTGTTTGCCGACCGGGGTTTTGCCAAAACCTCCACCCGCGAGATAGCGCTAGCCGCCAATGTCAACGTGGCTTCCATCAGCTACTACTTTGGCGATAAGGCTGGCCTGTACCGCGCTGTGTTCACGGACCCGCGCAGCAACCCAAGCCTTGAGCCCTCCAGCATCAACCACCCCAACCAGTCGTTGACCGAGTCGCTGCGCGCCATGCTCGACACCTTCACCGAGCCCATGAAGAACGGTGTAGCCATGCAGAACTGCATGAAGCTGCACATCCGGGAGATGTTGGAGCCCACAGGCCTGTGGCAGGCCGAGATTGACGACCGCATCAAGCCCGCCCACATGGCGTTGGTGCAAACGCTGTGCCGCCATCTGGGTGTCACACAACCCGATGACGATGTGCACCGTCTGGCCTTTTCCATCGTCGGGCTGGGCATGATCCTGCATGTGGGCAGCGACGTGATTCAGGCCATTCGCCCTGAACTGATTGCCTCGCCCGCCGCCATTGACGCCTACGCCGGCCACATGCTGGTAGCCGCCCTGTCCATGGTGGAGGGCGAAGTGCGCCGCCGCCAGGCCCTGTCGTCCGCCCCGGCCACCCCATAAACCGACCCGATTCACACCCATGGCACTTGCATTGCACCCCCGTACCCCTATGAAACCACCTGCTTTGCGCGGCGCCCGGCGCCACCTCTCTGCGCTGGCCCTGTCGGCCTGTGTTCTGGTACTCAGCGGTTGCGCCATCACCATGCCGGCCACCAAAGTGGACGTGGCTGTGGCGCCGCAGTGGCAAGCGCCGCTGCCGCACCAGGGCACCGTGGGCACCCTGAGCCAGTGGTGGCAGCAGCAGGGTGACCCGCTATTGGTGGAGTTGATCGAAGCCGCGCAGGCGGTCAGCCCCTCGGTGGCACAGGCGGTGGCAAGGGTCGAGTCGGCCCGCGCGCAGCGCACCACGGCCAACGCGGCGTTGCTGCCCAAGGTGGATGGTTCCATCGCGGCCAGCCGTGGCGTGAGCCAGCCCAATGTGCCCGTAGCCACCACGCAGACCATAGGCCTGCAAGCCACCTGGGAGCTGGACCTGGTGGGCGCCAACCGCGCCGTGAGCAACGCGGCCGATGCCCAGTTCCAGGGTACCCAGGCCCAGTGGCACGACGCCCGCGTGTCGGTGGCGGCCGAGGTGGCCAGCACCTACTACAGCCTGTCTACTTGCTACCAGTTGCTGGACGTGGCGCGCAAAGACGCCGCCTCGCGCCAGGAGACCGCACGTCTGGCGGACATCAGCGCCAAGGCGGGCTTTACCGCACCGTCGTTCGCCGCGCTGGCGCGGGCCAGTGCCGCCGATGGCAACAGCCGTGTGACCCAGCAGTCCGCCGCCTGCGACATCGACACCAAGGCGCTGGTGGCCCTGACCGGAATTGCTGAGACGGATTTAAGACAAAAACTGGCTGTAGCCCTCGCCAAACCTGCGCAAGCGGCTCCTGTTTTCATAGCAAGCGTGCCGGCCCAGACGCTGACCCAGCGCCCCGATGTGTTCGCCGCCGAACGCGATGTGGTGGTGGCCAGCGCCCAGGTGGGCAGTGCCAAAGCCCAGCGCTACCCGCGCCTGACCCTGAGCGGCAATGTGGGCGCCATGCGCTACAGCAGCATGGGCACCGAAACCAACCTGGACACCTGGTCCTTCGGGCCCCTGGCGCTGACGCTGCCCATCTTTGACGGTGGCCAGCGCAAGGCCAACGTGGTGGCCGCCGAAGCCGCCTACACCCAGGCCGTAGCCGTATACCGCGCCAAAGTGCGCCAGGCCGTGCGCGAGGTGGAAGAGGCCCTGGTCAACCTGCAAAGCACCGACGCACGCAAGCAGGACGCCGAGGTCTCCACCCAAGGCTATGCCGAGTCGCTGGCGGCCACGCAGTCGCGCTACAGCCAGGGACTGGCCAACCTGGTGGAGCTGGAAGACGCCCGCCGCACGGCGCTGGCCTCGCAGTCGGCCCAGCTGTCGTTGGCCCTGGAGCGCAACCGCGCCTGGGTGGCGCTGTACCGCGCTTTGGGCGGTGGCTTTGAGCCCAGCAGCAACTGACCCGAATAGAACCTTTTGTCTGATTGATTTTTAGCGAGATCCTCACCATGAACCGTCTTTTGAACCGCCTGCCTTTTCAACCCCTGACGCTGGGCCTGATGGCCGCGGGATTGCTCACACTGGCTGGCTTGGGCCTGTTCGTCACGCGCAGCCAGGCAGCCGACGCACCCAAGGCCGCTGCCAGCACTGCGGCCAAGCCTTCGCTCACCGTCACCACCACCCAGGCCCAGAGCGGCATGCTGCCGATCAAGCTGGCCGCCAACGGCAGTGTGGCCGCCTGGCAAGAAGCCAGTGTGGGCACCGAGGTGAGCGGCCTGCGCGTGCAGGAGCTGCACGCCGCCGTAGGCGACCATGTGCAACGCGGCCAGGTGCTGGCCACCTTTGCGGCCGAGAGCGTGCAGGCCGACGTGGCCCTGGCCCGCGCGGCCGTTGCCGAAGCCCAAGCCAATGCCGCCGAAGCCCTGGCCAACGCCGACCGGGCCCGCGCTGTGCAGGGCACGGGCGCTTTGAGCGCCCAGCAGGTCAACCAGTACCTCACCGCCGAACTCACCGCCAAGGCGCGGGTGGAGTCGGCCAAGGCCCAGCTTGATTCGCAGCTGCTACGCCTCAAGCACACCCAGCTGCTGTCGCCCGACAGCGGCACCATTTCCTCGCGCACTGCCTCCGTGGGCTCGGTGGTGGGTGCGGGTACCGAGATGTTCAAGCTAATCCGCCAGAGCCGCCTGGAGTGGCGTGGTGAAGTCACCTCGGCTGAACTGGGTCGCATCACCGTGGGCACCAATGCGCTGGTCACCTCGCCCACGGGCGCGCAGCTCAAGGGCCGGGTGCGCATGCTGGCCCCCACGGTGGATGCCGCCACACGCAACGGTCTTGTCTATGTTGACCTGTTGCCCGGGCAATTTTCCGCCGGGCAGCCCCAAGGAAAATTAGCCCCCTCGGGGGGCAGCGCAGCACGCGCAGCGGCAAGCGTGGGGGCCAGTTTCAAACCCGGCATGTATGCACGCGGCGAATTCGAACTCGGTAGCTCCGGCGCATTGACCGTGCCGCAGACCGCGGTGGTGGTGCGCGATGGCTTTAGCTATGTGTACCGCGTGGGCGCGGACAACCGCATTGCCCAGCTCAAGGTGCAGACCGGCCGTGTGGTGGGCGACCAGATTGAAATCCAGAGCGGCGTGAAGCCCGAGGACAAGCTGGTGGCCACGGGCGGCAGCTTCCTGAGCGAAGGCGATCTGGTCAAGGTGGTGGAAGCCCCCAAGGCCGATGCCAAGCAAAAATCCGCTGTAGCCCCCGAAAAGACTGCGCAAGCAGCTACAAAATAAGGAGCGCCTGAGATGAATGTCTCCTCGTGGTCAATTAAAAACCCCATACCGGCGGTCATGCTGTTTGTGCTGCTGACCCTGGCTGGCCTGATGTCCTTCAACGCCATGAAGGTGCAGCAGTTTCCTGATCTGGAACTGCCCACCGTCACGGTGTCCGCCACCTTGCCCGGTGCCGCTCCGGCGCAGCTTGAAACCGAAGTGGCGCGCAAGTTGGAAAACGCCATTGCGCCGCTGCAGGGCCTGAAAAACATCTACACCAGCGTGCGTGACGGCAGCGTGAGCGTGACCGCCGAGTTCCGCCTGGAAAAGCCCACGCAAGAAGCGGTAGACGACGTGCGCAGCGCGGTGCAAAGCGTGCGCAGCGATTTGCCCAGCGATGTGCGCGACCCCATCGTGAGCAAGATGAACCTGTCGGGCGCGCCCATCCTGGCGTTCACCATCCGCTCCAGCAACATGGACGACGAAGCGCTGAGCTGGTTTGTGGACAACACCATTTCGCGCGCCCTGCTGGGCGTGCGTGGTGTGGGCTCGGTGGCCCGCGTGGGGGGTGTCACGCGTGAAGTGCAAGTGGCTCTGGACCCGCTGAAGCTGCAGGCGCTGGGCGCCACCGCGGCTGATATCTCGCGCCAGCTCAAGCAGGTGCAGACCGAGAGTGCCGGTGGCCGTGCCGACCTGGGTGGCTCTGAGCAACCCATGCGCACCCTGGCCACCGTGGCCACGGTGGAAGAGCTGTCGCGCCTGGAACTGAGCCTGTCCAGCGGCAAGCGCGTGCGTCTGGATGAGGTGGCCACGGTCAAGGACACCGTGGCCGAGCAACGCAGCCTGGCCTTGCTCAACGGCAAGCCCGTGGTGGGTTTTGAGATCACGCGCAGCAAGGGCGCCAGTGAAGTGGAAGTGGGCGCTGCAGTGACCAAGGCGCTGGCCGACCTGAAGGCGCAGCACCCTGATCTGGAACTGACGCAGGCCTTTGACTTTGTGACGCCGGTGCAGGAGGAGTTCGACGCCTCCATGACCATGCTCTACGAAGGCGCCGTGCTGGCGGTGATCGTGGTGTGGTTCTTCTTGCGCAGCTGGCGTGCCACGCTGGTCTCTGCCGTGGCGTTGCCGCTGTCGGCCATTCCGGCGTTCATTGGCATGAACTACATGGGCTTCACGACCAACATCGTGACGCTGCTGGCGCTGTCGCTGGTCATCGGAATTCTGGTGGACGACGCGATTGTGGAAGTGGAAAACATCGAGCGCCACCTGCGCATGGGCAAGACGCCCTACCAGGCCGCGATGGAAGCGGCCGATGAAATCGGCTTGGCCGTGATCGCCACCACCTTCGCGCTGATTGCCGTGTTCCTGCCCACCGCCTTTATGAGCGGCGTGGTGGGCAAGTTCTTCAAGCAGTTTGGCTGGACTGCCGTGTTTGCCGTGTTCGCCTCGCTGGTGGTGGCCCGGGTGCTCACGCCCATGATGGCGGCCTACATCATGAAGCCGTCCACCCATGTGCACGAAGAGCCGACCTGGATGCCGCTGTACCTGCGCATCACGCGCTGGACGCTGAGCCACCGCTGGATCACCATGCTCTCTGCCGTCGCTTTCTTCATCGGCTCGCTGTTCCTCGTGCCCCTGATTCCCAGCGGCTTCATTCCGCCGGACGATAACTCGCAAACCCAGGTCTATGTGGAACTGGCCCCGGGTAGCACGCTGACCCAGACCTATGCCGCCGCTGAGCAGGCGCGCAGCATGATTGCCAAGGTGGAGCATGTGAAGAGCGTCTACACCACCATCGGTGGCGGTGCGGTGGGATCGGACCCGTTCCAGGGCGGTGCCACCGCTGAAGTGCGCAAGGCCACACTGACCGTGCTGCTGGACGAGCGCGGTGAGCGCCCCGTCAAGCAGGTGATCGAAAGCCAGATGCGCAGCGCCTTGGCCGATTTGCCGGGTGCCCGCTTCAAGGTCGGACTGGGCGGTTCGGGCGAGAAGTACCAGTTGGCCCTGAAGGGTGAAGACCCCGTGGCGCTGGCACAAGCCGCGGCAGCCGTGGAGCGCGATCTGCGCAAGATTCCTGGCCTGGGCAATATCTCATCCAGCGCCAGCCTGACGCGTGCCGAGATCGCTATTCGCCCCGACTTTGCCAAGGCCGCCGACATGGGCGTGACCAGCAGCGCGATTGCCGAGACCCTGCGCATTGCCACCGTGGGCGACTACGAGTCGGCGCTGTCCAAGCTCAACCTGAGTCAACGCCAGGTGCCCATCGTTGTCAAGCTCGACACCGATGCGCGCCAGGACCTGGAGCTGCTGGGTCGCCTGATGGTGCCCGGCGTCAAGGGCCCGGTGATGTTGAGCCAGGTGGCCGCACTTGAAATGTCGGGTGGCCCCGCCGTGATCAGCCGCCTGAACCGCGTGCGCAACGTGAACTTTGAGGTGGAACTCTCCGGCGTGCCGCTGGGCGAGGTGACCGAGGCCGTGGCCAAGCTGCCCAGCATCGTCAACATGCCCGCGGGTGTGCAGCAGCTGGAGGTGGGCGATGCCGAAGTGCAGGCCGAAATGGTGGCGGGCTTTGGCCTGGCCATGCTGACCGGCGTGCTGTGCATCTACATCGTGCTGGTGCTGCTGTTCAAGGACTTCCTGCACCCCATCTCCATCATCCCCGCGGTGATTCTGTCCTTCGGTGGCGCCTTCATCGGCCTGCTGGTGACTGGCAAGATGCTGTCCATGCCGTCCTTCATCGGGCTGGTGATGCTGATTGGCGTGTCCACCAAAAACTCGATCCTGCTGGTGGAGTACGCCATCATGGCGCAGCGTGAACACGGGCTGAGTCGCTTCGATGCGCTGATCGACGCCTGCCACAAGCGGGCACGCCCCATCATCATGACGACCATCGCCATGGTGGCCGGCATGCTGCCGCTGGTCATTGGCCTGGGCCATGCCGACAACAGCTTCCGCGCGCCCATGGCCGCGGCGGTGATTGGGGGCCTCATCACCTCCACCATCCTGAGCCTGTTGGTGACTCCCAGCTTCTTCACCATCGTGGACGACATTGAACACTTTGTCGGCCGCATCAAGGCCAAGGTGTTGCGCCAGCCTGCGGAGCCAGTGGGCGAGGCGGCCCCTGTGGGCAAGTGAGCGGCATGGAAGCACTTTTAGTCTCTACCGGTGTTGTCGCCCTTGCCGAAATCGGCGACAAAACCCAGTTGCTGGCCTTTATCCTGGCCGCACGCTTCAAGAAACCCTTGCCCATCATTGCCGGCATCCTGGCCGCCACCGTGCTCAACCACGGTCTGGCCGGTGCGCTGGGCGCCTGGATCACCTCGGTGCTGAGCCCTGGCGTGCTGCGCTGGGTGCTGGGTGCATCCTTTCTGGGCATGGCGGCGTGGACGCTGATTCCCGACAAGATTGAGGAAGAAGAAACCCGCATCGCCAGCAAGCTGGGCGTGTTCGGTGCCACCTTCATCACCTTCTTTTTGGCCGAGATGGGCGACAAGACGCAGATCGCCACCATCGCCATGGCTGCGCACTATGCCAACCCGCTGCTCGTCGTCATCGGCACCACGCTGGGTATGCTGATTGCCGATGTGCCCGCGGTGTTTGTGGGCGACCGGCTGGCCGCCAAAATTCCCATGAAGCTGGTGCATGGCATTGCCGCGGCCATCTTTGCGCTGCTGGGGTTGGCTACTTTGCTGGGCGCGGGCGCAAGCCTGGGTTTCTAGGCTACCTAGACCTCGTCGCTGCGCGTGGGCTCGGGTGCCACGCGCGGCAGCGTGATGGTGATGGTGGTGCCCTGGCCCAACACGCTGTGCACCTCCAGCGTGCCGCCCAGCGTGGCCTTCACCAGGTTGTCCACGATGGACATGCCCAAGCCAGTGCCGCCGCTGCCAATGCGCGTGCTGAAGAACGGCTGGAACATCTTCTCCAGAATATCGGGCGCAATGCCGCGGCCGTTGTCGTTGCAGATGAGCGTGACGTGGTTTTCATCGGCCTGCACGCGCAGTTGCACCACGCCATGCTCCATGCCTTCAAACGCATGCAGATAGGCGTTGTTGACCAGGTTAATCACCACCTGGCCCAGCGGGCCGGGGTAGCTGTCCATGCGGATGCCTTCGAGCACATCCAACTCCACCGTATGCGTCTCGCGCTTCAGGCTGGGGGCCAGCGTCAACATCACCTCATTGAGCACCTGGCGCAGGTCGAAACTGCGCCGTTGTTCGCTGGCTTGGTCGGCCGCCACTTGCCGAAAGCTCTTCAGCAGGGCCACGGCACGCTCCAGGTTTCGCAGCAGCAGGGTATTGCCCTCGCGCACCTGCTCTACAAACTGTTGCAGGGTCGATTTGCGCAGCGTGCCCGCGTCCAGCAGCGATTGGAAATGGCGCGCCTGGTCCACCAGCGTGCTGGCGGTCATCAGGCTGTTGCCCATGGGCGTGCCCATTTCGTGCGAGACGCTGGCAATCAGGGTGCCCAGGGTGGCGCGGGCTTCGCTGCGGGCCAGGGCCTCTTGCATGCGCAGCTCCAGTGTGGCGTTGAGCTCCCGGATGCGGGCTTCTGCCTCCTTGCGCTCGGTGATTTCCAGATGCGTTCCCGCCAGCAGCAGCGGTGTGCCGTCGGCTGCGCGTTCCATCAACCGGGCGCGCGCGGCAATCCAGATCCAGTGCCCTTGTTTGTGGTGCAGCCGGTACTCGAAGTTCAGGTGCTCGCTGTGGCCCGCGTAGTGCTGCTCCAGCGCAGCAAAGAAGGCGGCTAAATCATCGGGGTGGACCAACTCCAGCCAGCGCGCGTAGAGGTCATCGCCCAAATCCTGCAGGGTATAGCCAGCCAGAGAGGCCCAGCGTTCGCTCATCCGCAGCTGGCGGGTCTTGTAGTCAAACTCCCAGGTCGCCACGCCCGTGCCTTCGATGATGTTTTGCAGCCGCTTTTGTTCGGTCGCCAACTGTTCGCGCGCTGCCTGCTCGCGCAGCTTGGCGGTCTCAATGCGGCGGCGGTAGCGCTGGGCGCGCCACACAGCCCAGGTCACCAGTGCGGTGGCGGCGAGCGCCCCAGCCAGCAGGTAGGGCGCCTGGCTAGTGGGCAGGCTGCGTTGGAAGGCCGCGCGTGGGCGCAGCACCACCTCCCACGGGCGGGTGGCGATGTCCACGGTAAGTGCATAGTCGTCCAGCTTGGCGTCCACCAGAAAGCTGAAGTGGCGCTGGGTGTCGGCCGCACCGCCATACCAGGTGTAGATGGGCTGGTTGGCCTGTTCGTCTGGGGCGGTGAGGTCAAAAACCAGCAGGTCCATGCCCGCCAGGTCGGCACGGTAGCTGGCCTCACGCAGCAGGGCCTTGAGTGGCACCTCGGCCACCACATAGCCCAGATGGCGTTGCGTGCCACCGCTCAGCGGGTCGCGCTCATACACGGGGGACGACACCGACAGGGCGGAGGCCAGCCCGTTGTCGGGCGGCGTGCTGGCAATGGGGAAGGTCTCCGACGCCACGGGACGCCCCACTACCAACGCATGCTGTTTCGGCTGGGCCAGCGCATCGGGGCTCTGGCCCAGCCCCAATGGGCCATGGTCCTCGGGCCATACGTAGGCGGGTAGGGCGCGCCCGTTCACCAAGGGCTGCCACTGCAGCGCTGACACCGTATGCAAATCGGCCATCACGCGACGCATGTAGGCGTTGAACTGGGGGCGTTGCAGCCGGGGTTGGGTCTCTACCATCAGGCCCGCGTTGTGCGTGGCTTCCACGGTGCGGGTGATGTCTAGCTCCAGTGCGTCGATCACGGTTTTGGCGCTGGCGTTGCGGATCTCCTGGATGCGCAGTGCCTCGGTCTGGCGCAGGCTGTAGAAGATCGCCCCACTGCACAGCAACCCCACCACGACCACAGCGCTGAGCACTACCGCATCGGGCAGGCGCCGGACGGCGGGCAAAGGTGTGGAGGGCGAACGAGACTCCATGGTGCTGCAGTGTAGGCCGCCAAGGGCGGCCGTGCTAGAGGGGCTAGCCGGCAGGACCTAGCCCTGGGCAATGGGGCGGCTAGGGTCGCTGCACCATTCGCTCCAGCTGCCGGCAAACAGGGCAGTGCCGCCCAGCCCGGCAATTTCCATGGCCAGCACATTGGGCACGGCGCTGACGCCGCTGCCGCAGTGGTGCACCACGTCCTGCGGCGCACGCTGGCCCAGCAGGGCTTCAAACTCGGCGCGCAGCTGGGCCGCGGGTTTGAAGAAACCATCCGGCCCCAGGTTGCTGCTGAAGACGCGGTTCAGCGCGCCGGGGATGTGGCCTGCCACGGGGTCTATGGGTTCCATCTCGCCGCGAAAGCGAGGTGCGCCGCGCGCGTCGATGATGTGCTGTGTTCCCTTGTGGAGGTTGCGCAGCACGGTGTCTACGCCCACCAGCGTCACCAGCGGGTCGCCCACTGCAAAGGTGGTTGCGGTGCGGGGCGCCTCGGCACCGCTGGCCAGGGCACCGCCCGCGGCCTGCCAGGCCTGAAAGCCACCGTCCAGCACGGCCACGTTTGCATGGCCCAACCACTTGAGCATCCACCACAGGCGGCCGCAGTAGTTGGCCCCCTGGCGGTCGTAGACCACCACCTGGTCGGTATTCTTCAGGCCCACGCTGCCCAGCCACGCGGCAAACGTGTTGCGAGGGGGCAGAGGATGTCGCCCGCCTGAGGCGGCGCCGGTTACGGCCGGGTCGCCCTTGGCGCTGAGGTTGTTGTCAAGGTGCGCATACAGCGCACCGGCAATGTGGCTCTCAGCGTACTGCGCCGGGCCTTGCGCGGGCTGCATCAGGTCACAGCTGCAGTCAAACACCACGGCGGGTGTGGCACTGGCTTGTAGGGCTTGGAGTTGGGCGACGGAGATCAGGGTGGTGTAGGGCATGGTGTTGTGATTATCTATTCGCCTGCATTCTTGCGTTCGCTGGCCTGTGTGGCGTGTACCCGGTAGCCGATTTGCTGGCCGCGCAGCGGACTGATGAGGCCACCGGGTACACGCCATACTGGCTTGGGGGTTGGTATTCTTGCGGAGTAAGAGACCTCGTCATTGCAGTCTGTTTTGTGGCGGAAGCCGACATCCAAGAAATGACCCGAACGGGGGATATTCAGAGTCCAACTGAGTGGTCAAAATCGAGAGTGAAGACTGCGGTGTTTGTCGCTATTTTTATGAGAGCAGCTCACGCAGACTGGATATGAAAAAATGCCATTTTTT
>NZ_JBFUBO010000017.1:0-46050 GCF_056405715.1 Rhodoferax sp. P1_F3 | reverse complement strand
GGACCTGATGAATGGCCGACCCAGGAAAACACTGGACTGGTGCACACCGCATGAGGTCTACAGTGGTTGGCTGGCCAAGCTCGAAGAGCCAACTCAATCAATCCAATAAACTACCTTCGTGTTGCACTTGGATTTGAGCGCGCCCCCCACAGAATATGCGCGAGCAGCTATCAAAAGTATAGTGTCTTCAGGTCGCCGCGCGGCGCAGGGTCTCCACCACCGGGCGGCGCAGCACATCGCGCAGGCCCCACCAGCCCGCGGCCAGCGCCAGCACCGCGCCGGCCAGCGCGCCCAGCAGCGGCACCCACAGTGATACGGTCCAGTCGAACTCGAACACATAGCGCGCCAGCGCCCAGCCCACGGCCGCGGCGACGATGGACGCCAGAAAGCCCGCCAGCAGACCCACGCCCGCCAGCTCGGTGCGCTGCACTTGGCGCAGCAGGCTGCTGCCCGCGCCCACGGCGCGCATGATGGCGAACTCGCGTGCGCGGTCCTCGCGCGTGGCCGTTACCGCGGCAAACAGCACCACCAGGCCAGCGGCCAGCGTGAAGCCGAACAGAAACTCCACCGCGCGGATCACCTGGTCCAGCACGCGCTGCACCTGGTTGATGGTGCTGGTCATGTCCACATTGGTCACGTTGGGAAACTGGTGCACCAGCGCGTTGTCAAAGCCCTTGGTCTCGGGTGCCTTGAAGGCGCCCATAAAGGTGCTGGGCACGTCCTTGAGCACGGCCACCGGGTACATCACGAAGAAGTTGGCCCGCATGGAGCCCCAGTCCACCTTGCGCAGCGAGGTGATCTTGGACTCGGTCTGCATGCCGCCCACATCAAAGCGCAGGCTGTCGCCCAGCTTCAGGTTCAGCGTTTTCGCAATACCCTCTTCCACGCTCACCGCGCCCTCTTCGTTCTCGGTCCATTGCCCGCCCACCACCAGGTTGTGCGGCGGGTTCTTGGCGCTGTGCGAGAGGTTGAACTCGCGGTCCACCAGGCGCTTGGCGCGGTCTTCCGTGAAGTCATCGGGCGAGATGGCCTTGCCGTTCACCGCCACCAGGCGGCCGCGGATCATGGGGTACCAGTCGAACTTGGCCACACCGCTGTCGGTCAGCGCCTTCTGGAAGGCATCGGACTGCTCGGGCATCACGTTGATGACGAAGCGGTTGGGCGCGTCGGGTGGTGTGGCCCGGCGCCAGCTGCTGATGAGATCCGTGCGCAGCAATACCAGCAGTACCAGCGCCAGCAGGCCCACGGACAGCGCGCTGACCTGCACCACGGTGTAGACCGGGCGGGCCGACACCTGGCGCGTGGCCAGCACCAGCCAGCGCGGTGCCGTGGCCTCATTCACACTGCGGCGCAGCAGCTTCACGGCCACCCAGCTCAGACCCGCAAACACCAGCACCGCAGCGGCAAAGCCGCCCACGGCTATCAGGCCCAGCATGAGGTCACTGCTGACCGTGAGCAGCAACGCCGCAAAGCCCGCCACCCCAATGGCCAGCACGCCAACGGACGCGGGGCGCAGGTTGCCCACGTCGCGGCGGATCACGCGCAGCGCGGGCACTTGGGCCAGCTGCAGCACGGGCGGCAGGCCAAAGGCCATCAGCAGGGTCAGGCCCATGCCCAGCCCCAGCGCCACGGGCCACAGCGATGCGGCAGGCAGCGCCGCATCCACCAGCCCGGCCAGCAGCGCCACGAACAGGTAGTGCACGCCAAAGCCGATCAGCACGCCCAAGGCGCTGGCAAACAGGCCCACCAGCGCGAACTCAAAGGCGTACGCGCTGGCGATGGTGCGCTGGGACAGGCCCAGCACGCGCAGCATGGCGCAGTCGTCCAGATGGTTGGTGGCAAAGGCACGCGCGGCCAGTGCCACGGCCACCGCACTCAGCAATGCGGCCAACAGCGCCACCAGGCTCAGGAATTTGTTGGCGCGGTCCAGCGTCTGGCTCATCTCGGGGCGGCCGCTCTGCAGCGACTCGACCCGCACGCCACGCACGCCGCCGGTCTTCACCTGCGCGTCGGCCCACACCACAAACTTGCGCACCGCGGGCTCATTGCCGGCCACGGCCATGCGGTAGTTCAGGCGGCTGGCGGGCTGCACCAGGCCTGTGGCCTGCAGGTCGGCCCGCGTGATCATCACGCGTGGCGCAAAGTTCATGAAGCCACCACCGCGGTCGGGTTCGATCACGATGATCTTGTTCACCGTGAACTGGCTGTCGCCCAGCAGCAGGGGGTCACCCACCTTGAGGCCAATGGCTTCCAGCAACGCAGCATCCACCCACGCCTGGCCTTTGGCAGGCGTGTCTTTGGTGGGAGCGTCGGGCGCATCGGCCGCGCTGCTCACACGCAGGCTGCCGCGCAGCGGGTAGCCGGGCTCCACCACCTTGAGGGCCACCAGCTTGGCTGCGCCGCCTTGCGCGTCATTGGCGCGCGCCATGGTCGGAAAGCCCAGCGTGTGGACGACAGAGAGCTGGAGCGAACGGGCCATGGCCTCAAAGGCCTCGGGCGGCGGGTTGTCGCTGGAGATGACGGCGTCACCGCCCAGCAGCTGGCGCGCATCACGCTGCAAGCCGCCTTGCAGGCGGTCGGCAAAAAAGCCCACGGCAGTGAGGGCGGCCACGGCCAGGGTGACGGCCACGATGACCAGGCGCAGATCGCCAGAGCGCACATCGCGCCACAGGGTGCGCCAGCCCAGCGCAAAAAAAGACAATTTCAAACCGGCCTCCCAGGACCAGGGAACACCGAAGCATTATTCCCGAGACACTGCTGCCCCTGTGTTTGCAAAGGCCTATGCGCCGGCTCAGGCGGTGTAGCGCACCGCCCGCTGCCCGCGTACCAGCCCCCACAGCTGCAGGCCGCTGCGGGTGGCCATGTCCACCGCAAAGTCTGTCGGGGCGGAGATGGCGGCCATAGCGGCCACACCCATGCGCACACATTTGCGGATCAGTTCGTGGCTAGCGCGGCTGGTCATCAGCACAAAGCCCGGCTCCTGCAAGGTGTTGTGCCGGGCGCGGTAGCCCAATAGTTTGTCGAGCGCGTTGTGTCGACCCACGTCTTCCATGACCTCCAGCAACTCACCCTGCGGGCTGACCCAAGCAGCAGCATGCAATGAGCCGCACGCCTGGTTCAAAAGCTGGCGCTCAGGCAAGGCGTTGGAGGCGCGCAGCAAGGCATCCACCGTCAAAGCAGCCAGCCAAGGTTGGCGCGGCATGGCAAGCAAGGGGGGGCCCAATGCTGCCAAGCTCTCCACACCACACAACCCGCAGCCGGTGTTGCCCGCCAGGCTGCGGCGCTGCAGCTTGAGGCGCTGGAAACAGGCAGCCGCAATCTCCAACCTCACGGTCAGCCCCTGCACCGAATCGGTGTGCACCGACTCCACCTCGATGCCATAGCACTGCGAAGGTGTATCGAGAATGCCCTCGGTCAAGGCAAAGCCCAGCGCAAACGCCTCCAGATCCTGCGGGGTGGCCAGCATGACGGCGTGCGAAATGCCATTGAACTCCAGCGCCACCGGCACTTCCGCTGCAAGCAAGTCGGTGGTTTGCCCGTCTTGCGGCCAGCGGTCTACGGCGCAGGTGCTCAGCGCCGGCGTGCGACTTTCATGGCGCATGGTCTTGCTCCGCACACAGCACCTGTCCGGCCTCCGTCAGGCTGGCGGTCCAGCGGCTATCGGCCATCTCCACGTGCACCCAACCTGGGCCGGCCTGGCCGGCCACCGCCGCATCCCCCAGGGTGGCCAGGGAACGCATCACCACACTGCCACTCAAGCCCAGCTGTTTGCCCAACCTGGGCAAGGACACTGGCTTGGCCGCACGGTACAGCGTCCATAGCAAGGTTTGCTGCAGCTCCGTCAGCATGCCGCTGCCTTGTGCGGCAGCATCAGCACCGGGATGCACTTGGACGTCGGTGTGCCCGCATCAATAGCCACCGATTCCAGCGGCACCAGAGGGTTGGTCTCAGGGTAATACGCCCCCACGCAACCGCGGGGGATGTTGTATGCCACCAGCTTGAAGCCTTCGGCGCGACGCTCATCGCCGTCTTCCCACACGGTCACAAAATCGATCCAATCGCCAGCCTTCATGCCGAGTTCGCGGATGTCCTGCTCGTTGGCAAACACCACGCGGCGCTGGCCGAACACACCGCGGTAGCGATCGTCATTGCCATAAATGGTGGTGTTGTACTGGTCGTGAGAGCGGGTCGTCATCAAGGCGAACACTGTGGCATCGCCCTTGCGTTGGCGGGCCTGGTGCAAGGGGGTATCAACAGGTACCGCATGGGTTTTGAACACTGCTTTGCCAGGTTCCGTGGCCCACACCCGCTCGCTGGCGGTATTGCGCAAGCGGAAGCCACCGGGCACGCTCACGCGGGCATTGAAGTCTGCAAAGTCGACAAACACCTCGGCAATCTTGTCGCGGATGCGGCGATAGTCTTCCACCAGCCACTGCCAAGGCGTGTTGCTGCGTGCGCCCAAAGTGGCTGCAGCCATGCGGGCCACGATGGCGGGCTCGGACAACAGCTGCGGCGCTGCCGGCGGGTTGATGCCCATGGAGATGTGCACCATGCTCATGGAGTCTTCCACAGTCACGCCTTGCAGGCCGCCGGCCTGCATGTCCATCTCGGTACGGCCCAGGCACGGCAGGATCAGGGCATCCCGCCCGTGCACGATGTGGCTGCGGTTGAGCTTGGTGGTGACATGCACGGTCAGGTCGCACTGGCGCAAGGCCTTCCAGGTTTGGACCGTGTCAGGCGTGGCAGCGGCAAAGTTGCCACCCAAGGCAATGAACACCTTGACCTTGCCATCCAACATGGCGCGTATGGTGCTCACCGTGTCCAGTCCAGGCTTCTGTGGAGGTGTGAAGCCGAAGACCCGCTCCAGGCTTTGCAGCAGCGACTGGGGCGGCAGCTCCCAGATGCCCATGGTGCGGTCGCCCTGCACATTGCTGTGCCCGCGCACCGGGCAAGGGCCGGCACCGGGCCGGCCGATGTTGCCGCGCATGAGCAGCAGATTGACGATCATCTGGATGGTAGCCACCGAGTTTTGGTGCTGGGTGATGCCCATGCCCCAGCACGCAATCGTGCTGCCGGCCTTGGCATAGACATCTGCGGCGCTGCATATCTGCTCCGCGCTCAGACCGGACTCTCGCTCCAGCAGCTCCCAAGACTCGGCGCGCAGATCTTGCAGCAGTGCGTCAAAACCCATGGTGTGTTCGGCAATGAAGGCGCGGTCCAGCACCGGGCGCCCCTGGTCGTCCCACTCCACCAAGGCTTTCATCATGCCTTTGACGAAGGCGAAATCGCCGCCAATGCGCAGCTGAAAGTAGTGACTGCTGATGGGGGTGTCGCGCAGGGTAGCCATCTCCAGCTTGTCCTGCGGGTCGGCAAAGCGCTCCAGCCCGCGTTCGCGCATGGGGTTGATGCTCACAATTCGCGCGCCACGCTTGGCCGCCTGGCGCAACTCACCCAGCATGCGGGGGTGGTTGGTGCCGGGGTTCTGGCCGAAGATGAAGATCGCATCCGCTTGGGTGAAGTCGTCCAGCGTGACCGTGCCTTTGCCCACACCGATGCTCTCGCGCATGCCGGTCCCGCTGGGCTCGTGGCACATGTTGGAGCAGTCGGGAAAGTTGTTGGTGCCGTACTGACGCACAAACAGCTGGTACAAAAATGCCGCTTCGTTGCTGGCCCGCCCAGAGGTGTAGAACGCCGCCTGGTTGGGGTCCGGCAAGGCATTGAGATGCCTGGCAATCAGGCCGAACGCGTCGTCCCAGCTGATGGGGCGGTAGTGGTCGGTGCTGGCGTCATAGACCATGGGCTCGGTGAGGCGGCCATGGTCTTCCAGCGCAAAGTCGCTCTGCAGGGCCAGCTCGGCCACACTGTGCTGCGCGAAGAATTCGCGGGTCACCCGCCGGGCTGTCGCTTCGGCGGCAACGGCTTTGGCGCCGTTCTCACAAAACTCAAACGTAGAGGCGTGGTTGCGGTCCGGCCAGGCACAGCCCGGGCAGTCAAAGCCATCAGGCTGATTGGCTGACAGCAGCGTCTTGGCACCTTTAATCGCAATATCCTGCCGCAACAGGGCCTGGCCCACGCTGCGCAAAGCGCCCCAGCCACCAGCCGGGCCGTCGTACAACTCAATTTTCTGTTCACTCATTATTTGTACTCCCTGATCCACACTGTCTGCGCGCCACAAGCCTTGTGGGCCGGGTACGCACATCGCCCGCCACGGGGCTTAAATCACCCCATCAAACATCATCACATCCACACAATCGCCCGCCGCCACATGGCCCTGGGCGTGGTGCAGCACGATCAGCCCGTTGGCCTGCACCATGGAGCTGAGCACACCAGACCCCTGGTTGCCGGTGGTGCGCACCTGCAAGCGACCGTCTGGTGCAGTGCTGACGATGCCGCGCTGGTATTCGGTGCGGCCAGCTTTCTTGCGCACCGGTTCCTGGCTATGCGCCTGTAAGAGCGGCAAGGGCTGAGGCCGTGCGCCCATCATTTGCAACAGCGCCGGACGTATCAACGTCAAAAACGTGACCATCACCGCCACCGGGTTGCCGGGCATGCCAAACAACACGGTGTTGCCAATGCGGCCCACAGCAAAGGGGCGCCCCGGGCGCATGGCAATGCGCCAGAAGGCCACATCGCCCAGCTTGGCCATCATGCCCTTGGTGAAATCGGCCTCACCCACGCTCACCCCTCCACTGCTCAAAATCACATCGGCCTGCGCGGCGGCACTGCGAAACGCAGCCTCCAGCGCAGCCGGTTCGTCGCGCACCACACCCAGCTCAATCACCTCGCAGCCCAGGCGGTCCAGCAGGCTGGTGACGGTGTAGCGGTTGCTGTCAAATACCGCGCCTTCGCGCAGCGGCTCGTCCACCGACAGCACTTCGTCGCCGGTGGACAAATAGGCCACACGCAAGCGCCGTACCACCTGCAAACTCTGCAGACCCAAACTGGCCGCCAGCCCCAGTGCAGCGGGCGTGAGCAGCTCTCCTTTTGGTAGCGCCACACCGCCCTGCAGCAGGTCTTCTCCGCGCAGGCGGCGGTTGTCGCCAGCTTTCAAGATGTCGGTGGGGATGTGCACCACATCGTCTTCTTGTTTTGTGAACTCCTGCGGCACCACGGTGTCCAGCCCGCTCGGCAATATGGCACCGGTCATCACCTTCAGGCATTCGCCCGCGCCCACAGTGCCCACCCAGGCCTTGCCGGCCAAGGCGGTACCGACACTGCGCAGGGCCAGGGCCTGGCCGGGCTGCAACAGCGCACCGCTGAAGGCAAAGCCATCCATCGCCGAGTTGTCATGCGCGGGCACCGAGATGGGCGACACCACATCCTGCGCCAGCACGCGGCCCGCACACTGGCGTAGCGGCAATGTCTCCACGCCCTGCACCGGCGCCACCAAGCGGGCGATGAAGGCGTTGGCGTCGTCCATCTTCAGGGCCTGCGGGTCGTAGCCTTGCAGGGAGCGGGCAATGTCGTCCAAAGAAGTCGTCATGTGTTTTCCAGCAGACGCAGTTCGTCCAGCGTGTTGGCATTGGCAAACGCGTGGGGGTCGTCGCCCGCCAGGTTGAAGGGCACCTGCACCACGCGGTGCTGCGCAGTCCAGGCGTCGACCTTGCGGCCACCGCCATCCAGAAATTCGGTCAGGTTGCCCAGCAGGCTCGCCTTCATCAGGCAAAAGACGGGCTGGCTGCGCAGGCTGAGTTGGCCATCGCGCCCTGCCTCCGGCGCCTGCACCACGGCAATGTCGGCTCGGGCCGCGTTGAGCGCGTCCAGCAGGCGCTGTGCCAGGTCCAGCGGGAACAACGGGCTGTCGCACGGCACGGTCAGCAGCAGCGGGCTGGTGCACAGGTCCAGCCCGGCCTGAAAACCGGCCAGCGGACCGGAGAAATCTTGCACGCGGTCGGCAAACACACGCACCCGACCAGCGCCCCACGCCGCTTCGCCCAAGGCCAGATAGTCCTCGGCATTGCGGTTGGCATTGATCAGTACGCTGTGAAGACCTTGTTGTGGTCCACCCTGCTGGGCGGCCAGGCGTTGCAGCGCGTGCTGGGCCATGGGCTGGCCGCGAAAGGGTTGCAAACCCTTGTCCACGCCACCCATGCGCAGGCCGCGCCCACCCGCCAGCACCAGGGCAGTTACGTCACTGAGGGCAAAGGCAGAGGTCGCAGAAGATTCAGGGATTGGCATTGGGGAAGAATAGCTGCTCGCCACCGATTTTGTAGCTGGCGATCACGCCCTGGCCTGCTGGCGAGGTGACCCACTCCACAAACTTGGCGGCCCCGACTGCGTTCACATGGGGGTGTTTGGCCGGGTTCACCGGCAGCACGCCGTATTGGTTGAACAACTGCTTGTCGCCTTCCACCAGCACCGCCAGGTCGGCGCGGTTGCGGAAATTGAGCCAGGTGCCGCGGTCGGTCAGCACATAGGCGCCCAGGGAGGCCGCCATGTTGAGTGCCGGCCCCATGCCGCAGCCGCACTCTTTGTAGTTGGCGAACTTGGGGGCGTCTAGGCCCGCAAGCTTCCAGTAGCGCAGCTCGGCCGCGTGGGTGCCGCTGCGGTCACCGCGCGAGATGAAGGCTGCTGGCCCCACTGCTGCCTTCTGGAAGGCCGACACGATATCTTTGCCGCGCACGCGGGCTGGGTCATTGGCAGGCCCCACCAGCACAAAGTCGTTGTACATGACCGGCAGGCGCTTGGTGGCAAAACCCTCTTGCACCAGTTTTTCTTCGGCCGCCTGGTCGTGCACAAACAGCACATCGGCGTCGCCACGGCGCCCCATGTCGATGGCCTGGCCGGTACCCACGGCCACCACCTTCACGTCCAAACCGGTGGCCGCCTTGAAGGCCGGCAGCAGGTGGGCAAACAGGCCCGACTGCTCGGTGGATGTGGTGGACGCCATGACCAGCGACTGGGCCGACGCAAAACCAGACGCTACAAAAACAATAGCTGCCAGCGCAATGCGCACGGGAGCTAGAGGTTTATTTCTTTTAAAACCACTCATGAAATGGCCTCTCCTTTTACAAAATGGGCCGCCGCGGCGGAATGCGCCAGCAAGCGGTCCTGGTCAAAAAATTCGGTCACGGGCAGATCGGCCAGCACCCGGCCCTGCTCCAGATACGCCACGCGGGTTGCCAGGCGCTTGACCTGGCCCAGGTTGTGGCTGGCAAACACGGTGGTGCCGCCGTAGGCCTGCACGGCGGCCTCTACCAGGCGTTTGGAGTGCGGGTCCAGGCTGGCAGTGGGTTCGTCCAGCAGTAGCACCTCGGGCTCCAATGCCAGCGCACGTGCCAGCGCCACACGCTGGGTTTGCCCCACCGACAGTTGGCGGCCGCTACGCGCCGCCACGCTTTGCAGGCCTGCGTGAGTCAAGGCCTGCGACGCGGCTTGGCGGGCGGCGCGCCAGCCCCTGCCGCGCAACCAGAGGGCCAACGCCAGGTTGTTCTGCACCGACAGGCGCAGCAGCACCGGGCGCTGGAACAACATGGCCTGCTTCAAACCTGCCTGGCGCTGGGCCGTGCCCGCAGTGGGCGCCAGCAAGCCATGCAACACGCGCAGCAACGTGGATTTGCCGCTGCCGTTGGAGCCGACCAGGGCCACGCGTTCACCCGCGGCAATGTGCAGCGACACGCCATCCAGCGCCGGGGGTGCGCCCCGCGTGGAGGCCAGCACCACCTGCACGTCGTCCAGTTGGTAAAGCACCGCCATCTCAGAGCGCCCCTTGCGAACGCGTCGCCACCGGCACAGCATGGGCGACGCCCATCCAGACACGCAGGCCGGCAATCAGCATTTGCAGCACCAGCACCACGGCCAGCAGCACCAGGCCCAGACCCATGGCCAGCGGCAGATCGCCCTTGCTGGTTTCCAGCGCAATGGCGGTGGTCATGACACGGGTGAAGCCGTCGATATTGCCACCCACCAGCATCACCGCGCCCACCTCGGCAATGGCGCGGCCAAAGGCGGCCAGCGCCACGGTGAGCAAGGCGTTGCGCTCATCCCAGGCCAGTAGCAAGCCGGTCAGGCGTGGCCCGGCGCCCAGCGAGTGCAGTTGCTCGCCGTGCGCGGTGTGTGCGTCTTCCACCACCTGGCGCACCAGGGCCACCACGATGGGCAGCACCAGCACGGTCTGCGCCAGCAGCATGGCCTTGAACGAATACAACCAGCCGAGGTAACCGAGCGGCCCGGAGCGCGACAGCAGCAGGTACACCACCAGCCCCACCACCACGGACGGCAAGGACAACAAGGTGTTGAGCACGGCCAGCAACACCGTGCGCCCGGCAAAGCGACCGACCGCCAACCAGGAGCCCAGCACCGTGCCAAGGACAAACGCGATGGCCGTGGCACTGGCGCTGAGCGTGAGCGAACGCAGCACGATAGACAGCAACATGGGGTCGGCCGAAACCACCAACTGCCAGGCGGCGTGCGCGCTGTCCCCCAGAGAACTCAAATGGGCGCCTCTTCCGTCGCGGGCAGGGCCACGGTGTCGAGCTGCAGGCGCTCTGGTGCGCTGAAGCACAAAAAGCGTTTGTTCAGCGCGCGGCCAATGGCACACAGGCCCAGGCTCTGCGCCACCGCGTGGCCCATCTGCGTCATGCCGCTGCGCGAGATGACCACGGCAATTCCCATCTGCGCGGCCTTCATGACCATCTCACTGGTCAGGCGGCCGGTCGTATAAAACACCAGGCCTTCTGTGACCAACGGTGTGGTGCCAAGGGCCTGCAGTGCCATCCATCCGGCGATGGCGTCGATGGCGTTGTGCCGCCCTACGTCTTCCACAAACAGCAGCCGCTCCTCACCGCGGAACAGCGCACAACCGTGCACCGAACCGGCCGACTTGTAGGTGCTGTCCTGCAGGCGGATGGTGTTGACGATGGCGTAAACCTGCGAGCGGGTCACCGTGGTGGCGGGCAGTTGCACGCCTTCGATGTGCTCCATGACCTCACCAAACAGGCTGCCCTGGCCGCAGCCCGTGGTGACCACGCGTTTGGCGGTCTTTTGGGCGATGTCGACAATGCCAGCGCGTGTTTTCACCGCAGCAGCGCCCACCTCCCAGTCCACGGTGATCGACTCCACCGCGCTGGCATCTGGCACCAGGCGCTGGTTCAGCAGGTAGCCCAGCACCAACCACTCGGGCCGCTCGCCCAGCGTCATCAGCGTCACCAGCTCACGCTTGTCCACATAGACGGTCAAGGGCCGCTCGGCCGGAATGTCCAACGCCTGTTGCTCGCCATGCTCGTTGGTCACCTCAATGCGGTGCGTCAGCGGCGCACGGGCTTGGGTAAGGCGGGGCAAGGCGTGGGACATGGTGCTTACGGCTTACTGCACTGGTGCTGGTGCCGCATTGACACCATAGCCGCTCACGACGGCGGGCACGCCACCCCGGCGGATGGCCACGGCGCAGTACTTGAACTCGGGAATCTTGCCAAACGGGTCCAACGCGGCATTGGTCATCAGGTTGGCGGCTGCCTCGTAATAGGCGAATGGAATGAACACTGCGCCCTTGGGCGTGCCATCGTCCCGCCGCACATGGATGGCGACTTTTCCACGGCGTGACTCCACCGTGATCACGTCGCCAGGATGTAGACCCAGAGCTTGCAGATCGTCACCGCACATGGAGGCGGTCGCCATGGGCTCAATGGCGTCCAACACGGTGGCGCGGCGCGTCATGCTGCCGGTGTGCCAATGCTCCAGCTGGCGGCCGGTGATCAGCACAAACGGGAACTCGGCGTCGGGCCGCTCATTGGCCGGAATGATGTCGGCAGGCACAAGGTGCACACGGCCGTCGTCGGTGGCAAAGCTGTCGATGAACACCGTGGGCGACCCAGGATCGTCCGCACTCAGGCAGGGGTAGGTCACGCTGGACTCGCGCTGCAAGCGCTCCCAGGTGATGCCGGAGATGGCGGCGTGCATGGCCTGGCGCATTTCTTCATAGACTGCGGCGACGCCATCGCTCGCTCCCTGGTAGTTCCAGTTCAGTCCCATGCGCTTGGCGATCTGCTGGAGGATCCACAGGTCAGGCTTGGCTTGGCCCGGCGGGTCAATCGCCTTCTTGCCGAGCTGCACCATGCGGTCGGTGTTGCTGACCGTGCCATCTTTCTCGGGCCAGGCGGTGGCGGGCAGCACCACATCCGCCAACCAGGCGGTCTCGGTCATGAAAATATCTTGCACCACCAGGTGCTTCATCGACGCCAGCGCGTGGCGCGCATGGTTCAGGTCGGGGTCGCTCATGGCCGGGTTCTCGCCCATGATGTACATGCCGTGCACCTTGTGCGGGTCACTGTCGTCGACCAGCGCCTTGTGCATGATTTCGACCACGGTGTAACCCGGCTGGTTGTCCAGCTTCATGCCCCAGAAATCCTCAAACCAGTCATGCGCGGCCTTGTTGGTCACGCGCTGGTAGTTCGGGTACATCATGGGGATCAGGCCCGCATCGCTCGCGCCCTGCACATTGTTCTGGCCGCGCAGTGGATGCAAGCCTGAGCCAGGCTTTCCAATCTGGCCGGTCACTGTGACCAGGGCAATGAGGCAACGCGCGTTGTCGGTGCCGTGCACGTGCTGGCTGATGCCCATGCCCCACAAAATCATCGCGCCCTTGGCCTTGGCGAACTCCCGCGCCACTTCGCGAATCGTCTGCGCAGGAATGCCGCAAATGGGCTCCATGGCTTCGGGGCTGTAGCCCTTGACGTTTTCCTTCAACGCCTCGTAGTTGCTGGCGCGTTTGGCAATGAAGTCCTGGTCCGCCAGGCCCTCTTCGATCACCACATGGATGAGCGCGTTGAGCATGGCCACATCGGTGTCGGCCTTGAACTGCAGCGTGCGCCAGGCATGCTTGCCAATGTCGGTGATGCGCGGGTCGGCCAGCACAATCTTGGCGCCCTTCTTGGCCGCGTTCTTCATCCAGGTGGCGGCCACCGGATGGTTGGACGTGGGGTTGGAGCCGATCACAAAGATCAGATCCGAATGCTCCACATCATTCACTTGGTTGCTGACCGCGCCCGAGCCCACGCCTTCGAGCAAAGCGGCCACGCTGGAAGCGTGGCACAGGCGGGTGCAGTGGTCGACGTTGTTGCTGCCAAAGCCGGTGCGCACCAGCTTCTGAAACAGGTAGGCCTCTTCGTTGCTGCCCTTGGCCGAGCCAAAGCCTGCTAGGGCCTTCTTGCCAAAGGTGTCGCGCAGGTGTTGCAAACCACCGGCGGACAGGGCCAGGGCTTCTTCCCACGTCGCTTCGCGGAACACATCGGACCAGTCGGCGGTATCGCGGTTCAGGTGGTTGAGCGCCTCAGGGTCTTTGGGCACACCGGCCTTGCGGATCAGCGGCACGGTCAGGCGCTGCGGGTTGGCCGCGTAATCAAAGCCAAAGCGCCCTTTCACACACAGGCGGCTGTGGTTGGCCGGGCCATCGCGCCCGTCCACACTGACGATGAGGTTGTCCTTGACGTTGTAGGTCAACAGGCAACCGACACCGCAAAACGGGCAGACGGAATCCACCTTCTTGTCGACGATTTGCGAGCCCACTTGTGTCTTGGGCATCAGCGCGCCCGTCGGGCAGGCCTGCACACATTCGCCGCAGGCCACGCAGGTGCTGTCGCCCATGGGGTCGTTCAGGTCAAACACGATCTCGCTGTGGCTGCCGCGCAGCGCGTAGCCGATCACGTCGTTGACCTGTTCTTCGCGGCAGGCACGCACGCAGCGGTTGCACTGGATACAGGCGTCCAGATTCACGGCCATCGCGGGGTGCGACACATCGGCCTTGGGCTGCGCGCGGCGCAGGGCCTTGAGCTCGGGGCGCACCTGCACCTCCATGCGCGCGGCCCAGTCACTCAACTCGCCGTGCTGCTGCGATTCGTCTTTCTCGTTCCATTTGTAGCCGGTGTCCGGCATGTCGGAGAGCAGCATCTCCAGCACCATCTTTTGGCTCTTGACGGCGCGCTCGCTCGTGGCCTGTACTTCCATGCCCGCAGTGGCGGTGCGGCAGCAGCTGGGGGCCAGCGTGCGCTCGCCCTTGATCTCGACCACGCAGGCGCGGCAATTGCCGTCGGCACGCAGGCCGTCCTTGTAGCAAAGGTGGGGAATGCAGACACCGCTGCGTTCGGCAGCCTTCAGAATGGTCTCACCCTCAAAGGCTTCGACGGGCTTTCCGTCGAGGTAGAAGGTAATCACCTGGGGCATCACTTCGATGGGTTTGGCAGGTGCGTTCATTTATGCAATCTCCTGCGGAAAGTATTTCTGCACGCAGCGCACCGGGTTGGGTGCGGCCTGGCCGAGACCACAGATGGAGGCGTCGGTCATCACCACGTTCAAATCCTCCAGCGTGGTGTTGTCCCACACTGGCGCTTCCATGAGCTTGGCCGCCTTGGCCGTGCCCACGCGGCAGGGGGTGCACTGGCCGCAGCTCTCATGGGCAAAAAATCGCATCATGTTCAGCGCGGCGTCGCGCGCTTTGTCATGCTGACCCAGCACGATGACTGCTGCCGAACCGATGAAGCCGCCATGCGGCTGCAGTGTGTCAAAGTCCAGCGGCACATTGGCATGGCTGGCCGGAAAAATGCCGCCTGACGCGCCACCAGGCAAGTAGGCATAGAGGGTGTGGCCGTCTTGCATGCCACCGCAGTACTCGTCAATCAATTCGGTCAGCGTAATGCCGGCTGGAGCCAGCTTGACGCCGGGGTACTTCACACGGCCGCTGACGCTGAAACTGCGCAGGCCCTTGCGGCCATTGCGGCCAAAGCCGCTGAACCAGTCTGCGCCTTTTTCCACAATGTCGCGCACCCAGTACAGGGTCTCAAAGTTGTGCTCCAGTGTGGGCCGGCCAAACAGGCCCACCTGGGCGATATAGGGCGGGCGCATGCGTGGCTCGCCGCGCTTGCCTTCGATGCTCTCGATCATGGCGGACTCTTCGCCGCAGATGTAGGCGCCGGCACCGCGGCGCAATTCAATGGTGGGCAGCGGGCACGGCGGGTTGGCACGCAGTTGGGCCAGCTCGTCCTCCAGAATGGCGCGGCAGCCGTGGTATTCGTCGCGCAGGTAGATGTAGCAGGACTCTATGCCCACCACCTGGGCGGCAATCAACAGGCCCTCCAGAAAGCGGTGCGGGTCGCGCTCCAGGTAGGTGCGGTCTTTGAAGGTACCGGGTTCGCCCTCGTCGATGTTCACGGCCATGAGTTTGGGGGCTGGCTGGTCGCGCACGATGCGCCACTTGCGCCCGGCCGGAAAACCTGCACCGCCCAAGCCGCGCAGCCCCGACGCTTCCATGGCCTGGATAACGCTCTCGGCGTCATGCTCCCCATTCACCAAGGCCGCGGCCAAGGCATAGCCGCCTTGGGCACGGTAGGTGTCGTAGCCGGCATAGTCGGGCGCAGCCTGCACGGCATGCGCAGGGGGTGACACCGGTTTTTCAGCAAATTGGTGCGCTACAAATTGTGTAGCGGCTTGTGCAGATGGATGACGGGCTGCAGCCGATTTAGTCAATGCAACCACGGCCTCGGCCGTCGCCATGGGCACCGGGTTCTGATGCACTACGGCCACCGGCGCCTGCTCGCAGCGGCCCAGGCAGGGTGCAGGTATCACACGCACATCGGCGTTGCCCAACAAGGTGGGCAGGCGCGCCAGCAAATCCTGGGCGCCCGCCATTTCGCAACTCAGTCCATCGCAGACCCGCACGGTCAACTGCGGCACCGTCTCGTCGCCCCGCACCACCTCGAAGTGGTGGTAGAAGGTGGCGACCTCGTAGACCTCGGCCATGGGGATGTTCATCTCCTTGGCCAAGGCCACCAGGTGCCTGTCGTGCAGGCAGCGGTAGGCGTCGTTGAGCTTGTGCAGGTGTTCGATCAACAGGTCACGCCGGTGCGGCCCCGTACCCACCAGCGCCCGCACGTCGGCCATCGCGTCATCTTCAGGCTGTCGGCCTTTGAGCTTGCTCTTGCGGCGGATGCGGTCGCGCATATCGTCCACCGTGGCCAGTGCCACGACGGGAATATGCGGTGCGGGTACGGTTGCAGTCATGGCGTTCCTGTGGAATCTAACAATTTAAGCAAAGAACTTGGCGACGCTTTGCAGGGTGCGGTACACGCCCCATGCCAGTGGCAGGCCCACGGCCAGCCAGGCAAAGACAACCACACCAGCAGGAATGGTGTCTGCGCCGCCGGAGCTGGCGCCGACTTCCGATGCCGCCGCACGCTCGTGCGCCAGCTTTTTCTCTGCTGCCAGTTCGGCGTCGGTCATGAACCACTTGTTGTCCAGCGGACGCACCAGCAGGTTGCAGATCAGGCCCACCACCAACATGCCCACCAGGATGTACATGGTCTGGTTATAGACCTGTTCACGCGGAATGCCTAAGCCCAGTTGGTACTCGCGCATGTAGTTCACCACCACAGGGCCCAACACACCGGCCGTGGCCCAGGCGGTCAGCAAGCGGCCGTGGATGGCGCCCACCATCTGCGTGCCGAAGATGTCAGCCAGATAAGCTGGCACCGTGGCAAAACCACCGCCATACATGCTCAAGATCACGCAAAACGCACCCACAAACAGCACGATGCTGCCCGCCGCCGCGCTACCAGGCACGCTGAAGTACATCAGGCCACCCAACACGAAGAACACGATGTAGGTGATCTTGCGACCCAGCTTGTCTGACAGGCTGGCCCAGAAGAAGCGCCCACCGATGTTGAACAGCGAGAGCAACGCGGTAAAGCCTGCGGCCACCGTGGCAATCGCGGCCAACTGGGTTTTGTCCAGCTCGCCGAATTTGGCTTGCACACCAATCAGGGTGCCGCCAAAAACTTCCTGCAACATGGGAGAGGCCATGCCGATCACACCAATGCCGGCGCTCACGTTCATGCACAGCACCATCCAGATGAGCCAGAACTGGGGAATGCCCCAGACCTTTTTCACGTGCACATGTTTCTGCGTGATCATGGCATTGTTCACTTGCGCGGGCGGTGGGGTCCAGCCTGCGGGCTTCCAGCCGGTTTCAGGCACACGGTAGCCAAAGGCACCGGCCATCATGAACACAAAGTACACCAGCGCCATCACCACAAAGGTCTGCATCACGCCCACATCGGTGGGGGTGGCAAAGTACTTCATCAGGTCAGCGGCCAACGGGGAGCCGATCATGGCACCACCACCAAAGCCCATGATGGCCATACCGGTGGCCATGCCGCGGCGGTCCGGGAACCACTTGATCAGCGTCGATACGGGCGAGATGTATCCCAAGCCCAGGCCAATGCCCCCGATAACGCCAGATCCCAGAATCATCAACCAAAACTGGTGGGTCTTGATACCGATGGCGGATATCAGCATGCCGCCGCACCAGCACAGTGCGGACACCACACCGGCCTTGCGTGGCCCAGCGCGCTCTAGCCAACCGCCCCAGGTGGCAGCGCTGGAGCCCAGCAGCACGAAAAACAAGGTGTACATCCAGCCCAGGGTGGAGATTTGCCAGTCACAACTGGTGGTGAACAACTGACCCCAAAAGCCGACGTCAGGGCCGCACTTGATGGCCTCCTTGATGCCAAGCGCCTTGGACAGCGGCAGCCAGAACACCGAGAAGCCATAGGCCATCCCGATGCACAGGTGAATGGCCAGTGCAGCCGGCGGTACCAACCAACGGTTGAAGCCGGGGCCGGCAATGATCCGTTCCTTATCGAGTAATCCAGACATTGAATCTCCTTTGCGATTGATGAAAACACTGGCTCACCATCGTCCAACGTGGCGGGCGCGAGTGTCACAGGTCAAGCCGGATGAATCCAATTGATTCATCACATGCATTGATTCAAAAACTAAATGCTGCATCGCGGCATTTAGCGGTGGGTTTTAAAACTGTCTACCGCGGCACCCAGTGTGTGGGCTTGGTCACGCATCTTCAGGGCCGCGGCGGCCGCTTTCTCTACCAATGCAACGTTTTGTTGCGTCATCTGATCGATCGCGGAGACGCTGCGGTTAACACTCTCAATGCCTGCACGCTGCTCCTGACTGGCCTGGGCGATGCCATCGATATAACTCACAACTTCAGAAATGGCGCCGGTAATGTGCTCCATGGCCTGACGCGTCTTATCCACCAGATCGCTGCCCGCCGCCACACTATTGACCGAGGCACCGATCAGGTCCTTGATCTCACGGGCTGCGCCGGACGAGCGCTGCGCCAGGCTGCGCACTTCAGAGGCCACCACTGCAAAGCCCCTGCCTTGTTCACCAGCACGGGCTGCTTCCACGGCAGCATTCAAAGCAAGAATATTGGTCTGAAATGCGATGCCTTCGATGAGGCCAATGATGTCGTTGATTTTGTTGGCGCTAGCAGAGATCTGCCCCATGGTGCGAACGACCTGCTGCACCACATCGCCACCGTTGCTGGCGACACCGGAAACAGACGCGACCAGGCTGTTGAGCTGCGCGGCCTGGTCAGCCGTGTGCGCAACGGTGGACGTTAATTCATGCACCGCCGAGGCTGCGGCATTCACTTCGCCCGCTTGCTTTTCCGTGCGATTGGCCAAGTCCATATTGCCATCAGCGATTTCGCTGGTACCCATAGCCACGATGGCGGTAGAGCTACGGACCTTGCCCATCAACAAGGTCAGGCCAATGTTGATACTGTTAATGGCTAACAAAATCTGGCCGGCATCGTCACTGGAGCTCACGTGCACCTGCCGGGTCAGATCACCCGACGCCACGCGTTGCGAGGCGGCCCGACCTGCGCGCAGTGGCAGGGCAACAAAGTGGTTCATCAGCAGGTAAGTGCAGGTCCACAGCAGCGCCATCATGACGCCGCCTATCACCCAATCAGTGGGGTTACGCAGTTGTCCCGTCACCCCCAAGAGCACGGTTTGCACCAGGCCATACACCACTGAGATGCGCCATGCCATGGCAGCAGACAACCCCATGCCGGGCGAAGCCGTGATGTCCAGCCCCACAAACAGGATGCCGATGATTCGACCCGAAGCGTCTTTGACGGGCTCGTAGTGCGTCAGGTACTGCTTACCAAAAATGGTGGCGTAGCCCAGGTGCGCGCGGCCTTGCAGCACATCGTCATAGGCTGGCTGGGAGCGGTCCAGTGGCGTGCC
Organism: Rhodoferax sp. P1_F3; assembly: GCF_056405715.1. Lineage (NCBI taxonomy): Bacteria > Pseudomonadati > Pseudomonadota > Betaproteobacteria > Burkholderiales > Comamonadaceae > Rhodoferax > Rhodoferax sp. P1_F3. Next base: position 27,010 of record NZ_JBFUBO010000017.1, on the reverse strand, counting down.
TATGGCACGCTCACCATCTTGCTTGCGCACCGAGGTGGTAACGCGAATGAAGTCATCGCCATCGCGTGCAAACACGGTGGCCACCAAGCCGGTGGACTGGCTGAAGCCATCCGGCAATGCGAAGTCGAGGTTGAGGGGCCGCTGGCCATTGCGTAACAGGGCCACCTGGCGATCCTGCACTGTCACGCGCTGGTGGCCGTCCAGTGAGAAGGCATCGGGCAGCACCTCGGCGAATTTGCGGGCTGCCACTTTGACCCGCCGTGCGGGACCGGTAAAAGGAAACATCGGTGTCCAATCCAAAACTGCAGGGCCATCGCCGAACACGAAACACCCCTGCAAACCCCCGGCATGCGGAGCCTCGTTTTTACACCAGTTTTATTGCTTCAAATCAAATTAAAACGACACCAAAAGCCCGCTATGCGCCGCGGCATGGCGTAACCAGGCGCCATCTTGCGCCAACACCTGCGCAGCCTCCATCGCCCTGGAGAGACGCACCTGTGCATGGCGCATGAAACCAATGGGTGTGCGCACCTGCGGGCTCACCAGCGGCAAGGCTTCCAGCTCGCGGTAGCCGCGCACGGCAGCCACCAACGCACCGGGCATCACGCTGCACACCTGGCCTGCCACCACGCTGAGCGCCATGGTGAGGATGGAGTTGGTCTCGATGATGGCTGTGACGGTGCAGCCCGCACTGGCAAAGGCGGCATTGACGATGGTGCGGTTGTGCATCTCTGGTGTCAGCAAACACAGGGGCTGCTGCGCTGCGCTTTGCCAACTGATGGGCTCGCCAATTTGAAGCTCGTGCGGGTGCGGCTGGGCTGCACGGCGCAGCAAAAAATAGTGCTCGATGTACTGCGGCAGCGCCAGCAGCTTGGCACCGCCCAGGCCCATGCGGTCGGTGTAGCCCAGCCCCAGGTCGATCGACAGGTTGTCGAGCCGGGTCTCCAGCTCTGAGGAACTTAGCGAGAGCACCACGGGCATGATCGCCGGATGCCGCGCTTGCAACATGGCCGCAAAGCGCGCCGCGATCGGCACCGCCGTGGGCACCGTCCCGATGACCAGGCCACCGGCCGGGCTGTCAGCCGTGCTTTTGAGGGACTGCTGCAACACCTGCTGCTCATGCAGCATGCGTTGCCCTGCGGCCAACACCTGCTCGCCCTCGGACGTGAGCCCGGCAAAGGTGCGCCCCCGGCGCACGATGACCACGTTGAATTCTTCCTCCAGCGCCCGCAAGGCATTCGACAGCGCGGGCTGCGTGATATGGCAGGCCTCGGCCGCGCGCGCGAAGTGGCGATGCTCATTGAGCGCCACCAGGTATTTCATGGAAGCCAGCAAATTCATGTCACTACGTCCAACGGGTTACGGCGCAACGATTATGCGGGGCGCCCTGCTATTCTTGCCCACCATGACGCAAGCCGCCGCCCTGACCACCCTACTCCACCGCTATTCGCTGGGCGTAAAACACCTGGTTGAACCCGGCCCCGATGCCGTCCAGCTGCAGCAGATGGTGGCCGCCGCCCTGCGCGCGCCCGACCATGCGGAGCTGGTGCCGTTTCGGTTGGTGGTGGTGCAAGGGGAGGCCCGGCTGCGCCTGGCCGAACTGTTTGCAGCCCATGCCCAGAACAAGGGCAAGGATGCCGAGGGCGTGGCGATTGAGCGTGAGCGCGCGCTGCGTGCGCCGGTCACCGTGGCGGTGCTGGCGCGCATCGACCTGGGCCACCCGGTGGTGCCTGCGCATGAACAGTGGATGTGTGTGGGCGGCGCGGTCACCAACTTTTTGAACGCGGCGCATGCGCTGGGCTTTGCCGGCAAGATGCTTAGTGGTGACAAGGCCCGCGCGCCGCACCTGATCCAGGCCTTCTGCGAACCCGGCGAGACCCTGGTGGGCTGGGTGGTGCTGGGCACCCCCACGCGCGAACCGCGCAGCGACGGCCGCAAGGACAGCACCCAGGCGCTACGCTTTTGGTAGCTGCTTAGCTGTTCTTGCTGATCGTGATGGTGGGGAACTTGCTGGAGAAGTCCTTGGCCTGCGCCGCGATCTTCACCGCCACCTGGCGCGCCATGCCCTTGTAGATGTTGGCCACTTCACCGTCGGGGTCTGCCACCACCGTGGGACGGCCGCTGTCGGCCTGTTCGCGGATGTGCAGGGCCAGGGGCAAGGAGCCCAGGTAGTCCATGCCGTAGCCCTCGGCCATCTTCTTGCCGCCATCAGCGCCAAAGATGTGCTCCACGTGGCCGCAGTTGGTGCACACGTGCACCGCCATGTTTTCCACAATGCCCAGAATGGGCACGCCCACCTTCTCGAACATCTTGATGCCCTTCTTGGCATCCAGCAGCGCAATGTCCTGCGGCGTGGTCACCACCACGGCGCCGGTCATGGGCACGCGCTGGCTCAGCGTGAGCTGGATGTCGCCGGTGCCGGGCGGCATGTCGACGATGAGGTAGTCCAGATCTTTCCAGTTGGTCTGGCGCAGCAGCTGCTCCAGCGCCTGCGTGGCCATGGGGCCGCGCCAGATCATGGCTTCGTCCTGCGCCACCAGAAAACCGATGGACATGACCTGTACGCCGTGGTTGTGCATGGGCTCCATGGTCTTGCCATCGTCGGACTCGGGGCGACCTTCGATGCCCATCATCATGGGCTGGCTGGGGCCGTAAATGTCAGCGTCCAGCAGGCCCACGGTGGCACCCTCGGCGGCCAAAGCCAGCGCCAGGTTGGCCGCAGTGGTGCTCTTGCCCACGCCGCCCTTGCCCGAGGCCACGGCCACGATGTTCTTCACACCGGGCAGCAGCTGCACACCGCGCTGCACCGCATGGGGAACGACCTTGGTGCTGGGCGTGATCTGCACGCTGGTCACGCCGGGCACGGCTTGGGCGGCAGCGGTGAGCACCGCCACCATCGCAGGCCACTGGCTCTTGCACGGATAGGCGATTTCCAGGCCCAGGCGGACCTCGCCACCCTGCACGGCGAGGTTCTTGAGGGCCTTGGCGCTGGCAAAGGTTTGCTGGGTGTTGGGGTCGATGACGCCTTGCAAGGCGCCCAGAATGGCTTGGTCGGTAGCGGACATGAAAACTCCTGAATGCTGGGAGTCTATCGAACTGCTAGGGTTTACCCCGCGCATTTAACTGTTTACAAGCCCATGGGGCTTTTCATAATGGCTCCATGGACACCCGACCGCCCCCCCTGCCCGCCAACGGCCTGTTGTTGACCGGTGGCGGCGCCCGCGCGGCCTACCAGGTGGGCGTGCTCGAAGCCATTGCCGACATCCGCCTGGCCTGCGGCGCGGGCGACCAGCCCAACCCCTTTCCCATCATTGCAGGTACCTCGGCAGGCGCCATCAACGCCGCGGCGCTGGCCTGCGGAGCGGACAATTTCGACGCCACGGTGCGCATGATTGCCCACACCTGGCGCAACTTCCACGCCGACCAGGTGTACCGTGCCGACCACTTGAGCATGCTGCGCTCGGGCGCCACCTGGCTCACTCTGTTGTCGCTGGGCTGGCTGCTGGCCAAGTGGCGGCGCGTGAAGCCCAAGTCACTGCTGGACAACGCGCCGCTGGGCGAGCTGCTGCAAAAGCTGGTGCCGCTGGAGCGCCTGCCGCACCTGATTCGCCGCGGCCACCTGCAGGCCTTTGCGGTCACCGCGTCCAGCTACAGCTCGGGCGACCACATCACGTTTTTTGAGGGCGACAAGCGCCTCATGCCCTGGGTGCGCAGCCAGCGCCTGGCCGTGCGCAGCAAGATCACCCATGCCCACCTGCTGGCGTCGTCGGCCATTCCGTTTGTATTCCCAGCCACCGAGCTGCACATCCAGGGCCACACCGAATACTTTGGCGACGGCTCCATGCGGCAAAGCGCGCCAGTCTCACCCGCTATTCATTTAGGAGCAGAGCGCATACTGGTGGTGGGGGCTGGCCGCATGCATGAGCCCAAGAACGAGGCCCACCTGCACACCACCAACAGCTACCCCACGATTGCACAAATTGCCGGCCACGCGCTGTCCAACATCTTTCTGGACGCGCTGGCCGTGGATGTGGAGCGGGTGCGCCGCATCAACCAGACCATCAACCTGGTGCCTGCCGAGGCCCGCAAGGCCAGCGCCTTGCGCCCGGTGGAACTGCTGGTGATTGCCCCCAGCCAGCGGCTGGACGCGGTGGCCGCGCGCCACGTGGGCGACCTGCCGCGCGCCGTACGCACCATGCTGGGCGGCGTGGGCGTGTCGTCTGCCAAGGCCGATGTGAAAGGCGCCGCACTGGCCAGCTACCTGCTGTTTGAGAGTGGCTACACCACTGAGCTGATGTCGCTGGGCTACGCCGACGCCCAGGCGCAGCGCGCCGAAGTCTGTAAATTCTTTAACTGGGTGGACCCCGACGCCGTGACCAGCCCCGGGAGCCTGACCCCGGCCGAGCCCCCCAAACGGCCCGAGCGCCGCCAGGACCCGCTGCGCCTGCGCTAAGCGATCACACAGTGGACGGGCAACCCGGCGGCAGCATGGGCATGCCTTCGCCTTTGGTGTATTCCCCCAAGAAGTCCAGAAACCGCCGCACCGCCGGCACCATGCCGCGGCGCGATGGGTACACCGCGTGGAAGATGCCGCGCGGTGGCGCCCAGCCCGGCAGCACGTGCACCAGGCGGCCCTCCTCCATCTCGCGGCGACACATGTAGTCGGGCAGAAAGCACATGCCCGTGCCCTGCAGCGCTGCGTATTTCAGGGTCAGCAGGTCATCGGCCACGTAGCGGGGGCGGTGTACCAGCGGGTGGATGGCGCCATCGGGCCCCTGCAGCACCAGAGTGGCACGGCCATCCACGGCTGACATGGAGATCGTGTCCATGCGCGCCAAGTCATCCATGGACGTGGGCCGCCCCTGGCGCTCCAGCTGCAGCGGGCTGGCGACCAGCACGGTGGCCGATTCGCCCAGCTTCTTCACCACCAGGCTGCCACTGTCGTCCAGCGTACCGCGCACGCGCAGCGCCACGTCCACACCCTCTTCCACCAGGTCCACCACGCGGTTACTCACGCGCATGTCCACCCGCACCTGCGGGTAGCGCGCCAGGAAGAGCGCCATGATGGGGCCCACCGTGGTTTGGGCCAGCGTCACCGGGCAGGCTATGCGCAGCGTGCCGCGCGGCTCGGTCTGCACCTGCTCCACCGCCTCGGCAGCGGCCTCGGCCGCATCGCGCATGGCGATGCAGTGGCGCAGGTAGACCTCGCCCACCTCCGTCAGAGACAGCTTGCGCGTGGTGCGCTGCAGCAGGCGCACGCCCAGGCGCGCCTCCAGCTCGGCCACGCGGCGCGAAAGCTTGGATTTGGGAAGCCCCAAGTGCCGTCCGGCGGCCGCAAAGCCACCCCGCTCCACCACCTCGGCAAAGTACAGCATGTCGTTGGTGTCGTGCATATCCAGCCCTTCATTGTTCCAAATTCAGGACAATCTAACGCAAATGTGCCGACTTATCAATTATTCGACTTTCAAAGACACTAGTCCCATTGAACCACTCCCTCTTCAAGGACCTGTCATGAAACTCTTGCACATCGACTCCAGCATCCTCAGCGGCGGCTCCATTTCCCGCCAACTGACCAAAGACACTGTGGCCCAGTGGGTCACCAACCACCCCGGCACCACCGTGGACTATCTGGACCTGGCCGTGGACACCCCGAGCCATCTGTCTGCCGATTCCTTGGGCTTTCGCGCACCCGCGGGCGCTGCGCAGAGCGACGTGCAAAAGCGTGAAAACGCCATCTCCGAAGCGCTGGTGACCCAATTCCTGGCCGCCGACGTGATCGTGGTGGGCGCACCACTGTACAACTTCAGCATCCCAAGCCAGCTCAAGGCCTGGATTGACCGCATCGCCCAACCCGGCCGCACCTTCGCCTACACCGAGACCGGCCCCAAAGGCCTGGCCGTCGGCAAGACCGTGATCGTGGCCTCCACCCGCGGCGGCGTGTACTCCACCAACGACTGGGGCCGTGCCGCTGAACACCAAGAGAGCTACCTGCAAACCGTCTTCGGTTTCCTGGGCATCACCGACGTGCGCTTTGTGCGCGCCGAAGGCGTGGCCATGGGCGACGCCAAGAAGGCAGAAGCCTTGGGCGAAGCTGCGAACAGCATCGCCAAGCTGGCTGCCTGATAGGCGGATAAAGCGGCGCTGGTCCACATTAACCGGCACTGCAAAAACAACAAAGCCCGGTTCGCCGGGCTTTGTTGTTTCTGTCATCCATCAGCTCCTCGTTCAGGACAACGTGTAGTAACCGCGCTGCACAGCGTAGGCTGTAATCTCTGCCGCGTTGCGCAGCGAGAATTTCTCCATCAGGTTCTTCCGGTGCGTGCGCACCGTCTCCACGCCGATGAACAGCCGCTCCGCGATTTCAAGGTTGCTCAGCCCGCTCGCCACCAGCGACATGGTTTCGCGTTCGCGCGGGGTGGCCACCGGTTCGTGGCCCGTGGCGTCAGAACGCAGGGGACGCGGCAGAAACACTGCGGCGATGTTGCGGCTGACGTACTGACGACCGGCCAGCACCGCGTGTACCGCCTGCAGCAGTTCTGTGCTGTCCTCGCTCTTGTGCACATAACCGTCGGCACCCGCCGCCAACGCCTGCCCCACGGAATGCGGCTGCAGGTCGCCGGTCAACACCAGCACCTTGACGGATTCCGCGAACTCGGCCTTGATGGCGGCGGCGACGTCCACACCGTGTAGCCCCGGCAGACCCAGGTCCAGCAGCAGCAACTGGGGGCGGAACTGCCGCACCAGCGCCTCGACGGCCCGGCCGTCGCCGGTTTCCGCGACGACTTCGAAGCCGGGCTGGGTGGACAGCAGCATCTTCAGACCCTCACGCATCAGCACGTGGTCTTCAGCAAGAATGATGTGGGTGGCAACGCCGGTTGGGAAAGTCATGAAGTTGCTCATTGAATGCTGCTCATCAGGTCGGCCAGCACTTGCGGCTCCACCGGTTTATAGACCAGCCGCAGGCCGTGCTGCGCGGCCTCAGCAATCGGCTGCGCCGAGGTGTCACCGGTGATGATCACCGCAGGCACTTTGCGTGCCAAGCGGCGCGTCACCGCTTCGATGGCGTGGATGCCGGTGACGTCGCTTGCCAGGCGGTAGTCCGAAAGAATGAGCCGGATGTCATCCTGGTGGCTGCCGGCAAGGGCCAGCGCGTCTTCGAGCGAGGCGGCCACCAGCACGGAATATTTCCATTCCACCAACAGGCGTTGCATGGATTCGCGCAGCTCGGGGTCGTCGTCGATCACCAGCACACTGCCCACAAATGGCCCCTGCGGGTCTGCGGGGCGTGAAACCGGAAGCTCGGGCGCAGGGGCACGCGGCAGCATGACGGAAAACACCGAGCCTTTGCCGGGCGCGGACCGCACCTGGATCTGCCCGCCCAGCAATTGCACCGAGCGCGAGACGATGGCCAGCCCCAGGCCGAGGCCGTGCTCGCGGTCGCGCGCCACATTGGGCACTTGGTAGAACTCGCCGAAGATCCGGTCGCATTCTTCCTGCGCAATGCCGATACCGGTGTCCAGCACCTGTAGCTCCACATGCTGCGCATGCCGTCGGCAACCCACCAGAATGCGGCCTTGTTCGGTATAGCGCACGGCATTGGCCACCAGATTGGATAGCACACGCGCCAGCACCAACGGGTCGGTCTCGACCCACAAACCGTGCGGCATCACCACCCGGAAGTCCAGTCCCTTGGCCTGTGCGGGGCCTGCAAAGGCGTTGCCGACTTCAGTGAGCAAGTCGGCCATGTCCACCGGCCGCCGGGTGACGGTCACGGTGCCACTGTCCAGGCGCGACAGATCAAACAGGCCGTTAAGCAGGCGCCCCAGGCCGTTGAGCGCCATTTGCAGGCGGGCGGCGATGTGCCCCACCTCGGCGCCTGTCAGCTCGACGCGCTTGGACATGGCCTGCAGCGTGGCAACAAAAAGGCTCAGCGCCTGGATAGGCTGGCGCAGGTCGTGGCTGGCCACCGCCAGGAACTGCGACTTGGCATGGCTGGCCGCCTCGGCTTGCTCCTTGGCAATGCGCAGGGCGGCGGCGGTGCGCATTCCCCGCATGCGGCGCCTCAGCACAAACCAGGTGAGCAGCGCCGCCATCACACTGGCCACCACGCCCAGCCGCGCAACCCATTGCAGCCGGCTGATGGCAATCTCGGTGGTGAAGTTGGGCAGCGAGTGGGCCGTCAGAGTCCAGCCATAGCCACCCACTTCGACCTGCTGCGTCGTGTAGAACAGCGTGAGCGTCGACTCGCCGCCCACCCGGTCACTGTAGGTATCTATCAGTTGGTCATCGTCCTGCCCGGCGCCGTCATAGACCTCGACCGTGATGTTGGCGCGCTCGCCCAGGATGTTGTCCATCAAGCCATCCATGCTGAAGGCCGCGTAGATCCAGCCTTTGATGTGGGCACGGCGCTCGGCCAAGGTGCTGTGGGGCTTGCCGTTCTGGTAGACCGGCAGGTACATGCGGTAGCCGGCCTGTACCTGGGCGGCATCCTCTTCGGGCAGCTTCACCTTGTTGGAAATCGCGATGCTGTCGCTGTCGCGCGCGGCCTCCATCGCGGGCCGGCGCGAGGGTTCCAGAAAAAAATCCGTTCCTAGCGTGCTGAGGAACGAGGAGCCGCTGGGCTCGAAATACAGCGCCGACGTGCTGGCACCGGTATCGATTGGCGGCTGCACCGTGTAAGCCGGAAAGCCCTGGCTGCGTATGGCGGCGATATGCCGCTCGCGTTCGTCCGACGGCACGATGAGCGCAAAGCCCATGCCTTGCAGCCCCGGATGGTTCTGGATGCGCAGGTTGGCGACAAAGGACTGGAAGTCGCCGCGCTGCACGTTGTCAGACGTGGAGAACAGGCCGTGGGTGGCACGCAGCGCCTGCTCATAGGCCAGCATGCGCTCCCGGAACAGGCTGGTGGTCTCGCGCACGCGCGCGTCGAATTCGCCCTGCAGAACCTGCCCGATCTCCCGGCGTTCGCGCTCCCAGAAAAACCAGGTGGCGGTCAGCGCCAGGCCCAGCACCACAGCCGGCAGCATATAGCTCAAAAAACGCAGGCGCCCGAGTGCTGGCAGGGCTTTGCGGGGTGCGCTGGATGGCGCGGGGGCGGTGTTTTGCATAGGTGAACAGGCCCTAACGCTGGTAGGGCAGCAGGATGTGCTCGGCCTGCGTCTGCGCGTCCTTCAGGGCCTCTTGTGGCGTCTTGGCGCCAGTGAGTGCCGAGACCAGCCCCGCGTTCAGGGCCCGTGTGACGCGCTGGTTCTCGTGCGTAGACAGTTCCGCCACGGCGTGTGACAACTGGTTGCGTGCGACAGCCGCCTGCGGGAAAGCCATCAGGTAGTCCTTCATGGTGGGTGTGTCCCAGGCGGCCGGGCTCACGCCGATGTAGCCGGAATCTATGCTCCAGCGCGCGGTGCGCTCGGGGGCGACCATCCACTGGACGAATCGGAACGCCGCTTTTTGCCGCGTCGACGTGGTTTTGCGGAACACGTAAAAATTGCCACCGCCCGTGGGCGAACCGGCCTGCTTGTTGCCGGGCAGCGGGCCGACGCCGAAGGCAAACCCTGCCTTGGCCTTCAGATTGGCCAGGTTGCCGCTGGTGGTCCAGATCATGGCGGCCTTGCCACTGAGGAAATCGCTGGGCGTGTTCCCCCATTCAATGACCCCGGGCGGGTGGACCTTGCGCGTACGCGACAGGTCCACCCAGTATTGCAGGGCCTCGACCACGGCGGGACGATCGAACCAGGTTTTAGTGCCGGCCTCATTCATGAGCTGAGCGCCATTGCCGGTCACCAGACCTTGGAACAACCAGTACGGGAAACCCGAAGAGGGAATCTGTATCCCCCACTGTGTGGCGTTGCCCGCATCGTCGCTCCGCGTGAGCTTTTGCGCAAAGTCGGCCATCTGGGTCCAGTTGGCCGGTGGGAGGTCCGGGTCCAGCCCAGCTTGCCGGAAAAGCTCTTTGTTCCAGTACAGCAGGATGGTGGAGCGCTGGAAGGGAATGCCCCAGGTCTGGCCGGCGGCGCGGCTGTTGGCCATCAGCGCAGGGTAGAAGCCGCGCATCCAGGCAACATCGTCGGCATTGCTCACCAGATCGTCGAATGGCACGATGGCGCCGGCATCGATCAGCGTGAACATATCCACCGCAAACAGCACGGCAACATCCGGCGGTGTACCGCTTCTATGGGCCGTCAGCGCTTTGACGATGGAGTCCTTGTAAGTGCCGGTGTAGGTCGGCTTGACGCGGATGTCAGGGTTGTCTTTTTCAAAATCTGCCACCAGCGCCGAGAGGCTTTTGGCAACGGGCCCGCCCACGGCGATGGGAAAGTAGAAGGAAATCTCGGTGGGCTGGCCATGGCTGGAGCCGCACAGGGCCCACGCCATCACCAGCAGCAAGGCTTTCAGAATGTTCAACATGGCGCTGGCCCTTGACCTCTTTGGAACAGCCTCAAATGGGCCGCATTGGATTGCAATCGTAACGAATCGTTACGAACGGACGAGCAAGCCACGTGCCATACGGCTGTCCGAATGAGGTGACTGGAGGAAGCCCCTAGCTAACTGCCCTCCAACACCCCCAACGCCTCCCGCGCCCAGGCGATGCTCCCCTCCTCATACATGATCCCCTTCTTCAGGATCAGGTGCTGCAACCTTGCAGCACGCGGCATGGCGTCACCTCCGGCAAAGTGGCGCGCCTCAATGGCGCGGTAGTGCGCCAGCTTCTCGGTGTGCTGGGCAATGCGGGCGCGCAGCTCGCCACTTAAATCCACCTCGCCCAGCGCCGCATCGGCACGCAGCTTCACGATGAACTCATCGCGCAGGTCGATGGGGGCCGTGGGCTCCTGCGTCCAGCGCACCAGCTCTGCACGGCCGGCCGGCAGCACTTTGTATTCGCGTTTGCGGGTGGCGCCGGCGTCGGGGGCGGTGTCGGAGACGATCCAGCCTTTTTCTTCCATGCGGGCCAGTTCGCGGTAGATCTGCTGGTGGGTGGCGTGCCAGAAGTAGCCGATGGACTTGTCAAAGCGGCGCGCCAGCTCGTAGCCGGAGGACGGTTTTTCGATGAGGGAGGTGAGCACGGCATGGGCAAGCGACATGCGGGCGAGTCTAAGGGCAGCACTCTAACTATGCAACCAGTTGCATAAACTTAGCTAGACTTCTACACTGCTGCAACTGGTTGCATAGTTACGCAGCCTACTCAAACAATACCGCGAACAACGAAGGAGACCGCCCCATGACCACCGCTACCGCCACCTACCCCCACATGCTCGCCCCGCTGGACCTGGGCTTTACCACCCTCAAAAACCGGGTGCTCATGGGCTCCATGCACGTGGGTCTGGAAGAAGCGCGCGACGGCTTTGCGCGCATGGCGGCCTTCTATGCCGAGCGCGCCAAGGGCGGTGTCGGGCTCATCGTGACCGGCGGCATTGCCCCCAACGACCGCGCCCGCCCCATGCCCGGCGGCGCGGCCATGACCAGCCAGAAAGAGGCCGACAAGCACAAGGTGGTGACCGAGGCCGTGCACGCCGCGGGCGGCAAGATCTGCATGCAGATCCTGCACTTTGGCCGCTACGCCTATCACCCCGAGCTGGTGGCGCCCAGTGCGCTGAAGGCACCCATCAGCCCCTTCCGCCCGCACGCGCTCACCACAGAGGAAGTGGAGCAGACCATTGAGGACTACGCCAACGCCGCCGTGCTAGCGCAAAGCGCGGGCTACGACGGCGTGGAGATCATGGGCTCTGAGGGCTACCTGATCAACGAATTCATCGCCCGTCAAACCAACCACCGCGACGACGCCTGGGGCGGCAGCTATGAGAACCGCATCCGCTTTCCGCTGGAGATCGTGCGCCGCACACGTGCGGGGGTAGGCGCTAACTTCATCATCATCTTCCGCCTCTCCATGCTGGATCTGGTGGAAGGCGGCTCCACCCAAGAAGAAGTGGTGCAGCTGGCGCAGGCGCTGGAAGCAGCCGGCGTCACCATCCTGAACACCGGCATTGGCTGGCACGAGGCACGCATTCCCACCATCGCCACCAAGGTGCCGCGCGCGGCCTTCGCCTGGGTGACGCAGCAGCTCAAGGGCAAGGTGAAGATTCCACTGGTGGCCACCAACCGCATCAACACGCCCGAGGTGGCCGAACAAATTTTGGCGGACGGCATGGCCGACATGGTGAGCATGGCCCGCCCCTTTTTGGCGGACCCCGACTTTGTGGCCAAGGCTGCGGCCGGCAAGGCCGACACCATCAACACCTGCATTGGCTGCAACCAAGCCTGCCTGGACCACACCTTTGGCGGCAAGATCACCAGCTGCCTGGTGAACCCGCGCGCCTGCCACGAGACGCTGATGGTGGCCACGCCCGCGCCGCTCAAAGAGCGCATTGCCGTGGTGGGTGCAGGCCCGGCGGGGCTGGCGTTTTCCACCGAAGCGGCCAAGCGTGGCTATGACGTGACGCTGTTTGACGCGGCCAGCGAGATCGGTGGCCAGTTCAACGTGGCCAAGCAGGTGCCCGGCAAAGAAGAGTTTTACGAGACGCTGCGCTACTTCGGCACGCAGATCAAGGCCACGGGCGTGACGCTGCAACTGGGCAAGCGCGTGAGCGCGCAAGACCTGACGGCCGCTGGCTTCCAACAGGTGGTATTGGCCACGGGTGTGAGCCCGCGCAAGCCCGAGATCGAGGGCATCAACCACCCCAAGGTGCTGGGCTACCTGGATGTGCTGCGCGACAAGAAGCCCGTGGGCCAGACCGTGGCGCTGATTGGCGCGGGCGGCATTGGTTTTGACACCGCCGAATATCTTCTGCACGAAGGCACCAGCCCCAGCCTGGACCAGGCCAAGTTCTTTGCCGAATGGGGTGTGGACACCACGTTTGCCCACGCCGGTGGCCTGAAGCCCGCGCACATTGAGAAGACGCCGCGCAAGGTCTACCTGCTGCAGCGCAAGACCAGCAAGGTGGGCGACGGCCTGGGCAAGACCACGGGCTGGATCCACCGCACATCCCTCAAGAACCGCCAAGTGGAAATGGTGAACGGCGTGACCTACCGCAAGGTGGACGACGCGGGCTTGCACATCACCGTAGGCGACAAGGACATGGTGCTGCCGGTGGACAACGTGGTGATCTGCGCAGGGCAAGACCCGCAGCGTGAACTGCAGGCCGCGCTGCAAGCGGCCGGCGTGACCGTGCACCTGATTGGCGGCGCCGACGTGGCCGCCGAGCTGGACGCCAAGCGCGCCATCAAGCAGGGCACCGAGCTGGCCCTGGCATTTGGTGCCGAGAAGGCCGAGGCGCCCAAGGCGGGCGCAGCGCCCACGCTAGAGCAAACTCTGCCCGCGCCCGTGGCCGCCAGCCTGAAGCTGTGGCACCAGATGGTGGAGGAGAAGAACCTGGGCGAGTTGGCCAGCATCCTGCACCCCAAGGCCGTGTTCCGCTCGCCCATGGCGCACACGCCCTACCCTAGCGCGCAGGCGGTGCAGCTCATCTTGGGCCATGTGATTCAGGTGTTTGAGAACTTCAAATACCACCGGGAGCTGGCCAGCGCCGACGGGCTGAGCCTGGTGCTGGAGTTCAGCGCGCAAGTGAACGGCAAGGACCTCAAGGGCATCGACATGGTGCAGTTCGACGCCGAGGGCAAGATCGTGGACTTTGAGGTGATGGTGCGGCCCCTGAGTGGCTTGCAGGCCCTGGGCGACGAGATGGGCAAGCGCCTGGCACCCTACCTGGCGATGATGAAGCCTGCCAAGGTCTGAGTGCACTCGCATTAAACGCTATGGTTTTGCTAGCTGCTCGCGCATATTCCACGGGGGCTAGCGGCCTAAAACACTGATAAACAGGAGACAGACATGCAATTTGAAACCCTCAGCGTCACGCTGGACGCGCACATCGCCACCGTGCGCCTGAACCGGCCCGACAAGGCCAACGCCATGAACGCCACCATGTGGCAGGAAATCCGCCAGGCCTTTGAGTGGGTGGACCGCACGCCCGAGGCGCGTGTGGCCGTGCTGCAGGGCGAAGGCAAGCTGTTCTGCGCGGGCATCGACCTGCAGATGATGATGGGGATGAATGCCCAGATTGCCAACGACTGCGACGGCCGCTCCCGCGAGGCCATGCGCCGCGTGATTCTGGACATGCAGGACACACTGACCAGCCTGGAACGCTGCCGCAAGCCGGTGCTGGCCGCCATCCACGGTGGTTGCATTGGTGGTGGCATCGACCTCATCACCTGCGCCGACATGCGCTACGCCAGCGCAGACGCCTACTTCAGCATCAAGGAAATCGACATCGGCATGACCGCCGACGTGGGCACCCTGCAGCGCCTGCCCAAGCTGGTGGGCGACGGCATCACGCGCGAGCTGGCCTACACCGGCCGCAAGCTGGACGCGGAAGAAGCGCGCCAGATCGGCCTGGTGAACCGCGTGTTTGACAGCCGCGAGGCGCTGTACGCCGGCGTGCAGGAGATCGCGGCCACCATCGCCGCCAAGTCCCCTCTGTCCATCCGCGGCACCAAGGAAATGATCACCTACGCCCGCGACCACAGCGTGGCCGACAGCCTGAACTACATCGCCACCTGGAACGCCGCCATGCTAATGAGCCAGGACTTGACCGAGGCGATGACGGCGAACATGCAGAAGCGGGCGCCTGTCTTCAAGGACTAAGCCCGCTGCAGCCAGGTGCCGGCGTCCTCCAGGCCCTGGTCATAGGTGCTTTGCACATTGGTGCCGCTGGTGCAGTCCATATTGATGGCGGCCACCGGGCGGCTGGGTTGCAAGTAGGTGCGGCCCTGGAAGTCAAACGCCTGGGGCAAGTCGGCCCGGTGGCGCGTCAGCAGCACCAGCGTGCCGGCGTCGTCGGCGCGGTCCTGCGGTAGTGGCACGTTGTCGTAAAAACCACCGTCCAGCGCCGCGCGTCCATTCACTTTATGGGTGGGCGTGATGGGCACCGCCGCACCAGAGGCCAGCAGCAGGCTGCGCGCATCGTCCAGATGCTGGCAGTCAGTCAAATCGTGGTACTCCGAGCGCAGGCCCACCCAGTGCGGCAGGCGACCATGGAAAGTTTTGAGCCAAAACTTCTCGGTGGAATACAAGGCCAGCGCCACCACGGTGGAGAAGGTCACGGGCAAAAAGGGAATGGGGCGGGTGATGGCCACATCTACCTTTAGCGTGCCACCTTGTAGCTTTTTTAAATCCGCCGTCTGCAGAAAGCTCTCAATCCAGTCCGGGTAAATGCGCGGCAGCACAAACGGACGTTTGCCTTTAAACAGGTCGCTCCAAATGATGTTCTTGGGCGTGTTGTTGAAACGCTCCACGCCTGCACGCAACGATTCTTTCAACCGCCCCGTGGCAAACGCCGTGGCAATACCCGCACCCGCACTCACCCCAATCAACCGCTTCGCCTGCCAGTTGGCCTGCTCACACAGCCGCTCTACGGCGCCTGCCTGCCACCAGCAGCGGTTGCCACCGCCGGCAAACACGATGGTGTGGAACGTGCGGGCCAGAAAGTCAGAAGGGCTGATGGCGGTCATTGCATGCATAGACGTCTACGTAGAGTTAAGGTGGGCGGGATTGTAGGATGCTGCTTTTCTGGGCTCGCAGCTGGGCTGGGGTACGTGCCGCCGCTCGTGTCCCCCGGCCTGCGGCCTCCTCCTTGACCTCGCTTTGGCACGCACCCCACCCCATCCGCTACGAAGTTTTTTTGCGGGTGAACCAACTCCGCCACGTCAGGAGTGGGGTGGTTGGCTGTTTTGCGCAGGTAAAGGAGGAGCCCGCAAAGCGGGCGGGGGACACGGAGCAAAACAGCCAGCCACTCCACTCCAGAGCCCACACAGGCTAAGCACCCGGCCCCCCCGACTAAAATCCCCAGTTCCTCCGTGAAAGTCGATTTCCCCATGCCCCGCCAACTCTTCGTCACCACCGCCCTGCCCTACGCCAACGGCAACTTCCATATCGGCCACATCATGGAATACATCCAGGCCGATATCTGGGTGCGGTTTCAGCGCATGCAGGGCCATGCGGTGAACTTTGTGGGCGCGGACGACACCCACGGCGCGCCCATCATGATTGCGGCCGAAAAGGCTGGCATCACGCCCGAGCAGTTCGTGGCCAACATTGCCGCCGGCCGCAAGCAGTACCTGGACGGCTTCCACATCAGCTTTGACAACTGGCACAGCACCCACTCGCCCGAAAACACCGAGCTGGCCCGCCAGATCTACCGTGACCTGCGCGACCGTGCCGATGGCAGCCTGATCGAAGTACGCACTATTGAGCAGTTCTTCGACCCCGAGAAGAACATGTTCCTGCCCGACCGCTACATCAAGGGCGAATGCCCCAAGTGCCACGCCAAAGACCAGTACGGCGACAACTGCGAAGTGTGCGGCTCCGTCTATGCGCCCACCGACCTGATCAACCCGTTCTCGGTGTTGTCCGGTGCCCGACCCGAACTCAAGAACTCCGAACACTTCTTCTTCAAGCTGTCCGACCCGCGCTGCGTGGAGTTTCTGGAGAACTGGACACAAGACGGCAAGCTGCAACCCGAGGTGGCGAACAAGATCAAGGAATGGTTCACGGTGCGCACCAACCCGGACGGCACTACCAGCGAAGGCCTGGGCGACTGGGACATCAGCCGGGACGCGCCCTACTTCGGCATCGAGATCCCCGATGCGCCGGGCAAGTACTTCTATGTGTGGCTGGACGCGCCCGTGGGCTACCTGGCCTCGCTGAAAAACTGGTTCGACAAAGGCGGCCCCAAGGCCAAGCACGGCGACACACGCAGCTTTGACGATTACATGGCCGCGGCGGACACCGAGCAGTACCACTTCATCGGCAAGGACATCGTCACTTTCCACACGCTGTTCTGGCCCGCCATGCTGAAGTTCAGCGGCCGCAAGACGCCCAACAACGTCTTCGTGCACGGCTTCTTGACCGTGAACAACGGCGAGAAGATGAGCAAGAGCCGCGGCACCGGCCTGGACCCGCTCAAGTACCTGAGCCTGGGAATGAACGCCGAGTGGCTGCGCTACTACCTAGCCGCCAAGCTGTCGGCGCGCAATGAAGATATCGACTTCAATGCCGATGACTTCATGGCGCGTGTGAACTCAGATTTGATTGGCAAGTACGTGAATATTGCAAGCCGCGCGGCAGGCTTTTTGCACAAACATTTTGATGGTCGTATTGCTGAATTGAAGCTTGGGCAGGTATATCAAAATAATGTGGCCACCGGCCCGTATTTCGACGTAGTAATCGAGAACTTTCGCAGTACAAGTTCAAACATTTTGAGGGCCTATGAAGCCCGCGAATTTGGCCTAGCGACAAGAATGATCATGAAGCTGGCTGATGAAGTCAATGAATTCTGGGATCAGGCCAAGCCTTGGGTTCTCTCAAAGAATTTTGCAAATCCAGAACATCCGTCAGACCCCGCTTGGCTCCATCGAGTTTGCTCAGTTGTAGTTGAGTGGTTCAGGTTGCTCACTTTGCACCTCAAGCCAATTCTTCCCGCCCTGTCCGACGAGGCAGAGAAATTCCTAAAACTGAAGAACCCTCAAGGGTTTGAAGACATCCACAATACCCTGCCCGCAGGACATCAAATCGGTACATACAAACACCTGATGCAACGCGTCACCCCCGAGCAATTGGATGCATTGTTTGAGCCTTCAGCCCCCGTGGAATCTGTGCCAGCAGCTCCTGAAACTGTAGCAACCGTGCCTGGCGGCGAGGAGATTGCCACGACCATCACCATCGACGACTTCGCCAAAATCGACCTGCGCATTGCGAAAATCGTCAACTGCGAAGCGGTGGAAGGTTCCACCAAACTCCTGCGCCTGACACTGGATGCCGGGGAAGGCCGGCACCGCAATGTGTTCAGCGGCATTGCCAGCATGTACAAGCCCGAAGAGCTGGTGGGCCAGCTCACCGTGCTGGTGGCCAACCTGGCGCCGCGCAAGATGAAGTTTGGTGTGTCCGAGGGCATGGTTATGGCGGCCAGCCATGGCGATGAGAAGGCCAACCCCGGCATCTACATCCTCAACCCATGGCCCGGTGCACAGCCTGGCATGCGCATCCACTAAACAACCCTGCCACCCGATCGGACCACAGACGCATGTTCCCCTGGATCCACGGTTGGGTTGATACGGAGCGCACGCCGCAGACCAACACGCGCCTGGGTATGACGCTGGCCTTTGTGGCCGGCGCCACCAACGCCGGCGGTTTTCTGGCGGTGCACGAGTACACCTCGCATGTCACCGGCGTGGTCTCCACCGTGGTGGACTCTTTGGTGCTGGGCCACACCGATGTGATGCTGAGCGGGCTGGCCATGCTGATCTCGTTTGTGCTGGGGGCCATGGCCACGGCCATCCTCGTCAACTGGGGGCTGCGCCACCAGCTCTACGCGGCCTATGGCCTGCCGCTGGTGCTGGAGGCCGCACTGTTGCTGGTGTTTGGCGTGTTTGGTGGCGTGATGAACTACGCCACCTACTTCTTTGCCCCGCTCACCGTCACGCTGCTGTGCTTCATCATGGGCCTGCAAAACGCGGTGATCACCAAAATATCGCGCGCTGAAATTCGCACCACCCACCTGACTGGCCTGGTCACCGACGTGGGCATTGAACTCGGCAAGATGGCCTATATCAACGCCGACCCGCAAGGCCACCGCGTGCAGGCCAACATCCAGAAACTGCGCCTGCACAGCCTGCTGATTGGCAGCTTTGTAGCCGGTGCGCTGGCTGGCGCCATGGGCTTCAAGACGATTGGCTTCATTACCACCGTGCCGCTGGCACTGACGCTGCTCTTGCTGGTGGCTCGACCGCTGTGGCAAGACACCACACGCTGGTACAAACGTACCCACCAGGGCACCCTCTAGGCGGCCCTCCCCTCTTTTTCTTCCCATTGCATGACCACACCCACTTCTCCTTCCCAGCAAACGTTTGATGTGCTCATCGTCGGTAGCGGCCTGGCCGGCCTGAGTGCCGCGCTCTTGCTCTCGCCCACGCACAAGGTCGCCATCCTGACCAAGCGCGCGGTGCGCGAAGGGTCCAGCGGCTGGGCGCAGGGCGGCATTGCCGCGGTGTGGGACAAGGACGACAGCTTTGCCGCCCACGTGGACGACACGCTGGTGGCGGGTGCCGGCCTGTGTGACCTGGCCGCCACGCAGTTTGTGGTGGAGCAGGCACCGCAGGCCATTGCCTGGCTGCAAAAGCTGGGCGTGCCCTTCTCGGAAGAAGCCGGCCATGCTGGACAGTTGCACCTCACGCGCGAAGGCGGCCACAGCGCCCGGCGCATCGTGCACGTGACCGACGCAACGGGAGCGGCTGTGCAGCAGACACTGATTGAGCGCGTCAAACAAAGCCCCAACATCACGCTGTTTGAACACCACACGCTGGTGGACCTGATCACCACCGCCAAGCTCGGCCAGACCGATGTGCCCAACCGCTGTGTGGGCCTGTACGCGCTGGACGACGACACCGATGAGGTACTCACCTTCCAGGCGCCCCACACCATCCTGGCCACCGGCGGCGCGGGCAAGGTCTACCTGTACACCACCAACCCCGACACCGCCACCGGCGACGGCATTGCCGCAGCCTGGCGCGCGGGCTGCGCGGTGCAGAACATGGAGTTCATCCAGTTCCACCCCACCTGCCTGTTTCACCCGCATGCCAAAAGCTTTTTGATTACCGAAGCCGTGCGCGGCGAAGGCGGCCGGTTGCTGCTGCCCGACGGCACGCGCTTCATGCCCGCGCATGACCCGCGCGCCGAACTCGCGCCGCGCGACGTGGTGGCCCGCGCCATCGACTTCGAGATGAAGAAGGGCGGCTTTGATTGTGTCTACCTGGACATCTCTCACCAACCGCTGGCCTTCATCCAGGAGCACTTTCCCAACATCTACGCGCGTTGCCTGGAGCTGGGCATCGACATGTCCAAACACCCCATTCCCGTGGTGCCTGCCGCGCACTACACCTGCGGTGGCGTGCAGACCGACCTGTCCGCCCGCACCCATGTGCCGGGCCTGTACGCCGTGGGCGAATCGGCCTGCACGGGCCTGCACGGGGCCAACCGCCTCGCGTCCAACTCGCTGGTGGAGTGCATGGTGTTTGCGCGCTCGGCCACGCACTGGATTGCCGAAGAACTGGCCAAGACTGCCACCACCCCGGCGCAGGCTCTGCCCGTGTGGGACGACAGCCGCGTGACCGACTCGGACGAGTCCGTGGTCATCTCCCACAACTGGGACGAGCTGCGCCGCTTCATGTGGGACTACGTGGGCATCGTACGCACCAACAAACGGCTGGAGCGCGCGGCCCACCGCATTGCGCTGCTGCAGGGTGAGATTCAGGAGTTCTACGCCCACTTCCACGTCTCGCGCGACCTGCTGGAGCTGCGCAACCTGGTGCAGGTGGCCGACCTGATCGTGAAGAGCGCCCAGGCCCGCCACGAAAGCCGCGGCCTGCACTTCAGCCGCGACTACCCCGGGCTTCTGGACCAGGCGGTGCCCACCACGCTGACACCGTAGGCTTTTTCTTGGACTGGAGTGCCGTACGCAGGTGCTCATAAAACACCTGCGACGGTGCGCTTAACGTCGCTCCGCGCAAAGTAGTGAGGCCAAGTTGGCGGGATACCGAAGGCTTTCGCAGGGTCACGCCCACCAGCGTAGGATGACTTGCAGGCAGTGCCAGCCTCGGCACCGCCGCCATTCCGAGGCCCGCCTCCACCATGCCCAGCAATGTCGCAATGTGGCTGACCTCAAAGCGATACGAAGGGTTGCACCCGGCCTTGGCCAATGCATCGTCCAACAGCTGACGATTGCCACTGCTGCGGGCTACCGCAATCAGCTTTTCCTTTAACACGTCTGCCCAGGCTACAGAACGCCGTTGGGACAAGGCATGTCCCCGGGGCATTGCCAATACAAACTCATCATCGTGAATCGGGTGGAAATCCACGCCCGGCACCTGGCTGCCCATAAAACTGATGCCGAAGTCGCATTCACCGGCCAGCACACTCGCCAGCACCTGACCGGCCGCTTCATCCATCAAACGGATGCGGATCTCGGGAAATTTATCGCTGAAGGAGCTGACCACGGATGGCAGAAAGTGCAAAGCGGCAGAGGGCACGCATGCGACGGTGACCCTGCCGGTACGGCTTCCGGCAATGTCGGAAATGCCGAGCATGGCGGCCTCCAGATCATCCAGTGCCGCACGCGCACGCTCCAGAAATGTTCGCCCCAAAGGAGTCAGTTTCACCTCCCGGGTGGTGCGGTTGAACAGCTTGGCGCCCAGGATGGACTCCAGCCTTTCAATACGCCGACTCAAGGCTGGGGAGGACAAATGAATCTCATCTGCGGCGGCGCGAAAGCTACCCCGTTCAGCCACCGCCACAAAAGCCTGCAGTTGCTGCAAATCGAAATTAATGCGTACCATGCACTAATACTAGCAAAAGTTGCAATTCACAAAACCATCGGCCAGGCGCAATATCCAATCCACAAAACCCAGGAGACAACGCCATGCCATCGAAAAAACTGTTTGCAAGCACCGTTGCGTTCTGCGCACTTGCCGTTCCCGTCACCTCTGCTCTGGCCCAGGCTTGGCCGGAGAAAACCATCACCATCGTGGTCCCCACTGCAGCAGGCGGCGCCAATGACGCGATTGCACGCATCATTGGCCAGGGGCTGAGCACACGATTGGGCCAACCAGTGATCATTGAAAACCGGGCAGGTGCTGCGGGCGCCATTGCATCGGAAGCCGTTGCCCGAGCCAACCCGGACGGCTACACCCTCATGTTCGGGTACATCGCAACACACGGCATCAACCCCGCCCTGCAAAAACTGAAGTACGACCCGGTTGCCGACTTCGAGCCCATTGGAATGGTTGCTGCGTCACCCACCGTCTTGGTGGTGAACAACGGCGTCCCCGCCAAGAACGTAAAAGAGTTGGTCCAATTGATCAAGTCCAAACCGAACACGTTCAATTACGCCAGTGCCGGCAACGGGACCGCCCCCCACATTGCCGGAGAGATGTTCCGGCTGGCGGCAGGCCTGGAGGTGCAGGGCATCCCCTACAAAGGCTCGGCACCTGCCATCGTCGACACCATCGCCGGCAGCACCCAGTACATGTTCCCCAGCATGTTCACCGCCTACCCGCAAATCAAAGGCGGCAAGTTGCGCGCTCTGGGCATCGCAGGCGAAAAGCGCTCCATCGTCATGCCTGACGTGCCCACGTTGACGGAACAAGGTATTCCCAATGTCAATATGTCGCAGTGGTACGCCATGTTTGCACCCGCCAAGACACCCAAGGCAATCATCGACAAACTGAACAAGGAGATGAACGCCGTCCTCAACGACAAAGCCACAGAGAAAAAGATTGAAGACCAAGGGGCTGAAGTCGAAACCGGCACGCCCGATCAACTCAAAGCCTTTGTCAAGAAAGAAGCCGCGCATTGGAAATCCGTGGTGACTGCTGCCAAGATCCAGATCGATTGAACAGCAGGTGACCCTCATGAATTTGCAAGACTGGATCGGCCGCAGCGAGACTGTGGATGACTTTGCAACGGCAACACCGTACGCCGCGCTGTCCGCCACCCTCGATTGGCCCGCACCTTTGGCCGGGCTGCGCCCCACCAGTGGCACGCCACTGCCTTACCTCTGGCACTGGTTGTACTTTCTGCCAATGTATGCGCAATCCGAGATCGGGGCCGACGGGCATGCCAAGCGCGGGAGCTTCCTGCCTCCCGTACCACTGCCTCGCAGAATGTGGGCTGGCAGTGACTTCGCGTTTCATGCGCCCCTGTTGGTCGGTGATGCGCTGCGACGCACCTCGACCATTGTGGATGTGAAAGAAAAGTCGGGCCGCACCGGCAATCTGATCTTCGTGAAGGTTCGCCACGAGATCAGCCGCAACGGCGAAGCCCGCCCCGCACTGACCGAACACCACAACATCGTCTACCGTGATACGCCCCGGCCGGATGACGTGGTGCCCGCACCCACGCCTGCCCCGGCAGCCTCAGCATGGGAGCGCCACATCGTGCCGGATGACGTGCTCTTGTTCCGCTATTCGGCGCTCACATTCAATGGCCACCGCATCCACTATGACCGGAAATACGTGACCGAAGTGGAGGGTTACCCCGGCCTCATCGTCCACGGCCCGCTGATTGCCACGTTGCTGATGGACCTGTTGCGCAGCAAGCGGCCGGACGCCGTTGTGAGCCACTTCGAATTCAAGGCCGTACGGCCGACGTTTGACATCCATCCTTTCTCCGTCCACGCAGAGCCGTCTGCCGACGGCAAGACTGTGCGCTTGTGGGGCAGAGACCATGAGGGTTATCTGACCATGGACGCCACGGCAACGCTTGCCTGAAACCCGCACTCTGATCTCTTCTTCTCATCGCTATGCAACCACTCCAAGGCATTACCGTTGTCACGCTGGAACACGCCATTGCGGCCCCTTTTGCTACCCGGCAACTGGCAGACATGGGTGCCCGTGTCATCAAAATAGAGCGCCCAGGTACCGGCGACTTTGCCCGGGGCTATGACGAACGCGTACGCGGGCTGGCCTCCCACTTTGTCTGGACCAACCGCTCCAAAGAGAGCCTCACCCTGGATGTCAAACACGAAGAAGCGCAAAAGATCCTGATGCGCCTCATCATCGAAGAAGCTGACGTGGTGGTGCAAAACCTGGCCCCCGGTGCCGCAGCCAGGTTGGGCCTGTCGTACGAAGCGCTCGCCAAGGTGAAGCCCGGCATCATCGTCTGTGACATTTCAGGCTATGGCAGCGACGGCCCCTACCGGGACAAAAAGGCCTACGACCTGCTGATCCAGAGTGAGGCCGGCTTCGTCTCGGTCACCGGCACGCCCGACACCCCTTCCAAAGCGGGACCCTCCATAGCCGACATCGCTGCCGGCATGTATGCCTACACCAACATCCTGGCTGCGCTGATGCATCGCCAGCAAACCGGGCAGGGGCAGCGCATCGATATCTCCATGCTCGAAGCCCTGGGCGAGTGGATGAACTACCCGCTGTACTACGCGTTCGAAGGCGCAGCGCCGCCAGCGCGCACCGGCGCCAGCCACGCCACCATTTATCCCTACGGGCCGTTTGCTGCAGGTGACGGCAAGACCGTCATGCTAGGACTTCAGAACGAGCGGGAATGGAAGATCTTCTGCGACAAAGTGTTGCTCCAACCGAACCTCGCTACCGAAGAGCGTTTCTCCAGCAACGCTAAGCGCAGCGCACAGCGAGCGGAGCTATCAGCGCTGATCTTGCAAGCATTTGCCAGCCTCACCGCGGCCGATGTCGCACAGCGCCTGGAAGAAGCCGGCATCGCGAATGCACAAGTCAACACCATGGCTGAAGTCTGGGAACACCCCCAACTCAAGGCTCGCCAGCGCTGGACGACGGTAGAAACGGCCAAAGGCACGGTCCCCGCCCTGATCCCCCCCGGCAGTTGGCAGCACGGCGCCGCGCGCATGGACCCGGTGCCAGCACTGGGCCAGCACACTGAGGCCATCCTCAACCACTACGGCTATACGGCGGCCCAGATTGAGACTTTGCGCACCGAAGGCGCGGTGTGAGAGCAGCATGAGCCTTGCCTCCCCCTACACCTACCTCTTCGTTCCCGGCAACCGCCCGGAGCGGTTCTCCAAGGCGGTGGCCAGTGGGGCTGAGCGCGTCATTCTGGATCTGGAAGATGCTGTTGCCCCGGCAGACAAAGCGGTTGCCCGGCAATCGATCCACGCATGGATAGACACCACCACCGCAACGCTGTCACGCCAGCAGCTGATGGTGCGCATCAATGACACCCGCAGTGACTGCTTTGCAGCCGACCTCGCCCTGCTGCGCACGCTGCCAGCCTGCGGGGTCATGCTGGCCAAAGCAGAAACCGCTGCGGACCTGCAAGCGGTGCGCGACGCCATGCACCCCGACACAGAACTGCTTGCACTGGTCGAAACCGCTGCCGGCATCGCAGCCTGTCAATCCATAGCCAGCCACGCAGCGGTCACACGACTCGCTCTGGGAGCATTGGATCTGATGGTGGACCTGAACATTCCGGCCGACAGCCCCACGCTCACGCTGGCAGCCTCGCAACTGGTGCTGGCCTCGCGGGCTGCAGGGCTTGCCGCGCCGGTCGCTGGCGTCACACCCTCTCTATTGGCCGAGCACACCCAAGCAGATATGCGAGAGGCCCTGCGCATCGGGTTCGGCGCCAAGATGTGCATACATCCTTCGCAATTGGCCGGCGTGCGCAACGCCCTGGCGCCGCTGCCTGCAGAAGTCCAATGGGCTCAGGAGGTTGTCGCTGCCTGGAATGCTGCCCACGCAGTCAATGGCCCCACGGGAGCGCTTCAAGTGAGCGGGAAGATGGTCGACAAGCCTGTGTACTTGCGCGCCCTGCGTCTCCTAGACCTCCAGCAATTCTCCCAAGTTGGCGCCTGACGCCGCCCCTCCCATTTACTACGTCTCACCAGAAGGAAAAAAGTATGTCTTCCACCATCATTGACTCCAAAATCTTCAGCGATATGTTCAGCGACGCCGCCATGCGCCATGTGTGGTCAGATGAAAACCGCACTGCAAAGTACCTCGACATTGAACGTGCTTTGGCCAAAGTGCAGGGGGAATTGGGCATCATCCCCAAAGAAGCAGCGGATGAAATCATGAAGAACTGCGAACTCAGTCAGATCGACTGGGCCAAGCTCAAAGCCAAAACCGAGCAGATCGGATACCCCATCATTGCGGTGGTTAACCAGATCAACGCCAACTGCCGCGACAAGCTGGGCGAGTACTGCCATTGGGGCGCCACCACCCAGGACATCACCGACACAGCCGCTGTGCTCCAGATCCGTGAGGCATTGGCCCTGGTCGAGTCCGACTTGAAAGACATTTCTGCCTCCCTCGCCAAGTTGGCCAAGGCCCACCGCGATACGCCCATCATCGGCCGCAGCAACCTGCAGCAAGCCACCCCCATCACCTTCGGCTACAAGATGGCCAGCATCCTCGCGGGCATCGAGCGTCACCGCGAGCGCTTGCAACAACTCAAGCCCCGCGTACTGGTCGGTGAGTTCGGCGGTGCATCGGGCACCTTGTCCTCACTGGAAACCGGCGCCATGGAAACCCAGGCCGGCCTCATGAAGGAACTAGGCCTGGGCCAACCGCTGATTTCTTGGCACACCGTGCGCGACAACTTCGCAGAAGTGGGCGCCTTCCTTGGCATCGTGGGCGGCTCGCTGGGCAAGATCGCCATGGACGTGAAGCTGCTGATGCAAACCGAGGTCGCCGAGGTGTTCGAACCCTATGCACCCGGTCGCGGCTCGTCCTCCACCATGCCGCAAAAGCGCAATCCGATTTCCTGCCTCTACATTCACGCCAACATCTCGGTAGTGCGCCAGTTGGCCGCATCCCTGATGGATGCCATGGTGGCCGACCACGAGCGCTCCACCGGCCCCTGGGAAATCGAATGGGTGGCCATGCCCGAAATCTTCTGCCTGATGTCCGGCGCGCTGAAGCAAACCAAGTTCATCCTGGCCGGATTGGAAGTGGACGCCGCGCAAATGCGCAGCAACATTGACATGACCCATGGCCTCGTCATGTCCGAAGCCGTGATGATGGGCATGGGCCCCTACATCGGGCGTGAATATGCGCACGATCTGGTGTACGACATCTGCCGCGAAGCGCTCAAGCAGAAGCGGCACTTGATCGAGCTGTTGGCCGAGCACCCCGAAATCAACAAGCACGTGACCCGCGAACAGTTGGAAGGCTTCTGTGACCCGATGAACAACCTCGGACAGGCCGGCGTCATGGTCGACCGGGTGCTGAACTCCATCAAAAACTAAGCACTTTCACGTTTCAAAAAATAATCAGTGAGACATAACGTGAAAATCCAAAGCCAAAAAGACTTTTTCTCGGGCCTGATGTTYATGTGCGTTGGCGTGGCCTTTGCCTGGGGCGCCAGCGGTTACACCATCGGCAACGGGGCACGCATGGGCCCAGGCTACTTCCCTTTGGTGCTGGGCATTCTGCTCGGTGTTTTGGGGGGTGTCATCACCTTCAAATCACTGGTGGTGGA
>NZ_JBFUBO010000016.1:0-77065 GCF_056405715.1 Rhodoferax sp. P1_F3 | reverse complement strand
CAGTAGTGTCCCAACGTTTGCACATCAGGACGTCGTAAGTTAATGATTTGCTTGAAGAATTTGGTGATTGAATCTGGTCTCGATTTAAACGTCGAACGCCAGACTGGCGGTTTTTTGCGGCTTTGCGCCCAAGACCACCATGCACCAAGGCAAGCTCGTATTTGCGCAACTCATGGTCTATCTGCCACTGAGCACGTTTCGCCGATGCGTGGCCGATCACCGGGGCGAACACAAGGTCAAGGACTTCTCTTGCCTGGATCAGTTCTTCGCCATGGCCTTCGCCCAGTTGACCTACCGCGAGTCCTTGCGCGACATCGAAGTCAACCTGCGTGCTCAGACCAGGCGGCTGTACCACATGGGGTTTCGTTGCCAGACGATTTCGCGCAACACGCTGGCCAATGCAAACGCCACGCGCCCGTGGCAGATCTATGCAGACTTTGCCCAACATCTGATTGGCATAGCGCGGCCTCTGTATGCCAAGGAACCGTTCGGCGTGGAACTCGACGCGGCGGTTTACGCCTTCGACGCCAGCACCATCGACCTGTGTCTGTCGGTGTTCGCGTGGGCACCATTTCGCTCGACCAAGGCCGCCATCAAGTTGCATACCTTGCTCGATTTGAGAGGAAACATCCCCAGCTTCATTCACATCACAGACGGCAAAACGCACGAGGTCAATGTCTTGGACGACCTGGTGCTGGAGCCGGGAGCCTTCTATCTGATGGATCGGGGTTATCTGGATTTTGCCCGGCTGTTTGTCATTCACGAGGCGCAAGCCTTCTTTGTGACCCGCGCCAAGAGCAATACCAAATTCAAACGGCGCTACTCGCACCCGGTGGACCGGATCAATACGACGGTGATCTGCGATCAGACCGGCGTGTTGACGACACATTATTCGAGCAAGGATTACCCCACGACCTTGCGCCGTGTGGTGGTCAAGGACGACACCGGGAAACGCTTGGCGTTTCTGACCAACAACTTCGCCTTGAAGCCGGAGTTGATTGCCGACCTGTACCGCCAGCGCTGGCAAGTGGAGGCCTGTATGAAATCCTACAGATCCTGAGTCTGTCCATGTTTGAAACAATCCCTATAAATCAACTACTTACGCCACCCTCAACAAATCCAGAGTCGGATTTCGAGCCCAATCAGCTCGTTCTCCTCTGATGAACGTTGGGACACTACTGAAGTGGATACAAACAACAATTACATTTCCTTCTCTATCACCAGTGGTACCGCATTTTTGAATGCGGTACCTGGGATGAACCCCATCACGGAGATTTCATGATTGACATGTCTTGCAGAAGCCTCAATACTGTTGAGAACCGAGCAAGGGGCGGCAACGACTGAGCCCCCACGTTGGCTCGCGTTTAGTCGTGGAAGCCTTGCAGAAAACCTACAAGAATGGGGCACAACATGGTGGCTACTGAATTCACTCGCCTCGGGGGACCCAAACGCTGGGCCTGGTGGATGGGTTGGTTGGCTGTGATTCTGATGAATTGCGTCATGGTCAAGTGCCTCCAGGCGGCGGAACCAGAATTGAAATTACTCGTTGCATCTCAAGTCGCCCCAAAGATGTTTTTGGACGAAGACGGGAAGCCAACAGGCTACGTCACTCAGGTCGCCGCTGCCATTATTCGTCGTGCGGGCTACACGCCTGTGGTTGAAGCAGTACCGTGGGCGAGGGCTTACAAGTTGGCCCAGGAAGGGGAGGGAGTATTGGCCGGCCTTTCCAAAACGATTGAACGCGGAAAAATATTCAACTTTACCGACGTCGTGCTTGAGGACCGCGTCCAAGTCATAACCTTAAAGAAAGCCGATCTCAAGATATCTCAATTTTCTGACCTAAAAGGTAAGCGTGTCGGCATTCAACGTGGTTCGTCTTATGGCGAGCAGTTCGAAGCGGCACTCCCACTGTTTTACGAAGATCGAGACAATAGTGGCGATTCCCGTTTAAATAAACTTGTTGCTGAACGAATCGACGCGGCAGTACTGTCAGGTGGTAACACTGCGGTGAAATACTATTCCAAACTTGCCGGAGTTGACATGTCTCTACTGACCGTGCAAACGCCACCGTTGGTTGTTGATCTAAATTACATTGGGATTGCAAAAACTAGACCCGATCAGGCGGAAGTGATGGCAAGGCTGAATACCGCTATCGCGGCGATGCGTGCGGATGGCAGCATGGCAAAGATCGTTGCAGCATGGGAACACTGATCACCCCAATGTTGTGTACCGCACGGAAGGAATCACTGGCTTGACTTAGGGTCCAGAGGAATGAGATTTGGAAGGTCTGCACACTCCGGTGTGCGGGCTGCGATGTCCTTCCTCCACCTGACGGGTTCGACCATGAACTTCAGTTTCCGCGTTCCCCAGTCCCCGACCGACAGCATGTGCACAGTGCTGGCCTATTTCGCAGTCTGGTTCTTTGCGTCCCTGACTGCGAGCGCCTGCCTGGCCGGGGTGTCGGCCCTGTTTCGTTAATCTGCGCTCACAGCGTCGGTCAGCAGCACTACTTCCAGATCCCGCCGCGAGTGGACCCAGGAATCGCGAGTGGCGTCGCGTGCGTGCTCCCACTCCAGGTTGGAATCACCGCGCACGGTGGGCCACTCCAACGCGAGGTCGGACTCCACTTCCTCAAAGCCCCGGTCCGGGAATTTGGCGGACGCATGAATCCCGAACACATAGGCCGGCGCATAGTCGTCAAAAATCGCTCCATCATCGACATCCGGACGATTCGCAAAATGGTCACGCCAATAGGCATATTCGGCGGCCGGGTCCATCTCTTCGACGGCATAGGCGGCAGCCGTGGCACTGGGGTTGTGGTGTTCGGTCGTGTTGGCGTTGGGCATAGTCGGCTCACTTGCAAGGTTGTGAAAGAGTGCGGTTAGTGCCAGCACTGCGTGTACAGGGCTGGCGGGGAAATATTCTTTCAATGCCGCGGCGGCTTCTGTACGTCAACACACAGATATTGTCCCGCCGCCGTTTTATACCTTCCACAGCGTGAACGAAACGCCGCGGCACAGCCGTAATTCCCCATCCACATTCGGCCTTAGGACGAGCAAGGAGTTTCCATGCCACGTGCAATCCGGAAAGGCGCCATTACCTTCGGTCTGGTGCATGTACCGGTATAACCCTGTACCCCGCCTCGCAAAAGGTCGGCATCGATTTCGATTGGCTCGATAAACGCTCCATGGACCCCGTGGGCTACAAGCGAATCAACAAGCGCACCGGCAAGGAAATTCAGAGCAAGGACATCGCCAAAGGCATCCAGCAAGAGGACGGCGACTACGTGATTCTGAGCGACGACCAGATCAAGGCCGCGTACCCCAAAGTCCACGCAGACGATCGAGATTGAATCGTTTGTAGAAGCCCGCGAGATCCCGTTCACGCTGCTGGAAACGCCCTACTACCTGGAGCCCATAGGCCGCGGGTGCAGCCCTGGTGCTCAACACCATCCGCTGGGCCAACGAGATTCGGCCTCTGGACGATCTCCAACTGCCCGCACAGGGCAAGACTGCGGCAGGCCTGAAACCGGCGGAGCTGAAGATGGCTGCGCAGCGCATCAGTGAAATGACCCACCCATGGAAGTCCAGGGACTACAGTAACCAGTTCAGCAACGCCATCCAGGAACTGGTGCGAAAAAAGGTAGCCGCCGGTGAAACCGAAAGCGTCACCCCGCTGGAGAATGCCCCAGACGCTATAGCCTCCAATGTGGTCGATTTGACCGAATTGCTGGCCAACAGCCTGTCCAAGCGCAAGCCGACCAGGAAAAACGGCACCAAGTCGGGGCGCTACCCCGCAATGCCGTCAGGAAATACTGTCAGGAATGTCCTATCGACGAGGGAGGGGCAGACGGTTTAACATACCTGAACCGTTGGAGCAGCGCAAAAAGCTGCACATTAGAGATAGAAGCATGCAAGTAGACCTGACAGACGAGCGCTGGGCTTTTCTTTCCACCAAGCCCGCTGGCCGCCGCGAAAACCAGTACGCGCTGTTTGCCGTGCTGGCGTCGGCCCTCTTTTTCTTCTGTGCCGTACCGTATGCCAAAACGCCACTGGCCCAGTTTCCTGCGTTCATCCCCGTTTATGTATCCTGGCTGGTGATCTGCGATCTGATCACCGCGGCCCTGTTGTTTGGTCAGTTCAGTGTGTTGCGGTCCTGGGGCTTGCTGGTTCTCGCGGCGGGCTATCTGTTCACGGCCTGTATTACCGCTGCCTACGCCGTGATTTTTCCGGGCCTGTTTGCACCACCCGGCCTGTTTGGCGCCGGCCCCCAGACCACCTCGGCCATGTACATGTTCTGGCACGCGGGCTTCCCCCTGTTCGTCATGGCCTACACCCGCTTCCAAGCCAAGAGTGCAGTCCCCACCCTTCCGCTGCCCAGCACTGCGGCTCGTCAAAAGACGCGCACTGTGATTTTGTGGACCATCGGCGGGGTTCTGACTCTGGTGCTGGCCTATACCGTGTTTGCCACCACCGGCCAGGCCCATATCCCCGAATTTCTCAACGGCAACCGCACCACCGAACTGGGCCACGTCGTGCTACTGGGCATCTGGGTGATCAGCCTGGTGGCATTGGCTGTACTGTGGCAGCACAAGCCCCACACCGTGCTGGACCTGTGGCTGATGGTGGTGATGTGCGTATGGCTGTTCGACATTGCCCTGGCTGCACTGCTCAACACAGGCCGCTACGACTTGGGTTGGTATGTAGGACGGATTTACGGTCTGTTGGCCGCCAGCTTTTTGCTCATCGTGCTGCTCATCGAAGACGGCAAACACTACGCACGGCTGGTGCAGCTATCTGCCGCACTGAGCGCGGCCAACACGCAGCTGGTTCATTTGTCCCGGCACGACGGGCTGACCGAGCTGGCCAATCGGCGCTTCTTCGATGAGTACCTGGCCGAGCAGATTGCCGTGGCAAGCCGCTACAACAGGTCACTCGCCCTGGTCATGTGCGATGTGGACCAGTTCAAGGCCTACAACGACTTTTACGGCCACCAAATTGGCGATGCCTGCCTGCAGCAGGTAGCTGTGGCTATCCAGTCGTGCTGCAAACGCCCAGCCGACAAGGCCGTGCGCTACGGTGGTGAGGAATTTGCGATCATCCTGCCCGACACCGAACTGGCCGGCGCAACGCGCATTGCTGAAGCTGCGCGCGAAGCTATCTCCCGCCTGCAAATTCCCCACGAACGATCCAGCATCGGGCCGCATGTCAGCACCAGTTGCGGCGTGGCTGTGCTGATGTCGCGCGGCGTGGGCATGACCGCGCAGCAACTCATTGCCGCAGCCGACGAGCGCCTGTACCGGGCGAAAAACCTGGGTCGCAACCGCGTCGTTTGCGCCTAGGCAGATAGCTGGGGCCCCTTGTCGGCGGGACTGTCACGCGGCCTTTGCACGCAACTTGCATACTCAGGGCTTTGCAAGGAAAACACACATGCCCTCAATCAACTTCATCGGCGGCGAAAAAGGCGGGGTGGGTAAATCGGTGGTAGCCCGCGTGCTGGCGCAGTACTTCATCGACCAAGGCCGCGCTTTCACGGGCTTTGACACCGACCGCTCGCACAACTCGTTCACCCGTTTTTATGCCGACTACGCCGCCCCCGTGGTGGTGGACACCTACGAAGGCCTGGACCTGGTAGCCGGCGTGTTTGAGGACGAACCCATCGAAGGCACCTACCCCAACGTGATCGTGGACCTGGCCGCGCAAACCGCGCTGCCGCTGGCACGCTGGGTGAAAGACTCGGACCTGGTCTCGCTAATGGCCAGCCTGGGCGTCACGGTCAATTTCTGGCACGTGGCTGACGCGGGCAAAGACTCGGTGGATCTGCTGGACCGGCTGGTCGCCACCTATGGCCCCGGGCCCAACTACATCGTGGTGAAAAACCTGGGCCGCGGCACAGATTTCTCGCAGCTGCAAGACTCCGCCGCCCTCAAGAAGGCCGTGGCACTGGGCGGGCATGTGGTTTCGCTGGGCCAGCTGCACGAGGCCAGCATGCGCAAGATCGACCGGCAAAACGCCAGCTTCTGGGCCGCCATCACCCACAAGGGCGGCGAAGACAGCCTGGGAATGCTGGAACGCCAGCGTGTCAAAACCTGGCTCAAGACCACCTACGCCACACTGGACGCGCTGCCGCTGGGTTAGCATTCGAGCAAGCATTGTTTACAGGGAGCCCACCGATGTCGTTGCAGCCTTTTCACTTGGCCATTCCTGTGTATGACCTGGCCATTGCGCGCCAGTTTTATGGCGAGGTGTTTGGTTGTGCAGAGGGCCGCAGCAGCGCACAGTGGGTGGACTTCAATTTCTTTGGCCACCAGCTGGTGATCCACTTGGCGCCCAAAAACGACTCCCAAACCCACGCCCACACCAACGAGGTGGACAGCCACCATGTGCCGGTACCGCACTTTGGCGTGGTGCTGGCCTGGGACACCTGGCACGCCCTGGCCGAACGGTTAAAAAGCCGGCACACGGCCTTTGTGCTGGAGCCCGGCATCCGCTTCCAGGGCCAGGTGGGTGAACAGGCCACTATGTTTTTGCTGGACCCGTGCGGCAACGCGCTGGAGTTCAAGGCCTTCAAGGACATTGGCCAGTTGTTTGCTAAATAAGTCCCCTCACTGAACAGGCACCCCCATGGAAACTTCGATCAGTGAATTTGGCCGGGAAGTGTTTGACGCCGGTGTCACCGTGTTCAGCGTGGGCGACGCGGGCGAATCGGCGTATGTGATCGAGTCGGGCTGTGTGGAAGTGCTGGTCGGCCCCCCACCAAACCAGCAGCGCGTGGCCGTGCTGGCTCAGGGCGCCATGTTTGGCGAAGTGGCCCTGCTGGACCGCCAGGCCCGTACCGCCACGGTGCGCGCACTCATTCCCACCACCCTGATTCGCATAGACCGCACCCATGTGGAGGAACTGCTGGGCCGGGCCGACCCCGTCATTCAGTATTTGCTGCGCCTGCTGCTGGAGCGCTTTCGCAACAAAATTCAGGGGGACGCAGCGGCATCCCTGTCCACCCCGCCCGCGCTGGCCGAGCCATCGCCTCCCACCGACCTGCATGCCGCAGCCGTGCGCACGCTCTCGCTGGCGCATGACCTGTCAGACGCCATAGACCGCGGCCAGCTGGACCTGTATTACCAGCCGATTGTTCGGCTGGCCGATGGTTCACTGGCAGGGTTTGAGGCCCTGGTGCGCTGGCGCCACCCCCAGCTGGGCGTGGTGCGGCCTGATGAATTCATTCCGCTGGCCGAGAAAACCGGCCTGGTGCACCGCATTGGCCAGTGGGTGCTTAAGCGCGCCACCACCGACTGGCCGCTGTTGCGCCTGCGCTGCGCTGGCACTTCGCATGGTGCGCCGTTTGTCAGCGTCAACCTGTCGGCGCCTGAGCTCTGCAACCCCGGCATCGTGGAGAGCATTCGCGAGTGCATTGCCAGTTCGCACATTGTCGCGTCCGAGCTGCGCATCGAACTGACCGAGACCGTCATCATCAGCAGCGTGGAACTAGTCTCCAGCGCCATTGCGCAGCTGCGCACCATGGGCGTGGGCATTGCGCTAGACGACTTTGGCACCGGTTACGCCGGGCTGGACTACCTGCAGACCCTGCCCTTCACCGCCATCAAGATCGACCGGGCCTTTGTGGCACAAATGCACGACTCGGAGCGCAGCTTCCAGATCATCAAGTCGGCACTGGAGTTGTCGCGCTTGCTGGGCATTGCCACCGTGGCGGAGGGTATTGAAGACGCCAAGACGGGCGCCATGCTGGCCAGCATGGGCTGCGACTACGGCCAGGGCTACCACTACGCCCGCCCCCTGCCCCTGCAAGACCTGCTGGACGCAGGCACGCCTACATAGTCGGGCGCACTTTGCGCAGGCCAGTGTTCAGCGCGCGCAGGGCCTTCTCGCCATCCGGTGTGCGCTGAAAGCACACATACAGGTTCTTGACGTCCAGCACCTTGGGGTTGGCTTGCAGCAGATGGGCCACGCGGGTGACTTCGGGGTCGGTGCGCACCAGGTGCTGGTAGACGTGGCTGTCAATCACCACCAGGTCCACCCGGCCGGCCGCCAGCTTCAGGATGTTGCTGCGGTCGTCGGGCACCTCTTCGGCCAGCACCGTTTTTTTGGCAATGCGGGCGTCCAGCTCTTCGGTGTTCACAAAGCCACGCACCACACCAATGTGGCGCCCCTGCAAGTCGTCGTAGCTGGCCCATTTCACCGGGTTGTCGGCCCGCTCCAGAAACACCATGGTGCTGCGCCCTATGGGCTCGGAAAACAAATAGTGGCTGGCACGCTCACGCGAGTAGTAGGCGGGGAAGAAGCCGATGTAGCGTGAATTGGTCTCCACCAAACGCACAGCCCGCGACCAAGGAAAAAACTGAATCTCTACCGAAGCTCCCGTTACCTGCAGGGCATCGGCAATGGTGGCGGACACAAAGCCCAGGCCAGGCAGCGCGGCGCCCGTGTAGGGGGCCCATTCCAGGGTGGACATTTTGTAGTCAGCGGCCAGCGTTTGCGGTGCCACCCCACCCAACAGGCCCAGCCCAAGCCCGAATACCGCCAGGGTTCGCCACACAGGTGCCATAGGGTCTCCAACGTTGAGTTTCGGATTTTTTGCCAGCATCGTAGCGCCCTTTTCGGGGAATGGTCTGGGCACGGGGCTTGCATCTGCCCGGCAATGCCAAGCCCCTTGCGCTGGCATACTCTGCGCCAGTGATTTCCTCTTCTGATTCCCGCCCTGTGGACCCTGTGTCCCACTCCAACGACGTGCTGTCCAGCGCCCGCGGCAGCACGGCTGCGGCTACGCACTACGACGAACTGCGCGGCAACACCACGCCCAAAGCCAACAACCCGGCCTCTGCCCCGCCTGAAAGCGCTACGAATTCAATAGCTGCTGGCGCAGAATTCACGGGGGCTTGGAGCCAATTCTTTGAAAATCTGGAAACCCAGAGCGGCACCGACATGGATGCCCGCGCGGCCAGTCTGCAGCGCCAGATCCGCGACAACGGCGTGACCTACAACGTCTACGCCGATGCCGAGGGCCCACAGCGCCCCTGGTCGCTGGACCTGTTCCCGCTGGTGGTGGATGCGCCCAGCTGGCAGCACATCGAAGCCGGCGTGCAGCAGCGCATGCGCCTGCTAGAGGCCGTGATGGCCGATGTCTACGGCCCCCAAACCTACCTCGCCAAGGGCCTGCTGCCCCCCGCTTTGGTGCATGGCCACCCGGGCTACCTGCGCCCCATGGCCGGCGTGCGCCCGGTGGGTGGGCGCCACCTGCATGTGGCGGCGTTTGACCTGGCCCATGGGCCCGATGGCAATTGGTGGGTGGTGGGGCAGCGCAGCCAGGCGCCCAGTGGCCTGGGCTACCTGCTGGAGAACCGGCTGGCCGTGTCGCGCCAGTTCCCCCAGGCCTTTCAGGCGCTAAAGGTGCAGCGCCTGGCCGGCACCTACCGCGCACTGATGGACAGCCTCAAGGCCCACTGCCCGGCGGGGGCCGATGCGCACATTGCGCTGCTGACACCCGGCCCCTACAACGAAACCTATTTCGAGCACGCCTACCTGGCCCGCTACCTGGGACTAAGCCTGGTGGAGGGCAGCGACCTCATCGTGCGCGATGAACGTCTGTTCCTGCGCACGCTGCGCGGTCTGGTGCCGGTGCACGGCCTGCTCAAGCGGGTGGACGACCAGTACCTGGACCCGCTGGAGCTGCGCCCTGACTCCACGCTGGGCGTGCCCGGCCTGCTGCAGGCCATACGCGCAGGCAATGTACTGGTGGCCAATGCGCCGGGCTCGGCGTTCCTCGAATCCCCCGCGCTGCTGGGCTTTTTGCCGGCGCTGGCCCGCCACGCGCTGGGCGAAGAACTGAGCTTGCCCGCCCTGTCCACCTGGTGGTGCGGCGAGCGCAGCGCCATGGAAGACGCCCTGGCCCGCCTGCGCGAGCACACCATCAAACCCACCTACCCTGGCTCGGCCATCCACACCAGTTTTGAGTCCGTCATCGGCCACAGCCTGGGCCAGACCGCGCTGGACGCCTGGGCCGGCCGCATCATGCGCCAGAGCGAAGACCACACGGTGCAGGCCTATATGCCGCTCTCGCAAATGCCCACCTGGCATAGCGCAGGCCCCGGCCAGCGCGGCGCCATGGTCGCGCGCTCGGTGCTGCTGCGCGTGTTTGCCGTGTCCGACGGGCAGGACGCCGCGGGGCGCCCGCACTGGCGTGTGCTGCCCGGTGGCCTGGCCCGCGTGGCCGGCACCAGCGCCGACATTGCCAGCATGCAGCGCGGCGGCAGCAGTGCCGATGTCTGGGCCCTGACCGAGGGCGAAGTCGACACCACCACTCTGCTGCCCACGGCGCTCACCCCCGCCGTGCTAGCCCAGCGCAAGCGCTTGGTCACCAGCCGCGCGGCCGAAAACCTCTACTGGCTGGGCCGCTACACCGAACGTTCCGAGAACACCCTGCGCCTGGCCCGCCTGACGCTGGAATGCCTGGGCGGTGAAAACCAGACCTCGGCGCCTTTGCTGCAATGGCTGTCGCAACAGGCGGTGGCCAACACCCTGGTGCTGCCCGGCACGCCGTCGGCCGTGCAGGCGCGCCGCGTGTTCGAGCGCACCCTGATCGCCGGCCTGGCGTCGCCCGAGGGGGCCACCAGCGTGGGTTTCAATGTGCGCGCCCTGAAGATGGCCGCTGCCACGGTGCGCGAGCGACTCTCGCAAGAGCACTGGCATACCATCGTGCGCACCGAAGAAGAGTTGTTCTCCCAATGCGCGCGCCTGGCCGCCCAGGGGGACTACACGCCCGCACAGGCCCTGCGGGTGCTGGGCGAGGTCAGTGACCAGCTAGCCGCCATCACCGGCGCCCAGACCGACCGCATGACGCGCGACGACGGCTGGCGCCTGCTCAGCATTGGCCGCCATGTGGAACGCCTGCACTTCTTGGCCAGCGCGCTGGCACGCAGTTTTGAAACTGGCGCGGTGGACACCGACGGCGGCTTTGAGGCCCTGCTCACGTTGTTTGACAGCACCATCACCTTCCACGCCCAGTACCAGCAAAGCCGCGACATTGCCGCGCTGACCGACCTGCTGGTGCTGGACCGCGACAACCCGCGCTCGCTGGCCTGGGTGGCCCACACGCTGCGTGGCCGCCTGGCCAAGCTGGCGCAAAGCCCGGCGGGTGAGCTCAGCAGCATGTCGCTGCAGGTGCCCAACCCCGACACCTGGGACCTGGCCTACCTGTGCGAAACACCTGAGGGCGAGCCCAGCGCGCCCGCCCTGCGCGCGCTGCTGGACGGCTTGAGTGACTGCGCCTTTGACGTGTCCGAGGACATCAGCACGACCTACTTCACCCACTCGGGCCAAACCAAACACAGCGTAGGCACCTGATGCTGCTGCAAGTCACCCACAACACCCGCTACGACTACCAGCCGGCCGTCGAGACGGCGCAGCACGTGGCCTACCTGCAGCCGCTGCGCCACGCCAGCCAGAACCTGCTGAGCCACAGCCTGACCATCAGGCCGCTGCCCGCGCAGCAGCGCGGCACGGTGGACGTGTATGGCAACGCGCGCTGCTTCTTCTCGCTGCAGGTGCCGCACACGGTGCTGGAGGTGAAGGCCCAAAGCCTGGTGACCACCGCAGCCCACGACCTGCCCGAAAGCGAGCAGCCCTGGGAACAGCTGCGCGACCGGCTGCGCTACCAGGCCCACACGCCGTTTGAGGCGGCCTCTGAATTCGTCTTCGCCTCGCCTTTTGTGCCGCGGCGCCAGGAGTTCTCCGGTTACGCGCGGCCCAGCTTCGTGGCAGGTGCCAGCGTGCTGGACGTGGCGGTGGACCTGATGGAGCGCATCCACGCTGATTTCATCTACGAAAGCGAAAGCACCCAGATCAACACCCCTGCCCTGCAGGCGCTGGAGCAGCGCAAGGGCGTGTGCCAGGACTTTGCCCACATCATGCTGGCCGGCCTGCGCAGCATGGGCCTGCCAGCGCGGTATGTCAGCGGCTACCTGCTGACCCAACCCGCGCCGGGGGAGGTCAAGCTGATTGGCAGCGATGCCTCGCATGCCTGGGTCAGCGTCTACGTGGGCGACCTGCCCGAAGGCCAGCGCTGGGTGGACCTGGACCCGACCAACAACCGCTGGGGCTGGAATGCGCCGGGCGTGGACTATGTGACCGTGGCCACCGGGCGCGATTTTGGCGATGTGTCGCCGCTGCGCGGCGTGATCCACGGTGGCGCCAGCCACACGCTGACTGTGGGGGTGACCGTGGAAGAAATACGCGGCGACAATAGCCGTTCCGAGCCCGCGACGGCGCCTGCACCGACCTCCAGCCAGACCCAAAGCCAAGGACAAACCCAGTCCCAGGGCGGCGGTCAGAGCCAAAGCCAGGGCGCTATCAATTAAGTAGCTGCTCACGCAATGCCTACGGGGGCTAGAAGCACTTTTTATACCTAACGACAGGAAACACCATGAGCATTTACGACAAACTCACCGCCCTGAACATCACCCTGCCGCCTGTGGCTGTGCCCGCTGCGGCCTATGTGCCTTTTGTGCAAACCGGCAACCTGGTCTTCATCAGCGGCCACATCGCCAAAAAAGACGGCAAGCCCTGGGTCGGCCAGTTGGGCAAGAACACCACCACCGAAGAAGGCAAGGCCGCCGCGCGTGCCATCGCCATCGACCTAATGGGCACACTGCACGCCGCCGTGGGCGACCTGAACCGCGTCAAGCGCATCGTCAAGGTCATGTCCCTGGTCAACTCCACCGGTGATTTCACCGAGCAGCACCTGGTGACCAACGGCTGCAGCGAACTGCTGGGTGAGGTGTTTGGTCCGCAAGTGGGCGCGCATGCGCGCAGCGCCTTTGGCGTGGCGCAAATCCCCATGGGCGCCTGCGTGGAGATTGAACTGATTGCCGAAGTGGCGTAAGCCCCAACGCTAATTCAGCAACAGCGCCGAGCCGTGGTTGGTGCCCAGGCTGGGCGCCACCTTGAACACGGCCACCGCCTGGGCCAGCTGGGCGGCCTGGTCACGCAGGCTCTCGGCGGCCGCAGCACTCTCTTCCACCAGCGCGGCGTTCTGCTGCGTCATCTGGTCCAGATTCCCAATCGACTGGTTCACCTCGGCAATGCCCGCGCTCTGCTCGCTAGAGGCCGCGGTGATTTCGCCAATCACGTCCACCACGCGGCGCACGCTTTGCACAATTTCCTGCATGGTGGCACCCGCATCGGTCACCAACTTGGTGCCCGACTCGACCTTCTCCACCGAGGTGCCAATGAGGCCCTTGATTTCTTTGGCGGCCTCCGCACTGCGCCCGGCCAATGAACGAACCTCAGACGCGACGACCGCAAAACCGCGGCCCTGCTCACCAGCCCGCGCCGCTTCCACGGCAGCGTTCAGCGCCAGGATGTTGGTCTGGAAGGCGATTCCGTCGATCACGCTGATGATGTCGGCAATCTTCTTGCTGCTGGCGTCGATCTGCTGCATGGTGCTGACCACCTGCGACACCACCTCGCCCCCGCGCTGGGCCACGTTGGAGGCATTGGCGGCCAGCGTGGCGGCTTGGTGGGCGTTGTCTGAGCTCATGCGCACGGCGTGCGTCAGGCTGTCCATGCTGGACGCGG
Source organism: Rhodoferax sp. P1_F3 (assembly GCF_056405715.1). Classification (NCBI taxonomy): domain Bacteria; kingdom Pseudomonadati; phylum Pseudomonadota; class Betaproteobacteria; order Burkholderiales; family Comamonadaceae; genus Rhodoferax; species Rhodoferax sp. P1_F3. Next base: position 63,476 of record NZ_JBFUBO010000016.1, on the reverse strand, counting down.
TCGACGCCAGGTTGCTCGAGGTCTGTTCAGTGCGCTGGGCCAGGTCATTGTTACCCGTGGCAATCTCGCTGCTGGCGGTGGCAATGCTGTCGGTGCTGTGGCGGACCTGCGAGACCATCAGCCCCAGCGAGCGGTTCATGGCAGCCAGCGAGCGCATCAGGTCGCCAAATTCGTCCGCCCGGGTTTCGTCCACATGGCCGCTCAAGTCGCCCTCGGCAATACGGGCGGCCAGGTCGTTGGCCTGCAGCAGGGGCTTCTTGATCGAGCGGATCAGGAAGCCCGCGCCCACCAAAATACCGCCAATCAGCACCACCAGGCCCAGGCTGGACATGAGGATGAGCTTGCGCCCTTCGGACTCAAAATTGTCGCGCAGGGCATCGTTGGCACTGTCCTGCATGGCCACAAAGTCCTGGTGCGCCTTTTGCAGCGCCAGCACAGCGGGGCGGTACTGGGTCTCCACAAAGGCGCCCATCTCAGCGGGTTTGGTCACTTTCAGCAGCGCCGTCTGGTTGGTCAAGTCGGCCAGTTGCTTGCGCAGCTCCACAATTTTGGCCAACTGTGCCTTGTCGGCCTCGGTCGGGTCGGCCGCCTCAATGGCCTTCTGCAACTCGTCAATTTTGGTATTGCCCTGGGCGATTTCCTCGCGAAAGGCTTTCGCCACACCGGGGTCTACCGACACCACCACGGCATAGGCGCGCGTGGCATTCACGTCCACCAGCGCCGCCCACTGGTTGGCCGCCTTGATCTGGGCGACCATGGCGGCATTCACCATGCCATAGGCTTCGCGGGATTTGCGGGACTGCAGGGCGGTGAACGCGATGATGGCGGCCAACAGCAGCACCATCACCCCCATGGCCGACCACAGCTTGGTGGCCAAACGCAGTCGGTCAAAACGCATTCCAATCTCCTTTAATTATTCTGTAATTTAACCACGGCAGCCGCGGCCACAGAAAGGAGAAATAACGGGATTTACCCTGCCCCCTACGGGGCCAGGCGCCACAACGCTTGGTCGTGGACGCGGGCCAGGGCCTGGGCTTCAACCAGCACGGGCGCCACGTCCGCCAACGGCCGCAGCACAAAGGCCCGCTCCTGCATGCGCGGGTGCGGCACGGTCAATGTGGGGCTGTCAATGGTTGCGCTGCCGTACAGCAGCAGGTCCAGGTCCAGCGTGCGCGGTGCATTGCGGTAGGGGCGCTCGCGCCCGGCCTGCAACTCCAGCTGCTGCAGTGCATGCAGCAACTCGGGAGCCGTCAGGGTGGTGGACACCTCGGCTACCGCGTTCACATAGTTGGGGCCGCTGGAATCTATGGGCGCGCTGCCGTAGAACGGCGATTGGCGCGCCAGCGTGAGCTGGGGCATGGCAGCAAGATCACGCAGCGCCAGTTGCAAGGCGAACACCGGGTCCCCCAGGTTGGCCCCCAGGCCGATATAGGCCAGCACCGGAGCGCGCATGGCCCTGGCCTGCTTATTCGGCGCTGCCAGAACCCTCGCCAGCGCCCCTGGCCGCGCCAGAGCGGCGACGGCGGCGGCGTTTGCGGGGGGCATCGCCGGTGTCGGGGGCAAATTCGGCCCCCGGGGCGTCATCCCGCCCAGCGGCGGGTTTGGCGGGCGCTGCGGCAGCGTCTTTGGCAGGCGCGCGGTGTACCCGCGGTGCCTGCTTGCGTTGCTGTTGCTCGGTGCGCACCTGGTCCACCATGTCCTGGCGCAGGTCGTCATCGGCCATGCTGAACTCTTGCCACCAGTCGGCCAGCAGTTCGTCAATCTCACCCGCATCGGCGCGCAGGCGCATGAAGTCAAACGCAGCGCGGAAGCGCGGCTGCTCCACCATGCCAAACGGCGTGGCGCCCACGCGCTTCTCAAAGCGGGGCTGCATGAGCCAGATTTCGCGCATGTCGCCAGCCAGCTTGCCGCGGCCCGACACATCGCCAATGCGCGCGTTGAACACGTCCTCAATCGCGTCTTGCAGCGCGGGGTGGCTGTGCTGGCCGGTGCGGATGCGCTGAGCCCAGCCGTCGCGCACATCGGCCCAGAGCACGCAGGCCAGCAGGAAGCTGGGCGCCACGGGCTTGCCCTCGCCCACGCGGCGGTCGGTGTCCTTCAGCGCGGCGGCCACGAAGGGCTGCTCGGCGCGCTCGACCACCACGTCCAGCAACGGGTAAATGCCGCGGGCCATGCCCAGCAATTTGAGCTGCTCCACCGAGGCCAGCGCGTGGCCGGTTTGCAGCAGCTTGAGCATTTCGTCAAACAAGCGGCTTTGCGGCACGTCGTTCAACAGGCTCTGGCTCTTGATCAGCGGGCCGGAGGTTTTGGCTTCCAGCTTGAAGCCCAGCGGGCTCAATTTGGCGGCAAAGCGCACGGCGCGGATGATGCGCACCGGGTCTTCGCGGTAGCGCGTGGCGGCATCGCCAATCATGCGCAGCGTGCGGCTCTTCGCGTCTTTCAACCCATTGTGGTAGTCGACCACGATCTGTGTCTCGGGGTCGTAGTACATGGCGTTGATGGTGAAGTCACGGCGCACCGCGTCTTCTTCCTGCGGGCCCCAGACGTTGTCACGCAGCACGCGGCCGGTGCTGTCCACGGCGTGCTTCATACCAGCCAGCTCGCTCTTGCTGGTGCGCTCGTTGCCTGCCACTTGCTCGGCGGCAGCGTTGTCCAGGTAGGCACGGAAGGTGGAGACTTCGATGACTTCATGCTCACGCCCGCGGCCATAGACCACATGCACGATGCGAAAGCGCCGGCCAATGATGAAGGCGCGGCGGAACAGGCCCTTGACTTGTTCAGGTGTGGCGTTGGTGGCCACGTCAAAGTCTTTGGGACGCAAGCCAACCAGCAGGTCGCGCACGGCGCCCCCCACCACATAGGCTTCAAAACCGGCTTGCTGCAGGGTGCGCACGACGTTGATGGCGCGTTCGTCCACCAGGTTGGGGTCAATACCGTGGACAGCGGCGGGGACTTCCACGCGTTTGCCGAACTGGGGCTTTTTACTGGCGGCAGACGGGCTCTTGCCCAGCAATTTGTCGATGAATTTCTTGATCAAGAGAAGGTTCCAAGCGGTCAGGGCCGCGGGTCAGGGAAAGAGGTCAAGTATGCGCCATCCGCGCTCTTGGGCCAGGGCGCGCAGCCGCGCGTCGGGGTTGGTAGCCACCGCCACATTGGCTTTGTCCATCAAGGGCACGTCGTTGATGGAGTCGGAATAAAAGGTGGTGTGCACGGTATCCCAGCCCAGATCCCGGTCGCTGAGCCACTGGTCCACGCGCGTGACCTTGCCTTCGCGGAAGGACGGCACGCCAGCAATCTCGCCGGTGTACCAGCCGGTGCCGCCGGGCGTATCGTCTGTCACCAGATCCACGGCAATCAGGTCTTCCACGCCAAAGGCCGTCGCAATCGGGCGGGTCACAAAGGCATTGGTGGCGGTCACGATGATCACCGTGTCGCCCGCGGCCTGGTGGTCCTGCACCAGCTTCAGGGCTTGGGGTTGGATGGATTTTTGGATCACAGCCCGCATGAAATCTGCGTGAGCAGCTATCGATTTTGCAGCACCCTGTTTGACAACGGCCGCTGTGGCAAACCGGCAGTAGGCATGGATGTCCAGCGTCCCGGCCTTGTAGTGCTCGTAGAACGCGTGGTTTTGCTGCTGGAAGCTGGCAGCGTCCGTCCACCCCAGCGCGGTCGTGAACTCGCCCCAGGCGAAGTCCGAATCCAGCGGGATCAGGGTGTGGTCCAAATCAAAAAGGGCAATGTTTTTCAGGGTCATTGGTTGTCCAGCATGGCTTTGATCATCGGAATGGTGATGGCACGCTGGGTTTGCAGCGCGTAGCCGTCCATCAGTTCCAGCAGCTCCATCAGGCTGCCCAGGTCACGGCTGAAGCGATTGAGCATGAAATCCATCACCTCGTCGCTCAAAAACACGCCGCGCGCGTCCGCCGCCTGGCGCAGCACCGAGCGGCGCTCGGGTTCGCTCAGCAAATGCAGGCCAAATACATGGCCCCAACCCAGGCGGGTGCGCAAGTCGTCGCGCAGCTTCAGCTCCACCGGGGCCAACTCACCCGCTGCCAGCACCGGGCGCTGGTGGGTCTGGGCGTTCACAAACCAGTTGAAAGCCATGTGCTGCTGCTCGGCGGTGTACAGGTGCACATCGTCCATCAGCACCGCTGCCCAGTTGTCTTCAAATTCGGCAGGCTCCAGCACCGTGGCGTCCATCCAGCCCACGCGGGCGCCCTGCTCGCGCAGCGCCTCGCGCGCAGCTTTGAGCAAATGGCTTTTGCCACTGCCCTCGGGGCCCCAGAAATAGGTGGGCACGGGCGAGCGGTTGTGCGCACTGCCTTTGGCACCAATCCAGAGTTCCAAGTGCTTGAGCGCCGCCTCGTTGGGGCCGGCAAAGAAATTGGCTACCGTCGGCCCGGCGGACAGGCCGATGTCCAACGCGATCTGTTGCATTACCAAGGCTTTATCCCAGATAGAGGCGGCTGGTCAGATAGCCGGCACGCATGCGCCGCACAGCCACCAACAGCACGGCGCTGGCCGGCAGTGCAATCAGCACGCCCACAAAGCCAAACAACTGCCCAAACGCCAACAGCGCAAAAATGACAGCCAGCGGGTGCAGCCCAATGCGCTCGCCCACCAGGCGCGGCGTCAAATACAGGCTTTCCACCATTTGGCCCACGCCATAGACCACGGCCACCATGACCAAGGGGTAGACCAGCCCGCCGCTGGAAAACTCTAGCAACCCGGCAAACGTGGCCAGTACCAGCCCCACGCCAAAACCCAGGTAAGGCACCGAAATCGCCAGCCCGGTGAAGATGCCAATCGGTAAGGCCAGGTCCAGCCCAAACAGGGCCAGGCCCACGCTGTAGGCCACGGCCAGAATCACCATCACCAGCAGCTGCCCGCGCAGGTACTGGCCCAGCACGGCGTCCGCTTCGGCCAGAAAGCTGTCCACGCCCTCGCGCAGCCGGGGCGGCACCAGGTCGCGTGCCTGGCCGACAAAACGGTCCCAGTCCATGAGCAAATAGAACAGCGCAACGGGAATCAAGATGGCATTGCCGATGATGGCAAAGGCCACGCTACCGCCCAGCTTGACCGAGGCCAACACCGAGCCCAACGCATCTTCCACGTTGGCGTTGAGGTACTTCATGACAAAGCCCTTGATGCTGGCCACGTCCAGCGAGACACGGATACCCCACTGCGCCAGCCAGGGCTTGACGGTGGTGTTCACGCTGTCCAGCAGTATGGGGAATTGCTCGCGCATCAGCGGCAGTTCTTTGGCGAAGATGGGTACGATGAGCAGCAACACACTGAACAAAACCACCACGAACAGCAGTTCCACCACCACCACGGCGGCCAGCCGCGGGACGCGGCCTCGCCCGACATCGTCCAGCCAATCCACCAACGGGGTCAGCGCATAGGCCAGCACCGCAGCCACCACAAAGGGCGCCAGCACCGGGGCCAGCAGCCACAGCGCAAGCACCACCAGGCCGGCAATCAGGGACCAGGCGGCGAATCTTTTTTGGGCGGGGGTGAATTGCATGGAGTGAGGTGAACCCTTAAAACGCAGTTTCAGCAAACACTGACGATTCCCGGAAGGGGTTGTCCAGTCGAAGCTAAAATCTGGGCAAATTCTATCGGGGTCTGCCTCTGTTCTGCCCCAAAGCCACTTCCCATGACCCAATCTGCTTCCCCTACCCCCCTTTCCTACAAAGACGCCGGTGTCGATATCGTTGCCGGCGACGCGCTGGTTGAGCGCATCAAGCCCCTGGCCAAGAAGACCATGCGCGAGGGGGTGTTGGCCGGAATCGGCGGTTTTGGCGCCCTGTTTGAAGTGCCCAAGCGTTACAAGGAACCCGTGCTGGTGAGCGGCACCGATGGCGTGGGCACCAAGCTCAAGCTGGCCTTTGAATGGAATATGCACGACACCGTGGGCATCGACCTGGTGGCCATGAGCGTCAACGACGTACTGGTACAAGGCGCCGAGCCGCTGTTCTTTCTGGACTACTTTGCCTGCGGCAAGCTGGACATTGACACAGCAGCTGCCGTGGTCGGCGGCATTGCCAAGGGCTGCGAGCTGTCGGGCTGTGCGCTGATCGGTGGCGAAACCGCGGAAATGCCCGGCATGTACCCCGCCGGCGAATACGACCTGGCCGGCTTTGCCGTCGGTGCGGTCGAAAAATCGAAAATTTTGACGGGCGCCGACGTGAAACCCGGTGACGTGGTGCTGGGCCTGGCTTCCAGCGGCGTGCATTCCAACGGTTTCAGCCTGGTGCGCAAGTGCATCGAACGCTCCGAAGCAGCTGGCACGGTGCCCGCCACCCTGGACGGCAAGCCCTTCAAACAAGCCCTGATGGAACCCACCCGCCTGTACGTGTTGAACGTGCTGGCCGCGCTGGCCGCCCACCCGATCAAGGCCCTGGCCCACATCACCGGCGGTGGCCTGCTGGAGAACATACCCCGCGTGCTGCCCGAAGGCACGGCCGCCCACCTGAAGAAGGGCAGCTGGCCCCAAACCGAGCTGTTTGCCTGGCTGCAGGCCACGGCCGGCATTGACGACATCGAGATGAACCGCACCTTCAACAACGGCATCGGCATGGTGGTGGTGGTGGGCGCGGCAAACGCCGAAGCCACCGCAGCCACGCTGCGCGCCAGCGGTGAAGCGGTGTACACCATTGGCGTGATTGCCGCCCAAGGTGCAGGCGCGCAAGTCGTCGTAGCCTGACCGGCAGACCGGGGTCTGTTGCCCCGGCGCCACCCCGTGCTAGTAAATTTATAGCTGCCCGCGCAAGCACCATCTGGACTTTTGGCACTTTTTGCCCCAAACTTTGTGCTTCGTTGGTTACCACACGGAGCAGCATGCCGGTTATCGCAATCGTCAACCGCAAGGGCGGAAGTGGGAAAAGCACTCTAGCTACGCATTTGGCCGCCTGGCTGGCGCACCAGGGCGTGGCAGTCATGCTGGGCGATGTGGACCGCCAGCAAAGCACCCGCGCCTGGCTCAAGCGACGCGCCCCCGCCCTGCCCGCCATCGCTCCCTGGGCCCTGGACCAAAAAAATGTGTTGAAGGTACCCCCGGGGGTTACCCACGTGGTGCTGGACACACCCGGCGGCATGCACGGCTTTGAACTGGCGCGCATCGTCATGTCAGCCGATGCCATCGTGATGCCGGTGTGCAATTCCATGTTTGACCGTGAATCCGCCGCCGCCTGCCTGGCCGAACTGGCCGCTATGCCCCGGGTCGCCTCAGGCCGCTGCGCCCTGGGCGTGGTGGGCATGCGGCTGGACGCCCGCACCAAAGGTGCCGAGACGCTGCGCGCCTGGACCGAGGCACAGTCGGTACCGTTTTTGGGGGTGTTGCGGGAAACCCAGGGCTATGTGCGCAGCCTGGAAAACGGCCAGACGCTGTTCGACCTGCCCGCCTCCGGCCAAGCAACCGATCTGGCCCAGTGGGCAGCGGTTCTGGAATGGCTACAACCGGTGATGCGCTTGCAGCCACCAGCCCCCGCGCCGGAGCCGGCCCAAACCCCAAGGCCTGTGGTCGGCAAGAACATCCAGGCATCCCGCGCCGCCAGCCTGATGCCCGCGCAGGAAGCGCTGGTGCATGGCAACCGCCTCTCGGTGTTTACGCCATCGCAGAAAATGGCGGGGCGGGACGATGGTTTGGAGTTGGTCAGCCCGCTGCCGCAGTACGCCAGCGCGGTGCCGCAGTTTTTGCGCCGCCACTAGTCTGGCGCGCCTGCGCGGTCAGTGCCGGATCTGCCGACGCAGCAGCTCCACCTGCTCGGCAATCGCATCCACATCCACCACGTCTTCGGCGTGTACCAGGTAGCACTCCAGATCGGCCAGCGCCTCTTCCTGGTGGCCCAGTTGGGCGTGGGCCATGCCGCGATCGCGGTACTCAGACCACGACTCGGGCAATAGCACCACCAGCCGCTCCTGCACCGCCAGCAAGCGCTGCCAGTCTTCCTGCGACTTGTAGATTTCCTTGAGGTTGCGCAGCATGCGGGCCACGATTTCGCGTGGCGTGGCGGCTTGCAAATACAGGCCCAGCGGCGCCTCAAAGTCGTCCACCAAGCCACTGCGTCGGCGATACGGCTCCAGCATCTCGGAGAGCTCTTCACGGCTCAGCGACTTGCCGCTCAGCGGGTCAATCACCGCCTGGCCCATGGGCAGGCTGACCTTCACCATGAAGTGCCCAGGAAAGCTCACACCATTGGTTGACAGGCCCAGCCCTTGCGCCAACTCCATCCACACCACGGCCAGTGAGATGGGAATGCCGCGGCGTGTGCGCAGCATCACGCTGGCAAAGCTGTTATCGGGGTCGTAGAAGTTGTTGACGTTGCCGCCAAACCCCATGTCTTGGTAGAAAAAATGGTTGAGGATGCGCAGGCGCTGCAAGGCCGAAGCGTCGGGCGCCAGGCGGCGGCGCACGCGGGCCAGCAGTTGGTCCACCTCGCCCAGCACGGTTTGCACATCGGTCTCAGGGTATTCGTCCTGCGCCAGGCTTACTGCAGCCTCAAACAGCGCGAAGTTACCGTCGCTGTGCACCAGCGCGGAGAAGTAGTCCAATGGCGTAGGTACCGACAAATCCAGTTGCATGGTTGCCCTCCGTTGCTCCCTATCGGCGCAAAAACTGCCGCACGTTCAGGCCCGCTGCCCAAACCGCCCCCAGGTAGACCCCCATGGCGCCCAGCAGCAGCATCGCCAGCCAGCCCATGCGCAGCCAAGTATGGCTGCGCAGCGCCACCCAGTCCACCAGCCCGGCAGCCCACAGCAGGTAAATCACCAACAGTGCGGCACCCGCCAGTACCTGCAGCATAAACCGGCCCCAGCCCGGCTCGGGACGGTAGCTCTTGCTGCGCAGCAGACCGATCAGTAACCACCCGGCGTTCACCATGGCGCCCAGGCTGATGGACAAAGACAGGCCGGCCTGTTTGAACACTGGTACCAGCACCAGGTTCAACAGCTGGGTGATGATGAGTACGACCACGGCAATGCGCACCGGGGTCTTGATGTCCTGCCGAGCGTAATAGCCGGGCGCCAGCACCTTGATCGCAACAATCCCCACCAGCCCCGCCCCCCATCCCATCAACGCATTCGTGGTCTGCTGCACATCCAGCTCGGAGAATGCGCCATAGTGGTAGAGCACCGCCACGATGGGCTTGGCAAAGGTCAGCAGGCCCAGTGAACAGGGCACGGCCAGCAGCACCACGATGCGCAGGCCCCAGTCCAGCAAAGACGAATACTGGTCCGCATCACCGGCAGCCTTGGCCCCGGACAGCTGCGGCATGAGCACCACACCCAGGGCCACGCCCAGCATGGCGGTAGGAAATTCCATGAGCCGGTCGGCGTAGGTGAGCCAGCTCACGCTGCCCGTGGGCAGGTGCGATGCGATCTGGGTGTTGATGACCAACGAAATTTGCGCCACGCCCACGCCCAGCAAGGCCGGCAGCATCAGGCTACCGATGCGGCGGGTTTCCGGGTCGGCCGCAGCCAGGCGAACCGCCTGCCAGGTCAGCCCGATACGGGGCAGCATGCCCAAGGACTTGAGTGCCGGAATTTGCACCGCCAGCTGCAGCACCCCGCCCAGCATCACGCCCATGGCCATGGCATAAATCGGCGGCCAACCTTGGGCTTGCAACCAGGGCGCCAACAACCAGGCCGCAGCAATCATGGCCACATTCAGCAGCACGGGCGTGGCGGCCGATACGGCAAAACGCTTCCACGTATTGAGCACGCCCGACGCCATGGCCACCAGTGACATGAAGCCGATGTAGGGGAACATGAAGCGCGTCATCACCACGGTGGCGTGGTAACCCTCGGGGTCCTTTTGCAGGCCGCTGGCCATGCCCCAGACCAGCAGCGGCGCCAGAATCACCCCGGCGGTGCACAGCAGCACTAGCGCCCAGGCCAGCAAGGTGGCGACCCGGTCCACCAGCAGGTGCGTGGCTTCCTCGCCATGCTGGGCTTTGGTGGTCGCCAGCACAGGCACAAAGGCTTGGCTGAACGCGCCCTCGCCCAGAATACGGCGGAACAGGTTGGGAATGCGGAACGCTACATTGAAGGCGTCGGTCATGGCGCTGGCGCCAAACATGGCGGCTACCAGCAGCTCGCGCACCAGTCCGGTAATGCGGGAGGCCAGTGTCCACAAGGACACGGTAGATACAGATTTGATCAAGCTCACAGGGGGAGTGTACCCACCCCCACCGCTGCAAAAACCGCAGCCCCGGGACTGGTTTGGCCGGGAAAGGCGTTGCTGGTACAATCGTGGGCTTTGCTGACAACATCCTCAGACACAAGGAATATTTACTATGGCATCTGGAAAACCCAAGAAAAAGAACCCGCGCCTGGCGTCGGGCCGTAAACGCGTCCGCCAGGACGTCAAAATCAACGCAGCGAACACTTCCCTGCGCTCCAAATACCGCACTGCGGTGAAGAACGTGGAAAAAGCAGTGGTGGCTGGTGACAAGACCAAAGCCGCTGAACTGTTTGCCAAGATGCAAGCTGTTGTCGACACCGTCGCCGACAAGGGCATCTTCCACAAAAACAAAGCAGCCCGCGACAAGAGCCGTTTGGCTACCAAGGTGAAAGCCTTGGCCCTCGCAGCCTAACTCGTTAGGCAATCGCACGAATCCTGCTGGTCAGGATTCGCCGTTTGTAGTGGGTGCGCTGTCAGCAAAGCAGAAAAGCCGTTCAATTGAACGGCTTTTTTGTTTCTGGGTGTTTTTCGCTCAGCGCGCGGGAATTTCGGGGCGGGTTTCGCTGACCTGCAGCTCGTTGTCACGCGCGAAATTCAGGCAAAAGTCCCAGGCCATCACGTCGTAGTCGCGCAGGTCGCGGTGCACGATGACGCACTTGGTCTGCCCAAACGAGGTGGGCACGCACCAGGGGGAGTACCCTAAATGGCTGCCCGGCTGGGGACCGCCGGGGCGGAACTGGCTCATCACCCCGGCCAGTCGCTCTGCCCAATCGCTGGGGCGAAACGTCTTGCCTTGCAAGGTCAATCCCAGGATGTAGAGTTCTTTGGAAGGAGTGGAAGCCATCGGGTACAGGGTTAGTGCGGCTGGATGCGCACACGTCTTGGATGCGTGCTGCGCCGCACAAGAATTCTACCCGCTCCGCTGTCATGAAGATGACATCCGGGTTACCAAACAGCGCATCACTGTGATGTGCATTTGTCACCAAACGGCCACGAGGCCTGCGCCTAAAATCAGGCTTCAACGGCCCAACCTGCCTTTGTTCATGTTGGGCCGCCTTGTTTTCTAGCCAACCCCGGAGTTATTGCATGACCGCCGCTCTCGCCACCACGCCGTCCTCACCCCACGTGATGAACACCTATGGCCGACTGCCCATCGCCCTGAGCCATGGCCAAGGCTGCCGCGTGTGGGATACCAACGGCCGCGAATACCTGGACGCGCTGGGCGGCATTGCCGTCAACACCCTGGGCCACAACCACCCCCAGCTGGTGCCCGCGCTGCAAGACCAGCTGACCAAGCTGATCCACACCTCCAACTACTACCACGTGCCCTTGCAGGAAGAACTGGCCAAGCTGCTGGTCGAGCGCTCGGGCATGACCAATGTGTTCTTCTGCTCTACCGGGCTGGAGGCCAACGAGGCCGCGCTAAAGCTGGCGCGCAAGTTCGGGCACGACAAGGGCATTGAACGCCCCGAGATCGTGGTCTATGAAAAAGCCTTCCACGGCCGCAGCATTGCCACCCTGAGCGCCACGGCCAACCCCAAGGTACAAGCCGGTTTTGGCCCGCTGGTGGAAGGCTTCATTCGCGTAGGTATCAACAACATCGAGCAACTCAAAGCCGCCACCGAAGGCAACCCCAATGTGGTGGCCGTGTTCTTTGAAGCCATCCAGGGCGAAGGCGGCATCAATTCCATGCACATGGACTACCTGCGCGAGGTGCGCGCGCTGTGCGACCAGCGCGACTGGCTGCTGATGATTGACGAAGTGCAATGCGGCATGGGTCGCACCGGCAAGTGGTTTGCTCACCAGTGGGCTGGCATCAAGCCCGATGTGATGCCACTGGCCAAGGGCCTGGGCTCTGGCGTGCCAGTGGGCGCCGTGGTGGTAGGCCCCAAGGCCGCCACCATCTTCCAACCCGGCAACCACGGCTCCACCTTTGGTGGCAACCCGCTGTCCATGCGCGCCGGGGTAGAAACCATCCGCATCATGGAAGCGCAAGGCCTGCTGGCCAATGCCGAGAAGGTGGGCGAACACCTGAAGGCCGCGCTAAAGACCGCGCTGGCTGCCGACATTGCCAACGGCGGCGTCAAAGAAATTCGCGGCCAAGGCCTGATGCTGGGCATCGACCTGGCCAAGCCCTGCGGTGCACTGGCGCAGCGCGCGCTGGACGCGGGCTTGCTACTCAGCGTGACCGCCGACACCGTGGTGCGCCTGGTGCCGCCGCTGATCCTGACCACGGCCGAAGCCGACCAGATCGTGGCCATCCTGGCGCCGCTGATTTCTGCGCTGCTGAAGGAGGCGGCATGAACCCCGTAGTCCCCAGCACCCTGCCGCAGGGTGCGCCGCCCGTGCGGCACTACCTGCAGTTTGCCGATTTCAAGACCGAGGAATACCACTACCTGCTGGCGCGTGCCGCGCTGATCAAGAAGAAGTTCAAGAACTTCGAGAAGCACCACCCGCTGGTGGACCGCACGCTGGCCATGATTTTCGAGAAAGCCTCCACGCGCACCCGCGTGAGCTTTGAGGCCGGCATGTACCAACTGGGCGGCAGCGTGGTGCACCTGACCACGGGCGACAGCCAACTGGGCCGCTCCGAACCCATTGAAGACAGCGCCAAGGTCATCAGCCGCATGACCGACATCGTGATGATCCGCACTTACGAGCAGGCCAAACTGGAAAGCTTTGCCGCCAACTCGCGCGTGCCCGTCATCAACGGCCTGACCAATGAATTTCACCCCTGCCAGATCCTGGCGGACATCTTCACCTACATCGAGCACCGTGGCCCCATCGAAGGCAAAACGGTGGCCTGGGTGGGAGATGGCAACAACATGGCCAACACTTGGCTGCAGGCCGCCGCGCTGCTGGGCTTTCACCTGCGCGTAAGCACCCCCAGCGGCTATGAAGTGAATGAAAAAACGGCCGCTGCCCCCCGCCAAATGGGCGCGGGCAGCTACAAAACCTATAGCAACCCGATGGAAGCCTGCGCCGGAGCCGATCTGGTCACCACCGATGTGTGGACCAGCATGGGCTTTGAGGCCGAGAACGAAGTCCGCCGCAAGGCCTTCGCCGCCTGGTGCGTAGACCGCAAGATGATGGCCGTGGCCGCGCCCAACGCCCTGTTCATGCACTGCCTGCCCGCCCACCGCGGCGAAGAGGTGGAAGCCGAAGTGATTGACGGCCCGCAAAGCGTGGTCTGGGACGAGGCCGAGAACCGCATGCACGTACAAAAAGCGCTCATGGAATACCTGCTGCTGGGTCAGCAGGCCTGAGCACACGGCAGGCCCACACGGGCCTTGCCACATAACGATTTATTGAGGAGCTATCACTATGGCAGGCGTTTTTGGCAAAGATCCCAACATGCAAAAGGCCGGCGGCCGCAAAGAGCTGGACCGGGTTATGGGCGAGCGCGTGCGCGCAAAGAAGGAAGCCGCCGCCAGGTTTCTGCAAAAGAATCCGGCCACAACTCCCCCAAAAACGGCTCTCACGCCGAAAAAATGACCCTTGCAGCGCTGCTACGGCCAATTTAATCGCCGTTTGTATGCAGTCGCACGGACGCACCTCTTCGAACGCGGCATTCTGAAGGTCCATTGCACGCAAAGGCTATTTATTCAGCTCTTGGCGTGTGGTTTCAACCTTTCCTTCGAAAGAGAGTTTTATGCCTACATCTACAGGTTCCACATCCTCCTTTGGCCTGCTGCGTCCCGCAATGGCCGCTGCCGCGCTCCTGGCTTGCTCCTTGGCTGTGCAAGCTGCTGATCCACTTGCCCCCGCCGTGGTGGCCCCTGCCACTAACGCCGTGGTCGGCGCCAAAACGATCGCCAGTGGCAAGGTGACTGCTGACGGCCAAGCCAACGTGGCTACAGATGCCAATGTCGATGGCAACGCCAATGCAGCAGCCGACGCAAAAAATGACATGAGCGCCAGCAACAGCGAAAAACCCGTCACTGACAGCTGGATCACCACGAAGGTGAAGTCCGAAATCGTGGCCAACAGCGCCACCAAGGGCCTGAAAGTCCAGGTGACCACCAAGGGTGGCGTCGTGGCACTGAAAGGCAAGCTGCCTACGCAAGAAGCCGTGGACACGGTCAAGTCGCTCGCCGTGAATGTCAAGGGCGTTCAAAGCGTAGACACCTCTGCCCTCGTGGTTGTCGGCAGCTAACGCAGGCCACGCACGCAATTTCATTCAATACAAAAACCCACTGCGCCTGAACACTCCGAACCTTGACCAACAAGGACGGAGGGCGCAATGCCTGCAGTGTGGATATCGATGGCCCTGTTTGCCCTGGCCGGGGCCATTTCACCGGGGCCGGTGAATGTGATTGCGTCCAGCCAGGGCGCACGCCATGGCTTCTGGCGCGCCCTGCCCCATGTGGCGGGCGCTAGCCTGAGTTACTGCGCCGTGGTGCTGCTCATGGGCGGTGGCATGCAGTGGCTGCTGCAAACCTGGCCCGCATTGACTACGGTCACGCAGTACGCTGGCGCCTTGTACCTGCTGTACCTGGCGTTCAAAATTGCGCGGGCACCCGTGCAAGCCCTGAACACCTCGGACACCCCCACCCAACACACGCACTGGGCACACAACGCTCTACATGGCGCGCTCACCCAAGGGCTCAACCCCAAGGCCTGGCTGGTGGCACTGTCGGGCGTGAGCCTGTTTGTGCCTGCGGGTGCCGATGCTGGCCTACGGCTCTGGTTGTTCTGCGCCATCTCAGGGCTCGTCTGTTTCGGCTCCGTGGCCTGCTGGGCCGCGCTGGGCACGCTGATCCGCCAGTGGCTGCAGCTTGCCAGCCACCAGCGCCTGTTTAACCGCGTGATGGCCGGGTGGCTGGTGCTCACGGTGCTGGACATGGTGGACCTGCTCTGAGCGTTTGGATTTACCATTCCGGCATGCCTGCCAGCCCCCACGCCTTCACGCGCCATGCCAGCCTGCCGCACCTGGAACTGCGCACCACCACGCAGGCCAGCGACAGCTACCAGACGCATACGCACGCCGAGTACTCGCTGGGCTGTATCGATGCGGGCGAGGCGGTCTACAGCCATGGCACCCACTCGGTCCCCCTGCACCCCGGCATGACGGTGATGATGGAACCTGGCCTGGCCCACGCCTGCAACCCCAGCCCGCAGCAGCCCTGGTCGTACCGCATGCTGTACGTGGACGCGCAATGGGTGCACCAGAGCTTTCTGCCGTTTGACGCGCTGGCCGTGCCCCGGAAATTGGCGCTGGCGCGCCACCACAGCGACGATGCCAGCCTCTTCCAGACGCTGACCGAACTGCTGGACAGCCTGATTGGTGCGCCCGATCCATTGCAGGTGGACGAACAATTGCTCCTTTTTCTAGAGCAGTATGTGCTTATTCCACGGGGGCTAGAGCCAGAAAGATCTTCAAACCACCAGGGGCTGGCCCGCG
Organism: Rhodoferax sp. P1_F3; assembly: GCF_056405715.1. NCBI lineage: Bacteria > Pseudomonadati > Pseudomonadota > Betaproteobacteria > Burkholderiales > Comamonadaceae > Rhodoferax > Rhodoferax sp. P1_F3. The sequence goes on along the minus strand of NZ_JBFUBO010000016.1, from coordinate 47,886 downwards.
TGCGTGACCTGCTGCATACGCGCGTGGAGCAGCCACTGGCCCTGGCCGAACTGGCACGCGCCAGCGGGCTCGACGGCTTCGCGTTGATCCGCAAGTTCAAGCAGGCCTATGGCCAGACGCCACACGCCTACCAGATCGACCTGCGGCTCAACCTGGCCAAGCAACTGCTCAAACAGGGCGCGACCCTGGCGGACGTGGCCCACCAGTTGGGCTTTGCCGACCAGGCGCACTTTCAGCGCCAGTTCAAACAACGACACGCCACCACGCCCAAGAACTACCAGGGCGACCTTCGTGCCGCCCCGTCCCATGGCTGAGTCGGCCTGTACGTCGTGCGGCGCTTGCTGCGCCTGTTTCCGCGTGGAGTTTTCGGTCTACGAGATGGACTTCGCAGGTGGCACCGTGCCCACCGAATTGGCCGATGAGGTCAACGGCAACACCTGGCGCATGCAGGGCACCGGCACCGTGCCCATCCGCTGCACCGCACTCACCGGCACCGTGGGTGAACAGGTGGGCTGCAGCATCTACCCGTTGCGGCCCGCCCCCTGCCACGCACTGGTGGAAGGCAGCGATGGCTGCAAGCGGGCACGTGCCAAGCTGGGACTGCCCGCGCTTGAAGCGCTTTAGCGCATCAGGTCTTCAATCGCATCCACCACCATGCTCGTGCCGATGGCGATCAGCAGGATGTCATTCGCCACGCGCACATATTTGTAGCCCGCAGGCGGCATGCCTATCTTCACGATGACTTGGTTGGGCACGGGGTAGAAGACCACATCCCTGGGCAGTGGCTGACCCCGCGACCACTTCTTGGCCTGGCCCGGGGGCATGCAGCCGTTGTTCTTTTTGGCGAGACCGGGCGGGCAGAAGCCCTTGGCCTTTTGACCGCCGTAGTAGTCCTGCGCGGCGCGGCGCTGGTCGTCACCAAAGTAGCCGCCCACGCGAATTTCTACCGTAGCGCCCTGCTCTTGCCGATGCTCTTCTTCACCGTGTTTGTTCTTGCCCTTGCCGGCCCAATCAGGCTTGCCCGCTTGGGCCGCAGACGCCAGAACAACGCCCGCCAGCAACAGCGTGGTAGCGCGGGCCAAAGAGGTGAGGGATTGAAAGGGACTGTGCATAAGGGCTCCTTGTAATTCGGGACGGAAAGCCCGATTGTGCACATGTTGGAAATAACCGACACCACGCCCCAAAACGCGGTGTTACCTTTGCACCGCTTCACGAATTTGAGGACCGAAATGAGCACTTCCACCACTTTGCAAGACTGCCAGGCACTGGACGCCGCCGATGTGCTGCGCCCGCTGCGCGAGCAGTTTGATATCCCCGCCGGGGTGATTTACCTGGACGGCAACTCACTGGGCGTCATGCCCAAAACCGCCGCCGCACGCGCCGCCGAAGTCGTCACCCAGGAATGGGGCCAGGGCCTGATCCGCTCCTGGAACACGGCCGGCTGGTTCAGCCTGCCGCAGCGCCTGGGCAACCGCATTGCCCCGTTGATTGGTGCGGACGCCGATGAAGTGGTGGCCACCGACACCACCTCCATCAACCTGTTCAAGGTGCTGTCCGCCGCGCTGTCGATTGCCGCGCAGGACGCGCCCCAGCGCAAGCTCATCGTGAGCGAGCGCAGCAACTTCCCGACCGACCTGTACATCGCCGAAGGCCTGTGCAAGGAGCGCGGCTACACACTCAAGCTGGTGGAGCCCGAAGAGATTGCCGACGCGCTCACCGCTGACGTGGCCGTGCTGATGCTCACCCACGTGAACTACCGCACCGGCGCCATGCACGACATGACCGCAGTGACCGCCGCGGCCCACGCCGCCGGCGCGCTCATGGTGTGGGACCTGGCGCACAGCGCGGGCGCCGTGCCTGTGACGCTCAAGGCGTCGAACGCCGACTTCTCCATTGGCTGCGGCTACAAATACCTGAACGGCGGCCCCGGCGCGCCGGCCTTTGTATGGGTGCACCCCAAGCATGCGGACCGCTTCTGGCAGCCGCTGTCTGGCTGGTGGGGCCACGCGGCACCGTTCGCCTTCACGCCCGACTACCAGCCCGCCCCTGGCATCACGCGCTATCTCTGCGGCACCCAGCCCATCGTGAGCATGTCACTGCTGAGCTGTGGCCTGGAAGGTTTTGAGGCCGCCGACACGCTGGGCGGCATGGCCGCGCTGCGCACCAAGTCGCTGGCGCTAACGGACCTATTTATCCAACTGGTAGAAGAACGCTGCCAGGGCTTTGGCCTGGGCCTGGCAACCCCCCGTGCCCATGCGCAACGCGGCTCGCAGGTCTGCCTGACGCGTGAGCACGCCGTGGGTGGCTCCGGTGCTTTTGCCATCGTGCAGGCGCTGATTGCGCGCGGCGTGATTGGCGACTTCCGCGCGGGCGACGGTGGCATCCACAAAGACATCCTGCGCTTTGGCTTCACGCCGCTGTACATCGGGTTTGAAGATGTGTGGAACGCGGTGGAGCACCTGCGCCAGGTACTGGAGACTGGTGAATGGCAGAAGCCCGAGTTCAACCAAAAACACGCGGTGACCTGAGATGAGCGAACCCACCTCTGGCTGCCCCATGCACGGGGCTACACCCAACTCGGCACCGTCCGCCGGCGAATCCATCGTGGCCGACGAAAAGGCCCAACTCGACTTCAGCCAAAGCATGAGCTATGGCGACTACCTGCAGATCGACACCATCCTGTCGGCACAAAAGCCTCTCTCGCCCGCGCACGACGAGCTGCTCTTCATCATCCAGCACCAAACCAGCGAGCTGTGGATGAAACTGATGCTGCACGAGCTGACCGCCGCCATTGCGCACATTGCGCAGGACGACCTGCCGCCTGCGTTCAAGATGCTGGCGCGCGTGAGCAAGATCATGGAGCAGTTGGTGCACGCCTGGGACGTGCTGGCCACCATGACGCCGCCCGAGTACAGCGCCATGCGGCCCTACCTGGGCGCCAGCAGCGGCTTTCAGAGTTTTCAGTACCGCTGCATCGAGTTCTCGCTGGGCAACAAGAATGCCGCCATGCTCAAGCCCCACGCCCATGCACCCGAGCGCCTGGCGCTGGTGCAGGCGGCGTACGCAGCGCCCTCGCTGTATGACGAAGCCCTGAAACTGATGGCGCGCCGCGGCATTGCCGTGCCCGCCAGCCATTTGCAGCGCGACTGGACCCAGCCCTATGTGGCCGACGCGGGTGTGGAAGCAGCCTGGCTACAGGTCTACCGCGCCCCCCGCGAACACTGGGACCTGTACCAACTGGCCGAAGAACTGACCGACCTGGAAGACGCCTTCCGCCTTTGGCGCTTCCGCCATGTGACCACGGTGGAGCGCGTGATCGGCTTCAAGCGCGGCACCGGCGGCACCGGCGGCGTGAGCTACCTGCGCAAGATGCTGGACGTGGTGTTGTTCCCCGAGATCTGGTCGCTGCGCACGGCGCTCTGATGCGGGGGCCGGCCTGTCAGAACGACAGGTCTTTCCTGCCCTCACCCTTGGCGTTCACATTGACCGAGGCCACGGCGCTCAGGGCGGGGTCGGCAAACACGGCATCGAGCGCCTGCTTGTCCCACTCGCCCTGGGACTTGTACTGGGTGGTGTAGCGAATGGTCAGCGGGCTGCCGGGGTCCACCCAATATTTGACGAGCATGGCGCTCTGGTTGCCGTACTGGTAGGCCACATTGGCACGGCCCTGGCGGGCGATCAGGGTGGCAATCTGCGTGTTCCACTCTGCTACCACCTCATCACTGACGCCTTGCGGCTTGACCGTACCCAGAAAGGCCTCGGCCGCCAACACCGGGAAGTTGGCAGAGCTGGTGCGCAAGCACAGGCCCACCGTTTTCTTGAGGATGAACTGCCGCGAGATGCCCCCCATCTGATAGACGGCCTGTTGCACCGCCGCAGGTGGCGGTTCGAAGGTGTGAATGTTGTTGGCAAACTCAGGAATGCAGTTGAGCAAGACCGCCTTGAAGTTGTCCGGGCGCACCTCCACCAGATCAAATTTTTTCTGAATCTGGAGATTGCCCACAGGAACCACGTCTGAGAAGGCAGACATCGCGCGGTTGTCGATCTCAACCGGCTTGCCACCATTCACAGCACCCGGAAACGGCGTTGGCAGATCCAGCGTCGCGGCATTGTTGTCCACAGTCGCCATCAGACTCAAACCGGTCGCGTGCACCCAGGGCTTCATGTGGCTGGCATACGCGGGGTCAAACAAGTTGCCCTCCTGGCGCACAAAGAACGCGCCCTCGATGTTATGGCCGCGAAAACGGCTTGCCGCCACGCTCACCATCAGGGCGTTGTCGGGCAAGGTGAAGGCCTCCGATGACATGGGGGACAACACGACGCGCATCCAGGCGTTGTCGTTCACACCGGCATCGGCCACATATTTCTTGAAGTTGGAGATGCCAAAGCTAACGGCGCAGCCCTGTACGCCGGCAGACCCCGAGGTCGGCCGCTCGGCCAGGGTATCCACCCACTTGTTTTTGTCCACACTGGGGTTGCAGGGCTTGTTGCCCAGGCTGAGGTTGGTCAACCGCCCGGTAATGGACACCACCATCAGCGGCACCATGCTGCCGGGCTGCGCGTTTTTCAGTGTCAGGTCATAGCGGGGCACCGAGCCCGCAGGCTCCTTGCTCTGGCTGCTGACCAGGGGAATGTCCCTGACGGTACGCCCGGCCACCACCCATTGCCCTGGCGGCAGGGGGTAGGGCTTGCTGAACACGCCCAGACCAATGCCTCCTTGCACCGTGGCGCCGACTTCCAGTTGTTCGTAATGGGTTTGCGCCTGCGCGGCCTGCGCCAACAGCAAAACGATGAGCCCCAGACCCTGCGTGATTTTCATGTGCAACCATCCCTGAATGCCGCCAAAACCGGCGAAGCTGGGGCACTGTACCGCACCGGATGACCGCGCCCGGCGCACGGCAGGAAAAAACGTAAGAAAAGTGCCTCTATCCCTCGTGGAATATGCGCGAGCAGCTATTGATTCAGTAGCAGATAAGACCAGTCAATCCCGGCAAAGGATGAACTGGGCCTGGCGGCTGCGAATGCGCCAGCCCTCGGTGGTGTGCGCCAGGGTGTCCACCAACTCGCCCACCTGCGTGAGGGCATCTGCCGCCCGGCCCTTGGGGGTCTGCGGCGTGCTGTGCCGGCCCGTCCACAGCAGCACCTTGCTGCGCACCAGGGCGGCACCCGCGGCCAGGTCCACCTTCACCTGCTGGTTGCACAGCAGGTGCTGGGTCAGGCGGTCCGGGTCACGCGTGGCATAGGCACCTGCAATGGCGGCGCGCCCCTGCAACAGGCTGCCATCGGGCCGCACCAGCAGCCCATCGGGCATGAAGAGGGCCGCAAAGCCGGCTGCATCGCCGCTGTCCACAGCCTCCACGCCTTGCAGCACCAAAGCACGGCACGCGGCTTCGGCGGCCAGCAGTTCCAGGCTGCTCATACCGGCGTGCCCGCAAGCCAGCGTGCCAGGCCCTGGGCCACCGCGGCGGGGCGCTCCATGGGCGCCATGTGGCCCGCGTCGGCCACCACGCCAAGCACCGCATGCGGCGCCAGCGCCTGCATGTCCGCGTGCTGTGTGGGGGGCGACCAGCTGTCCTGCGCGCCACACTGCAGCAGCGTGGGCACAGCCAGTTTGTGCAACACGTCGCTGGCATCGGGCCGCGCCAGCAAGGCTTCTATCTGCGCGGCAAACACATCGGCGTTTTTGCGCGCAAACATGGCCACCACGGCTTCGATCAGCGCCGCGTCACGCAGCCGGTCGGGGTGCACCATGCCCTGCACCCAGGTCTGGGCCATGGCACGCACGCCCTGGGTGCGCGCCACCTCCAGCAGCGCGTGGCGTTTGGCTGCCTCTTGCGCGCCCGCCTCACCCGCTGCGCGCGGCAGGTGGCCGGTGTTCATCAGCGCTACATGGCTCACGCGCTGTGGCGCCTGGCGCAGCACCTCCATGGCCACACGCCCGCCCATGGAGTGGCCAGCCAGTGCAAACCGTTCGGCTGGTGCATGCTGCAGCACCAGCGCGGCCATGGCGCCCAGGCTGTTGGCCAGGCCGTAGTCGGCCACCCACGGCGTGGTGCCTGCAGGCAGGTGCGGGTACAGCGGCTCCCACACACCGGCGTCGCACATCAGGCCGGGCAGCAAAACGAGTGTCGACACGCCCATGATTATTTGCCCGCCTTGGCCGGGTCTTTCACGGCGGTGAAGGTTTGCACCTCGGTATTCCAGAGCTGGCCACCCACCTTCTCCACCTTGCGCACATAGATGTTGTGCACCACGTCACGCGTCTGCGGGTCGATGGTGACCGGGCCACGTGGGCTCTCAAAACTCTGGCCTTTCATGGCTTGCAGCAGTGTTTCGCCCGTGCCACCTTGCGTGGCCTTGGCAGCCTCGTAGATCACGCGCATGCCGTCATAGGCGCCCACGGCCATGAAGTTGGGCCGCAGGCCACCATTGGCCTTGCCAAAGGCTTCCACAAACCGTTTGTTGAGCGCCGAGTTGTGCGCGGCCGAGTAGTGGTGCGCCGTCACCACGCCCAATGCCACATCACCCATGCCATCCAAAATGTCATCGTCCGTCACGCTGCCTTCGGCAATCACGCGGATGCCAGCTTTGTCCATGCCGCGCTCGGCAAACTGCTTCATGAGCGCCGTGCCCACACCCGCTGGCACAAAGGTAAAGAGGGCGTCGGGTTTGGCGTCACGCACCTTCTGCAAAAACGGCGCAAAGTCCGGGCTGCGCAGCGGCACCCGCAGCGACTCCACCACCACGCCGCCCTGCGCCACAAAACGCTGGTTGAACCAGGTCTCGGAGTCCACGCCCGGGGCGTAGTCGGTCACCAGCGTCACCACCTTGCGGATGTCGTTTTTGATGGCCCAGTCCGCCAGAATGGTGACCACCTGCGGCACCGTAAAACTGCTGCGCACGATGTAGGGCGAGGCCTCGGTAATGCTGGAGGTGGCCGCAGCCATCACCACCATGGGCGTTTTGGACTGGGTGGCAATGGTGGCGCTCGCCATGGCCAGCGGCGTGAGGCCAAAACCGGCCAGCACGTTCACCTTGTCGTTCACCACCAGCTCCTGCGCCAGGCGCTTGCTCACGTCGGCCACGCCGGTATCGTCTTTCACAATCAGCTGGACCTTCTTGCCGCTTACGGTGTCGCCGTTCTGGGCGATGTAGAGGCGTGCCGCACTCTCCAGCTGCTTGCCGGTGGAGGCAAACGGCCCGCTCAGCGGCAGTAGCAGGCCGATCTTGAAAGTGTTGTCCTGCGCCCAAGCCATGCCCAGACTGGCGGCCAGCGCGGTGACCGCGGCGGCGCGGATGAAGTTTCGTTTTTGCATGGGCTTGTCTCCGGTTTTTAGTGTCCGGCACCAGTGTGCAATTCCCGCGCAGCAGCGTCCAATGCAAAGACCTTCTTACCTATGCAATTTGCTTATGTCTACTGGCCCGCCCCGAGTGCTTTACCTACCTGCCGCAAGATGCCCTGCCACTGCGTTGCAGCCGGTGTGTGCAGGTAGCCGGTGCGCCACATAGCGCCAATCTGTCGCTGTGCGTGCCGCACCGGCAGTGGCAACTCCACCAGCAGGCCCGCCGCAATCTCGCGTGCGACTTGGCGGGGCGACATCAGGGCCAGGCGGTCGCTGTCTTGCAGCATGGCCTGCATCATCAGTGCGCTGTTGGCGCGCACCTGCCCGGCTGGAGTGGGCAGGCCCGCGGCCTGCAGCATCTGTGCAAATGCCTTTTCGGCCGGGGTGTTGGGCATGGGCATGACCCACTGCGCCGCGCGCAGGGCTGCCCAACCCAAGCGGCGGCGCTGCGCCAGCGGGTGGCCTGCGCGGGCCACCACAGCCAGGCGGTCTTCAAACAGCACCTCCTGGCTCAGGTCTGCCGATGGCGGTATGTTGCGCAAGGCGCCCACAATGCAGTCCAGCTCCGCATGGCGCAGCTGCGCCACCAGCGCATCAAAGGTGCCGTCGATCAGCACCAGCTGCACCTGGGGCTGCTGCGCCAGCAGCTGCTCCACCGCCGGGGCCAGCAGCATGGTGGTAGAAAACGGCAGCGTGCCAATCACCAGCCGCCCCTGCAGGGCCGCGCCGGGCTCCGGCCATTCGTCCACGGCCTGGCGCAGCTCGGCCTGGGCCAGCTTGCTGGCGAGCAACAGGCCTTCGCCCGCCTCGTCCAGCCGCAGCCCGCTGCGCGCGCGGATGAACAACGGGGCTGCGGCCATGTGCTCCAGCTGCTGCAGGCTCTGGTGCACGGCTGGCTGGCTCACACCCAGCTGCTGCGCGGCACGCCCTTCGCTGCCCGTGTCCACCAGCGCCTGCAGCACCTGCAGGTGGCGCGCGGCCACACCCAGCGCCAGCGGGCTGTGGTGCCAGACCGCCGCACTGCGCGTGCGGTGCCGGTCCGCATCGGCCAACAACTGCAGGGCCCGTGTGGCCCGCAGCGCCAGTTGGCGCCCCCGCACCGTGGGTTGCATGCCGCGCCCCACGCGCTCAAACAAGGGGCTGCCCAGCGCAGCATCCAGCTGCTGCACGGCGCGGACGACGGAAGACTGCGCCACATGCAATAGTGTGGCCGCGCGCTGGCTGCTGCCCGCCTGCGCCACGGCCGCCAGGGCGCGCAGCAAGCGCAGTTGCGGCAGCAGCTCCATGCGCCCTACCGCCAGTTCAGCAAGGGGAATAACGCGTCGTCCATCACCGCACCATCAGGCAGGCGGTCTGCCAGGCCGGGGAACGGGGGCGAGGTGCGCCAGCTGCGCACCGCGTGGCGCGCGTCGTCGCCCAAGTAGCGGGCCGAGAACACGCGCCGCCGCGTGCCCGGCCCCACGCCGCTGCTGGCGTGCAGCGTGAGCATGTGGAAGGCCACCGCATCGCCCGGCTGCAGGGCCCAGCCCAGTTGTTCAAACTGGTCCGGGTGTGCATCAATCTGCGGCAGCTCGGCCAAGGCGCCTTCGGGGAACCACTTGGCCTGCTGGTCGCGAAAGGTGCGCACGGTGTCGCTCTGCATCACCTGCGCGGCCACACGGGGCAAGGCGCTGTGCTGCATCACATCGGCATAGTCGGGGTTGTGCTGCCAGGTGCAAAAGTCTTCTACAAACTTGCCCGGGTCATCGGCCTGGCTGGCCACCAGAGCCAGCGGGCTCAGGTGCGCCAGATTGTGCTCGATGCCACGTGCCAGCGTAGCTACATCATCGGGTGTGAGCACGCCGCGCAGCACCACGGCGCCTTGGCGCGCATAGTCCTGCACGGTGGCGGGGGGCAAGGTGTAGGCGTTACGCATGCTCGGATTTCAGGTCCGGCGATCAGCCGCCTGGCGGATGGCACCCAGCAGCAGGCCTAGGTCTTCTTCGCGGGTGCGATGGTTCACAAAGGCGACCCGAATGGCCATCTTGCCGCCCACGCGCGTGGTGGATGGCACGGCAACGCCAGACTCTTGCACGTCGGCCACCACATCGGCGTTGAACGCGTCCAGGTCCGGCACATCAGCCAACACGCGGAAGCACACCACGTTCAGCGTCACTGGTGCCAGCAACTCCAGCGATGCATCCGCCCTCACCCGCGCGGCTAGCGTCTGGGCCAGCGCACAGTTGCCAGCCACCACCTGACCCAGCTTGTCGGTGCCATAGGTCTTGAGCGTCATCCAGACCTTCAGCGCGCGAAAGCCGCGCGACAGGTCGGGCCCAAAGTCCGTAGGCCAGGGGTGGTTGCCCGCCAGGCCGCGCGCACTGCGCTGCAGGTAGGTCGGCTGCGTGGCAAAGGTGGAGGCATGCAGCGCGGCGTCGCGCACCAAGATGCACCCCGCGTCGTATGGCACCTGGGCCCATTTGTGAAAATCAAACGCCACCGAATCCGCATCGCTGAGCCCGGCCACCAGATGCCGCTGCGTGGGCGACAGCATGGCCAGCGCGCCAAAGGCGGCATCCACATGGCACCACAGGCCCTGCGCCCGCGCAAGCGCGGACAGCGCCACCAGGTCATCCACGGCGCCCGTGTCCACCGTGCCCGCGCTGCCAATCACCATGAAGGGCTGCAGGCCGGCGGTTCGGTCCCGCGCGATGGCGGCTTGCAGTACGTCCATGTCCATGCGGTGCTGCGCATCCAGCGTGATCAGGCGCAGTGCCTGGCTTCCCAGGCCCGCCATATCCATGGCGCGCGCCACGCAGTTGTGCGCCTCAATGGATGTGTAGGCCACCAGCGGCTGGCCTTGCAGACCCTGCTGGCGCACCGCCGTGCCCAGCGCCCGTGTGCGCGCCACCAGCACCGCAATCAGGTTAGCCATGGAGGTACCGGTGACCAGCACGCCGCTGGCATCCTGCGGAAACCCCAGCATCTGCGCGGCCCAGCGGATCACCTGGCGCTCCACCTCGATGGGTGCGTGGTCGCGGCCGCCCAAGTTGGGGTTGGTGGCGGCGGTCAGCAGCTCGGCCAGCATGCCCACGGGGTTGCCTCCGCCCTGCACCCAACCCACAAAGCGCGGGTGGGTGTTGCCGCTGCCATAGGGCTGCACCAGCGTTTGAAAGTCTTGGTACACCGCGCCCAGATCGCCGGGCGCCGTGGGTAGATCACCCGTGCGCAGTGCTTGCCGTTTCTCCTCCGGCATGGGCTGCCATACCGGGGCGTCGCGCAGGCCAGCCAGCATGTCCACCATGTCGTCGAGCATGCGGTGGCCCATCTGGCGCACCGCGTTCCAATCGGTCGGATCCAGGCTGTCTGCCGCCGCCTGGAAAGGCGTGTTGGCGGGCGCTGCCATCACGTCAGGCCGCAGCCGCCGTGAACGCGATCTCCAGCAGGTAGTCAGGGCTGGCCATTTCGGCGCTCACGCAGACGCGTGCCGGTGCGCAGCCCGCGGGCAGCCAGGCCTGCCACGCAGCGTTGAAGGCCGTGCGATCTGCCATGTGCTTGAGGTAAATCGTGGCGATCAGCAAGCGGCCCGAGTGGCTGCCCGCAAGTGCCAGTGTGCGTTCGGCTTGGGCAAACACGGCCTGGGCTTGGGTGGTGATGTCGGTTCCGCTTTCGGGCACTTCTACAAAGTACACCGTGCCGTTGTGCACCACGGCATCGGACCAGGAGGGTTGGGGGGCAATGCGCTGGATGTCTGGAGCTGTCATGCCGTGAATTTTAGGTTCTGCATGCTGGGCACGTATTCGACGGAAATCCACTGCGCAATCACCTCAGGCGTCATGCTCTCGGGGTGGCCCGCCTCCTCGCTCACGCGCGCCACCTCCTCGGCCCCGGTCAGGGTGCCCACAAACATCTGCAGCACCGCCTGCAAGCCGCCCTGTGCCAGCGCGGTGTCGCCCAATGCCTTGAGCGCCTCCCAGGCTTGGGCTTCAGAGGCTGCACGCGTGGAAACGTAGGGAGTAGACATAGTCAAATGCTTGCTGAGTTTGCGATTGCGCAAGTCTAAACGGGGCGAGCGCCCCGCCATCTTTGGACCAGTACAGGGCTAGCCGATGCGGTCCATGTGGTGGATCTCCCGCTCATAGGCGGTGGGGCCCACCAGAACAATGGTTTGCCGACCACCGTCATAGTCCGCCTGTGCAAACTGGCGGTCTGGCAAATGCCCGTGAACAGAGGGGAACAAGGCAAAGACCCTATCGCCCGCCTGCAACGCCGCCACCACGTCTGCCACGGGTGCGATGACTTCAGGCCCGGCCCACACGTTCTTGACCGTGTTCACGCTGCCCCAGCGCACGTCTGTCACGCGCCCATCTTCATCCAGCGCCACCTGCGATACGGCATATGTCTTCTTCGCACGGGCACGCGGGGTGTATGCCCGCACCTCTCTTGGCGGTGGATCCTCGGCCAAGGTGGCCAGGTTTTGGATGTTTGCGACGCCGTTGGGGGTTGCGCCGGCGCGCTTCACCAAGTCAATCGTTTGGCTACCGTCCCATCGCTCAATGACTTCAAATGCACATTCCGGCAAATGGGCATGGGGTGGGAGAAAGATGGCGGCAACGTGCGCTCCACCATGGATGGCTTCCACCACCTCGGCAACCGGCACGACCACAGGCGGCCCCACGTCCCCGTTTGATGCCGGGTTGACCTCGCTCCACAACACATGCGTCACCGAGCCAGCCGAACTCAGGCGCACCTTGGAGACTGAAAAGTACCTTTTCTCTTCGCCGTCGAGGGGGCGAGCCCGTGCGCCTTGGTATGTCATGGCGTAACTTTGATGTTTGGGTTTGACCCGGTCTGTTCGGCGCCACACACAATGGCCGCGCACGGCCAGCAAGCTGGGCGTATTGCGGCGCTGGAAGCCCAAGTGCAGAGTTTGCAAGCAATCGCTGCTGCCTGAGCCCCGTCCCTAGAGCCAGCCGTTGTCCACAAACTCCATGACGGAGTAGCTACGGTTTTCCAGCGGGTGAGCCTGCACCGCCGCAACAATGCGGCCAACACCGTCTGCATAGGCCGAGTCACCGTAGACCCGGGTTTCAAACTGCAGGCTGCACTCCCCGTCTTGGATCAAGATGCGGTGGAAGGCATGGCGGGCCAAGTGCGCTTCTGGAATCTGCAGTTCATCCCGCTGCACCGCAGCCTGCCGCACCGAATGGATGTCGCTGTCCTGCAAGCCCAGCGCATGCGCCATGTGGACGGCGGTGCCGGGCACAGAGGTCTTGGTGGCCTGGTGCGACTCGGTCAGTTGGATGTGGTGGTTCTGAAAAAGATGCCCGCTCTTGGCCAGCATGGCCATGAACTTGAGCATCAGGATGTTGGTGTTGGGGCACACCACCACCGGAAAGCTGTGCTGCACAGACTCTAGAGCCGACCCCGTGGACAGTTCGATCAGGGGCGATTGCGTGCCCGCACAGTAGGCGGTGACGGCGCCAAGCTCCCGGCCAGAGCCCGCGTGGATGACCACAGACTTGCCCGCACCCTGGGCCCGGCCCTCCCACGGCATGACTTGGTCCCCGCTGCCTGGCTTGAGCGAGTGGAGCAGTTCGGTGGCCAACTTGCCAGTCCCGACGATGATTATTTGCATGTGTTGGTTCAGTGGGGTTGGCACCGCGCTAGCCCTGCCGTCTGGCAGGCTCGCGCTGGTGCAGAAATTTGGTCAGCAGGTCGCGCGGCGGCGTGACGGCAATGCCCTTGAGCACCTGGCCCACATTGCCGCGGTGGTAGGCCCCATGGGTGAGCACATGGAACAGCATTTCCTCCCGCGTCATGCGCCCGGCGTCGCCATCGGTGAACTGGAACGTCAGGCTCTCGGTCAGCGCGCTGGCGTCCAGCCCGGCTAAGTAGGCCTCAAACCACAGGTCCGTCTCGGCTGCCGCAAAGTGCAGCTCGCCCAGTTCGGGCGTCTCTCCCGTGTTGCTCTGCGTGTAACCATGCGGCTCGCCCAACAGGTGCGCGCGAAAAATGCGGTCCACCACATAGATGTGGTTGAGCGTGCGGATGGCCGTGTGCAGCGGCTCGGCGTGCTGGACCGCATCTACCGTGGCCATGCAGTCGTACTGCTCGGCATTGGCCCAGGTTTTTTGGGCATACAGGGTTTTCAGCATCGCTAGGGACATGGCGGGCTCCGGAGTGAGTTGGGCTGTTGGGCGTCTGCCTATTATCGAATGGCGCCAGCCCCCGCCAAAACCCTTTTCGGACAAGGTTTACATCATGCAACTATATTTGTTGCATGAAACAGAACAGCCAACTGTCCGACGTCCTCCACGTGCTGCTGCACATGGCCGAGGGCGAAGGCCCTGCCACCTCCGAGGCACTGGCCGCCGCCATGCAGACCAACCCCGTGGTGCTGCGCCGCCTGATGGGTGGCCTGCGCGAGGCCGGGTTTGTGATGTCGGCCAAGGGCCATGGCGGCGGCTGGGTGCTGTCGTGCGACATGGACCGCATCACCCTGGGCGATGTGTACCAGGCGCTGGGCGCGCCGCCACTGGTGTCGCTGGGCTTTCGGGAAGACCGGCCCACCTGCCTGGTGGCCCAGGCCGTGAACGACGCGCTGGCAGGCGCCGCACAAGAGGCCGAGGCCCTACTGCTCAAGCGCTTTGGCGCCGTCACCCTGGCCACGCTGTCCGCCGACTTTCACCGCCGCATGGCGCAGCACCACGCTGCGGGCCATGCCGGCCACCACCATCTGAAGGAACACACCACTTGAAGCACATCGACTTTGCCGTCATCGGCGGCAGCTATGCCGGCCTGTCCGCCGCCCTGCAACTGGCCCGCGCGCGCCGCCAGGTGCTGGTGGTAGACGCCGGCCAGCGCCGCAACCGCTTTGTAGATGTCGCAGGCGAAACATCGCACGGCTTCTTGACGCAAGACGGCCGCCCGCCCGCCGAGATAGCCGCCGACGCGCGCGAGCAGCTCATGAACTACCCCAACGTGGAATGGAAACACGGCACCGCAGAAGACGCGCGTGTGGCAGCGGATGGGCGGCTGGAGTTTCGCGTAGGCCATGAGGCCATCAGCGCCCACCGGCTCATCCTGGCCACCGGCGTGCGAGACGAGCTGCCGCCCGTGCCCGGCCTGGCCGAGCGCTGGGGCCGCAGCATCTTCCACTGCCCGTATTGCCACGGCTACGAGATGAACGCCGGCCCCATCGGCATCATCGCCGCGTCTCCGCTGGCGCTGCACCACGCGATCATGCTGCCGGACTGGGGCCGCCCCACCCTATTCCTGAACGGTGCCTACACACCCAGCGACGAAGAACTGGCCGCCATCGCGCGGCGTGGCACGCAGGTGGAGCCAGTGTTGATAGAACGCATAGAAGGCCACGCCGACGTGGTGCTGCAAGACGGCCGCACCATCCGCTTGAACGGCCTGTTTACCCAACCGCGCACACTGTTGGCCAGCCCCGTGGCCGAACAACTGGGCTGCGCGCTGGAAGACGGCCCCATGGGCTTGTTCATCAAAGTGGATGAAGGCAAGGCCACCAGCGTGCCCAATGTGTTTGCGTGTGGAGATGCGGCGCGGGCGGCGGGGAATGTGACATTGGCTGTGGCGGATGGGGCGATGGCGGGGTTTGGGGCGCATCGCTGAGTCACTGGCGGAGCATCAAGCCATCATGGCCGCGCTGCTGGCGCGGGATGCGGTGCGTACGCCGCAGCGCATGCGAGAGCATTTTGCTAATGGGTTGGAGGCGGCGGAGTAGCTGACTCGCTAACTTGCGCATGCCGAATTGCTGGCTGCTGTACCTATGCCTATTTAGGATACGCCTCTCACTGCGGAAGGCTTGGCGGCAATTCTGACCGCACGTGCGCTTGCGCAGACTGCACCAACGATCCGTCGGGATGTACCCGCTGAAATAGTTCATCGCGCCATTCAAGACGGGCGAGAGAAGGATGAGTTGGCTCCAACCTGCCTTGGATACTTGCTCCACGCGAACTCACAACACCGAACAATTTGGCATGCCCTTGTCGATACAAACCAACGAGCTGCGGTTCACCGCCACTGCGTTTATCAGAACCATCTCTTAGTGCATCGCAAAAACCAGAGAAAACAGCGCGACTAGTGCCACCTTGATCGGATCGCTTCCATCGGTCCGTCCAGTCATCCACAGCGGCTTTCCCACTACCGTGAGTTAGCAATACGCTTGATACCAATGGCATGTCAATCTGATACAACTGAACAGTTCTTGACGCAGCCTGATAGTGCACCTCATAAATGTGAAAAGCTGCATTCGGCGGCATTCCCAAGCCCGATCGCGCGGCATAGAACAGAGAAAAGTTCCCTGGAATCGGAAAAGTATGTGCATCTACCTCACGGCGTGTCATCTCCGCCAGCTCCTGAGCACGTCCCGGCACCGAGCTATGGATGAGCGATGGGAGCAATTCGCGGTCGATCCATTCTGTAATCTTCGAAAGGATCATTTGTGGGAGCAGGAGGTAGCCAGTAAATCCGAAGATTTCGGGAGAGCGATGACAAGCAAATAGCTTCCGTCCAGTGTCCCAAGTGCGAGGATCAGTACCCCATGAGAGTCGGCTGTCACTCGCAAAATAAACCGACGTTGGGCCGCGAGAGTCAGCCCCAAGCCAAGCTGCAAACGATGTCATCAGGTATACCTTTTGAGTAGGGTTATAGTGTATTTGCGAACCCGCACTCCTCCACCACCAGTGCCCTAGACGGACTCTGATGATGGGGGAGATGGCTTGTCAGTGACCACCCCCTGGGCTTCGGCCCGGGGGACGGCGGTACAACAGGGTTCTTGAGACTGCACGCGTAAAACAAGAACAACAGCGACTGCGCAGTGACTAACGGCTGGGGATTTATGTCCGTTTTCTTTTGGGGTTCAACCTTTCAAAGAGCGGGCGATTTCAAGTTGAGGGGAGGAGATTAAATGGCTACAGATGGAGCTGCAGACCTGCAACGCTGGCGCGCGCCGCCAGTAATGCAGTTGCTGAGCACAGGCACCCTGCTTTCAGGCAACCACCAAAATAAAGTGTGGCGTGGGATGGCACAGGTGGCCAACAACCACGAGCCCGGCATCCCCATGATTGTCAAATGGGTGCCGAGACATGAAACTCTAGCGACCGAACTTGCGTGCGCGCTGGCAGCCCAAGCATTACGCCTCAACATACCGGCCGGCTTTCTGATCCTCGCTCAAAGGGGCGAACTTCCTGGGATTCCAAATCGCGTCACTGGCGCTCCCAACGATTTGGTGCTTTGCTTTGGTAGCGAAATGCACTTCCCCGATGACACTGTCATGCGCCCCACCAATGCAGCCGCAGCAGAAGACTGGGTCTGGCAACGCGTTTGCGATACACCGCAAGGCCCGGTTGGAGGTGTATGGGATGAGCTGGTTGTGAACGACGATCGCCATTGTGAAAACGTAGTCTGGGATGGGCACCGCTGGTGGCTGATTGACCACGAATACAGCCTGCCAAGCGTGGCCAAGGCCATGAAGAAGTTCACCGACAAGGTGTTGCGCCAAGGCGTGATTGACGATTACGCCAAGGAAAACACGCTGGTTGCCGAGACACTGCGACGCCGCCCCAAAGACCACAAGATGGAGACTTTGCCCGCAAACTGGCAGGGTCACAAAGTACGCTTGGAATGGATAGCCGACCAAGCATGCAACTGGAAAACTGGTCTAACGCCGGTAGATACGGTTCTAATGATGACGGAGATGTACCTGCGCAGCATAGTTCTACGTTTGCCAGCATTGGCACTACACTTGAATCAACGAATGTCGAAACCGATATCGCCAGCCTTATGGAACTCCACTACTCCCCAACCGCCCTCAAGCCGCAAGCCTACACAGCGCCGCCGTGTGTAGCGCGTTACTGCCCGGTTTTCTGGGAGCCAATTGCGGGCACCGGAGAACGGATAGTCGCGTTGGTGTGTCTGGAGCCGCATGAGAACAGTACCAAAGTTGTCAGCGCCGGCACACATCCAGTGTTGCCAGTGGAACGGCTGCGTGCCATGTTGGGTCGGCAGCGTGGTAACGCTACGCACAATGTACTGCGCGAAGTAGCCAGCTTCATGTCTGAGCGGCAAGCCGCTGGAATGCCACTCTCAGAGCTCGACTCCCCGTTCAAAGGTTTTGTCGTTGGTCCCATAGCGATGGCCCGCGGATACACCGTTGAGCAATTGCTGAACGCTGCGGTGCGCACCGTAAGTGCCTTTGGCTCAGCTGAAGACTTAGTTGAAGAAGAAAAGATACAAGAGAGCCCACACAACACCGTGCGGACCTCTGAGTTCCTGCGTACTCTAAAACGCTTTGTGGCAGGTGAAGACAAAAATATCATCGCCCGTTTTGAGAGAAAACTACAGGTGCCTGCGCAGCAATTGGACATCACCGTCGACTACGCCTACAAGCAGTGGATGGTTCAAGTTACCAGTTTGCCGGCCACGCCAAATCAGTTCGTGCATGCTCTAAGAGAAGCCCAGAGCAAGCTGTACGAAGTCGATAAGTTGCGTCGTGGCATGGACGGCAACGAAATTTCACCAGTTTTGTTGGTGAATGAAGACGTGTTGAATAGCGACATTAATGAACGGGGTTTAGCACAAGCAAATGAAATGTTGGAACGGTTGCGCCAGCTCTCAAAAGCTGATGACCTGCAACTCATGCAAGCATCCAATCCCCACGAAGCAGCAACGCTGGTTAACGCCCTCGCGTGAGAGTTGAACAACTCAAACTAATTGGCAGCCCACGTCGCCCCGTACTTCCTTGCAAATAGAGATACACATGAGCATCTCGACCGCTATCGGAAATCGCAATCTGCTGTCTTTCACTTACGACGGGTATCGCCGCACCGTTGAGCCACACACTTATGGCATGGATTCAAAGGGGCACATGGCGCTGAGGGCTTACCAAGTGAGCGGCGGCAGTGAATCGGGCGAATACGTGGGATGGAAGATTTTCCACGTGCAAGAAATGCAGGGAATGTCGATTCTTTCGCAGACGTTTACTGGCCCACGACAAGGCTACAAACGAGGAGACAAGGCTTTCGCCAATATCAAGGCCGAACTCTAGGCCGCTCTACTTCAATTGCCTATAGAAAAAATAAGCCTGCAGCACCCGTGGAACGCGCGCAAGCTGCTTCTCTTTTTATAGCAAATCGGCAATGAACCGGATTGCAAATCCGGTTAGTCCGGTTCGACTCTTGATCGTCGCCAGCTCCACGCCCGTCTATCCCTGCCCTCATTTCGTCACCCACCAAAGCATTCCCAAGAATCGCCCCCCAGACTTCTCTCATCACCACAAGAGAAGTCCCCATGACCATCACCTGCTTCATCCGCTACGAAATCGACCCGTTCCAGAAAGACCAGTTCACGGCCTACGCCAACAACTGGGCGCGCATCATTCCCCGGCTGGGTGGGCATTTGCTGGGCTACTTTGTGCCACACGAGGGCAGCAACTACGAGGCCTGGGGGCTGATCTCTTTCCCCAGCCTGGCGGCGTATGAGGCCTACCGCCAGCGCCTGCGTACAGACGATGAAGCGCAGGCCAACTTTGCGTTTGCGCAGCGCGAACGCTTCATCCTGAAAGAAGAGCGCACCTTTCCCCAGCCGGTGCCCGCCAGCTATCTGCAGGCGCCCACGGGCTATATTGAAGCGGCATGACTTTTCCCTCCCCCGCCCCGTTTGAACCCCGGCTGGCCAGCGTGGCCGCCGTGATTGCCGACGCCACGCGCGCCCGCATGCTGTGCTACCTGCTGGCGGGCGACTACGCCAGCGCGGGCGAGCTGGCGCGGGCTGCGTCCGTATCGCCCGCCACGGCCAGCGGGCACCTGGGCAAGCTGATGGCGGCCGAGCTGCTGGTGTGTGAGCAGCGCGGGCGGCACCGCTACTACAAGTTGGCCGACGACGAGGTGGCCCACGCGCTGGAGGCGCTGGCGCTGATGGCCGAGCGCCGCACCCACACCGCCGCCTGGGCCAACCCCACGCGCCAACGGCTGCGCTTTGCCCGCTGCTGCTACGGGCACCTGGCGGGGCAACTGGGCGTGGAACTATTTTCGCAACTCCTGTCCAAGGAATGGCTGCACCCTGCGGGCGATGGCTACCTGCTCACCGCCCAGGGCAAGGCCGGGCTGGACGCAATCGGCTTTGCGGTGGACGGCATGGACAAACCTTCTGCGTCCACCCGTCTGGCCTACCGCTGCCTGGACTGGTCTGAACGCCGCGACCACATGGCCGGCAAGCTGCCCAAAGCACTGCTGGCGCACTGCCTGGACCAAGGCTGGCTGCGCCGCCATGAAGGCGAACGCGCGCTGGAGGTGACGCCGCAGGGCCGCAAGCACCTGGCGAGCTTGCTGCCTTCGGTCAACGCGTTATGAATGAAATAGGCCTCTAGCCCAGGTGGAATATGCGCGAGCAGCTTCTTTTTTGATAGCATCTCTGCATAGCGAGCGCAGGGAAATTGGCACCCAGCCCATAGCCTTAGCGCAGTGCGGCTGCTAAAGTGCACACACCGCTCTTTGGACTTTTTATGTCTTCCCGCACTAGCTTGCCCCTGTCAGAACACGCAATGCAATTGGCCGAGCGTCGCTTCCCTGAGCTCGCGGCCAAGTCGGGACATGTGGCCTACAAGACCGCGCTGCAACGCACCGGCGCCGTGGTCGTCAAGTCGAGCCTGGGCCAAATGGTGGAGCGCCGTGCGGATGGAACGTCCACCGTCATCAAGCAACTGCTCGTGGACAAACGGGTGAAGTCAGGTGTCATCCTCAAACGTACCAAATAAGCCGGCAGGCGGCAAAACAGCAGCAAAGCTGGCCCATCGCGTATACATTCTGACAACTCGGGCTCCCGGCACAAGCTGCTGGTTGAGATCAACGAACTGGCGGATGAAGGCTCCATCAAACTTCGCACAAGTCGCCTCAATCCCTGGTTTGTCAATACGGCGCTTTGGCGGTCATTCTCCTGATGGCGGGCTTGCTGCCTTCGGTCAACGCGTTATGAATGAAATAGGCCTCTAGCCCCCGTGAAATATGCGCGAGCAGCTATCTAATTAATAGCAAAACCACCACAATCTCCCTCAATCCCGATCGCGCTCGCGGGTCCAGATGGCGCCAAAAGCTTTCAGCTTGGCCCAGAGGCCTACGCGTTCTTCGGACAGCACATCCAGAAAATCAGACAAGCGCTTGGACTTGGCCATGGTGTACAGGGTCAACGCGATGGTGACCACAAACACCACGGCAAACACCAGCACTTTGCGGGACAGGGAAGCGTCCGCCTCGGCCAGCAAGTTCATGCCCAGAAAGCCGGTGGTGATGGTGCCTATCAAGCCCAGGATGGTGACCACGGTGAGGCGCACGACGGTGTTGGCCTGGCGGCGCAGGCTGTCAGCTTCGAGGTAGTTGTTCATGTCGGCGATGCGCTCTTTGACTTCGGCATACAGCGGGTCCAGCCCCAGGTGCTGCGCACACTTGGCAAACAGCGCGCGGGTTTGGGCTTGCTCCGAGATTTCATGAAACCAATAGCGGTGGGTAAAGCGCAAAAAGCTGGCAAAGCTGCTGCGAATACTGCGTTTGAACACGCGCACGCTGCCGGGGTCGCTGATGTTGAGGTTACGCAGTGTTTCGGCCAGCCGGTCTGAAAACATCAGCAGCGCTGCTTTCTGAAAATGCGCAATCAAAAACAGCAGAAAGTGCTGGTGCCGGAACTGTGCCAAAACGCCTCGGTCCCGGCACGAAAAAAAGTGGCTGTTGGCATCGCCCACCACGATCAACGAATGACCGGTGCAGAGGTAGCGGGTGTGGGGCGCAGCGCCGCCGGGTGTCCAGAACCGGTCGTAGCAATAGCGCTCTTCAAAGTCGTGGAGGTGGTCGCCGGCAAAGGGCAGCGCGGCATCACCATCGGCACTGCCCGCGCCGGTGACCAAACCAAGCCGAACGAAATCGCTACGGCTGAGGGTCTGGGGGTCATCCACGGCCAGGTAGCCCAGCAAGGGCATGCGGTAGTACTCAATCTGCCGGTAACGCAACGCGCCCACCTGATCAGAATGGTCGCTCACCAGGGGCTGCAGCAGCCAATCCCAGTGGGCCGCAATGCGGGGCGCGCGGTGGCGGGCCACATGCGACATGAACAAATCGGGCTGGCCCGCGTCGGATTGCGCCAGCACCTGCCCTTGCGCACCCAGCCACTCGGCCTGGTGCAAGCAGTGCTGGGCCTGCCCCTGCGCATCCCAGCCCGAGGGGTAGCCGCGGCCAAAGCGGTATAGCAGTTCTTGCGCGTGCGTAAGCGGCAAGTTGTCGCCCGCCACCTCGACGTTGAGCAGGACCAGGTCCAGGTCCAAAAAGAAATACAGGTCGACATGCACCACACTCAGGGTGATGGCCTCGGCGCCGGGCCACAACACGACGCGTACTGCGCCGACATCGTGGCGGCGGAACACCCGCATGGGCGAGCCGTGTACCTGCCCACCGCCCTTGGCATGGCCTTCGCCATACAGAAAGCGCTGCACATAGGGCAAAAAGGTGACGAACTCGTTGTAATGCCGCTCGTGAAAGTTGCAGGCATCCCCGGTGTATTCGTCCACCACTTCGCGCCAAGGGGTGGAGTCACCCATGGCGGACAAGATTTCCCAGGGCTTGGCGTGCTTCGCCTCCGCCCCTCGCACTGGCATCAGCCGCAGGGGCCACAGCAAAATTTGACCGAAATGGCGAACGCAGTGGGGGACTTCAGGCTGGTGCATGCCCGGCAGTATCGCACCGGCCTCT
This sequence comes from Rhodoferax sp. P1_F3, assembly GCF_056405715.1. Taxonomy (NCBI): domain Bacteria; kingdom Pseudomonadati; phylum Pseudomonadota; class Betaproteobacteria; order Burkholderiales; family Comamonadaceae; genus Rhodoferax; species Rhodoferax sp. P1_F3. The sequence continues at coordinate 25,802 of NZ_JBFUBO010000016.1, read as the reverse complement.
CGCCCTGAAAAGGCTCAGCCGCGCCCGACAAACGGCATATTGGTCGCCATGATGGTCATGAACTGCACGTTGGTGGACAGGGGCAGCTGTGCCATGTGCAGCACAGCGGCGGCCACTTCCTGCACGTCCATCATGGGTTCCACAGCAATCTCGCCATGGGCCTGCTGCACGCCGGTTGCCATGCGGGCCGACAGCTCGGTCAGTGCGTTGCCAATGTCGATCTGGCCGCAGGCAATGTTGTACTTGCGGCCGTCCAACGAGATGGATTTGGTGAGGCCGGTGATGGCGTGTTTGGTGGAGGTGTAGGGCGCGGAGTTGGGGCGCGGGGCGTGCGCAGAGATGGAGCCGTTGTTGATGATGCGCCCACCCTGTGGCGCCTGGCTCTTCATGAGACGAAAGGCGCCTTGCGCGCACAGGAAAGAGCCCGTGAGGTTGGCGTCCACCACGGTTTGCCATTGCGCGAAGCTGATGTCTTCGAAGTTGGCTTTGGGCGCGCCAACACCGGCGTTGTTGAACAACAGGTCTAGCCGGCCAAACGTAGCCTTGATCATGGCAAACAGCTGGTCCACGGATTCGGGCTGGCTCACGTCCGCGCACACTGGGTAGGCACGCTCGGTACCGCTGGCCTGGGCCACTGCGTTCAAGGGTTCGACCCGCCGCCCGGTCAGCACCACACGGTAGCCCGCCTGCAGCAGCGCCAGGGCCACAGCCCGCCCGATGCCGGTGCCTGCACCAGTGACCAATGCGACGGGGGAGTTGGAGTTCATGGGGGGCCTTTCAAAAAAAAGATGCCATCGCTTTGTACCAGATTGGTTGACGCCCCCAGGCTCAGGCGCCCCGCAGTTCGGTCTTGCGCTCGATGATGCGCGACACCAGCCCGTACTCCACCGCCTCTTCGGCCGACATCCAGTAGTCGCGCTCAATATCCACCAGCACGGTCTCCAGCGGCTTGCCAGTCTCACGCGCGATGGTGCGGGCAATGCGCTCACGCGCCTTGACGATTTCGCGCGCCTGGATAGCGATGTCGCTGGCCGGCCCGCCGGAGCCACCGCTGGGCTGGTGGATCAGAAAGCGCGTGTTAGGCGTGCAGTAGCGCCGCTCACGCGGCACCGACAAATACAGGTGCGTGGCGGCGCTGCCGACCCAGCCGGTGCCCACCATGTTCACCGGCGCGGCGATGAAGCGCACGATGTCGTGGATGGCGTCGCCCGACTCCAGGTGGCCGCCCGGCGAGCTGACCAGCATGTCGATGGGCTCTGCGCTGTCGGCGTCCAGCGCGATGAGGCGGCGCGTGAGGTCGGCGGCCATCAGGTCGGTGACAGTGCCGAAGACCAGCAGCGTGCGGGACTTGAAGGCTTTTTCCTCCAGGTAAGAGGTGCGCGGCTCGGGGGTGCTGGCGGGGGTGTCGGTTTTGTCTGGGGTGTCCATGGTGGGTTTCCTGGTGGTTGAACTGCTATGACGAACGAGGGACGGTTTTCGTGACACTGCAGCGCCAACCAGGCTATGGCACCATGCGACCATGTACGACGCACGCCCCCTCACCCTGCCCGACGCCGACCACCGCCGCCTGGTGCGCGCCGCCACCCGCCTGCTGGGCCCGGCGGACGCCGAAGATGCCGTGCAGGACGCCTATGTGCGTGCGCTGGAGGGCGAGCAACGTGAACTCAACTCCGCCCAGGCCTGGCTGCTGACCGTGGTGCGCAACCTGGCCATCGATCGCCTGCGCCGCCGCAGCTGGATGCAGCAGTGGCTGGAAGCGATGGGCACTGCGGATGCCGAGCAGGCAACGTCCTCTGCCGAGACAGACGCCGCCCTGGCGCAAGAAGCCAACCACGCGCTGCGCCTGTTGGCCGCCCACCTGGCGCCCGAAGACGGCGCCGCACTGCTGCTGCATGAAGTATTTGAAGTGAGCCACGCCGAGATTGCCGAGGCCAACGGCCGATCCGAAGCCGCCAGCCGGCAGCAACTGCGCCGCGCGCTGCTGCGGCTGCGGCTGCGGCAGGCGCGTGGTCCAGCGGATGACGCCACACCGACGGAACGAGAGCCCAACGAAGAAACCGTTTTCCGCCTCTACCTGCAGTCCCTGCAGTTGCGCGACCCGCAAGCGCTGTGGGCCATGCTGCGGCATCCGCCTATCAGCGCGGTGGCGGGGATGTCCGCTATGGCCAACGAGGCCACTGCAACACCGCACACCACCAGCAGTGTGGTGCAGATGGGCGGGCAACTGGGCCTGGTGCTCACACTGGACGGCGTGCGCCTGTGCGTGGTGCCGCTGGGCGTGCGGGCCGAGCAAGAGGCTGACGCGGCGCTGTTTTCATAAGAAATAGGCTTCCAGCCCGCTTGGCGTATGCGCAAGCAGCTTCTATTTTGATAGCACTACCAATGGGGAAAGCTCCCTTAACCCGGAATCCAGAGCGTGGGCAACCCGGCCAGCGGCTTGAGCAGCTTGGCCACCGCACCGCTCTGCACCAGTTGCGTAGCGTGCGCAATGTCGGGCGCCAAGTAACGGTCCACGTGGTGGGCGGGGATGTCTTTGCGCAGCAGCGCGTGCACGGCTTCCAGCACCGGCGAGCTTTGCAGCGGGCGCAGAAACTCGATGCCCTGCGCAGCGGCCAGCAGTTCGATGCCGAGGATGTGGGCGGTGTTGTGGATCATGCCCTGCAGGCGGCGCGCGGCGAAGGTGGCCATGGACACATGGTCTTCCTGGTTGGCGCTGGTGGGCAGGCTGTCCACGCTGGCCGGGTGGGCCATGGATTTATTTTCCGACGCCAGCGCGGCAGCGGTGACGTGCGCAATCATGAAGCCACTGTTCAGCCCCGCATCGGCCGTGAGGAACGGCGGCAGGCGCGACACGCCGCTGTCGATCAGCATGGCAATGCGGCGCTCGGCAATGGCGCCCACTTCGGCAATGGCTAGGGCCATGCCATCGGCGGCCAGGGCCACGGGCTCGGCGTGAAAGTTGCCACCGGAAATCATCGCCCCATCGTCCGGGAAGACGAGCGGGTTGTCGGTCACGGCGTTGGCTTCAATCAGCAGCACGCGCGCTGCGTGGCGCAGCTGGTCCAGGCAAGCGCCCACCACCTGCGGCTGGCAGCGCAGGCAGTACGGGTCTTGCACGCGGTCATCGCCTTCAGCGTGACTGGCGCGGATGGGGCTGCCCTTGAGCAGCTCGCGGTAGTACTGCGCCACGTCGATCTGGCCGGGCTGGCCGCGCACGGCGTGGATGCGGGGGTCAAACGGGCCATCGCTGCCACGCGCTGCGTCCAGCGTCAGCGCGCCAATCAGCAGCGCGGCTTCCAGCACCGGCTCAAAGGCCAGCAGGCCATGCAGCGCCAGTGCGGTCGAGGTTTGCGTGCCGTTGATGAGGGCCAGGCCCTCCTTGGCCTCCAGCTCCAGCGGGGCGATGCCAGCTTTCTGCAGCGCCTGCAGTGCGGGCACACGCACGCCATCTACCACCATGTCGCCCTCGCCCATCAGCGCCAGCGTCATGTGGGACAGCGGCGCCAGATCGCCCGACGCCCCCACCGAGCCTTGTGCGGGAACAAAGGGCACCAGGCCGGCGTTGTGCACGGCTAAGAGCGTGTCCACCACCAGCTCGCGGCAGCCCGAGTAGCCGCGCGCCAGGCTGGCGGCCTTGGTGGCCATCATCAGCCGCATGATGGGGGCGGCCAGCGGCTCGCCCACGCCCACGCTGTGGCTGCGGATCAGATTGCGCTGCAGCGTGGCCAGTTGGTCTTTGCTGATGCGCTTGTTCGCCAGCTTGCCAAAGCCGGTGTTGACGCCGTACACGGGCGCGTCGCCATCGGCCGCGGCCTTGACCAGCGCGTGCGATGCGCGCATGGCGGTGCGGGCCGATGCGGGCAGACTGAGCTGGCACACGCTGGCGTGGATCAAGCCCAGTTCGTCGAGCGTGATCTTGCCGGGGTGAAGGATGAAGGAGGTCATGGAAAGGTCTTTCTTGTCGTTGTGGATGAATTGACGGTGCCCGCACTTAACCATTTGCCCAACGTGTCGGCCACGCCTTCAGGCGCGCGCAGCAAGTCGGCAACTTTGAGAATGTCGGGCGCCAGGAACCGATCTGCCACATACGGTGGGACATGCGCACGCAGAAAACGCCAAGCCTGGCCGGTGCCCGTGCCAAAACGCTGCGCCTTCAAAAATTCAAAGGCTTGTGCTGCCAGCAGGTACTCGATGGCCAGTATCTGCGGCAGGTTGGCCAACGACTTGTGCAGCTCCAGCGCCGCGGTGGTTCCCAGACTCAGGTGATCTTCCTGGTTGCCAGAGGTGATGAAGTTGTCCACCACCACTGGCTGGGCCAGGCGGCGGTTTTCGCTGGCCAATGAGGCAGCGGTGTACTGGGTGATCATCAAGCCGGAATTCACCCCCGGCTCGGCCACCAGAAACGCCGGCAGGCCGCTGACCAGCGGGTTCACCAGCCGGTCTATGCGCCGCTCGGCCACGCCGCCGAGTTCGGCCACCGCAATGCGCAGCAGGTCGGCGGCCATGGCCACCGATTCGCCGTGCGGATTGGCCTGTGAGACCACGCGATAGGCATCCGGTGTGCCCAGCAGCAGCGGGTTGTCGGTGGCGGAATTCAGCTCGGTTTCGATTTGCCGGGCCGCGTGGGCAATCTGGTCGCGGCAGGCGCCGTGGATCTGCGGTATCGAGCGGATGCTGAGCGCGTCCTGGGTGCGGACGCCACGGCTGCTGGCGATGACTTCGCTGCCTTCGAGCAGGCTGCGCAGGTTGCGGCCCACCTGCTGCATGCCGGGGTGGGGTTTGAGCGCCAGTATCTCGGCATCGAAGGCGTCGATCTGGCCGCGCAGGGCTTCAAAGCTCATGGCGCCGACCACGTCGGCCCAGTCGGCCAGGCGCTCCACATCGGCCAGCGCCAGCGCGGCCAGGCCGGTCATGCAGGGCGTGCCGTTGACCAGGCTCAGGCCGTCCTTCGCGCCCAGCACCAGTGGCTGCAGGCCTATGGTTTGCAGTGCCTCGGACGCCGGCTGGATGCGGCCCTGGAACTGCACATCGCCCACCCCCAGCAGCGCCACGCTGATGTGTGCCATGTGTGTGAGGTAGCCCACCGAGCCTTGGGAAGGCACGCAGGGCGTGATGCCGTGGTTCAACAGCGCCAGCAGACCTTCAAGCACCTGGGGTTGCAGGCCGGAATAGCCTTGCGAGAAGTTGGACAGCGCCGCGACCAGGATGGCACGGGTCTGCGCCACCGTCAGCAGCGGGCCTACGCCGACAGCATGGCTGAGCAAGGTGTTGCGCGACAGCTGGGCCAGTTGCTCGCCGTGCAGCAGCACATTGCTCAAAGCGCCGAGGCCGGTGCTGATGCCGTAGGCGCGCTCACCGCGTTCGACGATGCGCTCCACGATGGCGCGGGCGTTGGCGATGCGGGCCCAGGCGGCTGGCGACAGCGCCAACGGTGCGCCGTCACGGGCGACGGCGACCAGATCGCGCCAGCCCAAAGGGGAGTCACCGAGGGTGATGGTGGTGAGGGTGTTCATTTAAGCAGCAGCCCTTTCCTGGTGGCCGGAATTGAACTGGCGAAAGCGTTCGGAACTGTGCGCACCGAACACATCGGCCGGCGCGCCTTCCACATCCACCACGCCCTGGTGCATGAAGACCACGCGGTTCGACACATTGCGAGCAAAGCCCATTTCGTGCGTCACCACCAGCATGGTGCGCCCCTCTTCGGCCAGGGAGCGCATCACCTTCAGCACCTCGCCAACCAGCTCGGGGTCCAACGCCGACGTGGGTTCGTCGAACAGCATCACTTGCGGCTGCATCGCCAGCGCGCGGGCAATCGCCACGCGCTGCTGCTGGCCGCCGGACAGGTGGGCCGGGTAGTAGTCGCGGCGATCGAACAGGCCAACGCGCTGCAGCAGCGCCTCGGCCTCTTCCACGCATTCGGCACGTGCGCGCTTCTGCACCCGCATCGGACCTTCGATCAGGTTCTGCAGCACCGTCATGTGCGACCAGAGGTTGAAGTTCTGGAACACCATGGCCAGCTGGGAGCGCATGCGTTCGACCTGCTTGCGGTGCACCGGCTCCATACGGCCGTCCTTGCGCTGGCGCATCTCCAGGGTCTCGCCGTCCAGGCAGACGCTGCCCTGGTCCGGTGTTTCCAGCAGATTAATGCAGCGCAGAAAGGTGCTCTTGCCCGAGCCGCTGGCCCCCAGGATGGAGATCACGTCGCCCTTTTTGGCGGTCATGGAGATGCCCTTGAGCACGTGGTGGCTGCCAAAGGACTTGTGGATGCCAGTGACGGCCAAGGTCGCAGGTGTGGTGGTCATGGTCGGGTCAAACGGTTTGGGCTTGGGGTTTCACCGTGGTGGTGGGGCGTTTGCGCAAGTGCGGCGACAGCCGGTGCTCCAACATGGCCACGGCGCGCACCAGCAGAAAGTTCAGCACCAGGTAAATGGCGGCGGCGCATATGAAAACCTCCATCGTGCGGTAGGTACGCTGGATGATTTGTTGGGCCACACCGGTCACATCCCATACCGTCACCAGGCTGGCCAGCGCGGTGGACTTGACCAGTAGCACCAGCTCGGTGGAATAGGCCGGCAGACATTGGCGCAGCGCGATGGGGGCGATGACCCGCTGCAGCAGCGTCCAGCGCGACATGCCGGTGGCCAGGCCGGCCTCGATCTGGCCGTGCGGCACGGCCATCAGCCCGCCGCGCAAAATCTCGGCGGTGTAGCCCGCGGTGCACAGGGCCAGGGCCAGCACCGCGCAGGCATAGGGCGAGCGCAGCACGATCCACGCAAAGCTTCCGCGCACCAGCTCGAACTGGCCCAGGCCGTAGTAAATCAGGAACAGCTGGATCAGCAGCGGCGAGCCGCGGAACACCAGCACATAGCCGCGCGCAAACCAGCTGAGCGCCGGATATGGGCTGACGCGCATGGCCACGATGAGCAACGACAGCAAACCGCCGAACAGCATAGACAGAAAGAACAGGCCCAGCGTGGTGGGCACGGCAGCCAGCAGCTTGCCTAGGGTGTCAAGGAGGAAATCGAAGTCCATGTCAGTGGCCTCCCGCCAGGCTGCGGCGTTGCGATTTGTTCATGTGGCGCTCGAAGCGGCTGAAGACCTGGTTCGACATGCCAGTCAGCAACAGGTAAATCAGGCCGCCGACGATGTAGAAGGTGAAGTATTGGCGGGTAGAGCCGGCGGCGATCTGGCTGGTGCGCATCAGCTCGGCCAGGCCGGTGACCGAGATCAGGGCCGAGTCCTTCAGGCTCATCTGCCAGACGTTGCCCAGGCCGGGCAGCGACAGGCGAAAAATCTGCGGCATCAGAATGCGCCGGGCCAGCATCAGCGTGGGCATGCCGATGGCGCGCGCGGCCTCCAGCTCGCCCTGCGACACGGCCAGGTAGGCACCGCGGTACACCTCGGCCTGGTAGGAACCCGAGATCATGCCCACCGCCAGCGCGCCGACCAGAAACGGCGGCGTGGCGATAAAGCCCTCGGCACCAAACCACTGGCCGATGGCCGTGATCAGGGTCGAGCCGCCGAAGTAGAACAGGTAGATCACCAGCAGCTCCGGTATGCCCCGGAACACCGTGGAATACAGCTCGCCCACGCCGCGCAAGCTGCGCCGCGGTGACAGCTTGGCGGCCGCCACCAGCGCACCGAACACCGAGCCGACCAGCAGCCCGCACAAGGTCAGCGCCACAGTCAACAGCGTGGCCAGCAGCAGGGCAGAGCCCCAGCCCTGCTCGCCAAAACCCAACATATCGAATAGCTCCATGGGGTCTCTCCGGTCTATGTGACTGTGGTCTGCCTGGGTTTAGGGTGTGGCGGGAGTCAGGTCGGTCTTGAACCACTTCAGCGACAGCTTCTTCATCGTGCCGTCAGCGAGGGCGGCCTTGATGGCCACATCGAACATGGCTTTCAGGTCTGCATCGGCTTTGCGAAAGCCCAAAGCTTCACCTTCACCAAACACGGGACCGCCGATCTTCGGGCCACTGAAGGCCAGGCCCTTGTTCTCGGGATTGGCGAGGATGGAGTTGATCAGGGTCACGTCGTCGAAAGCGGCGTCAATGCGGCCGGCCTTCAGGTCGAGCATGGTGTCGGCGGAGGCGCTGTATTCGCGCACGGTGGCGATGTCCTTGAAGTGCTCATCGATGAACTTGGTGTACACCGTGCCGGAAGCGATACCAATGGTCTTGCCCTTGAGTGCAGTGCGCAGAGGCTCGATGGCGGCACGTACGGTCTTGGCCTCGTTGGCCAGCTTCAGGGTGTCGCCCTTGCCTTCGGGCAGCAGCTTGCCACTGGCCGCAACGAAACTTGCAGAGGTGGACGCATAGGGAGCGGAGAAGGCGACTTCCTTCTTGCGCTCGTCGGTGATGACGATGGAGTCCATCATCACATCGTACTTGCCGGCCTTCAGGCCGGCGATCATGCCGTCCCAGTTCTGCACCACCAGCTTGCAGGTGATCTTCATGCGCGGGCACAGGTTTTCGATCATGTCGATCTCGAAACCGCCGAGCTTGCCACCTGGCAAGGTCATGTTCCAGGGTTCATAGGCACCTTCGGTGGCAATGGTGACGGTCTTCCAGTCTTTGGCCTGGACGGGGGCAGCGCTGGTCAGAAAGCCCAGGGCGAGCAGACTGGCGGAGAGGAGATGCGAGGTCTTCATGGTTTCACTTTCAGAGGGTTGAGGGACAGGCGAGAATTTGGATAAAAACTGCCGCTGGCGCAACATCTATCAGCGCCAGCAGCTATGAATACAGTAGCAATGCCTTACTTGACCATCGGTAGGTTCAGGCCCTGCTTCTTGGCGGTGGCGATGGCGATCTCGTAGCCGGCATCGGCGTGGCGCATCACGCCCGAGCCGCTGTCGTTGACCAGCACGCGGGCCAGGCGCTCGGCCGCGGCATCGGTGCCGTCGGCCACGATCACCATGCCCGAGTGCTGCGAATAGCCCATGCCCACGCCGCCGCCGTGGTGCAGGCTGACCCAGGTGGCGCCGCCGGCAGTGTTCAGCAGTGCGTTCAGCAGCGGCCAGTCGGACACCGCATCGGTGCCGTCCATCATGGATTCGGTTTCACGGTTCGGGCTGGCCACCGAGCCGGTGTCCAGGTGGTCGCGGCCGATGACGATGGGGGCCTTGAGTTCGCCGTTCTTCACCATCTCGTTGAAGGCCAGGCCGGCGATATGCCGCTCACCCAGGCCCAGCCAGCAGATGCGCGCCGGCAGGCCCTGGAAGCTGATGCGTTCGCGCGCCATGTCCAACCAGCGGTGGGTGTGGTGGTTGTTGGGGAACAGCTCCTTGATCTTGGCATCGGTCTTGTAGATGTCTTCCGGGTCGCCCGACAAGGCCACCCAGCGGAACGGGCCCTTGCCTTCGCAGAACAGCGGCCGGATGTAGGCGGGCACAAAGCCGGGGAAGTCGAAGGCGTTCTTCACGCCCACGTCGAAAGCCACCTGGCGGATGTTGTTGCCGTAGTCCACTGTTGGGATGCCCATGGCCTGGAAGTCCAGCATGGCTTGCACATGGACGGCGCAGCTCTGGGCCGCGGCCGCTGTCAGCGCGGCGTGCTGGGCTGGGTTCTTTTGCGCGGCCTTCCAGTCGGCCACGCTCCAGCCGGTGGGCAGGTAGCCGTTGACCAGGTCGTGGGCGGAGGTCTGGTCGGTCACCAGATCTGGTTTGATGGCACCGGCCTTGGCGCGGCGCACCAGCTCGGGCAGGATGTCGGCGGCGTTGCCCAGCAGGGCGATGGACACGGCTTCCTTGGCGTCGCAGTGCTGCTGTATCAGTTCCAGCGCATGGTCGATGTCGCGGGCTTGCTTGTCTACGTAGCGGGTGCGCAGGCGGAAGTCGATGCTGCTCTGCTGGCATTCGATGTTCAGCGACACGGCGCCGGCCAGAGTTGCGGCCAGTGGCTGGGCACCGCCCATGCCGCCCAGGCCGGCGGTCAAGATCCACTTGCCGGCCAGGTCGTTGTTGTAGTGCTGGCGGCCGGCCTCGACGAAGGTCTCGAACGTGCCTTGCACGATGCCCTGGCTCCCGATGTAGATCCAGCTGCCGGCGGTCATCTGGCCGTACATGAACAAGCCCTTGCGGTCGAGTTCGTGGAAGTGCTCCCAGTTGGCCCACTTGGGCACCAGGTTGGAATTGGCGATCAGCACCCGCGGCGCGTTGGCGTGGGTCTTGAATACGCCGACCGGCTTGCCGGATTGCACCAGCAGGGTTTCGTCGTCGTTCAGTTCACGCAGGCTGGCCAGGATCTGGTCGAAGCAGGCCCAGTTGCGCGCGGCCCGGCCGATGCCACCGTAGACCACCAGGTTCTTCGGGTCTTCGGCGACCTCGGGGTCGAGGTTGTTTTGCAGCATGCGGTAGGCGGCTTCGGTGAGCCAGCTCTTGCAGCTGAGTGTGCTGCCCCGAGGGGAACGTATCACACGCGAAGAATCGAAACGGGGGTCGGTTGTGTTCATGATGGCTTCCTTTGGAGTCATGGTTCTCTCATCTAAATGTGGCAGATTGCCTGGTCCTGTATAGACAGGCTAATATCAAAAAACATTCTTTCAGGGCAAATGGCTTGGTCAGCTGGTCAACGCGTTGCCGTCAGTGCGCATACGGCTGCCTAGCCGATAACGCGCACCGGGGTGCAGACAACGCACCAACGTAATCGGAACATCACGCATCCATGTGCGCCGTGTCAGAAGCAGACAGGGAAGGCCAGCCTCCATTTGCAACAGTTCGGCCTGCTCGCGGGTGGGCAATACAGCGTCCACCACGTGCTCCATCTGATCAAACAGAACCGTGCGCACCAGAAAATCGGAAGGCTGCTCTTTGGAGAAGTCTTGCTGCCCGAAATCCGGGGCCATGCGGGGATTCACAAAGCGGTCCTCGAGTTGGATTGGCACACCGTCTTCCATATGCACACAAATGGTGTGGAACACCGATTCCCCGGTGTGCAAACCAAGGGCTGCGGCCACTTCCAAGGTAGCCGAAACGCGTTCCACCAACACAACCTGACACTGGTAGTCGTGTCCGCGACGACGGATGTCATCCGACAGGCGGGCAATCTGCAGCAAGTTCCCCTGCGGCTTCTCATCCGCCACAAAACTGCCAACTCCCGGCGTGCGTGTAATGCGCCCCTGTTCAACCAACTCGCGGAGCGCGCGGTTTACGGTCATACGGGCAATGCCGAATCGCCCCACCAGTTCACTCTCGGACGGCAAACGATCACCCGCGCGCCATGTACCGTTCTGGATATTGCCCGCAATGAAATCCTTGACTTGCTGATAACGTGCCACGCCGGATTCGGCTGGCGATGATCGGCGCACATTGGACGATTGAGTATGCATAGTTCACTATTTTGGGAGGCACGCACCAACATGTCTATACAGGTTATCCCTAGCAATCCCTGAATGCCCGATATTGAACAGAAAACTGCCGGATTCTCTCTTTTGGTGCACAACATTCTTTACTTGTCTATACATCCACAGCCAATGCATGAACTGTGCCAAAAACTCAACAACGCCTGAAGTTGACTAGACATGGCTAGTTAACCTAACATCCGCAGATGATCCAACCGATGCGGACCAACCGCGAATCTGCCAACAAAGCCCCCTACGCCAAGGTCAAGGACTATTTGATGGAGGGCCTCGCCCGAGGCCGCTGGACGCCCGGCACGCAAATGCCCTCCGAATCCGAACTGGTCAGCCGGTTCCAGGTCAGCCGCATGACGGTGGGCCGTGCCATCCGCGAACTGCAGGCCGAGGGTCTGGTGACCCGGGTGCAGGGCGTGGGCACGTTTGCCGCGCATCTGGCGCGCGTGTCGTCCACGCTCACCATCACCGATTTGCACGAAGACATAGTGGCGCGCGGTCACCAGCACCATGCACGGGTGGTACTGTCGCGCGAGGAGGCCACAACCGATGGCCTGGCCCAGCAGTTGGGCCTGCCGTTGGGAGCACCGGTGTTCCATACCCTCATCGTGCATTACGAGAACGGCGTGCCCCTGCAGTGCGAAGACCGCTATGTGAACCCGGCCTGCGCACCCGACTATTTGCAAACCGACTTCACCCAGACCACACCCACGCATTACCTGCTGGAAGTAGCGCCGCTGTGGGAGGCGCAATACTCCATCGAAGCCGGCCCACCCAGCGCGCGCGAGGCCGAGCTGCTGGGCATCACGCCGGCAGACCCTTGCCTCATCGTCGTGCGCCGCACCATGAACCGCGATGTGCCCATCACGCTGGCGCGTCTGGTGCACCCCGGCACGCGCTACCAGATCCACGGACAGTTCAAACCATGACGCCGCAGCTCATCCATGCGCAAGATTGCCCGCCCCAGCCCTGGCGCAACGGCGGCGGGCAGACGCGCGAACTGCTGGCCTGGCCACCCGTGGGCGAATGGCAGCTGCGCATCAGCCGTGCAGACATTGACGCCGACGGCCCCTTCTCGGCCTTCCCCGACGTGCAGCGCTGGTTTGCCGTACTGCAGGGCGCTGGCGTGGCACTGCAGCTGGGCAGCGAACGCCGGCTGCATGTTGGCGATGCCCCCCTGTGCTTTGACGGAGCCGCAGCGCCCGACTGCCGCCTGCTGGACGGCCCCACACAGGACCTGAACCTCATGGTGCGCAAGGGCAAGGGCCTGATGCAGGCCGTGCGGTCGGGCCAGGCCTGGTCTGCCACATTGGGCGCCTGCGGCCTCTACACCTGTCAGGCCGGGCAATGGAGTGATGGCACGCAGACCGTACACCTGGCTGCCCACACACTGCTGTGGCACAGCACGCCGCGCAGCGCCACCTGGCAGTTTGTGGCCGATGACAACGCCCCAGCCCTGTGCGCCTACTGGCTGGGCTTTTCACCATCCAGCGCCACGATTGGAGGCTATCCATGACCGCCCTCACCCTCTGGCGCAACGCCAAACTTGCCACCCTGCACGGCAACACCCCTTGGGGGTGGATAGAAGACGGCGCGCTGCTCACGCAGGGCGACCGCATCGTGTGGGCCGGTGCGGCATCGACCCTGCCCACCGCCCAAGCCAAGCAGGTAGAAGACGAATACGACCTGGGTGGCGCGCTGCTCACGCCCGGCTTGGTGGACTGCCACACGCACCTGGTCTATGGCGGGCAACGTGCCGCCGAGTTTGAACTGCGGCTGCAGGGCGCCAGCTACGAAGAGATAGCCCGCGCGGGTGGTGGCATACGCTCCACCGTGGCGGCCACCCGCGCCGCCAGCGACGAAGAGCTGCTGGCCAGCGCCATGCGCCGCGCGCAAAGCCTGATGGCCGAGGGCGTGACCACGGTGGAAATCAAATCGGGCTATGGCCTGAGCGAGTGGGACGAGGCGCGCTGCTTGCGCGTGGCCCGTACGCTAGGCCAAACCTTGCCGCTGAGCGTGCGCACCACCTACCTGGGTGCGCACGCCCTGCCCCCCGAATTTGCGGGCCGCACCGATGACTATGTAGATGCCGTCTGCGCCTGGATGCCTGCGCTGCACGCGCAAGGACTGGTGGACGCGGTGGATGCGTTTTGCGAAAACATTGGCTTCGCGCCCGCACAAACACGGCGCGTTTTTGAAGCCGCACGCGCGCTGGGCCTACCAGTCAAGCTGCATGCCGAACAGCTGAGCGACCAAGGTGGAGCCGCGCTAGCGGCTGAGTTTGGTGCGCTGTCGTGTGACCACCTGGAGCACCTGAGCGAGTCCGGCATCCGCGCCATGCAAGCGGCCAGCACCGTGGCCGTGCTACTGCCCGGCGCTTACTACTTTTTGCGCGACACCAAACTCCCCCCCATTGATGCCCTGCGCACCCACGGCGTGCCCATGGCCATTGCCACCGACCACAACCCCGGCACATCGCCCGGCCTCTCCTTGCTGCTCATGCTCAACATGGCCTGCACCCTCTTCCGCCTGACGCCCGAAGAAGCACTGCGCGGTGCGACCGTGCACGGCGCGCGCGCGCTGGGCCTGCACGACCGCGGAACGCTGGCGGCTGGCCAACGCGCGGACTTTTGTGTGTGGGACCTGGAACACCCCAACGAACTGGCCTACTGGTTTGGCCACAACCCTTGCCGCCGCACCGTGGTGGGCGGACTGGAGCGCACGTTATGACGGATGCTGTATTCACCTTGACGCCCGGCAGCACGCCGCTGCTGGTGAGTTTTCCCCACGTGGGCACGGCGATACCACCGGACCTGCAGACCCGGATGGCACCGCGTGCGCTGGCCACGGAGGACACCGACTGGCACCTGGAGCCGCTGTACAGCTTTGTGCACGCCATGGGCGCGGGCACTATCGTCCCGCGCTACGCACGTTATGTGGTGGACCTGAACCGCCCGCCTGAGAACGCGCCCATGTACCCCGGCGTCAACAACACCGAGCTGTGCCCCACCCGCTTTTTCAGTGGCGAGCCGCTGTACCGCGATGGCATGGCACCTAGCGAAACCGAAATTTCCGCCCGGGTTGAAACCTACTGGCGCCCCTACCACGACGCATTGCAAGCCGAGCTGCAGCGCCTGCGCAGCCAGCATGGCCACGCCGTGCTGTTTGACGCGCACAGCATCCGCTCGGTGCTGCCCTGGTTGTTTGAAGGCCAGCTTCCCGACCTGAACCTTGGCACGGTAAATGGCAGCAGCGCCGCACCCGCATTGCGCGAGGCGCTATCGAAAGTATTGCAAAGCCAAAGCCACTTCACGCAGGTGGTGGACGGCCGCTTCAAGGGTGGCTACATCACGCGCCACTACGGCCGACCATCCGACAACGTGCACGCCATCCAGTTGGAGATGTGCTGGCGCTGCTACATGGCCGAGGAGCCACCCTACGCCATTGACCCGGCACGCGCCGCCGCCGTGCTGCCCGTGCTGCGGGCGTTGGTGCAGACTCTGGTGAACTGGAGGCCCGCATGAGCGAACAACTCTTGTGGGCACCCCAGGCTTGGGTGAATGGCCGCTGGGAACAGAACGTGTGCCTGGCGGCGGACGCGCAAGGCCACTGGGCCGACATCACGCCCAACATCCCTGCCCCACCTGCGCACGCCACCGTGCTGCCCGGCCCGGTCCTACCAGGCCTGGTCAATGCACACAGCCATGCTTTTCAGCGCGCGTTTGCCGGTCTGGCCGAGCGGCGCGAATCGGCGGCAGATGATTTCTGGTCCTGGCGCGACCGCATGTATGGCGTGGCGCTGCGCATCACGCCGGCGCAGCTGCGCGCTGTGGCGGCGCAGCTGTATGTGGAGCTGCTACTGGGCGGCTACACGCAAGTGTGCGAGTTCCACTACCTGCACCACCAACCCGACGGCCAGCCCTATGCGGACGAAGCCACCATGGCCTGGGCCGTGGCCGACGCGGCCGCCGACGCGGGCCTGGGCCTGACCGTACTGCCTGTGCTGTACGAGCGCGCGGGCTTTGCCCAGCCAGCGCTGCGGCCGGACCAGCGCCGCTTTGCGGGCACACCAGATTTCATCGCGCGGCTGCAGGCCGCAGTGCAAACCAGTGGCCGCCCGCTGGTGAATGCAGGCGTGGCCATTCATTCGTTGCGTGCAGCATCGGCTGAATCCATAGATGCGCTGCTGGCCCAGGTGGGCGATGCGGATATGCCCATCCACATCCACGTGGCCGAGCAGATGCAGGAGGTGCGTGACTGTCTGGCCGGCACCGGCCAGCGCCCTATCGCTTGGCTGGGCCAGCGCTGGCCCATGGACGCACGCTGGCAGCTGGTGCACGCCACGCACACCGAACAAGCCGAGATTGACGCCGTGGCGCGCAGCGGCGCCGGCATCGTCATCTGCCCCAGCACCGAGGGCAACCTGGGTGACGGTTTTGCCGACTTGCCTGCCTGGCTGGCCGCGGGTGTGCCCATGGCGCTGGGGTCAGACAGCCATGTGAGTCGCCAGTGGGCGGAAGAACTGCGCTGGCTGGAATACGGCCAGCGCCTGCGCCTGCAGCAGCGCAATGTGGCAGCCGCACCCACGCAGCAGCCCGCCACGGCGGCACGCCTGTTCGACGCCGCGCTGCAGGCCGGTGGCCCGGCCGCTGGCCAGGCGCTGTGGGGCCTAAAACGGGGCGCGCGTGCGGACGCGCTGGTGCTGAATGTGCAAACGCCGGGCCTGCTGGGCGTGCCCGCCAGCCATCAGCTGGACGCGCTGGTGTTTGCCACCAACACTTCCGCGCTCAGCGAGGTCTACGTGGCGGGCCGCAAAGTGGTGCATGGCGGTCACCATGTGGATCAGGAACGCATTGCGCGGGATTTTGAGGCCACCATGCAGGCGCTCTGGAATATTTAAGCCAAATAGGCCTCTAGCCCCCGTATCTATTGCGTGAGCAGCTTCTTTTTTTATAGCACACCTCGGAAACAGAAGGATTGGATGCGCCTTGCGATGCCACGAACAAATAGGTCCATGCGCCACATCCAACTGATGAACACTAATGTGTGACCGCGTGCATTCGACCCAAAGCGGAGTTCGGTGCTCGAGACTGACTGTCAGATAGCAGACCTTCAGAATTGAACCGTCTTTGGCAGCGTCCCCGCAATTGAGCGCGCAACCGTTTCCATTTCGTCATAAGGCACCTTCAACTGCCCGTGCAAAAAATCATTCCCAAGCCTCTCGTAGGAATCGATTGGCCTCCGGTTGTTCTCTCGGAGAGCCTTGCGCACCACAGGTAAATGCCTTTTCTCGTGTGCAAACTCCTTCACAGCACGCGAAACAAGCTTTTCAACGTGCTCCTCTGCTCTCCTACCTATGCTTTGGGCATGGTAAACACGAATGAAGGTGCGCAAAAAATGGATCTCGGCCTGGAACGAAATGAACTGTTCGCCCAGCACCTCAATCGCAGGTGACAGCGCATGTTTATTCATGAGTTCACGATAGAACGGCAAGAAACTCTCTTGAACCGAGCCTGCAGAAACTTCATCTGGTTCACCGATGAGTATCCGATACGGACACGGTTTCGTTATGTCAACACCGGCAACAGCATGCGCTCCATAGCATGCAGCTAAGACGACACACAGTTGGTTTCCTATGCTCCAATTGATATTGAGCATGGCTTGCGCGAACTCGGGCCAACTGACAAACGACTTGTCTGCCATACATAGACCATGATCAGCGTCGCCGTGCGCTTCGATATGAATGATAGGCCTGTACCCATCGAAGGCTTTTGCGTGGATCGCATGCAACGTGTCGAAGAACTGCTGTCGATCTCCGACCTTTAAATAGGTTGCGGTCATAGTTCCATTGAATGGCTCTTCTCCCCGCATTTCATCCCACAGTCTTGCTCCAGTCTGCAAATCACCTTCGCTGAGGCAGTCGAGTATCGCCACACCGTTGGTGAGTAGCTGGGACGGGAAGTTAACTGTAGACATGATCAGATGATATTTGGGCAATTGGGCGACCGATTGCTCCCGGCTAATCCGATGGGATCATCAGCGAATAAATTTGGAAAACGGTCAGCCCGTTAGCCGCCACTTGCGACTAACCGCAGCTGGCCCGTTGGGAACTCATCTTTCCTCACAAGCCACAGCACACCGCTACACCACCGTCTTGACAACCCAAGCCGCCACAAGAAACGCGCCCATCCCCAGCTGCACCCACCAGGCAGCCTTGCAGGCCTGTACAAAGCCTGAGACCAAACTGGCTTTGCTACGTGCAAATGCACCTATGCCCAGCACAAAAACAAACCCGATCACCCAGGCAAACCAGGCCACGCCAACGCCCATGCAGCCAAAACTCTCGCACTGCAGGCGCCAGATAGCCACGGCCGCGGCTAGCAGCGCGAGCACCGCGATCACATACACACTGACAAGTGCTTTGGCCATGCCAACAGCCTAACGCAAAAGTACGTAGGCACCCGCAAACTGCACCCCAAACACATGCCAGTTCAACCGCTAAGGCGTAGGAGCGTTTTCACATAATTCCTCATGATCTCGCCCACCCACGCATCCGCCATCTCTGCCACCAATCAGCACGCCTTTGCCGCGCCACCGGCAGAGAACGCGAGCAATGCCTCAGCCTTCCATGAAGACCTGCGACTCGCCACCGATGCGGCGAACCAGCCTGACGACACACGAGAGCGGTTCCGTATCACCGGCCCGGTCCATCAAGGCAAGCTGGTGGCGGAGTACCAGATGCCGGATGCGCTGGTCCAAGAAATGGCCACGCGAGAGCAGGAAGAAAAGCGGCGCGAAGACATCAATTTTCGCTACGCCTATGAGCACCAGTACAAGCCTGTAGGGCAGGTGCTGGTCAATGGGAAGTTGTTTGCCGAGGTGGACGAGAGCAGCGGCTATGGGCTTGCCCACAGCCTGCGGGGCCTGAACCCAAACGACCTGAGCCCCAAGGCACGTGTGGAAGAAATAGCGCGTGCACTGAAAGGTAAGGGCCAGGTGGAGATCAAATACGCCAACTTTGTGCCGGGCTTTGGCGGTTGGAGCGGCCCGTCCGCCCCTGAATCCGCGCTCCCGGCCTTCACGGCACGCAGCCGACAGGACATCATGCAAGAGGCCATGGGCACGATGGCACGCCTGAAGTCGGTAGCGGCAGCGCCGGTACCCCACACCGCCTAGCCTTGGGATTTTCAAGCTAGATAGGCCTCTAGCCCCCGTATCTATTGCGCGAGCAGCTTCTCTTTTGATAGCATTTCGCGGTCCCAATACGGGGGGCTGCCGATGGCGGATTTCAGGTGGTCGATGAACAGCTGCGCCTTGGCCGCATGCGACCGACCCTTGAGCCGCACGGCGTGAATAGCGCTCACGGCCTTGGCGCCGCTGGCATCGTCGGGCGGAAACAGCTGCACCAGTGCGCCGCTGGCCAGTTGGTCGTACACCAGCCAGCTGGCCAGGTGCACCACGCCCAGCCCTGCCACGCCGGCCTGCAACAGAGACGCCGTGTCATCCGACTTGAACCGCCCTTTCACCGCCAGCGCGTGGCCCTGGTTCACCCCGGCAAACGACCACCAGCCTGTGGGCACGCGGGCCGATGACACGGTGAGGCAGCTGTGCTGCAGCAGGTCTTCCGGCACCGCGGGGCGGCCGTGGCGGCGCAAGTAGTCCGGACTGGCGCAGGCCAGGCGGCGGATGGGTGCCAACCGCGTGGCCACCAAATCACTATCAGGCAGCGCGCCAATGCGGATGGCCACATCGGCCCGCTGGGTGCTCAGGTCTACCCACTGGTCGCTCAGGTGCAGATCCAGATCAATCGCGGGGTACTTGGCCAAAAAGCTGGTGATGACCGGCGTGACGTGCTGGCGCCCGAAGGCCGCGGGCACCGTCACCGTGAGCAGGCCCTTGGGCTCGGCTTGTGCGTCCAGCAGGGCGGCGCGTGCGTCCTCCAGCTCAGCCGCAATGTCGGTGGCGCGTGGCAAAAATAGCTCGCCCGCATCGGTCAGCAGCAGCCGGCGCGAACTGCGCTGGAACAGGCGCACGCCCAGCGATGCCTCCAGTGCGTCGATCTGCCGCGAGACGGACGACACCGCCACACCACGCGCCTTGGCGGTGGCGGAAAAGGTGCCGTGACGAGCGACGTCAATGAAGGCCTGCAGGTTCTCAATCATGGTGGGTTGAACGGTTATTTTGCGTTTTTCGCAATCTTAAATTGCACATCGCATGATTGTTGCGAATAAAGCGCAAAAGCACAATCGCTCTCGTCATCAACCCCAAGAGAGCAACACCATGTTCAAGTTCTACTACCACCCCTCCCCCAACCCGGCCAAGGTCGCCCTGCTGCTGGAAGAGCTGGGCCTGCCCTACGAGATGGTGCCCATCGACGTGCGCAAGGGCGAGCAGCACCTGCCCGCCTACCTGGCCATCAACCCCAATGGCAAGACGCCGGCCCTGGTCGATGGTGATGCGACCGTGTTCGACAGCAACGCCATCCTGTTGTACCTGGCGGTCAAGACCGGCAAGTTTTTGCCCGTGAACCAGCCCGCGGTGCGCGCACAGATGTATTCGTGGCTGATGTTCATTGCCACGGGTATTGGCCCCTTCTCGGGCCAGGCCGTGCACTTTGAACACTTTGCGCCCGAGCCCAAAGCCTACGCCCAGCAGCGCTACAACTTTGAAGCCTGGCGCCACTGGAAGCTCATCAACGCCCACCTGGCCGAGCGCACCACCATGGTGGGCGATGAATACACCATCGTCGACATGGCGCTGTGGGGTTGGGCGCGCGCCGTGCCCATGGTGCTGGGCGCCGATGCCTGGGAGCAACTGCCGAACGTGAAGCGTTTTCTGGACCACATCAGCCAACGTCCCGCCGCCCAGCACGCCGAAGCACTGGCCGAACGCCACGCCTTCAAGACGTCCATGGACCAAACGGCCATGGACGCCATGTACCCCCACACCCGGTGATGCGCAGCAGCACCGGTTCATTCATCCCACGTTGTCAACCTACTTTCTTACTCCCATGAAAACACCCCACATCCCCTCTTCCCTGCGCCGCCTTCTGCTGTCCACGCTGTTGGCCAGCACCACCGCCTTTGCCGGCGGCAACATCACCTTCAGTACCGAACAGGCCTACCCCGAGGGCGTGGCCTGGTCGGCCGCGCAAAAAGTGTTCTTTGTCAGCTCCGTGCACCAGGGCGTGGTGGGCAAGGTCACGCTCGATGGGCGCTACACGCCTTTCATCCGCGATGAGAAACTCATCTCCAGCGCCGGCCTGCACCTGGACACGGCGCGCAACCTGCTGTGGGTGGCCATTGGCGACCTGGGCGCCTCGGTGCGCAGCAAGCCCGAAAACCAGGGCAAGCTGGCCGCCATCGCCGCCTACGACGTAACCACGGGCGAACGCCGCGCGTACCACGACCTCGGGGCGCTCATTGAGGGCGGACACTTTGCCAACGACATCACCACCGACCAGCAAGGCAATGTGTATGTGACGGACAGCTTTGCGCCCGTGGTCTACCGCATCGACCCCAAGGGTACGGCCAGCGTGTTTGCCAAGAGTGACCTGTTCAAGGGTGAAGGCTTCAACCTCAACGGCCTGGTCTACCATCCCGATGGCTACCTGCTGGTGGGCAAGTACAACAGCGGCGAGCTGTTTCGCATCAGCACCAAGGATCCGTCCAACATCCACCGCGTGAAGCTCAACGACACGCTGGTGGGGGCCGACGGCCTGTTGCTGCGCGGGCGTGACCGCATCACCGTGGTGCAAAACGCGGGCAAGGACCGTGTGCTGGATGTGGTGTCACACGACGGCTGGGAGACCGCCACACTGCAACCGGCCCAGGCCACCGCGCAGTCCTTCCCCACCGCCGCGGCCGTGGTGGGCAAAGACCTGTATGTGCTGAACGCACGGCTGGACACGCTGTTCTCGGCCGATGCGCCCAAGGTGAGTGAGTTCGTGTTGCAGAAGTTCTGACGGAAGAAAGCGACCTGCATCGAGGTCGCAGCGCCAGCCCGGGCTCCATCCGGGCTGGCGCCGGTACTCGCTGGGAAAACAGCCAGCACTGGGTAAAACCTCACGATTGCTGCATCGCAACAAAACAAGTAGTCTGCCTCTGTGTCGTCAGGTCGTCACCATCTCTTTGCATGAACTTAGGAGTCCACACCATGGGTAAAAAGACGGAAAAGCTGCAGCGCGTAGTCAAAAAACTGGCCAACCGGTATGGCGCAAGTGACGAGGATGTTTTGCGCTTGGCATCCGAGTTGAAGGTACTGGAATCCCTGGAGTCACGCCGTCCCGAGCGGCGCTCCTACAAACCTTCGGACTTCAAATTCCAGACACCGGCCAAGCAGCTATTTTTTGGCTCCAACGAACCGTTAAACCACTAGACCACCGTATTCGCGAGCCTCATCAAAAAAAGTGGGGACACGCAGGTATCGGTTTTTTGCACTTTATTTCTGCAACTCTGCCTCAAAGCGCTCCAGCTCTTCGTCCAGCGTGCCACGGCTGCGGAAATGCCGGTTGGCCTTGCCATACCAGTACTCTGCGTCTTCCAGATCACCTTCTTGGATGTGCAAGATGCCATGCAACCAAGCGGCCGACTCCGAGCCGTCGTCTTGCACCAGGTTGTGTGCCTCGCGCCAGCGGCCTGCGTGCAGGTGCGTCAGAACTTCGTGAAGCAGAGGCATGGAGAACTCCTTAAGACGGTTGCAGTGGCTTTTTTCACACCGCCGCAATATGGCCAAGCAAACTGTCAAAGCTGCCGTACAGCGCGTCGCCGCGCAGCATCCGTGTGCCATTGTCATCCGTCACGATCAGCGCTGGCACACCCTGCGCGCCAAAGCGCTGCATCAGGCCCTGCGCCTTGTGGACGCGCGCCGCATTGGCGGTCAACAATTCTGCGTCGCCCGCCATCAGACGATCGGCGGCGGCACCCAGCCCCATGTCGCGCAACAGCTTTTCCACCGTGGGCACGGCGCAGGTGTCTAACCCCTGCACGTAGCGGGCTTCCTGCAAGACCTTCAAGGCTTCCAGTTCACGCGCAGGTTCCGTCAGCGCCACGGCGGTTAGCGCCAGCGTGGTGGTGGCTGAGTCAAAGCGGCTGCCTACCTTGCCCAGTACCTGCGCTCGGTAGTCCTCAGTGAATCGCTGACCGGTGAGCTTGGCAATGCGCACATCGTTGGACCATGCGTATTCTGCAAACGCCGCATCCATGGTGCGCCCACCGCCGGAAAACAGGCCCGTGGGGGCCAGTTCTAGTTGAATGGTGGCGTGCTGGCCCAGCTGCTGGATTGCGGGCGAAGCACCGTAACACCAGCCACACAGCGGGTCGAATAAATAGGTCACTGTCGTTGTCATGGTGCGCGGTCCTTTACTGTGCAATCACTTTTGCGGGTTGGTGAACATAGGGTTGCCGCTGGCAGTCTTGGTGACTTCCTCTTGCAAGATGTCCCAGTGCTCCACAATTTTGCCGTTGGCCAAGCGGAAGATATCCACGCCAATCATGGCTTTGGGGCCAATGCCGGAGTAGCGGCCATGCACCATGACCAAGTCGCCTTCCGCCACCACCATGCCGGGCTCGTACTTGAAGTCTGGCCCGAAATTGCTCACAAAACCCTTCAAAACAGCAGAGCCGTTCGGCACCATGGGGTTGTGTTGGATGTAGTCGGGTGACCAGTATTTGTCGAGGACCGACGCATCGCGCGAGATGAACAGTCCCTTCATGCCAGCCACGACGATCTCTTTGTTGGTTTGAGCAAGGGCGCTGGTGGAGAAGAGGGCCACCAGGGATGCGGCGACGAGAATTGTTTTAAAGGGTTTCATGGTTGACTCCAATGGGGGTTGCTGTTGATAGATCACTTACCACTTCATTTCGCCCGTGTTGACCTTGGCGCCAATGTCCAGCGACAAGGCGCCTTCGGTCAACGCAGGGTAGGCCTGCTTCATCGCCGGAATCAGCGCTGCGCTGGTCTTGTTGGCGGCCAGGTTCTTCTCAAAAGTCTGCAAGTAGTCCTTGGTGAACGTGATCGCGCTGGCGTCTACCTTGGTGCCGGCCTTCATGTGGCCAGGGACAACCAGCTCGGGGTTCAGGGCCATCATTTCATCCAGCTGCGCCACCCAGGCCGTGCGCTCGGCTGCGGTTTGGGTGTCGGCCGTCCAGACATGCATATTGCCGAACACACCGATGTTGCCAACGATGGCTTTGATGGATGGAATCCATGCGTAGGGGCGATGTGCCAGCACGCCCTGCGTGCCGCGAATCTCAATCGTCTGGCCTTCCAGCGTCAGCGTGTTGCCGTCCAGCGCACGGGGAACTGCGGGCTTGCGTGGTGCGTTGGCGCCCATCTTGGGACCCCAAAACGCCACCTTGCCTGCCAGCTTGGGCGACAGCTTCGCCAAGACAGCGGGGGTGGTCACCACGTCGGCATTCGGGAAAAACTCTTTCAATGCCTCCACACCAAAGTAGTAGTCCGGGTCGGCCTGGCTCACGTAAATGGTGGTGAGCTGCTTGCCGCTGTCCAGCACATTGGCCGCAATGCGCAGCGCGTCCGCACGGGTGAAACCAGCGTCAATCACCATGGCCTCCTTCTCGCCCACCAGCAAGGTGGAGTTGACATTGAAGCTGTTGCCGTCGGCGTTGTAGACCTTGACGGTCAGGGGCTGGGCAGCCTGGGCACCGGTGAACGCGATAGCGAGGGATGCGGCGAGTAGGGTCGTGCGGATCATGTTGAACTCCTGAAGGTTGAGGGACGCTTTGAGGAAGACTCTTCGGCGTTGGGATGAACTTTAGTTTCAATATCCGTGCAGATAAATCGGATAATTCGCCCATTACTGTTTCATAAATTGAGCAAATCATGGACCGATTGACCGCCATGCAAGTGTTTGTGGAAGTGGCCCACAGCGGCAGCTTCAGCGCCACGGCCGACAAACTGGACATGTCGCGCGCCATGGTGACGCGCTATGTGGGGGAGCTGGAGCAGTGGCTGGGCGCCCGCCTTTTGCAGCGCACCACACGCAGTGTCACGCTCACCGACGCGGGTGAAAACTGCCTGCGCCGCAGCCAGCAAATGCTGGCACTGATGGAAAATGTGGAAGAGGAAACCCATAGCCAAGACGGCGCATTGCGCGGCCAACTGCGCATCACTTGCAGCATGTCATTGGCCTACGCGCAGATCGCCGCGGCGGTCACAGACTTTTTGAAGCTGTACCCGCAACTCAAGGTCGACCTCAATGCCAGCGAGGGCGCGCTGAACCTGGTGGAGGCGCGCATTGACCTGGCCATCCGCATCAGTGCGGAGCCGGACCCCATGCTGATCGGTCGTGTGCTGGCGCCGTGCACATCGGTGCTGGTGGCATCACCCGACTACTTGCGCACGCAGGGCACACCCAAGCTACCCAGCGACCTGGCCGCACACCGCTGCCTGAGCTATGCCAACTTTGGCAAAAGCGTGTGGAAGCTGCAGCGTGGAGATGCGCACGCGGAAGTGCGCGTTGGCAGTCATTTCAGCGCCAATGAAGCAACCGCTTTACTGCGGGCCGCGTTGGCGGGTGGTGGTGTGGCCTTACAGCCCACGTACCTGGCCAACCCGCACCTGCGCGACGGCAGCTTGCAAGCGGTGTTGCCAGACTGGCAACTGCCCGACATGGCCATCTATGCGCTCTACCCATCGCGCAAGCATTTGTCACCCGCGGTGCGTGCGCTGCTGGATTTTTTGGTGGAGCGATTTGCCACGGTGCCTTGGTAGACGACCTCCTGAAAACCGCTATCGGCAGAACTACAAATTTGTTCTGTACCTGTGTTTTTTGAACCTGCGCAAATATTGAGGACAATAGAGGCCTGTTCAAGTTCTTGAACAGATAACAAAACAGGAAAAGAAATCAAATGGCAACTGCAAAAAAAGCGGCCCCTAAAGCTGCAGCGACAAAAAACAAAACTACAGCGCCTGCGCAAGCAAAGAAGACTGTGGTGAAGGCTCCCGCCAAGAAAGCCCCCGTCTCCAAAACTGCCAAGGCCATTGAAAAGCTGACCGCAAACATTGCCAAGCTGACTGAACGCAAGAACAAGCTGGGCGCTGAAATCAATGCCCTGCGTGACCAACGCGCTGCGTTGAAAGTGGCTCCAGTTGCAGCCGCTCCTGCTGCTCCCAAGGCAAAGGCCAAGCCTGCTGCCAAAGCCGCTGCACCTGCGAAAAAAGCAAAGCCTGCTGCGAAAAAGTAAGGTACTTCGGCGACCACGTCGCCAAGTAGAAAAGGCCCCGATTGGGCAATGCCAGTCAGTTAAGCCGTACGTGATCTGAAGGGCTGTAAAAAGGGAACGTGTTTCACGTTCCCTTTTTCTTTGATGAGCCTGCTGCAAAACACATTGGACGAAACTCTGGCGGCTTTGCCCGTCAGCGGGATGAGGGAGCTGGGATCGTTGATCGATCCGGCCTGGATCGAACAAGCGCTGAGCGCAACAGGCAAG
>NZ_JBFUBO010000015.1:0-89114 GCF_056405715.1 Rhodoferax sp. P1_F3 | reverse complement strand
TGGTATGTGGTCAGCGAGACCACTTGGTCCGTGGTCAGCGCCGTGACCGTGCCGGTGGCCAGGCCAGCCAGTTGCTTGGTGCTCAGCGCCTGGATGTCGGTGGTCTCAATCGCCGCAATCTGGCCCGTGGAGAGCGCCGCCATCGTGGCCGTCGTCAGGTTGGAGACCTGGTAGGTCGACAGTGCCACCACCGCGTCGGTGGACAGTGCCTTGACTTGTGCTGTGGTCAGCGCCGCCAGTCCCGCTGTGTTCACCACGCCAATCTGGTCGGTGGTCAGTGCCGCTACGGCACTGGTCAGCAGGGCTTGCACCGGAGAGGGCCGCCACCGTGCTGGTCGCAATCGTGCCCATCTGGCCCGTCGTCAGCGCTCGGATGTCGGTCGTCTCGATCGCAGCAACCTGGTCTGTGCTCAGCGCCTTCAGCGTCGCCGTCGACAGGTTCGCGACCTGGTACGTCGTCAGCGCTTCGATATCAGCCGTTTCAATAGCAAGAATCTGTGCCGAGGACAGCGCAGCCAAAGCGGCGGTACTAAGTGCCCCAGCTTGGGCCGTTGACAACGCAATGATTTCATCCGACGTCAACGCAAGGGCCTGAGACGTTTTCAGCGACGACACCGCCGCCGTGGACAGTGCCTGAAACTGGTCGGTCGACAAAACCACCAGATTCGCAGTTGTGATTGCGCCAAATTGCGCAGTCGTCAGCGCACCAAAATCATCGGTAGACAGCCCGGTAATCTGCTTCGTAGTCAACGCGGCAATTTGCGCGGTGGTACTACCCAGAATGAAATTTGATGCTGCCATTTTTAACCTCTATTCCTTTTTATTCACACCGGCTGAAGGATGCGAATGAAATGCCGACTTTATGAAACAGGCAATGCGCACCCCATTTATGGAGTTCGCCCGTTCCCTCATAACGACACTTTTTTACAAAACTTAAACAAATTATTTCAACCGACACAAACAAACAGAATAGTTGCCTCTAAAAGTAGCACCTTATCGCACAAACGGCAGACCCAAGCAAAGGATTTGAGCCCAAAAACCCTGCATTCTTTTTAAAATACAAGTGATTTTACTTATCATTACCAGTTTGTTTGCGAGCACTCACATCCATCCAGATATCGGCTCTGCGCTGTGCTTCCCCAATTTGCATGAGCCCCAGCTGCGCCTCCGACCGCGAATAGTTTGCTATCGCTCCAGAATCGCCAGCCTTTGACGCCAAGATCAACCACTTATGCGCCTCGATTGGGTCCAACGCCACGCCGTCCCCTGTTGCATACATAAGCCCCAGCCTAGCTTGGGCGGGAGCAAGACCCTGCTCAGCGGCTAAGACGATCCAGCGAAAAGCTTCTCCCAAGTCGGCAGACACCCCCTGCCCCTTGATATAGGCCACACCCAAGTTGTACTGAGCTTCCGCGTCACCCCACTGCGCAGCCTTGCGCAGCCAGACCGCCGCTTGCTCAAAATCCCGAGTTCGGGTGAATAACACGCCCAAGGTCGCCTGGGCGGGCACAAAACCAGCGGCAGCAGATTTGTTGCACCACACAAATGCCGCGGGGAGATCGCGCTTGATGCCCCCGCGCCCACTGGCAAAGATGGATCCGATGTTCCACTGTGCTTTGGCATCACCTTGCTCCGCCGCCTTCTGAAGCCATTCCAATGCTTGGGAAAAATCAGATGCGACGCCGACCCCAGCTAAGTAGCATGCCCCCAACGCACTTTGGGCTTCGGCATGCCCTTGCTCAGCTGAAAGCTTGTACCAACTAACTGCAACAGAAAGGTCCTTAAAAACACCAACCCCAGTGGCGTACTGCTGTGCCACCACATACTGCGCTTGCGCATCACCGAGCTCGGCAGCCTTTCGGTAGCCAATTGTCGCCAACTCCTGTGTGCGGTTGCGGAAAATATCTGCCAGTGCCCGCCAAGCCCGGTGGTCCCTCTGCTCACCCGCTTTGAGACACCAAGCCATGCCGCGAAACAAATCATTGCCGGCATTGTCAGCCCCTAGCAGCCGTTGACCTAAAGCCACTTGGGCGTCAACCGCACCCCGCTCCGCAGCCTTTAAAAGCCAATTACCGGCCCCAGGTGCCTGCCTGACCTCCAGCAACTTGGCCAATGCAAGTTGCGCACGGACATCGTCCCCATGGGCGGATCGCAAATACCAATATTCCGCCTGGATCAGATCTTCAGGCACCGCCATCCCAAGCTCGAACATCAACCCTAGGTGGTACCAAACATTCGCATCACCGTGCTCCGCGGCATTCACCCATTCGTCAACCCCTATTTGTCGGCGCTCCGCCGCAGCCCTCCGACGGCGACTCTGACCAGATATCCGACCGACACCCTCGCTATCCAACAGCTCCATTGCCACCTGGGCGGGCGCATAACGTTGCGATGCCGCTCTGCGGTACCAGAAAAAGGCGGCGTCCAAATCTGGCGATACGCCTTGTCCGGCAGCGTACATTTCCGCCAAAGCGTGTTGTGCTGCTGCCAGCCCCTGTTCGGCAGCAGCTTTGCACCAATGAAATGCCTGAAGCACATCCGGATCAACACCGTCACCTTTGGCAAAAGCTTGTGCAACGGCCAGTTGGGCTTCTGGCGTACCCAGCTCCGCAGCCTTCATGAAACAGGCAAAAGCAGCCTCAGGATGGGTCGCGCCATGCAGCTTTCCCAAGCGAAAGTAGGCCTTGGGATGCTCCTGTGCCGCCGCACGCAAGAACCATACAAACGCTTGGTGTTCGTTTTTTTCAATCGCTACGCCACTGGCATAGCGTGTGGCCAATAGATATTGCGCGGGTACATGCCCCCGTTCGGCAGAAAGGCGAATCCAGTGAATCGCCTGCTTGAAATCCTGCGCAACGCCAATGCCATTGGCATACATCAGCCCGACTTCATACTGTGCATCAGGCAAGCCCAAACGTGCCGACTTCAGTGTTCTCAAAAAAATGGCTTTATCGCGACCCGATATCACAGGCACCTCCCCAACAATGGTCCACCACCCAACTGCGGCGGCTACATTTTTTCAGCACGTTGCTCTCCCCCTCCCATGGCCTTGTAGAGTTGCACCTCGGCCTCCAGCTGCGCCCTTCGCAAGGTGATCACGGCCTGTTGCGCGACCAACAGATCCTGTTGCCCCTCGATCACTTCGCGGTAAGCCACCAAGCCGCCGTCATAGCGCCCCTGGACAATCTGCAGCCGCCTCTCCTGCGCGGCCTTGTTCGCCATCGCTGCGCGCATCTGCTTGGCCAAAGATTCGCGGGCCGACAACTGGTCCGCCACCTCGCGGAAAGCCTGCTGAATCGTTTTTTCGTATTCGGCCACCGCAATTTCCTGACGCGCCTGCGCTACCGCCACACCGCCCTGAACGCGCCCGCCATCCCACAGCGCAGGTAGTGATACCAACGGCGACAACGTCGATGAGTTGGATGTAAACAGACTTGCAAAGCCGCCCCCGACAGCGCCAAAACCTGCCGTAATGGCAATTTTTGGGAAAAATGCGGCACGCGCCACGCCTATATTGGCGTGTGCAGCTCTCAGTCGCTGTTCGCTGGCCATGACATCAGGCCGAAACAGCAACACCTCGCTAGGAATCCCGGGATGCAACACAGAATCAAATCCTGGCTCTTCGATGGACTTTCCTTCCGGTTGCATCACGCCAGTTTTACCGACCAAGAAATCCAAGCGATTGCCCGCCACCACGCGCTGGTGCCTCAGCGCCGCCAGACTGCTACGACCAGACTCCAACGCCACGGTCGCCAGCAAATACTCATTGTCGTTGGCTGCCCCCAGATCACGCCCCTTCCCCACCAACTCAGCGGCATATTCACGTAGATCGACGGTAGCGCGCAGCAAGGAAATGAGTTCATCCAACTGCAAAATCTCGTAGTAGGCGTTGGCGACATCAGCAATTAAGGTCAGTTGAACAGCACGCCGAGCATCTTCAGTAGCCAGAAAGCTGAATCGGGCAACGTCCGTCATCCCAGTGATTCGGCCCCAGAAATCAAGTTCATACGACACACTGAGCAGTGGCGCGCTATAGCCTGTCGTGATGGCAGTGCCTGCTGGCGGCCCCAGGCTGACCGTCGGCACACGATCGGCCCGAACTACACCATACTGCGCGCGCGCCTCCTGCACTCGCCCGACCGCCATCCGCAGATCACGGTTGTTTTCCAAAGCCGCGTCCAACAAGGCACGCAAACGCAGATCTGTGAAAAAGGCACGCCAGTGCGTGACAGCCGAATTGATCCCGGAGACTTGGCCGGGCTGCTCCCATTTGGCAGGTACAGGCGCGACAGGGCGTTGCAACTCCGTCTGCGAGCAGGCGGAACACAAAAAAGCAACCACAGTAAGGAGGGAGACTCTGTACATAACAAGCCGAAATACGCTCGTGCAGGCTACGCATACTACGTGGCTTCCCGCGCCGACAAGACTGCAAATACCCCCCTTTCACCCCCCGTTTTGGGTGGATGATTCCAGTACATACTTGCTGTAATACCCCTCCATCCCATCGATTCGTCTGAGGCACTGTGGCATCTTTTGAAGAAAACTTCGTAGACATCGTCATGCGCGCATGGAATGGTCAGCTGGAATTTGCCCAACTGATTGACTGTGCAGCCCAAATGGACGCCAAGAAACTGAGCCCTTTGTCTGTGGTTCTCTACCAAACTTGGCTCGCTAGAACACCCTCACCCTATGCCTACGCCGCGTACTTCAATCTTGGCGTTACCCTGTCCAACTTGGACGACTTTCCCAATGCCGAGGCAGCCTACCGGAAATCGATGGAGTTGCACCCAACATTTGCCCAACCGCGGCTGAACCTCGGTTCTTTGTTCGAACGCATGGGGCAAATCGACAAAGCCCTGTCGGAATGGCGCTGGGTAGCCGAAAACATCAGCGCCGAGGCCCCGGAAACAAGACCCTTGATCGTCATGGCCTGCAACCACCAAGGCCGGGTTCTGGAAACGCGAAAACAATTGCAGGACGCACTAGAGTGGCTGACCAAAAGCCTGATCCTGGACCCCAACCAAGAGGATGCCCTGCATCACTGGATTCATTTGCGCCAAAAGCAATGCATATGGCCGGTTTACCCTGCGTTCCCCGGCATCAGTCTGGATGCCATGCATAAAGCGACCTCGGCGCTGGCCATGCTCAGCGTCTCCGACGAACCTGTCAGGCAACTGGAGGCTGCACGCCGATTCGTCGAAAAGAAGGTCATCTCCAACGTCCCAACACTTGCCAACCCCAAAGGGTACGGGCACACGAAGCTGCGCATTGCCTACGTCTCCTCTGACTTTTCGCTACACCCGGTTTCCATGCTGACAGCAGAACTCTTTGAACTGCACGACCGTACACAATTTGAGGTATACGGCTACTGCTGGAGCCCCGAAGACGGTTCCGGGCTACGCCAAAGGGTGATTCAGGCCATGGATCAATTCCACCGTATCGACAAGATGACGGACGAAGATGCAGCCAAGCTCATTCGATTGCACGAGATTGACGTCCTTGTTGACCTGCAAGGCCAAACCGCCGGTGCGCGCGCCAACCTTTTGGCGTACCGCCCCGCGCCTGTGCAAATCACCTACCTGGGGTTGCCCGCGACCACCGGTTTACCGTCCATTGACTACGTCATTGCAGACAAGTTTCTGATACCGGAAGCATCGGCATCGCTGTACTCCGAAAAACCTCTCTACATGCCTGACGTCTACCAAGTGAGCGACCGCAAGCGTCCCGTGGGTCCGACGCCTACGCGAGCCGCTTGCGGGTTGCCATCGGATGCCTTTGTGTTTTGCTCCCTGAATAACAATTACAAGTACACCCCAGAGGTGTTTTTCGTATGGATGAGCATCTTGCGCCGGACCCCGGGCAGCGTGCTGTGGTTGCTGTCTGACAACCCGTGGGCGGAAGCAAATCTACGAAGGGAAGCACAGGCACGCGACATTGATCCAGATCGGCTGTACTTTGCGGGTCGGGTGTTGCCAGCTGACTACTTGGCATGCTATGCCGTTGCGGACCTTTTTCTAGACACGTTTCCATTCAATGCAGGCACTACCGCCAACGACGCACTCTGGATGGAACTGCCACTACTGACCTATACCGGACAGTCCTTTGCCTCGCGCATGGCTGGCGCTCTTTTGACAGCCGCAAAACTGCCGGAGTTGATCACCTACAACCTGCAGGACTATGAAGAAAAGGCCGTAACACTGGCAAATCAACCGCTAGAGCTTGCCCGCATACGCAAGCACTTGGCGCAAGAAAAAATCAACGGGGTATTGTTTGACACTCCCAGGTTTGTGCGAAACCTGGAGCAACGCTTGCAGAAGCTGGTTGCTACGCTTTAGATGCTCAACGGGGCTTAGTGCAGCAAGGTGCTTTGACTGTTGAATCGGGCGTCACAGTGCGCCAACCAAGGCTCGGTCAGATCACGGACTTTTGCATCGTTGCCCAAAATACGCAGCATGATGCGTGACTTCTCCGCTCTCTCCTGTGCATCCAACTCAAGACGACGCGCCTGGCTGCGCAGTTGCTCTATCAGCACAGCGCACACCCCCTCGTGGTGTACAACGGTATCCCAGTCCTGAGAGCGTGCGGCATCCAGCATTTGACAGCTACTGGCTTCTATGGCCCGGTAACACTCGATCAATGTCTTTGGCATAGCGGCCCCAGTCTTAAACAGGCTTCAGGTAGGCGGGGCCTTGCCCATCAATTTGCTTCCATCCGCTGGCCACGGGCTCAATCAATTGCTTCACCTCGTTGAGCAAAGCTGGATCGTTTTTGGCATTGGCAAGTACCAAGCGCATCACGCAGTATTCGTACAGATTTTTCAAATTACCGGCCAATTCACCGCCTTTGGACAGATCCAAAGGCGCAATCAGTCCCTCTTCCAAAATGCGGATGGCAGAGCTGATATGGTTGCATTTTGTGCTGATATCACCCGCCTGCATCGCCAGGGTGGCAGACCCTAACGTGCGCTGCAAGGCCTCAAACAGCAAGGTCACCAACTGATGGGGATTCGCCATTTCCACACTGGCATCCACACTCGCTCTTTTATAGGCGGAAGCCGAACGGGCGCTGACGGAAGTAAACATGCTGCAATTCCTTATCTTCTTGCAACTTATATCGGCACCCCCAGCGCCAACTAAAGTGCATTCAATCCGAAACCACTCTCCTCGCGAAGTTTGCGAAGGAACTTCGCCATTATTTGAAGCTTAGCGCAAGGCGCGTCAGTACTTCAGAAATGGGGACAAAACTGCCCGCCGGCTGCGCCGGGCCGTCCACAGCGGGCGCAACCGCCACCCCAACCACCTTGCCCGTTTTGTCAAAAAACGGTGCACCCGCATCCAGAGGCGCCAGTGGCACCGAAGTACGTACCCATTTCGGCCCCACTGCATCCTTCTGGGTACCGACCGCGCCCTTGCGGATGCCGATATCGGGCGCGCGCGCAGCAACATCCATTACATACACATCCTCACCCGCCAGCACCGCCGGCGAGGATCGGAGGGCCAATGTTGAGGCATTACGCTCGGTGAGCTGCACCAATGCAACATCGCTTTGCTCGTCTCTGCGGATTACAAACCCCAGAGATTCACGTCCCGTAGCGGATTTGAGCTTGACCAGCTGGTAGCCGCGAACCGTGTGCTCACTGGTGATCAAATACCCATCCGCACTCACGACAAACCCGCTGCCTCGGTTCATTCCTGCGATCACCGTGAATACGGCGGATCTGGGCTCATCCACGGCGGCACCGCTCTTGGCTGTCTCCATCACCCGCAGCGGTTCTGCCGTGGCAGAAGCCGCACCCGGAGATGCCCCCTTTTTATCCCCATGGATAGATCGATAAAAGGCCGCATCTGCCAGCAAATTTTGAGTCGCCGACGCAAAGGCACTCCGCATCAGCTCGGTCGCGCCCCCAGTCACGCTGTCGTCCGTCTGGTATGAACCTTCGGTTGCAGTTTCGTAGACTATCTTTTTTTGCATGGTGCTGTACACCTGCCATTGCACCTTGACATAGGCACCACCACGCGCATCCCGCCAGTTTCCAAAGTCGGACCAAGGGGAGCATATGTCCATGCTCACACTGGCCACCTGCCCTGACACCAGAAATCCGGCTCGGGGGCTGATCGCGGTCTCGGGGGTAGCACCAGACTCCACCACGGTGGCAAATTTGGCTTTTTCGACTTCCTGGCGAAAGCTCTCTGCAAATTCATCGTCGTTGACATTCACACGGCCATCTCGCCAGGCAAGGGGCTTACCGGGGATACACAGAATTCCAAAACGCGACTTTCCAATCAACTCGCCTTTGGGCAAGGCATCCGCTATTTTTCGAAACTGTATGACCTTGGCACCCGCATCGATGGGGGCTACCAGCGCAGCGCTCGCGGGTACTTGCTGGACACTGGTGGAGCACGCGACAAGAAGGCTGGCCAATGCCATCCCAAAAAATCCGACACCACGCGCCTGATTTGTCATAGTTGTGTGTCCATCAACCGGTCGACTTGTTCCAGGTCGTTACCTGCTGCGCCACATAGGCATTGAGTGCAGACAACGAGGCCATCTTGGTGTCCAACGCGGTGTATTGTTTGCGCAAGCGCGCCTCCACAGCGTCCGCACGGTCATTCACTCGCGTTTGCTCCGTTGCATTGCGATCCAGATCCTTTTGCAGGGAGCTCGCCTTATTCACAACGGACCCACCGGTCCCCAAAACTCCTTTGGCCAAGGCGCTGAACTTCAAAGCAAACCCGTTGGTCTGCGCGTTGCCATTGTTGGCTGTGAACAGTTTCTGCAGTTCAGTTCCGTTATTGGCTGCAGTGCTCAGTTTGGCGGTGTTGAGTGTCAGCGAGCCATCCAGTTGGCGCTCTACACCCACGTCAGATAGCCGTTGGTACGCAGAGCCGGTGCTGACCGAACCCAACATATTGCGCAAGATGCTCTGGAGACCCAACACGGCAGAATCGCCTTGAAAAATCGCGGGCGTCTTTGTCGAAGCGTCGTACTTGGTCATATCCGCCAAAGACGCCGCCAGCGTGTTGTACGCGGTAATGAAATCCTGCACATTCTTGACTGCAGGTGTCACATCTTCACGCACCGCCATGGTGACGGGGGACTTCGTCTCACTGACCGTTCCGTAATTAGTCGTGGTCGTCGCCGTCAACGTGATGGTCACCCCTGGGATGTTGTCCGTCAGGGTATTGGTTGTGGAAGTCACCGCCAAACCGTTGATACGGGCTTTGGCATCTTGGCCATTTTGCGCTGGCGTGCCACTGGAAGCCATTCCAAATGCAGCAGTCTGGGGGTCATAGGCAAATCGGGACAGGCCTGCGTCGTCTGCGCTATTGCTATCTGCATCCGTCGCCTGAATCCTGAATCCTGAATCCGCGCCCGTGCTCTTGGAACGCAGCAGCAAACGCTCACCCGTACCATCACGAAACACCGTGGCAACGACACCTGCCGTAGAGGCATTGATTTTGGCTGCCAGCGTAGTGATGGTGTCCGCTGCGGTGACGGTGATCGCCACATCAGAGCTGCTGCCGCCCGCCGTGAACGTTGGTCGGGCAGAGTTGGCTGCAGTAACGGCTGCGGCTGCAGCAGTTACCGCAGCAGTAGCTGCAGTAGTAGCTACTGTGGAGGCTGTTGCTGCGCTCAGCGCAACACCTTTGAGTGCAGAGGCATCGGTGGCGTCGGCCGTCGCGGTGATGCTATTGGCCGAAGTCTGCTCCCCACCCGTCATGGCGGCATAAGCATTATTTTTTGCAGTCAAAGCAGCAGCCTCGGCGGCCTGTAGTGCTGGGGTGCTGTGGTCGTTGGCTGTAATGGCGGCTACCCAATCGGAGTAGGCGCTTGCATAAGCAGTCTGTTCGGGTGAAACCGCAGCAGATGCCAGATCCGATGCCGCCGTGTTGTCATCCGCCAAAGCAGACGCTGCCGAGGCGGCCGTACTCCCGGCAGTAGCGCTGGCGGTAGTCGCGGCATTCGCGGCAGCCGTAGAGGCAGCGGCGGTACTGACAACCAGCGCATCCTTGGCGGCAATATCTGCGTTGGTAGTACTGGCGTCCGTAGAGCCTCCAGACCAGGTACCCGTCCGAAACGTCAGGGTACCAGCACCAACTAGAGATCCCAAGGCAACCGAGGCCGACGAATTGGACTGCTCTTTGGCCAGGGCATCTACATCCAATGTAAAAGACGTGGCGGCAGTAGACGCTGTTGCAACAATCGTTGCAGCACTCGTGTTAGACGACGAGGCCACCCGCGAACTCCAGACCGAGGTAGCGGCAATTCGGGTCGCGACGTCACTCAATGCGGAAAATTGGGACTGTATCTGCCCAAACGAGGAAATTTTGGCCTGGTCGACGGTAGCTTTGGCCTTCAAAGAAGTCAGTGGCTGCTTCTCCAACGCCACTAATTTGGTGACGATCGCCTCGGAATCCAGGCCGCCGGTGCCGACCCCCAATGAAGAAATGGTAGCCATTCAAGCCTCCTACTCAGTCCAAGACTCCGAAGTGTCGCACTTTGGCACCGCGAATAAACCATGAAAAGACCCGGTTTTCCCACAGAAAAAAAGGTGGCGAGGGATTTTTCCCTTGCCACCCTCTATATCGGACGCTGCCGCAGATACTTTAGCGCCGAATCCTTACTCGCCTCGATTAACGCAGCAGGGCCAGCACGCCCTGGGGCAACTGGTTAGCCTGAGCCACCATCGCTGTGCCGGCCTGTTGCAGGATCTGTGCGCGCGACAGGTTGGCTGTTTCCACCGCGAAGTCAGCGTCCTGAACGCGTGAGCGGGATGCGCTCAAGTTTTCAGACGTGATATTCAGGCTGGAGATCGTGGTTTCAAAACGGGACTGCAAAGCACCGTATTTAGCACGCTCGCCACTAATGAAAGCCACCGCAGAATCAACGGTTTTAATGGCCTGCGTAGCTTTTGCGACTGTCGACACGTCCAGATCAGACACCTTGTTCAATGTGGAAGTTCCAGTGGTAGTAGCCGTACTTGTCGAGGTCACTGCAAAGGACTTTTGCGAATCAAGGACCAAAGAGCCACTGGTCAGCGAATCATCTGCCGTTGCATCGGAAGCTAACGTGATAGTGCCTGCGATGGCCGCTCCCGCACTGTCCAGCTTAGTGATGGTCACAGCACCTGCATTGGTTGCGGTGGTGTCGCCCAAGTAAATGTCATTGCCAGTGGCATTCGTCAACGTCACGCCAGTACCCGCCGCATTGACAGAAGCAGTCACTCCCGTTTTGGAGGACTGATCGTTAATTGCGGACACTGCCGTAGCCAAACCATCTGCTGTTGCAACCGCCGTCAGCGAGAAGGTGATGGTTTGGTTCGCAGAGTTATCAGAGCGCAGATTCAGTGTGTAGGCCCCCGCAGTACCAAAGGTCACTGTTGCGTCGGTACGTGCAGTTGCCGTAACACCCGTCGAGGCGGTTTGGCCATTGATGGCGGCAGCGATGGTCTTTGCCGTATCGTTCAAAGCAACCGTGGCAGAGGCCGTACCGACGTAGCCGCTGATAGCAATGGCGCCTGCAGTAACGCCGTTGGCACCAAAAGCGGTTGCGGTAGATGCCGTACCCGCGTTGGAGCCGGCGATTTGGTTGTTGCCGTACTGGCTGGTGCGGGTGTTGCCCGTGGTGGCGGTCACGGTCTGGTTGGCGTTGGCGCCGACCTGGAAGACAGCCGAGCCGAAGCTGCCATCCAACAAGTTTTGGCCGTTGAACTGCGTCGTGAGCGAGATACGATCCAGTTCGGCAGTGAGCTGATTCACTTCAGCATTGATCGCCTGGCGATCGGAGGCCGAATTGGTGGCATTGGCAGACTGCACCGCCAGCTCACGCACACGCTGCAGCACGGTGCTCATGGAACCCAACGCACCTTCAGCGGTTTGCGCCAGAGAAATGCCATCATTCGCATTGCGGGCCGCCTGGTTCAGGCCACGGATTTGGGAGGTGAAGCGCTCCGAAATCGCCAAACCGGCAGCATCGTCTTTGGCGCTGTTGATGCGCAGACCCGAAGACAGGCGCTGGATGGAGGTACCCAACGCCGACTGACTGTTGGTCAGATTGCGTTGTGCGGTCAACGTGTTGATATTGGTATTGATGGTTGCGGTCATGTGATAACTCCTGGTAAGAACCTGTAAATCCGGCGAAATGCCGATCTCAACGCCAGCATCGCTACTGGCCGCCATGACCGGTGCGCCACAGTGGCGCCTTCCGGACAACAGGCCCGCTAAGGCCCGTTGCATTTGTTTTCGGGTCAATCCCAGAAAACTTTAGCAACTTCACTTCAAAGCGCGCCTAACACGCAGACCAGCCGACGGAAATTTAATTAGCACGGGGTTTGCCGGGCAATTCATGGATTTAAGGGTTTACCCCTATCAAGATTACCGAGGCACCAGGAATTTAGCCGCCTTTTGCCGTGCTTATTGCCCATATGCCAATAGAGGGCTTCTCCAGAATTCACCCATCGTTACTGATTGTCTGCGGGCTAGCAGGCTATGCAATCGGCGGCGACGCTGATTCACTTTATTTAGGAGTTCCGCAATGGCCTCAACCATCAACACCAACGTTCAGTCGCTGACTGCGCAACGCAACCTGAGCAGTTCGCAGTCGGCAATGAGCACCTCCATGGCCCGCCTGTCCTCAGGTTTGCGCATCAACAGCGCGAAGGACGATGCGGCAGGCTTGGCCATCAGTGAACGCTTCACCTCGCAGATTCGCGGCGTCAACCAAGCCGCCCGCAATGCCAATGACGGTATTTCGCTGGCGCAAGTGGCCGAAGGCGCATTGGGCAGTGCCTCCAGTATCCTGCAGCGCGTCCGCGAACTGGCGGTACAGTCGGCCAACGCCACGAACTCCTCTTCGGACCGCGCTGCCCTGAACGCCGAAGTCAGCCAACTAACGGCCGAACTCAACCGCATCGCGCAGACCACCCAGTTCAACGGCCAGAACATTCTGGATGGCTCCTTCACCTCCGCCACCTTCCAGGTCGGAGCCAACGCCAACCAGACCATCATTGCGACCACAGCCAACTTCAGCACTACGAAATACGGCAACAACCGGATCGGCTCCTCAGTAGCCTCCAGCACAGGGGGAACCGGCGACCTGGTACTAGGCACCACCAGCGCAGGAACCAACCCGTCTACGGCCGTCACCGGTAGCACCAGCCCAGTAACTACCGCGGATACATTGGTTGTCAGCGGCGCCACAGGCACGGCCAACGTGAGCGTCAACATTGGGGACAGCGCCAAACTCGTGGCTGCATCCATCAATGCCCAAGCTGGCACTACCGGGGTAACGGCAACCGCGCGCACCGAGGTTGACATCAACAACTTCACAACAGCTGGAAGCTATTCGCTCACCGTGGTGTCCAACAACCCGGTAGCTACCCCGGTGACGATCGGTTTCAATATCGGCAGCGCCCTCAATACCAACGACGGCTTGGCCGCGGCGGTTACAGCTTTCAACGACAAGTCATCCCAAACGGGCATCACCGCCAAGCTAAATGCCGCTGGCACCGGCATCACGCTGACCAACGATTCGGGCGCTGACATTCAGATCAATAGCGCAGCTGCATCGGTTGGCACCTTCGATGTTGTTAATGCCCCAGTGGGCCCCATCCCGCCCGCCGTCGTAACGACAACACCAGCCGTTGTCTCAATGGCCGCTGGCGGCAGCGCATATGTTGTGGGCGCCTTGACCCTGGATTCCAACGGCAGCTTCAGCGTGAGCAATACCAACGGGGAAAGCACGGGAACTGGCGCCAGCTATTTCTCGACCGCCAATTCCGCCAGTGAGTTGCAATCCGCATCCACCATGGACGTTTCCACCGTTGAAGCTGCCACCCGCACACTGACCACCGTGGACTCATCCCTCTCGGTAATCTCTTCACAGCGCGCCAAGTTCGGCGCCCTGCAGTCTCGGTTCGAGACCGCCATCAGCAGCCTGCAAACCACCTCAGAAAACCTGAGTGCTTCGCGCTCACGCATCCAGGACGCGGACTTCGCAATGGAAACCGCCAACCTGTCGCGCACGCAAATTCTGCAGCAGGCAGGTACCGCCATGGTGGCGCAGGCCAACCAGTTGCCACAGTCTGTGTTGCAGTTGCTCAAGGGCTGATAGCACGGCCCTCCTTCGAGAAACCATCCGCTGGATGGCGACCGTGGGACAGGTACGTCTGTCGCACTCTTAAATTAAGTTCTCAAGTTTGCAGTCCATGCTGCCGACAACACCTGAGTACGCGTCCTCTACGGACCGCTCACGCCCCTTTGCTGCGGGCCACTCCATGCTGCTTGCATTGCGCTTGTAGGAAGTTCGCCTACAGGGCGCGTCTGCGTTTCTGACACGCGGATTAGCCTTTTTCTGATTCAAGTTTTAAGGCCTGGCAACCAGAATTCGCTCCATGGTGATTCACACGAATTGCCCTCACCAGGAGCCGAATATGAACGACGAGCAACTACTGGCGCAGATCCGGGAAGCCAATATGACTTACTTGATGCTGGCCCAAAGCCTGATCCGCAAGGACAAGGCCGAAGCCCTGTTTCGCCTGGGCATGTCGGAGGAGGCCGCAGACATGATTACCGCCCTCTCCCCCGCACAAATCATGCGCATTGCATCGAGCAACATGCTGCTGTGCCGCTTCCGGGTGGATGACGACATTGTCTGGAACTTGCTGACCAACCACTCGACCAACAAGGTGGACAACGACGCCACCACCAAGCTGCACGCCAGCATCCTGATGGCCGGCCGTTTCGCCGAAGCCGTCTAAGCCCCCCACCCCGCAGGAGCACTCCATGGCCACCAAAAGTGTTTTGAACGACTCCAAGCAAGTCGAGCGCGCAGTCTCCTTGATCCAGCTGGGCGCCCGCCTGCAGGTGCTGGAGAGCGAAACCGACCTGTCCTACGAGCGTCTGCTGCGCTTGTACAAAGAAGTGGCCGGCCGCTCTCCCAGCAAGGGCCAACTGCCCTTCTCCACCGAGTGGTTCCTGACCTGGCAGCCCAATATCCATGCGTCGCTGTTTCAGAACACCTACGAGTACCTGAGCAAGGTCAGCGCCATGGAGGACATCGACGCCATCATGGCCGCCTACAGGCTGTACACAGAGCAGATCGCCGCCTGCGGTGTCGAGCCCCTGCTCTCCATCACCCGCGCCTGGCGCCTGGTGAAGTTCATCGACAACAACATGCTGTCCATGACCAAGTGCTGCAAGTGCGGCGGCCACTTTGTCTCGGAAGCCTACGAAAACTCCCGCCACTTTGAGTGCGGCCTGTGCACGCCCCCCGCTCGGGCCGGCAAAGGCTCTACGGCCGGCGGCATTTTGCTGCACTAGTCGCTATAAATTTTGTAGCTACTCGCGCAATATTTACGGGGGCTAGGGATCATTTTGATATAAAACTCAAGACAACGGACTAGGCGACGATATGATAGAGACGGCCCTGAAAAGCCAGGCTGTTCAACCCATGAAGCCCCTGGCTTCCCTGTCACAATGTTCCTATGTTCGTAATCATCGGCTGGCTGGTTGTTCTTGGCTGTGTGTTCGGCGTGTTCATCGCGCACGGCGGCAACATCAGTGTGGTGTTGCACGCACTCCCCTTTGAAATGCTGACCATCGGGGGCGCCACCTTGGGCGCCTTTTTGGCCAACAACCAGATGAAGGTGATCAAGTCCACCATGAAGGGCCTGGGCGCCTGCTTCAAAGGTAGCAAATACACCAAGGCGCGCTACATGGAACTCATGGCGCTGATGTTCGACATCCTGCAGAAGGCCCGCAAAGAAGGGCTGATGGCGATTGAAAAAGATGTCGAAGAACCCGAGCAATCCGAAATCTTCAAGAAATACTCCACCGTAGGCTCCGACCACCACGTGGTGGAGTTCATCACCGATTACCTGCGCATGATGGTGTCGGGCAACCTGAACGCCCACGAGATCGAGTCGCTCATGGACAGCGAGATCGAAACCCACCACCACGAAGAACACGCGGCCGTCGCCGCCATCCAGCGCATAGCTGGCGGCCTACCCGCTTTCGGGATTGTGGCGGCCGTGCTGGGGGTGGTGAACACCATGGGCTCGGTGGGGCAGCCCCCTGCGGTGCTGGGCGGCATGATCGGCTCCGCGCTTGTCGGTACTTTCTTGGGCATTTTGCTGGCGTACGCCTTTGCCGAACCGCTGGGCGGACTGTTGGAACAGAAGGTGGAAGAGGCCGGCAAGGAGCTGCAGTGCATCAAAACCACGCTGCTGGCCAGCATGCAGGGCTACAACCCTTCCACTGCCATTGAGTTCGGCCGCAAAGTTTTGTACTCCACAGAGCGCCCTACGTTTGCCGAGCTTGAAGCGTATGTCAAGAAAAAGTAAGCGCGGGGGCGCCTGAGCATGGCCGGAGACGCCAAGAAGCTTCAGCCCATCATCATCAAGCGGGTCAAGAAAGGCGGCCACGTTGCGCACGGTGGCGCCTGGAAGATCGCCTACGCCGACTTCGTGACCGCCATGATGGCGTTCTTCTTGCTGATGTGGCTGCTGGGCAGCACATCGGAAGGCGACAAGAAGGGAATTTCCGATTACTTTCAATCCCCCCTCAAAGTCGCCATGCAAGGTGGCGCGGGGGCGGGGGCCAGCAACAGCGTGATCACCGGCGGCGGCAACGACCTGACGCAGCAAGCCGGCCAGTCGCGCCGTGGGGACGGCACCGAGAAAACCGCCAAAAAGATGTCGGGCGAGCAGGCCAAGATCGAGCGCGCCAAGAATGACGCGAAAGCGTTGGCCACCCTGGCAGCCAAAATTGCAGCAACCATCTCTAACAACCCCAAGATGGCGGAGTTCAGCTCTCAGATCAAGCTCGAAATCACCCCGGACGGCCTGCAGATCCAGATCGTCGACGACCAGCGCCGCCCCATGTTTGACAGCGGCAGCGCCACGGTCAAACCCTATATGCGCGACA
The DNA here is from genome assembly GCF_056405715.1 of Rhodoferax sp. P1_F3. Classification (NCBI taxonomy): domain Bacteria; kingdom Pseudomonadati; phylum Pseudomonadota; class Betaproteobacteria; order Burkholderiales; family Comamonadaceae; genus Rhodoferax; species Rhodoferax sp. P1_F3. Next base: position 72,189 of record NZ_JBFUBO010000015.1, on the reverse strand, counting down.
TCCTGCGCGAGATCGGACTCACCCTGGCCGATGTGGACAACAAGATCAGCCTCGACGGCCACACCGACCGGCAGGCTTATGGCAATGCCGCGCGGGGCTATAGCAATTGGGAGCTGTCAGCTGACCGCGCCAACGCATCCCGCCGGGAACTCATTGCGGCCGGCATGCCCGAAGACAAGCTGGCCCGCGTGGTAGGCATGGCCTCCAGCGTGCCGCTGGAGCCTGACGACCCCTTGAGCCCCAGCAACCGACGCATCAGCATCCTGGTGATGACCAAAGAGGCGGAAGAACGACTCTTGGGCACCAAGGTCGCAGTGCCGGAAATGGAGACGGAAACCGCTGGCCCCGCAGTGGCTACAGAGGCAAAATCGCCCCCATAACTCTGCGAAAATTCGGTCATACTTGCAGAAATTCGAAAATCGCCCGGCAAAAGGTTATCTATGTCCAAAGAACTGCGCTTTCTCATTGTTGATGACTTCTCCACCATGCGGAGAATCGTGCGCAACCTGCTCAAGGAAAGCGGCTATGCAGATGCCGACGAAGCCGAAGACGGCGTAGCCGCGCTGCAAAAGCTGCGCAACAGCACCTTTGACTTCGTAGTCAGTGACATCAACATGCCCAACATGAATGGCTTTCAGTTGCTGGCCGAGATCAAAAAAGACGACAAGCTCAAGCACCTGCCCGTGCTGATGGTGACCGCGGAAGCCCGCAAGGAAGACATCGTGTTGGCTGCCCAACAAGGTGCCGCGGGTTACATCGTCAAACCGTTTACCAAGGCCACACTGGAAGACAAAGTGAACCACATCCTGACCAAGACGGGACTGAAGTAACTATGTCAGACGCTTCCAATCCAGCACCAGCACTCTCCACGGTCGAAGTCCACCAGCAGCTAGGCGCGCTCACGCGCCAGTTGCATGACTCGCTCAATGGCCTTGGCTTGGCCGAAAAAGTTAAAGACTGGGCTGGCGAACTGCCAGATGCGAAAAGCCGCCTGTCCTACATCGCCCGCCTGACCGGCCAAGCCGCTGAAAAGGTGCTCAACCAAGTTGACCAAGCCAAGGCCCAGCACGACCACATTGCGGCGGAGACCCGTCGCATTGGCGCATTGATCGTCAAAGACCCCGTTGGCGCTGTCGCCAAGGGCCATGTGATGAACTTCATCAATGATGTAGAGCAATCCAGCAAGAAGGTGGACGACCACTTGACCGAAATCATGATGGCGCAGGACTTCCACGACCTGACCGGCCAAGTGATTGCCAAGGTGGTCACACTGGCAGCGACCATCGAAGAACAGCTGGTGCTGTTGCTGCTGCAAACCGCTCCCGCAGAAGCCAAGGTGAGCGCCGCCACCGTGCAGGAATACACCCCTGCACTGGCCGGCCCCGTGGTGGACGGACAGGCCAACCAGGAGGTGGTCACCGACCAATCTCAGGTGGACGATTTGCTGGCAAGTTTGGGCTTCTGAAATCTTCTTGAATAAGCGGAGGATTGCCCCGCTTATCGCCCTTTAGTTCAGGAGGTCGGTTGCGACAATGGTGAGAACTAGAGAGCTTCTCCACCATGGACTCAGGCAGTCAAGATCGCAACCTACCGGCGTCAGAGCGCAAGCTCAAGAAAGCGCGCGAAGACGGCCAGGTTAGCCGCTCCGAAGATCTTTCCCACCTCGCGGTGCTGGGCGCCGGCGCCATCGCGGTTCTCGTCCTGTCCCCCGTGTTGTTCGACCAGCTCAAGCTCAGCATGGCGCAGCAACTGTCGTTTGATGCCGCCATCGTCATGCGCCCCGGCACTATGCTGCAGCGTTTGAGCGATACCACCACCATTGGTATCGCCGGCTGTGTCGCATTCGCCGCCATCGTCACCACCGCTGCCATCGTGGCTGCCGTGGCCTCGGGTGGCTGGGTTAACAGCCTCAAGCCCTTGATGCCAGACTTTTCCCGCCTGAGCCCGCTGTCCGGCTTCTCCAATCTGTTTTCCAAAAAGAAGCTGCTCAACACAGCCAAGATGGTCGCCATGACGGGCATTTTGTTTGCCATTGCGACCTCGTTTTTGACCTCTGGTTTCCAGGAAATGGCGTCCTTGCTGATGCAGCCATCCAGCGCCGCCATTGCCCACCTGACTCAGTGGCTGACCGGTGGGCTCGGCCTCATGCTGCTGGTGGTCTTGATGGCGGCCATGGTGGACGTGCCACTGCAAACCTTCCTGCACAAAGACCAGATGAAGATGTCGCACCAGGAAGTGAAGCAGGAAGGCAAAGAGTCCGACGGCAACCCCCAGATCAAAAGCAAGATCCGCCAGAAGCAGCGCGAACTGGCCCAAAGAAGCAGTGTCAACGCCGTGCCGAAAGCCGACTTCGTGGTGATGAACCCAACCCACTTTGCCGTAGCCATCCGCTATGACGAGAAATCCATGCGCGCCCCACGGGTGATCTCTAAAGGTGCGGACCTGCTGGCCATGAAGATTCGCGATGTGGCAAAACAGCATTCCATTCCCGTACTGCAGTCCCCCATGCTGGCGCGTGCGCTCTACGCCAATGCAGAGCTGGACCAGGATATCCCCTCCGCGCTGTACACCGCCGTGGCGCAGGTGCTGGCCTATGTGTACCGCCTGCGTGCCGCCCTGCGTGGCGAAGGTGTGATGCCACAAGAAGTACCGCAGCCCTTTGTGCCGCCCGAGCTGGATCCCCTTTCTAAAACCTTGAAGGCTGAAACGGCATGAACGCCCAAATCAAAAACCTGCAGCAATGGTTTGGCAGCAATGCCACCGTAATGCAGGGTGCGGCCGCCCCTATCCTGGTCGTCGCCATTCTGGCCATGATGGTGCTGCCCCTGCCACCGATTTTGCTGGACGCCTTTTTCACGATCAACATCGCTGTGGCGTTGATGGTGATGATGGTGGCGGCCTACATGATTCGCCCGCTGGATTTCGCCGCCTTCCCCTCCGTGCTGCTGCTCACCACGCTGATGCGCCTCTCGCTCAACGTAGCGTCCACGCGTGTAGTGCTGCTCGAAGGCCACACCGGCGCAGGCGCCGCCGGCGCGGTGATCGAGGCGTTTGGCCACTTCCTGATTGGTGGCAACTTTGCCGTGGGCCTGATCGTGTTTGCCATCCTCGTGGTGATCAACTTTGTCGTGGTGACCAAAGGCTCCGAACGTATTGCCGAAGTGTCGGCGCGGTTCACGCTGGACGCTATGCCCGGCAAACAGATGGCGGTGGATGCCGATCTGAATGCGGGCCTGATTGACGAAAAAGAAGCCAAGCGCCGCCGCGCCGAAATTGGCGAAGAAGCCGAGTTCTTTGGCTCTATGGACGGTGCCTCCAAGTTCGTGCGCGGTGATGCCGTGGCCGGTATCCTGATTTTGCTGATCAACATCTTTGGCGGCTTTGCGGTGGGCATCCTGCAGCATGACTTGACCGCCAGCCAGGCCGCCAACTCTTACATCCTGCTGGCTGTTGGCGATGCCCTGGTGGCACAAATTCCAGGCCTGCTGATTTCCGTTGCCGCCGCGATGGTAGTGTCTCGCGTAGGCAAGGACAAGGACATCGGCAAGCAGATCATGGGGCAGATGTTTGTGTCCCCACGGGTACTCGGCATCACAGGGCTCATCATGTTTGTGGTGGGCATCATTCCCAATATGCCGCACCTGGTGTTCTTGAGCATTGCGGCCATCCTGGGCTATGGCGCATGGGCCCTATCGCACAAGCCCGAGCCGGTGGATCCACAAGCCCAGGCGCCCGCTCCGGTGACGGACGGCGAAGCCTCTTGGGATGACCTTCAACCCGTGGACCAACTGGGCCTGGAGCTGGGCTACCGCCTGATTGCCTTGGTTGACAAGACCCGTCAGGGCGACTTGCTCAACCGCATCAAGGGCGTGCGCCGCAAGTTTGCGCAAGAGGTTGGCTTCCTGCCGCCCGCCGTGCATGTGCGCGACAACTTGGAGCTCAAGCCCAGTGCCTATCGCATCACGCTGCGCGGTGTCATCGTGGGGGAAGGTGAAGCCTTCCCCGGCATGTATCTGGCCATCAACCCCGGCGGCATTACCACGCCCCTCATCGGCGCTGCCACTACTGACCCCGCATTTGGCCTGCCCGCACACTGGATTGATGAACGCCAAAAGGAAGCGGCGCAAATGGCCGGATTTACCGTGGTTGATTCCGAGACTGTCATGGCCACCCATTTGTCACACTTGATGCAAGTCCAGGCCGCCAAGTTGCTAAGCCGGACAGAAACACAACAACTCGTGGAACACGTGGCAAAGCTGGCCCCCAAACTGATCGAAGAAGTCGTCCCCAAGATGGTCTCGGTGGCTGTCTTCCAAAAGGTCCTGCAACTGCTGCTGGACGAATCGGTCCATATCCGCGACATCCGCACCATCATCGAATCCATCGCCGAGCACGCTACCGCCACCACAGATCCGGTCGAGCTGGCACGCCGCGTACGCGTGGCCTTGTCACCCGCTATCGTGCAGCAGATCTATGGCCCCACCCGCGAACTCAATGTGATTGCGATCGACCCCAGCCTGGAACGGCTGTTGGTACAGGCCCTGGGCGGCGCGTCCGGCCCCGCGCTGGACCCCGGCGTAGCCGACATGCTGACCCGCACGGCTGCAGAAACCGCGTTGAAACAGGAAGAAATTGGCGTGCCGGCCTGTCTGCTGGTGCCTGACCAGATTCGCGGCTCGATTGCACGCCTGGTGCGCCGTGTCGCGCCCCGCCTGCAGGTGCTGGCCCACAGCGAAATTCCTGAAACCCACACCATCCGCATCGGCCCGATTTTGAGAGGCGCAACACCATGAACATCCAACGCTTTACCGCCGCCACCTCCCGCGAAGCCCTTGCCAAAGCACGCCAAGCCTTTGGCGACGGCACCCTGATCTTGTCCAACCGCCCCACTGAAAACGGCGTGGAAGTGGTGGCCACCGCCGAAGATACTCTGGCCACGCTGAACCAAAATACCGGTAGCTCGGGGGGAAACAAACAACAACCCGCACCGCGCAACAGCACGCCCCCCAGCTACCAGGATGTGGCAAGCCAAGTGGAGGACGATGCGGAGCAACTGGCCATGAGCACGCTGTCGTTCCAGGACTATGTGCGCGAACGCATGATGCGCCGTCGCCACGAGGCCGCACAAACCCAGCCCCAAACCACCATCCTGCCGCCGCCCGTAGCGCCAGAGCCACCCCAAGCACCCGCACTCAAGCGTATCAGCATGGACGTGGATGCCCCTGTTGCCCCAAGGCCCATGCCAGCGCGCAAGCCGCCAAGCTATGCACCCGCCCCTGCCGTGCCGCAAAACATGATGGACGAGCTGCACGCCATGAAGGAGCTGATTGAAGACCGCTTCAACACGTTGAACTGGCTGGGTCAGGCGCGGCAAAACCCCATCCAGTCCAACCTGATGCTGAAGATGATTCGCGCGGGCTACTCCCCTACGCTGTCGCGCACGATTCTGGAGCGCATGCCTGAAGACATGGATGCGGCGGAATCGGTACGTTGGGTGATGGACGTTCTGGAACGCAACCTGCGCACCGATGCCAGCAGCCCGCCTCTGCACGAAGAGGGCGGCGTGTTTGCCCTGATCGGCGCCACCGGCGTGGGCAAGACCACCACCGCTGCCAAGTTGGCCGGTCAGTGTGCCCGCGCACACGGCCCTGGCAGCGTAGGCCTGATCACCCTGGACACCTACCGCGTGGGCGCCCACGAACAACTGCGCGCCTACGGCAAGATGCTGGGCGTCGTGGCCCACCTGGCGCATGACAAGGCAGCACTGCAAGACCTGCTGGGGTTGCTGGCCAACAAGAAAATGGTGTTGATTGACACCACCGGCATCGCCCCACGCGACCCGCGCAAGCGCGAACTGATGGAGCTGCTGGACCTGCCCAAGATCAAGCGCCTGCTGGTGCTCAATGCGGGGGGCCATGGGGACACTTTGGACGAGGCTGTGTCCTGCTTCAAAACCCCCACCACACTGCAAGCCATCCTGTCCAAGACCGACGAGGCCGTGAAACTCGGCCCCGCCCTCGACGCGGTCATCCGCCACCAACTGGTACTGCGTGGCGTAACCAACGGCCAACGTGTGCCTGAGGACTGGGAACCTGCCGTCGCAGCCAAGCTGGTTCGCATGTCCATGCGCACCGCCGGCGTGTCGGCCTACGACCCCAAGGCCAGCGACCTGGGTTTCTTCTTCAGCCAGTCCAGCAACGCGGCCACGGGCCAGGGGCGCCTGGATGCTTGATCACCCGATCAACCAGGCTGCAGGTCTGCTGGACCTGGCAGTCGTGCCTGCGCCCAAACTCATCGCCATGGTCAGCCATGGTGACGAGCAGGTGGAACTTCCACTGTTGCTGCAACTGTGCAATGCCTTGGTTGGGTTCGGACACCCGGTCACGGTGCTGGACGGCACAGTGCTGGAGACCCCGGACAACCCGGGCTTGGCCCAGCTGTTTGATTACTCCATGGCGCCGCCACCTGTATCCGATGCGCCCTCGTGGACGGTTTTGCCGGCACGGCTAGGGCTGCAAACTTTGGCCAGCGGCAGTGCTACAGGCATGCATTCCTTGATCGATGCGGGGGGACTATTCCCCCACGAGAGTGTGGTGATTGTGTACAGCACGGCGCAAACACTGGCCCATTTGCTGCACGGCAGTGGCGTGCGCCCGGTGCTGGCCGTATCCACAGCCAAAGCCTCGCTGCTGACCAGCTATTTGGCCCTGAAACGCCTGTTGCTCAAAGGTGCACTGGAACCTACCATTGTCAATGTGGTGGACAATGTGCGAGCCAAAACACCGGTGTCCGAGAACCGCATGCCCACCAGCTTGAACGACTGCGCCAAATACTTTTTGAATTACCAAGTGAACGCCCTGAACATCCCGGCTGCGACCACCGATGAACGCCCCTCGGCCAGCATCGGCCGGCTGGTGCTGGGCTTGCTGGAAAATGCCATGGCGCTGAACAGCGGCTGGTCCGCGCCCCACCGCCCCTATGCGCCTACGGTGCGCCACCACTACCCCACAGGGGCACACTGATGTACTCCGCCAAAGGACAGTTGGACCGTACCGCTCTGATCAAGCAGTACCAGCCGCTGGTGCGTCGCCTGGCCCATCACATGATGGCCAAGCTGCCCGCCAGCGTGGAAGTGGATGACCTGATCCAGGTCGGGCTGATTGGGCTGTCCGATGCACTCACCCGCTTTGAGGCCTCGCAGGGTGTGCAGTTTGAAACCTTCGCCACCCAGCGCATTCGCGGCGCCATGCTCGATGAGCTGCGCGAGAACGACTGGATGTCGCGCGGCTCCCGCAAGAGCCAGAAGGAAATCGAAGTCGCGATGCGCAAGCTGGAGCATGTGCTGGGCCGCAGCCCCGCGGAATCCGAAATTGCGGCGGAACTGGGAATGGGCTTGACTGAATACCAAAGTCTACTGGGCAAGGTGCGCGGCACGCAGCTGGTGTACTTGGAAGACATGACGCGGCGCAACGAAGACGACGACACCTTCCTGGACCGCCACGTAGCCGACAACGATGCCGACCCGCTGAACATGCTGCGCGACATGCGTTTGCGCCAGTCACTGGTCACCGCCATCAAGGCCTTGCCCGAACGCGAACAGTTCATCATGAGCATGTACTACGAGCAGGACATGAACCTCAAGGAAATTGCGGCGGTGCTGGAAGTGACCGAGTCACGGGTCTGTCAGTTGCACAGCCAGTCCATCGCCCGGTTGCGGGCAAAAATGCGATCCCACTGAACCAGTGGAACCGATTGGTAGCTCTAGGCGGTGAAGCTTTGGAAACGGCCCGAGGCCTTGGGGCCCGCACCGTAAGGACTGGCTGTCGGGGCTGCATAGGTCTGGGTTTGGGTAGCGGGAACCACGACCTGCAGAGCCTGGTCGACCAAGGCTTGCCGGCGCAACAGGCTTTCACGTAACACCGGAAATCCCTGGCTGAGAGCCTTGGCGCGGCGCAACTGGGTCGACGTGATACCAGACTTGGCCGAAAAAAACTCCAGCTCACGCGCAAACTCCACCGTCATTTGCTGTAGCTGGCTGCTCAGAGACTCTAATTGAGAAACGTCACCATCACGCAGGGCGGCCGCTACGGCGCCAAACTGCTGCTCGAGCGCATCAAACCGTGATTGTGAATCCTTAGACATCCTGAAACCTCCGCACTGTAGATAGTGCGCAGGCCGGATTTACCGCGTGGTGCGGTTCAGCATTTCCTGCGCGTTGGAAAGAAGTTGATCGGCAATCGCCTCGGCGTTCACCACATAGGTTCCGTCTTCGATGGCCGCCTTCACGGAAGCCACTTTCTGGGTATCCACATCCGCATCGCTGCGCTCGGGCTTCTCCAGAGAACGTGCCAACGTGGACACGGTGACGGCCACCCCCGCAGAGCGCGTACCTTCGGCCGCGCTGTTGGTCGCGGCCGTGCTGGCGCTGCTGCTCTGGGCCGCTTTTTGGGCAGCACCGGACACCGTGGGCGTGACGGAGGAGGGAATATCTGAGGGTTGACCTATCTTCATGGCATTCTCCAAAGCCGCGATAAGCGCAGCCTCGTGGGATTGTTATCGGCCAGATCATGACGGACTTTAGGGTTCTTTGCACAGGAAGTTGGACTCAAAGGTCAATTTTTACTGTACGCACATCCAGCACCACGCCCGATGTAACCCGTCCGTTGTCCATGCGCACCCGGGCTTGTTGGCCCACCACGCCGGCCGACAGGGCCTGGGCATCGCTAGATACCTGGAACCCGGGACCTTGGGCAACCACCCGTACCGAGGCACCCGCCTGGAACACCTGTGCCGGCTTCACCATGCCTTGGCGCAGCGCCTGACCGGCACTGAGCAAGCGGGTTGCCGTTTGCCCTACCCATAGAGGACGCTCTTGCAGCACCGCAGAGGGCTCTTCGGCCCAGTCCACCTCTGCCTCCATCACATCCGAATCCGCCAGCGTGGCACCCGCCGACACCTGGCTCTTCAGCACCCAGGCCGGTCCCACAGCCTTGACGACCACGGGCAACGACACATTCCAACGGCCGATACCGTCGGCGCAGCGCAAACCCACCCTACTACGGCCCCACAGGCGTGCACCAGGCGGAACATACGCCTCCACATTGCCGCACACCGCCAACCGCAAGCGGCTGTCCAGCGCGCCCACGGTCGACTCCATGCGCAGGCCGGGATTGTCCGCATTGGTTTTGGCCACGGTGTCTCGCACCCAGCGTTGCGCGAGCACCTGCAAATCGCCCAACGCCATGTCCTGCGCCCAAGCCACGGGCGCCGCGACAAGCACGGCCAGCGCCAGGCCACCACGCAGCCTGCGGGGCAGCAAACGCGCGAATCGCAAGCACGGGGACATGGCGGCACTCCTAAGTTGCAGCAACTATAGGCAGCCCCTCGCCCGCGCAAACCCGCTAAATGCAGGCCAATCCCCCCGCTATTCCTCCGCTAGGAAATTAAAGCTTTTCCCATAATTGCCGCACGTCCCCATCCCGACCCCTCCGTCTGGACCGGACGCCCTTAGCCGAGGTAGCCCATGTTTGCCAATTTGACCAACGCCCTGGACTTTCAAGCGAAAGCTTTGGTGCTGCGCGCCGAGCGTCAACGCGTCATTGCCAGCAACATCGCCAACGCGGACACGCCCGGCTACTCCGGGCGCGACGTCAATTTCAAGCAGGCCATGAGCGAAGCCATTGGCGACAGCCAGGGCGTGCGCCTGACCACCAGCAGCAGCGCCGGCCTGTCCAGCGATGGCACCACCCATGCCCGCCACATTCCCCTGCCAAGTGCCAACGGCAGCAGCACTTTGGGCGATTCCAAGCTGGACTACACGGTGCAAACGCAACCTGCCATGGATGGCAACAGCGTGGACCTGGACCGCGAGCGAGCCAACTTTGTCGACAACTCGGTGCGCTACGAAGCCACCCTTCGCTTCATTAACGGCTCTTCCAAAACAATCTTGAGTGCCATTCAGGGCCAGTAGGCCTCTGACCACGACTGAGGAGTCCCACGATGTCCATGTTTTCCATCTTCAATGTGTCTGGCAGCGCCGTCAGCGCCCAGTCACAACGCCTCAACGTGGTGGCCAGCAACCTGGCCAACGCCGATGCGGTGGCCGGTCCTGATGGCCAGGGCTACAAGGCGCGCCAGGTGGTGTTTGAGACCGTGCCCATGGGCTCCGACGCCTCCTCCGGCGTCAAGGTCAGCTCCATCCGCGAAAGCAACGACCCGCTCAAACGCGTGCACAACCCGACCCACCCCTCGGCCGATGCCGACGGCTATGTCACCCAATCCAACGTAAACCCGGTGGAGGAGATGGTGAACATGATTTCGGCCTCGCGGTCTTACCAAAACAACGTGGAAGTCATGAATACAGCCAAGACGCTGCTGCTCAAGACGCTCCAAATGGGTCAATAACCAAAGAGGCACACACCATGGTCGCCAGCGTAAGCAACACTAGCTCGACAAGCACATCCACCACGGGCACCACGCAAACCAGCGCGCAGGCCCAGACGGACCGTTTCCTGAAACTCCTGGTGGCCCAGCTCAACAACCAGGACCCCATGAACCCCATGGACAACGCCCAAATGACCAGCCAGATGGCGCAGATCAACACGGTGTCGGGCATCCAGGAACTCAACGAGACCATGAAATCCATGGCCACCCAGTTTTCGTCCATGCAGGTGCTGCAGGGTGCGTCCATGGTCGGCCGCGAGGTGTTGACCGAAGGCAACGCCCTGCCGGTGAACGCAGGCGTGGGCAAAGGTAGCCTGGAGCTGGCGGGCGAGGCCGACAAGGTCACCGTGCAGGTGCTGACCCAGGGCGGCCAGGTGCTGGGCACCATCAACATGGGCGCGCAGACCGAAGGCCGCCACAACTTCGAGTGGGATGCCAGCAGCTACACCGGCACGACCACTCCGGTCTTCAAGGTCACCGCAACGCTGAGCGGCAAGGCGGTCGATGTCACGCCCCTGACCCGCAGCACCATCGAATCCGTCAGCACTGGCGCCAGCGGCCTGAACCTCAGTCTCAAGAGTGGCGCAACCGTTGCCTACGACGCCATCAAAGCCATCCTCTAATTCGCCACCCATAAGGACCACGCCATGAGCTTTCAAACAGGACTCTCCGGGCTCAATGTGTCGAGCAAAAGCCTCGACGTCATTGGGAACAACATTGCCAACTCCAGCACCGTGGGGTTCAAGTCGTCACGCAATGAGTTCTCCGAGCTGGTGGCCGGCTCGCTGGGCACGGGCGGCGGCAATGCGGCCGGCATCGGCGCGGCCACGGCGGCCATTGCGCAGCAGTTCTCGCAGGGCAACATCAATATCACCGGCAACAGCCTGGACGTGGGCATCAACGGTGGCGGCTTCTTCCAGGTCACCAAGACCGACGGCACCATCGCCTACACCCGCGATGGCGAGTTCAAGCTGGATAAAACCGGCAACCTGATCACCAACACCGGCTCCTTCCTGATGGGCTACCCCACCGACAACACAGGCACGGCCACCAGCATCACCCCACAAAAACTGGTGATGCCCACCGGCGCCCCAATTCCCGCCAAGGCCACAGCCGCCATCACGGCCGAGTTCAACCTGGACGCCCGAGCCAAGGACGCCACCCAGGCCGTCGCTGCCGGTGTCACGCCTTCTCCGCGCGCCACCTACGGCACATCCATCAGCGTGTACGACGCACAGGGCGTAGCCTCTTCGGCCAACCTGTATTTCCAGAAGACCGACACGGTTGCCAATTCCTGGGACGTCTACACCGACCTGACCAGCACAACCCCCATTGGCACTATCACCTTCGATTCCACGGGCACGGTCACCGGCCCCGCCAGTCTTTCGCTGACAATCCCCGGCGGCACTATCACCTCCAACAACCCGAACGAGGCGACTGGCTTTATCCCCGGCGCCATCACAGTTGATATATCCGGTGTCACCCAGTTTGGCGCGGCCTACAGCGTGACGGCCCTGTCGCAAGACGGCTACGCCGCGGGCGAATTCACCAGCCTGGCGATTGACGGCAAGGGCGTAATCAGCACCAGCTACTCCAACGGCCAGACCCTGAAGACCGGCGGCATGATTGCCCTGGGAGATTTCCGCAACCTGCAAGGCCTGGCGCCCGTGGGCGGCGGCGAGTACCTGGAAACCTTCAAGTCCGGCCCCGTGGTGCTGGGCAAACCTGGCATTGGCAAATTTGGCGAAACACGTGCGGGCTCGATTGAAGAATCCAACGTGGACATTACCGCCGAGCTGGTCAACATGATGACCGCACAGCGCAACTACCAAGCCAATGCCCAGACCATCAAAACGCAGGACCAGGTCATGTCCACGCTGGTCAACCTGCGCTAACCGAGGCTAGAACACCATGGACCGCCTGATCTACACCGCCATGACGGGCGCCAACGCGGCGGCCAACCGCCAGGCCGTCCTGTCCAACAACCTGGCCAATGTGTCCACCAACGGCTTTCGGGCACAGCTGGCCACGTACCGCGCCGTGCCGCTGCGCGGCGAAGGCGCAACCACCCGCGTGTTCGCAGTGGAGGCCACGGCGGGTCACCTGAACACCCCAGGCCCCGCCCAACGCACGGGCCGCAGCCTGGACGCCATGGCCATGGGCGAGGCCTGGTTTGCCGTGCAGGGCCTGGACGGCACCGAGGCCTACACGCGCAACGGCAACTTTGAAGTGGCCACCGACGGCACCCTGACCACCGGCAACGGCCGCCAAGTGCTGTCCAGCGACGGCGGCGCCATCACATCGCCCGCCGGGGCCGAGCTGAGCATCAGCCCGGACGGCAACATCAGTGCCAAGGTGGGCGGCCAGCCCGCCAATGTGATCGGCCGGCTCAAGCTGGCCGTGCCCACGGCCGACGACCCGCTCAAGCGCGGCGACGACGGCCTGTTCCGCACGCTGTCGGGCGACCCCATGAACAACGAAGACACTGCCCGGGTGCAGGTGGGCGTGCTGGAAGGCTCCAACGTCAACGCGATCGAATCCATGGTCGGCATGATCCAGACCGCCCGCCAGTTTGAAGCGCAAATGCGCCTGATGCAGACCGCCGAATCCAACGACCGCTCGGCCGGCCAATTGCTTGGCTTGCAAGGCTAAACCCCAGGAAACACACCATGATCAACTCCCTTTGGATCTCCAAGACCGGCATGGAAGCCCAGCAAATGCAGCTGGACGTGATTTCCAACAACCTGGCCAACGTCTCCACCAACGGTTTCAAGAAAGCCCACGCGGTGTTCGAAGATCTGATGTACCAAAACCTGCGCCAGGTGGGCTCCAACAGCTCGGAGCAGTCGACCTTACCTACGGGCCTGCAAGTGGGCTTGGGCGTGCGCACGGTGGCCACCAGCCGCACCTTCTCGCAGGGCAACCTGCAGCAGACCAACAACAACCTCGACGTGGCCATCCAGGGCAACGGCTTCTTCCAGGTGACCATGCCCGACGGCACCACCGGCTACACCCGCGACGGCGCCTTCCAGCTGGACAACCAGGGCCGCGTAGTGACCTCGTCCGGCCTGCTGGTGCAAGGCGGCATCACCGTACCGGCCAACGCCACCAATTTGTCCATCGCGCAGGACGGCACCGTATCCGCCACCGTGCCGGGCACCACCACACCGCAGACCGTGGGCACCATCACCACGGCCAGCTTCATCAACCCCGCTGGCCTGGAGCCCAAGGGGCAAAACGTGTACCAGGAAACCGCAGCCTCGGGCCAACCCAACGCGGGTGTGCCGGGCTCCAACGGCCTGGGCGCCGTGATGCAGGGCTTTGTGGAAACGTCCAACGTCAACGTAGTGCAGGAACTGGTCACCATGATCCAGACCCAACGCGCCTATGAAATGAACTCCAAGGCCATCCAGACCTCGGACCAGATGCTGCAAAAATTAGGACAGCTGTGAGGTTTGCTATGAAAAAAGTAGCTGCTTGCGCATATTCCACGGGGGCTAGAGGCAGTTTTTACCTGACACTGGCCAGCACCCTGCTGCTGAGCGCCTGCCAGGGCATTCCGCCCAAGGCCGTGGTGGACTTTGCCGAAGTCAAACCCGAGTTGAGTGCAGCCACCAACGCCGCGCCAACCAAGCCCTCCAGCGGCAGCCTGTTCCACCTGGCCACCTATCGCCCGGCGTTTGAAGACAGCCGTGCCCGCGCACTGGGCGACATTGTCACCATCCAGATCGTCGAAAGCCTGGCGGCCAGCCAGGTGTCCAAGTCCACGGTAAACCGCAACACATCCGCCAGCAACGCCATTACGCCGCCCCTGCCCAGCATGATTGGTGTGGACATGAAAAACCTGGAAATGAGCGTCAAGACCGACAACGACTTCAGCGGCAAGGGCGGCACGGAAGCCGCCAACACCTTCAGCGGCTCCATCTCCACCACCGTCGTCGAAGTGTTGCCCAACGGCAACCTGGTGGTGGCCGGTGAAAAGCAGATTGGTGTGAACCAGAATGTGGACGTGATGCGCTTCACCGGCACCGTCAACCCGCGCATGCTGCAACCCAACAATGTGATCAGCTCGCTGCAGGTCGCGAATGTGCGCGTGGAGTCTAAGGGTCGCGGTGCCCAAGGCGAAGCCCAGACAGTTGGCTGGTTATCCCGGTTCTTTTTGAACTTTAACCCCTTCTAAAGTTCTCCAGAATAGTGCCGAGGGGTAATAGGTCCAGTCGGACCGTCCCCATTACCGACTCTGCACATGACACACCGGAACCAAGCTGTAACACCCCGAGGCCGCCCCTGGCTAGGCGGTTGGTGCCTGGCGCTCCTGATGGCAGCCAGCGGCACCGCTTTGTCGGCCACCCGTATCAAGGAAGTCGCCGCCATCGAAGGCGTGCGCAGCAACCAGTTGACCGGCTTTGGCCTGGTCGTGGGTCTGGACGGCACCGGCGACCAGACCACCCAGATGCCCTATACCTCGCAAGGCCTGGCCAACTACATGAAACAGCTGGGCTTGACCCTGCCCGCCGCGCAAATCGCCCAGCTGCAGATGAAAAACGTGGCCGCCGTGCTGGTCACCGCCCAGCTACCCGCCTTCGCCCGCCCGGGCCAGACGCTGGACATCAACGTCTCCTCGCTGGGCAATGCCAAGTCGCTCAAGGGCGGCACGCTGATCTCCACCCCACTCAAGGGCGTGGATGGTGAGGTGTACGCGCTGGCCCAGGGCAACCTGATCGTGGCTGGCGCCGGCGCTGCAGCCGGTGGCAGCAAGGTCACCGTGAACCACCTCAGCGTGGGCCGCATTCCTGACGGCGCGCAAGTGGAGCGTGCCGTACCCACCAACCTGCAAGAAGGCGACAGCATCAGCCTGAGCTTGAACTCGTCCGACTTTCAGACCGCGCGCAAGGTGGCCCAGGCCATCAACCGCAAGTTTGGCGCTGGCATTGCCCAGGCCCAAGACGGCCGCACCGTGCAGGTCAAAGCCCCCGGCAACCCCAACGACCGTGTGAGCTTCATCGCCGAGATGGAGGAGCTGCCCATCGAATCATCGGTGGCCGCGGCCAAGGTCATCATCAACTCGCGCACCGGCTCCATCGTGCTCAACCAGGCGGTCACCCTGGGCCCCTGCGCCATTGCGCATGGCAACCTGTCCATCAGCATTTCCAGCACCCCGGTAGTGAGCCAGCCCAGCGCCTTGTCGGGTGGGCAAACCGTGGTGACCGAAAAAGCCAACATCGACATCAAATCCGAGCCCGGCAAGCTGATCCAGATTCCCGCAGCCGCCCAACTCACCGATGTGGTGAAGGCATTGAACTCTCTGGGCGCTACGCCGCAAGACCTGTTGGCCATTCTGCAGGCCATCAAGTCGGCCGGCGCCCTGAATGCGGAGTTGGAGGTGATCTGACATGAGCTACGGATCCATCTACGGTACCTCGTCCCTGTCCAGCTCGCAGAGCCTGGCGGCAGACTCCCAGTCGCTGAGCAATCTGAAGTTCGATGCGAGCAAGGCCACGCCCGAAACCATCAAGGAAACGGCCAAGCAGTTTGAGTCGCTGTTCATGCGTGAGCTGGTGAAAAGCATGCGCGACGCCAGCGCCAGCATGAAGTCCGGCATGCTGGACAACCCCGGCACCGACCTGGGTGCCGACCTGCTGGACCAGCAGTTTGCGGTGCAGATGTCGGGCCAACCCGGCGGTTTGTCCGACATGATCTCCCAACAGCTAGCACGCCAGATGGGTGTGACCATGCCCGGCACCACGCCCGCGCCCGCGGCAGGTACCGAACCCGCCAAGGCAAAACCCGACCTGGGCATGGACGCCAAGATCACCCCGGTGAAGACAAAGCGCGCGCCGACCGAGACCCAGGCCGACTTTGTGAAAAAACATTCCGATGTAGCTAGCAAGGTGGAAAAAGCCACTGGCATTCCCGCCAGCTACATGTTGGGCCAGGCCGGCCACGAAACCGGCTGGGGCAACCACCAGATCAAGGTCAAGGGTGGCGGCAATTCCTTCAATCTGTTCGGCATCAAGGCCGGCGCTGGCTGGACCGGCAAGGTGGCCGAGGTCACCACCACCGAATACGTCAACGGCGTAGCGCAAAAACAGGTCGCCAAGTTCCGCGCCTACGACTCCTATGAAGACTCCTTCAAGGACTACGCACGCATGATCACGGAAAGCCCCCGCTACGCCAAGGCCCGCGAGCAGACCACCTCGGCCCACGCCTTTGCCAGCGGCCTGCAAAAGGCGGGCTACGCCACCGACCCCGAGTACGCCGCCAAGTTGAGCCGCGCCATCAACACCACGCTGCAGCTGCGCCGCGTCCAGGTGTAAACGGAGACCACCATGGGCATTCTGAACATCGGCGCGCAGGCCCTCCAGGCCAACCTGGTGGCGCTGCAAACCACCGGCAACAACATTGCCAACGTGAATACCGCAGGGTATTCGCGCCAAAAGGTGGTGCTGCAAACCGTGGCAGGCCAGTTCACCGGCGGTGGCTATCTGGGCAAGGGTGTGTCCATCCAGACCATCCAGCGCAACTTTGATTCCTTTCTGAACCGGCAAAGCACACTGGCTGCCACCACGCAGTCCGCCGACGTGACCCGCGCCAACTACCTGACGCA
This sequence comes from Rhodoferax sp. P1_F3, assembly GCF_056405715.1. Taxonomy (NCBI): domain Bacteria; kingdom Pseudomonadati; phylum Pseudomonadota; class Betaproteobacteria; order Burkholderiales; family Comamonadaceae; genus Rhodoferax; species Rhodoferax sp. P1_F3. The sequence continues at coordinate 55,139 of NZ_JBFUBO010000015.1, read as the reverse complement.
GCTGACCAACATTTTCCAAGGCGGCACCGACGGCGTGGGCGCCAGCATCAACGACATGCTGAACGCCTTCTCGGACGTGGCCAGTGCCCCCACTGACCTGACCGCGCGCACCGTGGCGCTGACGCGTGTGGACGAAACGGCACGGCGTCTGCGCTCTGCGTCTCAAAGCCTGGACGACCTTCAAAGCGGCATCGCCCAATCCATCAACGAGAAGGTCACCGCCATCAACACCCTGGCGCACAACATTGCCGATGTGAACGAGCAGATCTCGCGCGCCCAGGGCAACGGCCAGCCACCCAACGACCTGCTGGACCGGCGCGACCAACTGATCCGCGACCTGAACCAGTACGTACAGACCACCTCCATCCCGGCGGACGACGGGACCGTGGGTGTCTTCATTGGAGGCAGCCAGGCCCTGGTACTGGGCACCGAGGTGGCACCTGTCTCCATCGTGCCCGACGACTTTGGGGACACGCTGAAGAGCCGACTGGCCATCACGCGCAACGGCAGCTCCATGGTGCTGGACGAAAACACCCTGGGTGGTGGCGAAGTCTCGGGGCTGCTGCGCTTTCAGAACAACGACCTGGCCGAGGGCCGCAACCTGCTGGGGCGCCTGACCATGGGCATCACCACCGCCATGAACGACCAGCACAAGCTGGGCCTGGACCTGGACGGCAATGTGGGCGGCAACCTCTTTACGCCCACCACCTTCGGCAGCTCCAACATTTACCAGGCCACCGGGCAGACCTCGGCCGCCAGCATGACCCTGTCGATCGCGGATGTCACCCAGCTGGAGGCTTCCGACTACGAGATCAACTTCACCACCCCGCCCAATGCCTCAGTGAAGCGCATGAGCGACGGACTGGTACGCACCTTGGACCTGAGTTCCCCCGTGACGGTGGACGGCCTGACCATCACCACCACGGGCGCCGCCGGCGCCACCGCGGGTGACCGCTTTCTGCTCAAGCCCTACAGCACCTCAGCCAGCAATGTGGCGCGCGAGTTTTCCACGCCACGTGCGCTGGCCGTGGCCGCGCCGCTGGCCGCCACGCTCACACCCACCAACACCGGATCGCTGGCCCTGGCCAGCCTGAGCGCCAAGACCCTGGCCACCACGGCGGCCACCGTGCCCCAGCCCAGCTACACCGTCACCTTTACCAATGGCGTGGGCGGCACCACCTACGACATCGTGGACAACACGGGCCAGACCGCCGGCGTGACGGGCCAGTCCTATGTGTCGGGCCAAGCCATCAACTACACACCCGCTGGGTTTCCTGGTTTCTCGATGACGTTGAGCGGCTCGCCGGCCACCAACGACACCGTAACCATCGGCCAGAACGCTTTTGCCGCCACCAGTGGCGGCAACGCCAGTGCCATGATGAACCTGCGTGACATGGCCATGTTCGACGGCGCTGCGCTGACTGACGGCTACGCGGGTCTGATCTCGCAGATCGGTATCCGCTCGCAAAGCGCCAACTACTCGGCCCAGGTGTCCAGCAACATTGCTACCAATGCCGAGAAGGACCGCTCCGGCGTCTCCGGTGTGAACCTGGACGAGGAAGCCGCCAAGCTGCTGCAGTACCAGCAGGCCTACCAGGCCTCTGCGAAGATGATCCAGATCGCCCAAAGCATTTTTGACACCCTGATCCAGGGACTTTCCCGGTAGCCGCTAGGCGCCCAACGCTTGGAGAACACGCATGACCGCTACCGCCTTCACCCGGCTCGGGTCCGCCAACGCCTACGACAACACCCTGCGCAACCTGCAAACCCGTCAGACCACCCTGTCCAACCTGCAAGAGAGCCTAACCTCGGGCAAGAAGATCAACAGCGCCGCCGACGACCCCACGGGCGCCGCCCAGGCCGAGCGCGCCATGAACCGCATAGCCCGCATTGCCACTGACCAGCGCGCGCTGGAATCGCAACGCAACTCCATCGCATCGGCCGAGAGCACGCTGGGCAACATCACCGACGCGCTGCAAAACTTCCGCGAACTGGTGGTAACTGCAGGCAACGGTGTGTACACCGCGTCGGAGCGCTCCACCATTGCCGGCCAACTGACCGGCATGCGCGACCAGATCCTGGCGCTGGCCAATACCAAGGACAGCAACGGCCTGCCGTTGTTTGCTGCGCTGGGTAGCGCGTTGGCGCCGTTTGTGGGCCCCCAGTCGGTGGAGCCGGACTACACCTTCAACGGCCTGCCCGGCCAGGCAGCCAGTGGCCAGCACACCATCCCGTTTACGCTGGATGGTGAGGCTGCATTCATGAACCAACCCGCGCGCGATGGCGTGTTCAACGTCACCGTGGGCAACACCACCACCGGCTCCATTCCCACTAGCCGCTCACTGACCACGGATGGAGTGGTGGTAAGCAGCAGCGCCACCGTAGCCAGCACGGCGGCCCTGGCACAGGCCACTGCCGGCAACCCCGACTACCCCAGCTACACCGTCACCTTCACGGCGCTGGACTCCACCACTGTGCCGGGCACCACCACGGTCACCTACGACATCACCGAGACCCCGGCCGTCAGCGGCACCAACCCCATTGTGTCGGCCGCCACGGCCTCGTACGCCACGGGCAGCAACGCCAAGATCGCCATCACCGGCATTCCCGGCCTGTCGTTCAATATCAACGGCATCCCGCCCACCACCGACAAGGACAGCGGCGCCACCGTGATTGGCAGTCCCGCTGTGGGTGACACGGTGAACGTGGCCTTCAAGCGCAGCGTGTTCAGCGTGCTGGACACCGCCATTAACGACATCGGCAAAGCCACCAACGCCAACGCCGCCACCCAGGCCGTGGCCCAGGCACTGCACAACATCGACATCAGCATGACCCGCGTGTCGGCCGTGCGCGGCCAGGCCGGTGACCTGCTGGGCCGCGCCGACCGCATCACTACCGACAACGACAAACGCAATATCGAGCAAGAGGGCAACCGCTCGCGCGCAGAAGATCTGGACATGATCAAGGGCATCTCCGACTTCCAGAACCAGCAGACCGGCTACTCCGCGGCCCTGCAGTCCTACGCGCAGGTACAAAAGCTCTCGCTGTTCAACTTCCTCGGATAAGCCATGACCCCCTCGGTGCTGGGCAGCGTGACCATGGGCTACCAGCCCCTGTGGAACCAGTGGCGCCAGCGCAGCGGCGTGCGCCTGTGGGTGGACCCGTACAGCGGCAGCGCGGTGGACGCACAGCACCTGCTGCAAGCCCTGCAAGAACTCTGGCCCGCAGGCAAGGAAACGCAGCTGCTCAGCGTGCGCACGCCCGCACTGCTCAGCGACCTGCTGGAGCACGCGCCGCCCGGCGGCATCTGGCTGGAAGTGCCCGACGCCTGGCTGGGTGACACTCAGTTGGCCAACCAGGTGCGCCAGGCCCACCAGCGCGGCCGCCGCCTGGTGTGGAGCGGCGAAGTCGGCCAGGCCGCGTCGCACGCCGCGGTGCAGGGCAGCTTTCACAAAACCCTGCGCACGCTGAGCCCGCAAGACGCCCTGGGCGCGTTGCGTGCTGCGCTGCGCCGCAATCAGGACGGCGGCAGCGGTGGTGCCGGTGTGGTGCCCAGCCCCGTGGTGCCCGGGGCGCTGTACGAGGGACTGGCCAGCCAGGCTTTGGTGGAGCACGCACTGGACCACCAGGCCGTCTGGGGTGTGGCCGGCTGGCCCACCGAGGAGATGCTCTACGCCTACCGCTACAAGCAGATCCAGCCCGCGCGCGAGGTGATGCGCGACCTGGTTCGCGCCATCGATGCTGATGAATCGCTCGAAGCGCTGGAGCGCCGCATGGGCGATGAACCACTGCTGATCTACCGCTTTTTGCGCTTCGCCAATTCCGCCGCACTGGCGTTGCGCAACGAAACCGCCAGCGTGCGCCAAGGCTTGCTCAACATGGGCTACAGCCGCCTACGCTCCTGGCTCATGGAGCAAATGCCCCATGCCAGCAGCGATGCCAATCTGCAACCCATCCGCGGCGCCATGGTGCTGCGCGCCCGCATCATGGAGCGGCTGGCCGACGCGGGTGCGGAAGACGAACTGCGCCGCGAGGTCTTCATGTGCGGCATCTTCTCGCAGGTGGATTTATTGTTGGGCGAAAACCTGGGCGCCGCCCTGCACCGCCTGCCGCTACCCGGCCGCGTGGCATCCGCCGTGCTGGGCCAGACCGGCCCTTACGCGCCTTGGCTGCAAGTGGCCAGCGCGCTCGAGGGCAGCTCCACCAAAGTCATCCGCGATGTCTGCAAGGCCCACGAGCTGCCCGCCGACGAAGTGAACCGTGCCCTGCTGCGTTCGCTGGCCGCTATTTAATGGCTTTTTAGGGCGCTAGCCCCCGTGGAATATGCGTGAGCAGCTCCTGAAATAGGAGCAACCACCATCTCAATCCAATAACTTGCTCCGCGCTGGCGCCGCCCGCGCCGCCATTTCCAGTCGCAGCATTTGCTCCAGCGCGGGGGATGGCGTGGTGGGGTCGGGCTGGTTCACCACGCCCCACACGTTGCGGATGATTTGCATGGGCGTGACCAGAAAGCCCCAGGGGAAGCCCCACCAGCCCAACACCACGGAGAACACGGTGTCGCCCACCTTGCGCTTGGTGCCACAGCCCTGGCAGCACACCTTGGGCCGGCTGGACCAGGACGTCATGAACAGCACCGACCACACGCGATACGAGGTGTGCACATCCACCGGCCCCGCGCCCTGGCAGGCCGGGCACTGGCCGCGGTGCACGCGGGCCACGTACAGGTCGACTTCAGACTGCGGCAACGCGCGGGCCGTGATGGCCAGCGCGCCGCGCTGCAGGCAGGTGGCATTGCAAAAGCGCAGGTCGCCCTGCCGTTTTCCGCCAAAAAAGATCGTGGTGTTGCAGTACGCGCAAGATGCCATGACGCTGTCTCCCCTGTGTCGCTGTTGATTTACCAATCGTAACGACTTCGACCACTGGTCCCCGCAGTTTTAGCTCCAACGGACTATTGATTCGACCATCAGTCCGTCAAACCATAGGGAGCGGGCATTCACGCCCGTTTACATCAGGGGAATTTCATGAAAAAGCTTTTGGGCGCGCTCACATTGCTCGCCGTATCTTCTCTATCCCAGGCCGCAAGCAATGTGGCTCTGGGCTCCAGCGTTACAACCACCGGCAGTGGTTTTGGCAACGACGGCGGCTGGTGTTGCTCGGCGCCCGCAGCCTTGTCCACCGTCGTTGACGGCTCGTTTGTCGCCAATGGCCAGCAATGGAATATCGGCACCGTGTTCTGGGGCGGCGCTTATGGGGCGGATGTAATCACCATCTCCCTGCCTACCTTGTCCTCGGTCAGCTCATTGGTTTTGCAGGGCGACAACAACGACGACTATTTGATCCGCTACCGCAATGCGTCTAATGTTTGGACGGACCTGGCGACGATCTCGCCCAATCGTTCCTGGGGCATGGACATGGGCAGCGCCACCTTTGCCAGCCCTGTCACGGCCAACGCATTCTCCATCAGCATTGTGGGCGGAGATGGCCTGGCCTCCGTTTCCGAATTCCAGGCCATTGGCGCGCCGGTGCCCGAGCCAGAAACCTATGCACTGCTGCTGGCGGGCCTGGGCTTGGTCGGCACGGTGGCTCGCAGGCGCCAGGCACGCCGCCAGGGTTAGCGGAACACAGGCCGGAAGAACGTGCGCTCGTAGCTCACGATGCAACGCGTCTCTTCGGCATAGCGAAACGCGGCCTGGCATTCGGCATCGTTGAAGGACTGCTGGCGGTAAGTCTCGTACGCCGCCAGGCTGGGAAAGCTGAACATGGCCAGCGCGATGTTGTTGGCGCCCTCGGACGGCAAAAAGTAGCCGTGGTGCTGGCCGCCGAAGCGCTCCACCAGCGGAATCCAGAGCTTGCCGTAGTGCTCAAACTCGGCAAGCTTGTAGGGGTCGATCACGTAGCGCAAATAGCAGGTCATCATTTTTTTCTCCTTGAATTCGGTTGTTACTTGGCCACCGAGGTGGCCCGGCCCAGTTGCTCATCGCGCAGCCGCGCAAAGGTCTTCCAGAACTGTGCCTCTTGCGTACACGCAAAGTTGATGCGCATGAGACTGCTGGGCGTGCGCTGGGCGTGGAACAGCGCGCCGGGCGCCAGCAGGTAGCCTTCGTCCAGCATGCGTTGGCTTAAAGCATCGGTGTCCACCCCGGTCTCGACCCAGCCAAACAGGCCCACGGGGTCCGACGCAAACGTGCAGCCGTGCGCCAGCGCCAGCTTCACGCTGCGTGCCCTGGCGCCATCCAGCTGGGTACGGATGCGCTCGGCATGGCGACGCAGCTGGCCCTGGTCGATACACCAGGCCAAGGCTTTTTCCAACAGCGCGGGCGTGGTGAGTGTGGACAACAGCTTGGTGTCCAACAGGCGCTCGGCCAGGTCCTTGGGCGCAGCCATGTAGCCCACGCGCCAGTTCGGTGCCAAGATTTTGGCAAAACCGCCCACGTAGATGGTGCGCTGCAGGCCGTCCAGCGCGCACAGGCGGGTGGCATGCTCGGGCGCAAAGTGGCTGTAGGTGTCGTCTTCGACGATGTGAAAGTCGTGCTGGTTGGCCAGCTGCAGGATGCGGTAGGCGCTGCTGGGCGAGAGACAAAACCCGGTGGGGTTGTGGAACACGCTCACGCTGACAAACAGTTTGGGCTTATGCGCCTCGCAGTAGCGCGCCATCACCTCCAGGTCCGGCCCCTCGGCGCGGCGCGGCACCGGCAGAATGCGCATGCCCAGCGAATCCAGCCGCGCAAACTCGATAGCCCAGCCGGGCTCTTCCACCATCACATAGTCGCCCGCGCGCAGCAGCGTGCGGCTCACCACGTCCAACGCGTTGGTGGCGCCCACGGTGGTGATGATTTGCTCAGGCGCAGCCTGTATCGACAGGCCCGCCAGCTTGGTGGACAGCGCGCGGCGCAGCCCCGTGTCGCCGGCAGGCTCGCCGTACTGCAATGAGAAGGCATTGAGCGCCTCCACGCTGCAGCTGCGCCGCACCGCGGTGGCCAGAAACGTGGACTGCAGCCACTCCTTGGGCAGCACGCCCATGCCGGGCTGGGGCTTGTTGCTCACGCCCTTGAACATGCCGCGAATCAGCGCCGTGGCGTTCAGCGGCGCATAGCGCTGGGGCACGGAGAGCATGAGGTTGGCCACTCCATGCGCTCCTGATTCGATAGCAGCTTGCGCACTGCCCACGGCGACGGAGGGCAGATCGCGCACATAAAACCCGCGGTTCTTGCGCGCATCCACCAGCCCCTGGGCCAGCAGCTGGTCGTACGCCCCCACCACGGTGGACGGGCTCACGCCTTGCTGCTGCGCGCATAGCCGCACCGAAGGCAGGCGCGCACCGGGCGCCAACAGGCGGTCGCGGATGCGCTGGGCAAACAGCGCGGCCAATTGTTCGGCCAGACTTTGGGCGGCGGTTTTCATGAGCATGGCGGGCGTCCTGGTGCGGTCCTGTGTTGGCTGTAGCAGCAATACAGTTCTATTTCTGTTTCCATAAACTGTACTGCAAGTGTGCTGTTTTTCAAAGTACAGTGATTCCCATGTTGAACCCATTTGCCCCCGCCGAATTCACCGCGTTGCTGTTGCTCTCCACCGCGGCCAGCTTCACGCCGGGCCCCAACACCACGCTGTCCACCGCACTGGCGGCCAACCTGGGCCTGCAGCGTGCCATGCGCTTTGTGGTGGCGGTGCCGCTGGGCTGGGGCCTGCTGTTTACGCTGTGTGCCGGTGGCCTGGGCGCGCTGGTGGTGGCGCTGCAATTTCTCAATATCAAAGCCTGGATGCTGGGCCTGACGGTCACCGCCGGCTGGCTGGCCGGGCGCGAGGACGCGCTGGCGCGCTACGCCACCATGGGCTCACTGTTGCGCGATTGGCTGTGCGGCCCGGTGGTGGCCGGCGTGGCCACCGCGCAGCGCCTGCGCTGGTTCAACCGCGGCATGTCCACCGTGCTGGTGGCTACCGCCGCCTGGATGGGGTCCCTATGAACTCTCTCAAAAAAGGTCTGTGGCTGGGCGTGCTGGGCGTCACCATCTTTGCGCTGACCCTGCCGATGACGCGGCTGGCCGTGGGCACACCCGATGCGCCGCTGATGTCGGGCATGTTCATCGCGTTCGGCCGCGCCGTGGTCGCCGGTGTACTTTCGGGTTTGCTGCTGTGGTTCAGCCGGGCGCCATTGCCGCCGCGCGATACCTGGGGCGCGCTGGTGCTGGTGGCGCTGGGCGTGGTGTTTGGCTTTCCGCTGTTCACCTCCATTGCCATGCGCCACGTGGAAGCGGTGCACGCCAGTGTGATGGTGGGTGTGCTGCCACTGGCCACGGCGGTGGTGGGTGCCTTTTTGAACCGGCAGCGCCCGTCCACCGCCTTTTGGGTCTGCGCGCTGGCTGGCACGGCGCTGGTGGTGGCGTTTGCGCTCCTACGGTCAGGCCACAGTGGCCTCTCATTGCAGATGGCCGATGTGCTCTTGCTGCTCGCCATGGCCTGTGCGGCGGTGGGCTACGGGTTTGGTGGACGTCTCTCGCAGCGCATGCGCGCCGAGCATGTGATTTGCTGGGCGCTGCTGATTTCGCTGCCCATTAACCTGCCCTTGGCCGTGTGGCAGTTTCCGGAACACAATTTACCAGCCAGCGCCTGGATGGCGTTTGCCTATGTGTCGGTGTTTTCCATGTGGCTGGGCTTTTTCGCCTGGTACAAGGGCCTGGCCCTGGGCGGCACCGTGCGGGTGAGCCAGGTGCAGCTGCTGCAGCCGTTTTTGGGCATGCTGTTTGCCGTGCCGATCTTGGGTGAGCGGCTGGACGCTGTCACCGTGGGCTTTGGTGTGGCGGTGATTGCCACCGTCTTCATTGGCCGGCGCATGCCGGTACAAACTGTTGTGAAAGGTGCTCCCGCATGAATCCCGAAACCCTGTTGGCCGCCAGCTTGTTTGCAGTGGTGAGCTCGGTCACCCCCGGCCCCAACAACGCCATGCTCATGGCCTCGGGCGTGAACTTTGGCTTCAAGCGTTCGCTGCGGCATCTGCTGGGCGTGAACCTGGGCTTTTCGTTCATGGTGCTGTGCGTGGGCCTGGGCCTGCACTCGGTACTGGACCGGTTTCCGCAGTTTTACGACGTGCTGCGCTATGCGGGCTCGGCCTACATGCTCTGGATTGCCTGGAAGCTGGCCAGCGCACAACCCGGCAGCAGCGCAGACACCCCCACCGATGTAGCTGCACGGCCCATGGGATTTTGGGCAGCGGCAGCCTTCCAGTGGGTCAACCCCAAAGCCTGGGTGATGGCCGTGACCTGCATGAGCACCTACCTGTCGCCCAACGCCGGCCTGCCACAGGTGGCGCTGCTGGCAGGGCTGTTTCTGGTGCTGGGCGGGCCTTGCTCGGCCTTCTGGGTGGGCTTTGGTCAGGCCATGCGCAGCCTGCTGCAAAACCCCAAACGCCTGCGCATTTTCAATATCACCATGGCGTTGGCCCTGGTCGCCTCGCTCTACCCTATGCTCATGTCCTGAAAGAACACTGGAACCGCTATGACACAAACCCACTGGACCCTGGCCGAACGTGCCGCCAAGATGAACCCCTCGGTGATCCGCGAGATCCTCAAAGTGACCGAGAAGCCCGGCATCATCAGCTTTGCTGGCGGCCTGCCCAGCAGCAAAACCTTCCCCGTGGCCGAGTTTGAAGCGGCCTGCGCCAAGGTGCTCAAAGACGACCCGGCCGGTGCCCTGCAATACGCAGCGTCCGAGGGCTATGGCCCGCTGCGCGAGCTGGTGGCCCAGCAGCTCAAGGCGCAAAGCGCCGCTGCCGGTGTGACCTGGAACGTCGACCCCAACCAGATTCTGATCACCACCGGCTCACAACAAGGCCTGGACCTGGTGGCCAAAATCCTGATCGACAAAGACAGCAAGGTGTTGGTCGAATCCCCCACCTACCTGGGCGCGGTGATGGCATTTATGCCCATGGAGCCCCATGTGGTGAGTGTGGCGAGCGACGACGAAGGCCTGAACATGGCCGACCTGCGCGACAAGTCCAAAGATGCGCGCTTTTTGTATGTGCTGCCCAACTTCCAGAACCCCACGGGGCGCAGCATGACCGAGGCCGGCCGTGCAGCCCTGAGTGCTGAGGCCGCCCGCAGCGGCCTGCCCATCATGGAAGACAACCCCTACGGTGACCTGTGGTTTGACCAAGCGCCCCCCGCCCCGCTGACCGCGCGCAACCCCGAAGGCGGCATTTACCTGGGCTCGTTCTCCAAGGTGCTGGCGCCGGGCCTGCGCATGGGCTTTATCGTGGCGCCCAAGGCCGTGTACCCCAAGCTGCTGCAAGCCAAACAAGCGGCCGACCTGCACAGCCCCGGCTTCAACCAGCGCCTGATTTTTGAGGTGATGCAAAACGGTTTCCTGGACCGCCATGTGCCCACCATCCGCAGCCTCTACAAGTCGCAACGCGACGCCATGTTAGAGGCACTGGCGAAGCACTTCCCTGAATCGCAAGGGCCCCACGCCGCCAACGCCGACAGCACCTTCACCTGGAACACCCCGGCAGGTGGCATGTTCTTGTGGGCACGCCTGCCAGCCGGCATGAACGCGGTGGACCTGCTGCCCCACGCGGTAGACAAGGGTGTGGCCTTTGTGCCTGGCGCGCCGTTCTATGCTGGCAACGCCGATGCGCGCGCCATGCGCCTGAGTTTTGTGACGCCCAGCGTGGAAGAAATCCATCGCGGTGTGGCCGCGTTGGCCGAAGCCATCCACGCCCAACGGAGCTGACCGTGGCTGTACACATCTGGGGGCGCTTGTCCTCGCTGAACGTTCGCAAGGTGGTGTGGGCCGCGCAAGAAACCGGCGTGGCCTTTACGCGCAGCGATGCCGGCATGGCTTACGGCGTGGTGAAAACGCCTGAGTACCTGGCCATGAACCCCAACGCCCTGGTGCCCACGCTGCAGGACGGTGACTTCACCCTGTGGGAGAGCAACGCCATCGTGCGCTACCTGTGCGCCAAGTACGGTGACGCCACGCTCTACCCCCAGGACCTGGCCGCACGCTTTGACGCCGAGCGCTGGATGGACTGGCAGCAGACCACGCTGAACCGCGAGAGCGGCGCCGCCTTTGTGCAGTGGTTCCGCACGCCGGCCGACCAACGCGATGCCGCCGTGATCGCCAGATCCACCGCAGCCACCGAGCCCGCCATGGCCCAGCTCAACGACCACCTGGCCGACCACGCCTATGTGGGCGGCGCGCAATTCAGCATGGCCGATATTCCCGCGGCCTGTGATGTGCACCGCTGGTTTGGTCTGCCCCAGCCGCGGCCCGCCTGGCCGCACCTGGAGCGCTGGTTCGCCAGCATCCTGAGCCGCCCGGCTACCCGCGGCGTGCTTGACCTTCCCCTTTCATAACCTCGTAACCGTTAACCACCTTCAGAAAGCCCACCGTGCCACAACAGCGCCCCTTCGCCCAAGTCGATGTGTTCACTGCCCAACCTTACCTGGGCAACCCCCTGGCCGTGGTACTGGACGGCGCGGGTGTGAGTGACGAGGCCATGCAGGCCTTCGCGCGATGGACGAATCTGAGCGAAACCACCTTTGTGCTGCCACCCACGCCCGAGGCGGCGGCCCAGGGTGCTGACTACCAAGTGCGAATCTTCACGCCCGGACTGGAGCTACCCTTTGCCGGCCACCCCACGCTGGGCAGCTGCCACGCCTGGCTGGAAGCGGGTGGCAAACCCAAAAATGCCAAGCGCATCGTGCAGCAGTGCAAGGGCGGGCTGGTGCAGATCTGCCGCGATGGCACGCGCCTGGCGTTTGCCGCGCCAACCCTGCAACGCAAAAACCCCAGCCCCGGCTTGCTGGCCCAGGTGGCCGCGGCGCTGGGCCTAAAAGCCGCGCAAGTGGTGGCGGCGCAAACCCTGAGCAATGGCACCGACTGGATGGGCATCCTGCTGGACGACCGCCAGACCGTGCTGCAGCTGCAACCCGACCACCTGGCGCTCAAACACCTGGGCGTCAAGGTGGGCGTGGCCTGCATGCCCTCCGCCGCGACCACCCAACACGGCGTGGCCAGCGAGATGGAAGTGCGCGCCTTTGCCCCCATGGAAGGCATTCAGGAAGACCCGGTGAGCGGCAGCCTGAACGGCAGCCTGGCGCAATGGCTGATTGCCGACGAATACATGCCCAAAAAGTACGTGGTGGCGCAGGGAACCTGCGTCCAGCGCGAAGGTCGGGTTCACATCGAGCAGGACAGCAGCGGCCAGGTCTGGGTGGGCGGCGATTCGGTCACCTGCATCCGCGGCACCGTCGCCCTCTAATTTCATTTCACGTTTCAGGAACGCCCATGCGCCAACGCCTTTTCAAGCAGGTGGACGTGTTCACCGCCCAGCCCTACCTGGGCAACCCGCTGGCCGTGGTGCTGGACGGCACCCACCTCAGCACGGAAGACATGCAGAGCTTCGCCCGCTGGACCAACTTGTCGGAGACCACCTTTCTGCTGCCTCCCAGCCCCGAGGCCGCGGCCCGGGGCGCGGACTACCGGGTGCGCATCTTCACGCCGGGAGACGAGTTGCCTTTTGCCGGCCACCCTACATTGGGCAGCTGCCACGCCTGGCTGCAGGCCGGCGGTGCGCCCAAGGCGGCAGATGTGATCGTGCAGGAGTGCGCCAAGGGCTTGGTGAAACTGCGCCGTGACGGCACACGTTTGGCCTTTGCCGCGCCCAGCCTGCAGCGCAGCGCCCCCGATGCCGCGCTACTGGCGCAGGTAGCCGCAGCGCTGGGGCTGCAGTCGCAGCAGATTCTGGCCGCGCAGTGGCTCAACAACGGCCCCACCTGGCTGGGCCTGCTGCTCGACAGCATGGACACCGTGCTGCAACTGCAACCCGACGCCGCCGCCCTCAAGGGCTTGGTACCTGGTGTGGGTGTAGCCGGCATGGACAGTGCGCCAGCAGCTCCTGATTTGATAGTGCGCAGCAACCGCGAAGCCCGCGCCTTTGGCACCCGCAGTGGGGATGCACAACACCTGGAGGCAGAGACACCGTCGGTAGAAGTACGCTTCTTCGCACCCGATATCGGCGTGCTGGAAGACCCGGTCACCGGCAGCTTCAATGCCAGCCTGGCGCAGTGGCTGATTGCCGACGGCATTGCGCCAGCGCACTATGTGGCGGCCCAAGGCACCTGCATCAGCCGTGCAGGACGCATCTATATCGACCAGGACGACACCGGCCAGGTCTGGGTCGGCGGCGATTCGGTGACCTGCATCGACGGCCAGGTGACGCTGTGATAGCCGCGCTGGACGCGTGGTTTCACGCACCGCTGGCAGCCCAACTCGCACTGGCCTGGACCACCTATCTGGTGGGCGCCGGCAGCCCCGGGCCCAGCAACATGGCCATCATGGGCATGGCCATGAACGCCGGACGCAAGCCCGCGCTGTGGTTGGCAGCCGGCATCTTGAGCGGCTCCTGGTTCTGGGGCGTGCTGGCAGCCTTGGGCATCTCGCAATTGCTGGCCAGCTTTACCGCCGGGCTTATCGCCATGAAGGTGCTGTGCGGGCTCTATTTGCTGTGGCTGGCGTTCAAGTCAGCACGCGTGGCGTGTGCGCCGCATGCCGCGTTGTCGGCCACCCAGGCTGTCAATGCCACCCCGCGCCAGCTTTACCTGCGCGGCCTGGGCATGCACCTGACCAACCCCAAAGCGGTCCTGGCCTGGCTGGCCACCGTTACCGTGGGCATTCCGGCCAACGCGTCGCCCCATCTGGCCTGGGTCGTGGTGGCGGGCTGCATGGTCATGGGTATCGACATCTTCACCGGCTACGCGCTGGCGTTCTCCACCCCGGCCGCGCGGCGCGTCTATGCCGCCTCGCGCCGCTGGATGGAGGGCCTGCTAGCCGCCGTGTTCGGACTGGCCGGGCTGCAACTGTTGCGCACCAGCACCCACGCGCATTGACCCTTTGTTTGTCTGGAAAACTCATGCCCGCTAACGCCCTGCTCCCCACGCTGCCCGAGATCGAAGCCGCCGCCCAGGTGGTCTACCGCGAATTCGGCCCCACACCGCAGTACCGCTGGGGGCAACTGTCTGATCTGCTAGGCACCAGCTGCTGGGTCAAGCACGAAAACCACACGCCCGTGGGCGCCTTCAAGATCCGTGGTGGCCTGACCTACTTTGACCAATTGGCGCAACGCGGCGCGCTGCCTGCCGAGGTCATCAGCGCCACGCGCGGCAACCATGGCCAAAGCATCGGCTGGGCCGCACGCGCCCATGGCGTGGCCTGCACCATCGTCGCTCCACACGGCAACTCGGTGGAGAAGAACGCCGCCATGCGCGCACTGGGTGTCACGCTGATCGAGCACGGCGCCGACTTTCAGGAAAGCCGCGAATACGCAAAGGGTTTGGCGAAAGAGCGCGGCGCCCACATGGTGCCCAGCTTCCACCCCGACCTGCTGCGCGGCGTCGCCACTTACTGGTGGGAGTTGCTCAAGGCAGCGCCAGACATCGACGTGATCTACGTCCCCATCGGTCAGGGCAGCGGCGCCTGCAGCGCCGTGGCCGCCAAACGGGCACTAGGCCACAACACCCACATCGTCGGCGTGGTCAGCGCGCACGCCACCACCTATGCCGACTCGCTGAAAGCTGGCGAGGTGGTCGAAGCCCCGGTCACCACCCAGCTAGCCGACGGCATGGCCTGCCGCGTGGCCGACCCCGAGGCGCTGGGAATCCTGATGGGAGAAATCGACCACATCGTGCAGGTGACAGACGCCGAAGTCGCCCAAGCCATGCGCCAGATCTTTGCCTGCACCCACAACGTGGCCGAAGGCGCGGGTGCTGCCAGCTTCGCCGCGGCTATGCAGGAACGCGAAAACCTGCGCGGTCAGACCGTGGGGATTACGCTGTGCGGCGGGAATGTGGACTCGGTGGTGTTTGCCGAGGTGCTACGAAATCAATAGCTACTCGCGCTTATTGGCCGAGGGCTAACACCACTATTAGCCACAAACCCAGCACAGCGAGGAAGTTGACCGTAAACACCACGCCCCGCAGCCGCACATTGCGCGTCAATATCTGCACCGCACTGTGCAAAACGCGGCCCGCGATAAAAATCCACGCCAGCACCAAAGCCACATAGCCCGGCTGCGACTGCAACAGAAGCAGGCAGGCGACATGGAAGAACAGCGGCCATTCAAACTGGTTGGACAGGTTTGCACTGATGCGCGGCTCCATGTCCGCCCACGGGTTGCTGCCATCTGCGCGGCGGCCGAAGCCCCAAACGGCGGGAGCGCGGGCGACCGTGAGCAGGGCGTAGAGGAAAGCTGCGAGGGCCACATGCGCGGCCATGGGAAGGATCAGGGAATGGGGCATATGAGAAATATCAACGGGTCTAGAACCCACCTCACTTGAATTCGTAGTCCAGCTCGTAAAAGTGCTTGCCATCCACGATCTCGATGTCCATCTGACCGGAAATGCCCACCAACTCACCCGTCCCCGAGTCCGGCACGATCTGCACTTTCAGCGAGCGCTCGCCAGCAGCCATTAGCCCCAGGTGCACCAAGGCAAAGCTGCCGCTACGCCCGTCCAGCGTACCCACAATGCGCTCAAGCGCCACATAGCCCGCAGACGTGGGCTGCGGCGTGCGCGCGGCCAACATGTGCACGGTGCTGGTGGCGCTGAGCGGCCCCGTGAAGGTTTTGGAAATGCTGGCACGCGACAGCGTGACGCCCTCCACCGTGTCGTACGGCGGCTCACCCTGCATGGTGACTTCAAAGGTGCTTTTGACTTTCATGGGCACAAGCTTACCGGCTCAGGCACCGTTGTGCCAGCCCTCCCCATGGCACGACCATTTCGCAAATACGCTAAATCACGAGGCGTGTGCAGACCGGGTGAACCACGCTGTGCGGAAAGAATGTGGACTCGGCGGCGTCTCCCAAGGTACTACGGAACTAGGGAACCCTTGACTACAGACAACGCAGAACAACACGTGAGCTAGAGTTCTTCATCGTCCTCTCCGAGGAGTTCGTCCAAGATGCCGTCAATGTTAGAAACTTTCTTCCTAGCTGTATCGAATAAGTCGAACAGTGCGGGCGTCTCAGTTGGTGTCTCCCATAAGGATCGACCTTCCCTGTCCAAAATCGCAAGAACGATTTTGTTCGTCCAATAAAAACGTTCATGCTCACCGTCGTAAGCTTGATAGCGATGCTCATAAAGCCCGAATCTTTGCCCTTTGTACGATGTCAGCATGAACATGGGTATGTAGTCGTCCGTCCCCCTTAAGATGGCCCTAGGTGCATCTTGAACTTCCCACTGAATTTCTCCAAGTGAAGTTAGTTTGTTGAGTTTGATGACCAGGTTTGTGATTTTTTCGTCCGAGTTCATCATTTATTCCCATTTCATATTTTTGGAGACCTGCGTCAAACTGCTGAGACAAGACTGTATGTCTGAGTAGATGTCCCAAGCCTCTTCTGCATTTGGATAGTGCGGATTAGAGAAGCTTTTCGCCGCAGAGGCTAGCTTCTCTTGAATTCTTGAAATCTCCTTTTTTTCGGAACCAGACAACATTGGCAGTGCAGACTTCAAAAGAGTGACTGAAACCTTTATATGGCTCCTAGCCTCGTTTCGCTGCTTAGGCCAAGTGCCCAAAATGGAACTGAGCGCTGACCCAGTCTTGGTCAACTCTTTGATGATGTCTGGCAAACGCGCCCTCGCCAGAAAGTTGGCTTTGATGCGTGTTACCTCGTACAGCGTATATGCGGTGATCAGGAAACCGAGAAATGAAAGCCCGGTGTTTATGTCCTGAGCCCACTGCGGAAAAAAACTATTCAACACATCCCCTTTGTTTAGATCGGCTCTGATAAGTTTGGAAACTAGGAGTACGTTGCGAACAAGCCTCGCTTTTACCCTTTCGCTTAGACCGATTCCCAAGTCCTCAATTTATAACTGACTTCGGTTCTCGATCTACTGAACCACACTTGGGAATGGAATACTGATCCAACCTTTGTCAGAACATTCACTCGTTCGCTGCTAATTCAATAGCCTCTGTCACCCCAATTACAGGGCCCCACTGCCAATCAGCTTAAATTCTGCGCATGGGAAATCTCTATCTGGTACGCCACGGGCAGGCTTCGTTTGGGGCTGCGGACTACGACAACCTCAGCGAACTCGGCCACCGGCAGAGCGCGCGGCTAGGGGAATACTTTGCACACAAGGGGCTGCAGTTTGACGCGGTCATCGTCGGCACACTGCGTCGCCACGCGCAGACCTGGGCGGGCATTGCCAAGGGCGCGGCGCTGACGCACGAGGCACTGGAATGGCCAGGCCTGAATGAGTACGACAGTGCGGCGGTGATCAAGACCATCCATGCTGCCCCGTTGGAAAAGCCCGACTCCCCCGAGATGTACCGCCACCACTTCCGACTGCTGCGTGATGGCCTCACGCAGTGGATGAACGGTGTGGTCAGCCCCATCGGCATGCCCAGCTACAGCGAATTTGTGCTGGGCGTGACCAGCATGCTGGACCATGTGCGCCAGCACCACACGGGCAATGTGCTGGTGGTGAGCAGCGGTGGCCCGATCTCTACCGCTGTGGGCCATGTGCTGGGAACCACGCCAGAGACCACGATCGAGCTGAACCTACGCATTCGCAATGCCTCGGTCACCGAGTTGGCCTACACGCCCAAACGCCACATGTTGGTGACCTACAACACCCTGCCTCACCTGGACGACGCGCAGTACGCGGACTGGGTCACCTACTCCTAGCCCGCTGTCCACCGGGCTCCGCGCCCATAAGCCAACTGGCACGCCTTGTGCTTGGAACCCTCTGTTGGACCGTCCAGAGGAAAACAATGCACCGATTCGGAACGAAGTGGCTGGCCCCGTTGCTGGGAACGTGTGTTTTGGCATGGAGTGCGTTCAGCTACGCCCAGGCGACGGCCCCCGCAGGCGCGGCCTCTGACGCGCCACCGGCCGCCGTCATGGCAGCCGCCTCGGATGCCCCTGCGGTACCCGTGGTAGCCGCTCCACCGGTTACCCCAGCCCCTCCCCCTCCTCCTCCCAGCAAACCCGGTTTGGTGGCGCAAGACACGATCAACGGCGCCGACACCGCCTGGATGATGACCAGCACGGCGCTGGTGCTGCTGATGACGCTGCCCGGTATTGCCCTGTTTTACGGTGGCATGGTGCGCAAGAAGAGCGTGATCAACGCGATGGCAAGCGTAGTGGCGATCACCGCCATGGTCAGCCTGCTGTGGTTTGCGGTGGGTTACTCACTGGCCTTTACCCCCGGCAGCAGCTGGCTGGGTGGCACCGACCGCCTGTGGTTCAGCGGGCTCAATTACCTGAAGGAAGCCGGCCAGGTGGCCGTAAGCCACGTGGCGCCCAACGTGCCCGAGTCGGTGTACGCCATGTTCCAGCTCACCTTTGCCATCATCACCGCGGCGCTGGTCGTGGGTGCGTTTGTGGAACGCATGCGCTTCTCGGCCATGCTGTGGTTCATCGGCATGTGGTCCATCGTGGTCTACGCACCCATTGCCCACTGGGTGTGGGAACCGGGCGGCTGGCTGGTGCAGATGGGCGTGCTGGACTTTGCAGGCGGCTCGGTGGTGCACATCAACGCCGGCATCTCGGGTCTGGTGTGCGCCTACATGCTGGGCGCACGCAAGGGCTACGGCAAAGAACCGTTCGAACCCTTCAACCTGGGCCTGACCATGGCCGGTGCGGGCCTGCTGTGGGTGGGCTGGTTTGGTTTCAATGCCGGCTCGGCCGTGGCGTCTGACGGGCGCGCGGGATTGGCCATGGCGGTCACGCACATTGCGGCCTCAGCGGGCGCCATCTCGTGGATGCTGGGCGAGTGGATCATGCGCGGGCGCCCATCGCTGCTGGGCCTGTGCTCGGGCTTGGTGGCGGGGTTGGTGGCCATTACACCGGCGGCTGGCTTTGTGACCCCGCGCGATGCGGTCATCTTTGGTGCTGTGGCGGGCTTGGCGTGCTACTGGGGCGCCACGGGACTCAAGCGCATGCTCAATGCCGATGACTCGCTGGATGTGTTTGGCGTGCACGGCATTGGCGGCATCGTGGGCTCGCTGATGACGGGCTACTTTGCCAGCAAGACGATTTCTGGCGTGACCGGCAGCGTGGCTACGCAGGCCATAGGTGTGGCGGCGGTACTGGCGTACAGCGGCCTCATGAGCTGGGTGCTGCTGTGGGTGACCAAAGTGATTGTGGGCTTGCGGGTGGACGAGAACTCCGAACTCGTGGGCCTGGATGTCTCCCAGCACCGGGAGCATCTCGGAACCTGACGGTGAAACTCAAAGGAGTGTTGCATGTTGAACAGTGAAAAACTGGCGATAGCCGCCCATTTGCACGTGCTGTTGCGGCGCAAGACCGGGCGCGTGACCGACACCGAATGGATGGCCAGCAACACCGAGTACGCTGCCGAGATCGTGCGCTTTGCACGCGCCAGTGCCGAGGAAGACGGCCACACCGACCTGGCCGATTGGGCCGCCAAGCTGGAACTGGCTATGGTGCCCGTGCAGCCCCAGCGGCCCGTGCGGGACCGGCTATTTGGCGTTGTTGGCGGCAACACCAAGCCCGCCCCCCTGCCCGGCGCCTCCGACTCGTTGTTCGGTGCCACCGAAAGCGAAGCACACCGCTACGTCCGCGGCATCCGTTAGCCTGCAGACAGTGCGGCACCAAAGTCCGCGCACAATGCTGTGGATGCATACCTACCGCACCACCACTCTCCCCGCACTGGCTTTGCTGCTCCTGCTCAGCCTCAGCCAGGCTACCTGGGCCAAGCCCGCAAAACTACACACGCTCGCCAACAGCCTGGGTATGACGCTGGTGCGCATTCCTGCGGGCAGCTTTCGCATGGGCAGCGACGAGTCGGTGGAGCGCCTACAAAAGGCCTACCCGCTGGCAGAGCGCGAGCGGCTGGAAGCGCTGAAAGACGAAGCCCCGGTGCACACCGTGCGCATCAGCCATGCGTTTTACATGGGGCAGACGGAAGTGACCGTGGGCCAGTTCCGGCGTTTTCTGCAGGTGTCAGACTACGTACCTGAATCAGAGGCCGATGGCACTGGAGGCTACGGCTACAACCCCGACTACGACCCCACCAAGAGTGTGCGCGGCGATGCCTTTGAAGGCCGCGACCCGCGCTACAGCTGGCGCAACCCCGGCTTTGCACAGGACGACAACCACCCCGTGGTCAACATCACCTGGAACGACGCGCAGGCCCTGGCGCAGTGGCTGAGCCAGAAGGAGGGCCGCCACTACCGCCTGCCCACCGAGGCCGAGTGGGAATACGCGGCCCGCGCCGGCACCCGCACGCGCTACCACAGCGGCGACGCACCGCTGTCGCTGCTGAAGGTGGCGAACACCTTTGACGCCAGTGCCAAGCCCTTCTGGCCCAGGTTTGCAGCCAACGCGCTGGCGGGCGATGATGGCTTTGCCTTCACGGCTCCGGTGGCCAGCTTCAAGCCCAATGCCTTTGGCCTGTACGACATGCATGGCAACGCCTGGGAATGGACCAACGATTGGTATGGCGAGGACTACTACGCGCATTCCCCGACCACAGACCCGCAGGGCCCCAAGGAAGGCAATGTGTATGTGCGCCGCGGCGGCTCTTGGCACACCTGGGCGCTGTATGCGCGCGCCAGCTACCGAAACTGGAATTCACCGCAGACCCGCTACACGCTGGTGGGCATGCGACTGGTGATGGACGCGCCGAACTAAGCCCTAGTTGCGCAGTGTGTCGGCCGGCAGCCAGTGGATTTCGGCCAGCGTCTGCGCCAGCGCGCGGCCTGCCGCGTCCAGCACGGCGCGGCCTTTGTCGGCCGTGGCCGCTGCGGCATTGCCCACCGCACCAGCCGCGTTGTAGTCTTGCATCTGCCAGCCCAGCTTGGCGCTTTTTCCATTGCCCAGAATGGCAAAGCGTTTGGCACGGTCTTCGGACGTCGAGGCAAAGTTTTGCGCCTGCGCCATCACCACCTGGTCCGGCGCCAGCGCCAGCATCATCGAGGTTTCGATCTCACCGGCGTGGATACCAAAGCGATGCTCATGCGCGCTGAACAGCGCATTCACGTCTTCACCCGCCGGGCCAGTCAGCGGCAGGCCAAACCAGTTCACGCTGTAGACCAGCATGCTAAAGCGTGCGCGCAGGTCGCGCGCCACCACATCCAGCAAGCCTACCTGACCGCCATGGGAGTTGAGCAGCACCAGTTTTTTCACACCCGTGGCCGCCACGCTCTCGCCGAGTTCGGTCCAGAGGCGGATCACGGTGTCGGCCTTCAGCGTCAGCGTGCCGGGAAAGCGTGCGTGTTCAGGGCTGAAGCCCACGGCCTGCGTGGGTAAAAACAGGGCGGGAACGTCTGTCGGAATGTGCGGCACGGCAGCGGCCACCACGCCATCGACCAGGGCCGTGTCCACGCGCAGCGGCAGGTGCGGACCATGCTGCTCCGTGGCAGCCACCGGCAGCACGGCAATGGTGGCGTCCAATCGCCCGGCATCACGCTGCTGCGTAAAGTCGCGCGTGCTCCAGTCGGCCCAAAAACGGGAAGGGTTTTGCATGCGCCTATCTTAGGCCAGGCTAGGTGGCCAGCGCCTCGGGCTCCACACTCTCCATGGCCAGCACGGGCGCATGGCGCGGCAGCAGCAAGCTAAAGGTGGCGCCCTCGCCGGGGTTGCTAGCCACGTGCACCGTGCCGCCCAGCGAGCGCGTCACCAGGTTGTAGACAATGTTCAACCCCAAGCCGCTGCCACCCTGGCCCAGCTTGGTGGTGAAGAAGGGGTCAAACACCCGCGGCAGATGGGCCGACGGAATCCCCGCCCCGTTGTCGCTGACCTGCAGGCGCACGGCGCCATCAGGCGTAAGGCTGGCCGCCACCTGCACGCAACCCTGGTCCACGCCGTCAAACGCGTGGAGCAAGGCGTTGTTGATGAGGTTGGTGATGACCTGGCCCAGCGGACCGGGGTAGCTGTCCATGACGATGTCGGGCGCGATGTCGCAGAGCACACGGTGGTTGGACTTGCGGATGGTGGGGCCCAGCGTGAGCAGGATTTCGCTCACCGTCGCGTGCAGGTCAAAGGTGCGGCGGTTCAGGCTGGTCTGGTCCACCGCCACCTGCTTGAAGCTGGACACCAGCTCGGCCGCATGCTGCAAGCCGCGCATGAGGATGCCCGCACCCTGGCGCGTGTTGCCCACAAACTCTTCCAGCCGGCTGCGCGTGAGGCCCTGGGCCATGCTGCTGGAGAAAGCGTTCGCGTGGTCTTGCAGCGTACTGGCCACGGTCAGGCTGTTGCCAATGGGCGTGTTGAGCTCGTGCGCAATGCCGGCCACCAGCGAGCCCAGCGCCGACATTTTTTCAGCCCGCACCAGTTCGGCCTGGGCCACCGTCAGCTGGGTCAGCGTGGCCGAGAGTTCTTGCGTGCGCTCTTCCACGCGGTGCTCCAGCGTGGCGTTGAGCTGCAGAATGTTTTCTTCGTAATGGTGTTTGGCGGTGATGTCGTCAAACGCCATGATCAGCACCCGGTCGCTGCCCAGCTGCACCACGCGCCCGGACAACTCGCACAGCATGGGCTCGCGGGATTGGCCGCGTTGCATCCAAGATTTGAATCCCTCCAGCTCGCCCGTGGCCTCCAGAATGCGCAGCGCCTCCTGGCGCGAGGCCATGTCGCGCCAGATGCCGATATGGGCACCGTTGGAGCCGATCACGGCCCCGCGATCCAACCCGAACACGCGCACCCAGGCGGAATTCACGTCCACGGTCAGCACATCGGGGTCCACCATGGAAACCGACATGGCAATGGGCGAGGCATCAAAAATGGCGGCGAACTTGGTCTGGCTCACGCGCAGGGCTTCTTCGGTGCGTTTGCGTTCGGCCAGCTCGGTTTGCAGGGCCGCGGTTTTTTGCGCGCGCTCGGACATCAGGGCCGCCAGGTCGGTGCGCATGGTGTCCAACGCATGGGCCAGCTCGCCCATCTCGTCCTGGCGCTGCCAGGCCAGGGGTTGGTCCAGCTCGCCGCGGGCCAGGCGCGAGGCGTCTTCGCGCAGCTGCAGCAGGGGTTTGAGCACACGCCGGTTGAACAGCGGCCAGATGAACAGGAAGGCCAGCGCCATCTGCACCAGCAGGGCTAGCATGAAGCGCATCAGGTCCTGGCGCATTTCGCGCTCGATGCGCTCAGGGCTCATCTCCACGGTGAGCCGGCCTACGCGCGCGCCGTTGTACGAGATATCGCGCTGGTCCGTCAGCGTGGGGACGGTGGGCACAGCCTCGCTGTGCTTGCGCACAAACACGTCGCGGAATTCGTCGGTCACGGTGACACTGACCACATCGGGGTTGCGCATCACGGCGTCCACTAGCTCGCTGGCCACGCCGCGGTCCAGGTTCCACACCGCCACGGCCATGCCGCGGGAGAGCACTTCGGCGTACTGGCGCATGGGAGCTTCGACCCGCAGTTTGACCTCGGTTTCGAGCTTGCTGGTGACCTGAAAGTAGGCGAGAAACAGGGCCGGCAACAAGATCCCCAGCGCGGCCCCGAGCATCAGCGTCTGGCGCAATGACAGACTCGGAAATTTCCCCGCAAAGCCGTTTTTTTGGACCAACCTGACGCCCCCTGAAATGGAATATCACACCGCCGTGCGCAAAGTATCGTTGGGCAACTTGGGTATGGTCAAGCAAAAGGCACGCCGCAGGTGCCCCCTATGATGCCGCCATGTCTTCCCCGCGCCCTCGCAATGCCACTGGCGAATCCTTCTTTGCCTGGGAGGGCGACACGCTGGTGGTGAACATCCTGGGCAAGCCCGCCGCCAGCAAGGACGCCATTGGCAAGCCGCTGGGCACGCAGCTCAAGGTCAGCGTGACAGCCGCCCCCAAGGACGGTCGGGCCACGGACCACATGGTGCGTTTTCTGGCGCCGCTGTTTGGCGTGGCCGTGGCCGACATCACCGTGGTGTTCGGACGCGAGAGCGTGCACAAACAACTGCGCATCCGCGCGCCCAAAAAACTGCCCACGGTGTTCACGCAATAAGACCGCCCCGGAACTTTCGACCGCCCAACCGCTCCCACACCGCAATGATCTCTCGCGCTCCTCTCTTCTCTCGCCGCTGGGCACTTGTATTTGCTTCTTTTTTGATAGCTGCCAGCGCAATGGTGACGGGGGCTAGCGCCCAAATTTCCATACAAACCACAGGCAGCAGCATGCCCAGCACTGCCAGCAGCGTGGTGCAGACCGAGCAGGTACGTGCCGAGCTGGTGGCGCACGCGCCCGACGGCGTGGGCCCCGGCAAAACCGTGTGGCTGGGCCTGCAGCTGCAGCACCAGCCGCACTGGCACACCTACTGGAAGAACCCCGGCGACTCCGGCCTGCCCACGCAACTGCAGTGGACGCTGCCGGCCGGTGCCACGGCCGGCGACATTGCCTGGCCCACGCCACAAAAAATCGCCATTGGCAGCCTGGCCAACCTGGGCTACGAGGGCACGGTGCTGCTGCCCGTGCCCGTCACGCTGGGTGCCGACTTCCGCCCCGGTGCGCTGGCGCAGGACCTGGAGGTGCGCCTCTCGGCCAGCTGGCTGGTATGCCGGCAAGAATGCATTCCGCAGGAAGGCCGGTTTGCGCTGCGCCTGCCACTGCGCAGCTCCACCGCCGGCCAGGCGGCCGACTTCGCCAAGGCCTGGGCCGCAGCCCCCCAAACCTTTGCCGGCAAGGTAACCGCCCAGGTGAACGCCCAAGCCATGGCGTTGCAGGTCAGCGGCCTGCCCGCTGCCTGGCACGGCAAGGCCGTGCAGGCCTTTCCCGAAACCGCCGAGCTGCTGAACACCCCGGCCCTGCCCGCCACTGGCGACCGCGTGGCCAGCCAAACCGCCAGTCGCGCGGGCGAACAGGGTTGGCAGGATGGTGTGTGGACCGCGTCTGTGCCGCTCTCGCCCCAGCGCTCCACCAGCCCCGCCACCGTGGCATGGGTGCTGGTGCAGGGCGATGCGCGGCTGCGTGCCGAGGTACCCGTGACCGGCACCTGGCCCAAGACCGACGCCCCCGCCCAGGTATCGCCCGCGCTGCAGGCCGCGCTGGATGCGAACGCCCAGGTGCCCGCGGCGAACGCCGTGCCCGGCAGCCTGCTGTGGGTTCTGGTTACCGCGCTACTGGGAGGGCTGATCCTCAACCTGATGCCCTGCGTGTTCCCGGTGCTGGCCATCAAGGTGCTGGGCTTTGCGGCGCAGATCGGTCAGTCGCGCGCGGCGCAGCGCGCCCAGGGCCTGGCGTACACGGCGGGTGTGGTGCTGTCGTTTCTGGCGCTGGGCGGCCTGCTGCTGGCGCTGCGCGCGGGCGGCGAGCAGCTGGGCTGGGGCTTTCAGCTGCAGTCGCCCGGCGTGATCGTGGCGCTGGCGCTGCTGTTCACACTCATCGCGCTGAACCTGGCCGGCTGGCTGAACGTGGGCAGCGTGCTGCCGCAGCGCCTGGCCACGCTACAGCTGCGCCACCCAGTGGCCGAGGCTTTGTTGTCCGGCGTGCTGGCGGTGGCCGTGGCGTCTCCCTGCACCGCGCCGTTCATGGGCGCGTCGCTGGGCTACGCCATCACGCTGCCGGGCGCACAGGCGCTGGCCATTTTTGCGGCCCTGGGCCTGGGCCTGGCGCTGCCCTACCTGCTGGCCAGCTGGGTGCCCACGGTCGGCCGCTGGTTGCCCAAGCCCGGCGCGTGGATGGACACGCTGCGCCACTTCATGGCCTTTCCGATGGCGGCTACCGTGGTCTGGCTGGTGTGGGTGCTGGGGCATCTGAGCGGGGTGGACGGCGCCGGCAGCCTGCTGCTGCTGATTCTGGGCCTGTGCATGCTGGTTTGGTCACTGGGCCTACAGGGCCGCAGCCGCATGCTGCTTGCTACTGTTTCCATAGCTGCTTGCGCACTGTTTGCGGGGGCTACTGGCCAATATGCTTTGAAATCTGACGTCGAAGCAGCCACCACGGCGACCACTGGCCAGATCCAACCCGGCTGGCAGGCCTGGGCACCCGGCAGCGTGCAGGTGGCGCTGGAGCAGGGTAAGCCGGTGTTTGTGGATTTCACCGCGGCCTGGTGCATCACCTGCCAGGTGAACAAGAAGACCACACTCAACAACGCCGAGGTGCAGGCCGACCTGGCCGCCAAGCAGGTCACGCTGCTGCGCGCCGACTGGACCCGGCGCGACCCCGCCATCACCCAGGCGCTGCAGGCGCTGGGCCGCAGCGGCGTGCCCGTCTACGTGCTGTACGCGCCCGGCAGGGCGCCCGTGGTGCTGTCCGAAATATTGACGCCCGGCGAGCTGCGCAGCGCCATTGCCACCCTTTAGGGAGCCACCATGAACACGCCCCTGACCGAAGCGCAAACCATCGCCCATCTCGTCAGCAAGCCCCTGACGGTGACCGTGGTGGGCCTGTCCCCCAAGCCCCACCGTGACAGTTTTGGCGTGGCGCAGTACATGCAGGCGCACGGATGGCGCATCGTGCCGATCAACCCCAATGCGAACGAGATCCTGGGCGAAAAGGCCTACCCCACGCTGACGGAAGCCGCCCAGCACGAACACATCGAGCTGGTCAATGTGTTCCGCAACAGCGACGACGTGCCGCCCGTGGTGGACGAGGCGATTGCCGTCGGCGCACCCGCCCTCTGGCTGCAACTGGGCATTGCGCACGAGGTGGCCGCGGCCAAGGCGCGGGCCGCGGGCCTGCTGGTGGTGCAAAACCACTGCCTGAAGGTGGAGCACGCGCGCCACGCCTGAGCCTGCAGCGGCTTGCGCCAGCGCAAGGC
This sequence comes from Rhodoferax sp. P1_F3, assembly GCF_056405715.1. Taxonomy (NCBI): domain Bacteria; kingdom Pseudomonadati; phylum Pseudomonadota; class Betaproteobacteria; order Burkholderiales; family Comamonadaceae; genus Rhodoferax; species Rhodoferax sp. P1_F3. Next base: position 28,440 of record NZ_JBFUBO010000015.1, on the reverse strand, counting down.
CGGGGTGGCCTTGGCCTGCGACAATCGGTCTATGACCGACACCACCTTCGACACCCTGCACAACCCCACGTTTTTGCAAGCCTGCATGCGCCAGGCCACGCCCCACACCCCCGTGTGGCTGATGCGCCAGGCCGGGCGCTACCTGCCCGAGTACGTGGCTACGCGCGCCACCGCCGGCAGTTTCATGGGCCTGGCCACCAACCGCGACTACGCCACCGAGGTCACCCTGCAGCCGCTGGACCGCTACCCGCTGGACGCGGCCATCCTGTTCTCCGACATCCTGACCGTGCCCGACGCCATGGGCCTGGGCCTGTCGTTTGCTCAGGGCGAAGGCCCGCGCTTCGCATTCCCCGTGCGGGACGAGGCTGCCGTGGCCAAGCTCGAAGTGCCCGACATGGCCAAGCTGCAATACGTGTTTGACGCGGTCAGCAGCATCCGCGGCGCGCTCACGCAAGACGGCAAAGGCCGCGTGCCTCTGATCGGCTTCAGCGGCAGCCCCTGGACACTGGCCTGCTACATGGTCGAGGGCAAGGGTTCGGACGACTACCGCCTGGTCAAGACCATGCTGTACAGCCGCCCCGACCTGATGCACAAGATGTTGGCCATCAACGCCGACTCGGTGGCGGCCTACCTGAACGCGCAGATCGACGCGGGCGCCCAGGCTGTGATGATTTTTGACAGCTGGGGCGGCGTGCTGGCCGACGGCGCGTTCCAGAGCTTCAGCCTGGCCTACACCGCACGCGTGCTGGCCCAGCTCAAGCGCCACGGGGCCGACGGCAAGGTGGTGCCGCGCCTGGTGTTCACCAAGGGCGGCGGCCTCTGGCTGCAAGACATGAAGGCACTGGACTGCGACGTGCTGGGCCTGGACTGGACCGTGAACCTGGCCCAGGCGCGCGCCTTGGTGGGCGGCGCCGAATACGCGCCGGGCACCAGCGGCCCCGGTAAGGCCCTGCAGGGCAATATCGACCCCAACGTGTTGTTTGCACCGCCCGCTGCTATCGAATTGGAAGTGGCCAAGGTGCTCGACAGCTTTGGCACCCCATTCCAGGGCGCGGGCACCGGCCCCACGCACATCTTCAACCTGGGCCACGGCATCAGCCAGTACACGCCGCCCGAGCATGTGGCGGCGCTGGTGGCCGCGGTGCACAACCACTCCAAGCGCTTGCGCGGGTAATTTCATTACCACGATTCATGCACCAAACCAAACTCCAAGAAACTTACTTATGCACAAAAATGGGGGTGCTAGGGTTATCCCTTCCCCCGCATGGGGGATGGGCGCTATAAAAGCCATAGCGCTCGTAAGTGCTTGATTTATAAGGACTTAAAAGTTTGCTTTTTTTCTGGGCATCGCAAGCAAACCCTTGATTTACAAGGCTCCAGCCCCTGCCGGACAGACATATCAACAAAGTTATCCACAGAAAACGTGAACGGCCTGTAAAGTTCTTTTAAATCAAGTACTTAGCCCTTATTTCGCCAGTTCACATCAATAAATTACCCCAAGTGCCGTTTCATCCCACAAATGCCTTTCCGGGCACGGTGCAGACCCCATGAGCTGCTGGTTGCCGGTGCTGGTCAACACCCCCGCGCATGCAGCTTTGGGGCCGGTGCTGACCTACCAAAGTGAGCAGGCACTACCTGCCGGCACGCTGGTGCGCGTACCCCTGGGCAGCCGTGAAACCCTGGGCGTGGTGTGGAACGGGGCGGGGGCCGAGGCCACCGGCGAGTTCGATCCGGCCAAGGTGCGGGCCATTGCCGGCGCGCTGGAAGGCATCGCCCCGTTGACGGCCCAATGGCAACAACTGCTTACATTTGCCGCCAGCTACTACCAGCGCTCGGCCGGTGAAGTGGCGCTGGCCGCACTGCCGCCGCAACTGCGCGAGCTCTCGCCCGAACAGATGGCCCGGCGCCTCAAGCGCGCCAAGCCCGTGGCGGGCGCCAGCGGTGCCGTGCTGGCCGCACCCGTGCTCACGCCCGAACAGGCCACGGTGATCGGCCAGATCGACGCCCACCCGGGGCCGTTTTTGCTGTTTGGCGCCACCGGCAGCGGCAAGACCGAGGTCTACCTGCACTGCGTGCACAAGCTGCTGGCGGCGGACCCGGATGCCCAGGCCCTCATCATGGTGCCCGAGATCAACCTCACGCCGCAGCTGGAAGAACGCTTCAAGGCGCGCTTTGCCCCGCTGTATGGCGAGCACGCGGTGGTCAGCCTGCACAGCGGCATGACCAACCCGCAGCGCCTGAAAGCATGGCTGGCCGCGCACGGCGGCGTGGCGCGCATCGTGTTGGGCACGCGCATGGCGGTGTTTGCCAGCCTGCCCAAACTGCGTCTCATCGTGGTGGACGAGGAGCACGACCCCAGCTACAAGAGCAGCGAAGGCGCGCGCTACTCGGCGCGTGACCTGGCCGTGTACCGTGGCAAGCTCGAAGGCGCCAAGGTCATCCTCGGCTCGGCCACGCCCTCGCTGGAGAGCTGGCACCAGAGCCGCCCGGCAGAAGAAGGCGGGCGCTACCTGCGCCTGCACATGCCGTCGCGCGTGGGCGAAACCTCCAGGCTGCCGCTGGTGCGCCGCGTGGACATGAACCACCAGCCGCGCAAGGCCGTGTTCTCCACCCAATTGGTGGATGCCATCAAGGACCGCGTGGCGCGCGGCGAACAGTGCATGGTGTTTTTGAACCGCCGCGGCTATGCGCCCGTGCTGGCCTGTGACGACTGCGGCTGGAAAAGCGAGTGCCCGCACTGCAGCGCCTTCCGCGTGTTCCACAAAATCGACCGCACGCTACGCTGCCACCACTGCGGCTTCACCGAGCGCGTGCCGCGCGCCTGCCCCACGTGTGGCAACGTAGACATCAGCCCCATTGGCCGCGGGACCGAGCAGCTGGAGGAGCACTTGGCCGAGCTGCTGGTGGACGTGCGGCGCCCGGGCTCGATCACGCCCGACAAGCCCGAAGGCGAGCACCTGCGCATTGCCCGCATCGACGCCGACTCCACCCGCCTCAAGGGCGCGCTGGAAGAACAGCTGGCCGCCGTACACGCGGGCGATGTGGATGTGCTGGTCGGCACGCAGATGATTGCCAAGGGCCACGACTTTCGCCGTATCACGCTGGTGGCGGCGGTGAACCCCGACGGCGCGTTGTTTAGCAGCGACTTCCGCGCGCCCGAGCGCCTGTTCAGCCTGCTCATGCAAGCCGCCGGCCGTGCCGGGCGCGATGCGGCTCTGGGCGCGCAGAGCGAGGTGTGGATACAAACCTTCCAGCCCGCCCACTCGCTGTACGCCGCGCTCAAGGCGCATGACTATCCCGCGTTCGCCACCCAGCAGCTGCTGGAGCGCGAACAGGCCGCCATGCCCCCGTTCAGCGCCCAGGCCCTGGTACGCGCTGACGCCAAAACGCAGGAAGCCGCGCAGGCGTTTCTGAACGCCGCACGCAGCTTCGCACAGACCGAGATGCTGGAGTGGGAAGGCTGGGTCCCGGTGTTGGACCAGCTCACGCTGTACCCTGCCGTGCCCATGACCATTCAGCGCATCGCCAACGTGGAGCGCGCCCAGATGCTGATCGAGAGCCCCTCGCGCGCGGCGCTGCAGCAGTTTCTGAACGGCTGGCAAAGCGTGCTGCACGCCACCCGCGCGCAACCGGAGTGCAAGGGGCTGATCCGCTGGGCGATTGATGTGGATCCACTGGCGATTTAGAGCCTTTTAGGCCTCTAGCCCTTGCGAAATATGCGCGAGCAGCTATTGTTTTGATAGTGCTCGGATAGTTTGCAGGGTTTGTGCGCGACCGGGTGGGCGGGCCGGTGAACCGGGTATCCGTTCTCTGGCCCAGGCTCGCCGTCAACCGGAGTTGGTTAGCCTGCGATCGCTCATCAACACGGTGAAGGCGTACTCCCTCTGTGGCAACGGCGAATCGGGCCGACGCCCGGACACCCAATTCACCAGCCTGAGAAGGTGTTGGCGTGCAAACCCTGCGCTCCAACATTCGCTCTGAGGCCGGTAGTGGGGCCCGCGGGCGCAGGTTCGATTCGCGGTTGCCACAGAACAGGCGCGCCAACCAAGGCGTTAACGCAGAAGCCTCAACCCACCAAGAGAATCCGCCCGCGAGCTGAACCGGAGAACGCGGGCCACGCTACCGGCCGTGCCTACCCGCAGGCGCGAATACAGCGCCTCAAAGAACTTAGGACTTGTCAGAAGCCCCAGGCAAGGGCAAGACCTCGGGGCGCACCTCATTGGCTTGCACATCCACCACGTCCTCCGCAGAGGGCTGCGCAAAGCCGCCCTGGCGTGACCAACCGCCCGCACTGAACTGCTGCGAGGCCTGGCGAAAGCGGGTGAAGGTGGTGAAGAGCGCGGGCTTGCGGCCCCTGAGCAGGGACCAGAGCACGGTAAGCAGCGCGGCAGTGACCGCCAGCGACAACAAGGCCAGGGCAAACAGGCTGACCCACACGACCAGCACCAGCTTAAACACGCGGCGCAGCACGTAGGCGACAAAATTCAGGATCGTTTCCATAGGCCCATTTTGCACAGTACGCTATGGCCCCAGCGAAATTGCGGTTTGAACTGATATTGCGAGGAAGAAAAATGCCATTTGCCGGTTTGGGTCTGCACATCCTGATTGCCCTGTTCTTTGCCGTGCACGCGGTGCGCAGCGGCCAGCAGTTGTACTGGCTGTTTGTGCTGTTTTCGTTCCCCCTGCTGGGCAGTGCCGTCTATTTCCTGGTGATCTACCTGCCCAATTCGCGGCTGGAACGGGGCGCCCGCCAGGTGGTGGCCGCGGCAGCCAAGACCCTGGACCCAACCAAGGAGCTGCGCGAAGCCCGCGCAGCCTTTGACTACACCCCCACCGCGCAGAACCAGATGCGGCTGGCGGCCGCGCTCCTGGGCGGCGGCCTGGCCGAAGAGGCAGCGCTGAACTACGAGGCCTGCCTCAAAGGCCCGTTTGCCACGGACCTGGATATTCGCCTGGGCGCGGCCAGCGCCTACCTGGCCTGCCAACGCGCGACGGACGCCATCACCCACCTGCAGTTCATCCGCCAGACCGATGCGGGCTTTCGGGCGGAACAAGTCAGCTTGCTACTGGCCCAGGCCTACGCGGCGGCAGGCCAGCGCGCCGAGGCGCAGGCGGAATTCGAATCGGCCGTAGCCCGCTTTGGCACCTTTGAGAGCCGCGCCGAATACGCGATCTGGGCTTGCAACAGCGGCGACCACGCGCTGGCAGCACGCCTGCAACCCGAGCTGCAGCAAACCATGGACCGCTGGAGCCGCCATACCCGCAGCATGAACCAGTCCCTGATTCGCCGACTCAACGCCGCCTACGCGCAGGTAAAAGCCAGCTAAATCCCCACCATCAGCGCAACCGCGCCGGAGAAGGTGAAGAACGCCGCGGCGGTGGACACCAGGATGATGCGGGCGATGCGCCCGTTGTCCGCGCCAAAGCGCTCGGCCAGCAGTGACACATTGCTGGCGCTGGGCAAGGCGGCCAGCAGCACCAGCACGGTGAGCGCAAATTTGTCGATGGGCACCCCCAGCCCGATGGCGGACACGCCCACCAGCAGCACCAGCAGCGGGTGCAAGAACAGCTTGATCAGCGCCACGGGCACATATTCCTGCCAGTGCACCTCGTGCGACTTGTCGTCTTTGGCCAGCATCTGCGAGCGGGCCAGCACCGCGCCGATGGTGAACAGCGCCACGGGCGACGCCGCGTCGGCCAGCAAGCCTACGGTGGCCACCACGGGCTGAGGGAACTCAATCTGCAGAGCAGATACCAGCGCGCCTAGCAGGATGGACCAGGGCATGGGGTTGGCAGCCACACCCTTGAGGGCATTTTTGGCAGCCTGCGCGGCCGATACGCCGCCAGCGGCCGCTTTCTCGCCCAGGCGCGAGAGCGCAATGCACAACGACGAGGTGAATACCATGTCCACCAGGATGGTGACGATGGCCGGGCCCGCGGCCTGGGCGCCCAGCAGCGCCACCAGCAGGGGCACGCCCATGAAGCCGGTGTTGGGGAAGGCGCCCACCAGCGCGCCGAAGGCGGCGTCGTTCCACCCAATGCGGCCATGCAGCGTGACCGCCACCACAAACGCCACCATGACCAACGCGCACAGCAGGTAGGTCAGCGCCACGCTGGGGTCCAGCAGCTGGGCAATCGGCGTGCTGGCGCCAAAGCGGTACAGCATGCAGGGCAGCGCAAAGAACAGCACAAAACCGTTGAGCCCGGGGATGGCCGCCAGCGGCAGCATGCCGCGGCGTGCGGCGACAAAGCCACAGAGCACCAGGGCGAAAAAGGGGAAGGTAACGGTCAGGATTTGCAGCACGGACTCCATTGTCGCGGGGATTTACACCCACCCGTTAAGATGGCGCGCTCGCTTCTGTGCCTTCTCTGCCCCAGCTCCCCCCCCCCGCATGTCTGCCTCCCCGCCAAACGCCGACCACGGCATGAACCCCGCCCAGCAAGAGGCCGTCAACTACCTGCATGGGCCCTGCCTGGTGCTGGCCGGGGCCGGTTCGGGCAAGACACGGGTGATCACGCACAAGATTGGGCGCCTCATGCAAATGGGCATGCCAGCCAACCGCATTGCCGCCATCACCTTTACCAACAAGGCCGCCGCCGAAATGCGCGAGCGCGCCAAAACGCTTATTGGCCGAGCCGCCAAGGACGTGCTGGTGTGCACCTTCCACGCTTTGGGCGTGCGCATGCTGCGCGAAGACGGTGCGGTGCTGGGCCTGAAGGCGCAATTCAGCATTCTGGACAGCGACGATGTGACCAGCATCCTCAAAGACGCGGGCGGCACCGTGGATGCTGCCACTGCGCGCCAGTGGCAATGGACCATCAGCGCCTGGAAAAGTGCCGGCCTGACCTCGGCCCAGGCGCTAGCCCAGGCGGCCGACGACAACGAACGCATCATCGCCACCGTGATGGGCCGTTACGAGGAACGGTTGACGGCCTACCAAAGCGTGGACTTTGACGACCTGATCAGCCTGCCCCTGAAGCTGCTGCGCGACTACCCCGAGGTGCGCGAGCGTTGGCAGGCCAAGCTGGGCCACGTGCTGGTGGACGAGTACCAGGACACCAATGCCACGCAGTACGAGGTGCTGAAGCTGCTGGTGGGCGAGAAGGCGCGCTTCACCGCCGTGGGTGACGACGACCAGTCCATCTACGGCTGGCGCGGCGCCACGCTGGACAACCTGAAAAAGCTGCCGGTGGACTTTCCCACGCTCAAGGTCATCAAGCTGGAGCAGAACTACCGCTCCACCAGCGCCATCCTGCGCGCGGCCAACAATGTGATCGGCCCCAACCCCAAGCTGTTCCCCAAGACGCTGTTCAGCGAGCTGGGCGAAGGCGAGCCGGTGCGCGTGGTGGATGCCGACAACGAAGAACACGAGGCCGAGCGCGCCGTGGCCCGCATCCAGAGCCTGCGTGCCGAAGGACTGGCCAACATGCAGGGCAAGCAGTACAAGGAGTTCCGCCACTTTGCGGTGCTGTACCGCGCCAACCACCAGGCCAAACCGTTTGAGAAGGCGCTGCGCAAAGCCGGCATTCCCTACAAGGTGTCGGGTGGGCAAAGCTTTTTTGACCGCGCCGAAATCCGCGACCTGTGCGCCTGGTTCCGCCTGTGGAGCAACAACGACGACGACCCGGCATTTCTGCGCGCGGTGACCACGCCCAAGCGCGGTATTGGCCACACCACGCTGGGCACGCTGGGCGTGTACGCAAGCCAGTACAAGCTGAGCCTGTTTGAAGCGCTGTTTTCTTCGTCGCTGAGCGCCGCGCTCAGTGCCAAGGCGCTGGGCAGCCTGCATGAGTTTGGCCGCTACATCAACGACCTGGAATTCCGCGCCCGCCACACAGAGGGTGCCGAAGCCGCCACCGCCTTCATGGCCGAGTGGCTCAAGGAAATTGGCTACGAAAAACACCTGTACGACGGCGAGGAAAGCGAGAAGGTGGCCGCCGCGAAGTGGACCAATGTGCTGGAGTTTTGCGACTGGATGGCCCAGCGCTGCGGCGGGCAGATTGAGGACGTGGCCGGCGTCACCGCCCGTGAGGTCAAAAGCCTGCTGGAGGTGGCGCAAACCATCGCCCTGCTCTCCACCATCAGCGAGCGCGAGAAGGACCAGGACGTGGTGACACTGTCCACCCTGCACGCCTCCAAGGGGCTGGAGTGGCCGCATGTGATGCTGGTGGGCGTGACCGAGGGCATGCTGCCCTTCAAGCTGGGCGATGGTGCTGATTCGCTGGGCGGCTCCACCCGGGCCGACGAAGCCGCGAATGAAGACATGGCCACCCGCCTGCAGGAAGAGCGACGCTTGATGTACGTGGGCATCACCCGCGCCCAACGCAGCCTGGCCGTGAGCTGGACACGCCGCCGCAAAAAAGGCCGCGAGATGGTGGCCGCCCTGCCCAGCCGCTTCATTGCCGAGATGGGCCTGGACCAGACCACCGTGAAAGAAGACCCGCGCGAAAAACTGCGTGCCCTGCGCGCCGAATTTGCCGCTAAAGCCCAAGCCAACGCGGCGGCCGCCGCCACACCCCGATGACCTTGCAACTCCGATTCGCTACTCTTTTCATAGCTGCTTGCGCAGTATCTACGGGGGCTAGAGCCCAAAATGGCACAGAATCCTCCGCACTGACCACGCCCCCGGCGGTGGCTGTGGACAGCACGGCGGCCACCGCCGTCCAGCCCGGGGTGAGCTGCAAGAACCCACGTGCCACACCGCTGTCGCGCTTTTGGGAGCTGGAACCCACCAGCGACTGCGGCACCTTTGGCCTGCGCGGTTATAGGCCCATCAGCCTGTCGGTCATCGGCTCAGACAGCGTGAACACCCAGCCCACGTCGCCCAGCGCGGGCCACACCGGTACCTACCAGCCCTACACCACCAGCGAGACACGCATCCAGCTCTCGGTGCGTACCAAGGTGGCCCAGGGCCTGCTGACCGGCGGCGACCCGAACCGGCTCGACTCGCTATGGTTCTCGTACAGCCAGCAGTCATACTGGCAGCTGTTCAACAACGACCTGTCGCGCCCGTTTCGTGCCACCGACCATGAGCCCGAGCTGACCTACATCTTCCCGGTGGAATCCGCCCTGCCCTCGGGTTGGCGCCTGCGCTACGGTGGCGTCAGCCTCAACCACCAGAGCAACGGGCAAAGCCTGCCGCTCTCGCGCAGCTGGAACCGCGTCATTGCCCGGGCCGGGCTGGAGCTGGACAACACCGTGGCCGTCAATGCCAGCCTGTGGCAGCGCCTGCCCGAAGACTCAGCCAGCGACGACAACCCCGACATTGCAGACCTGATCGGTCGTGCCGAAATCTCTGCGGCCTGGAACATCAATCCACGCAACACACTGGCGCTCACCGTGCGGCACTCGCTGCAAGCTGATGCCAATGGCTCCATCCGCCTGGGCTGGTTCCACAAAATTGGCAGCGCCAGCGACACCGACCAGCGTGGCAGCCTGCGCTTCCACACCGAAGTGTTCAGCGGCTATGGGGATTCGTTGATGGACTACAACCGCCGCCGCACCGTGCTCAGTGTGGGGCTCACGCTGCTGGACTGGTAGCTGCGGCTAGCGGTGGCCGTTGATGCCGGTGCTGAACGAGGAGTCGGCGAAACCCTGCCCGCCGCCGGTATCCGCCGGGCCAAACTCCGCATCGTGCAGGTCGGCCAGCACCATCATGGCATCGGCCGCTTCCTGGTTGAACCCAATGCGGGCATGGCCCATACCGTCACCACCATTCATGATCAACTTGTTGATGTAGACACTGCATTCTTTGTAACCCCACAGGGTGCGGATGGTGTTGGCAATGCGGCGGTGGTGCAGCTCCACAACTTCAAGCGCCAATATCTTGCGCTGAGCGGAAGTCACTTCTTCCAGCCCCATCGGCATGGTGGGGGTATCCAACTCAGGGAAGGCTTGCGCAGCGGAAGGCTCCGCGCGAACGTGGGCAACTGGTGGGGTGGGCGCCAAGGGCGCGGGAGCAGAAATAGGCGGCAGACCGCTGAAACGCGAATCCTGCTCGGCAAGCGCACTGTCCCACAGGCTCCAGGCAGTGTCCGGGTCTTCTTCACGGACTTCCAGTCCACGCGAATCCGGGGCCTCCTGCTTGGGGTCCGGCGTGCCTTCTTTGCCCCGAAACCTACTGAACATGGGACTCCTTCTTGTTTTCGCCTGCATGTTACTCCAGCATGCAGGCCTTTGCCACTTTGTGGTTTGCCTCCCTACAGGCGCCCCTTGAACTGCGCGCAAGCGTACAGTGGGGTACCCCGTGGAACAAGGGGCCAGTTGGACTATGGAGCGACCGGCGTGGGCGTGCGGTAGCGCACAGCACAAAGAAAAAGCGGCTTCCCTTTACAGAGAAGCCGCTTTCGCATTTTGGTGGCCTGGGGCGGAATCGAACCACCGACACAAGGATTTTCAATCCTCTGCTCTACCGACTGAGCTACCGGGCCTGAGCCTTGAATTATAGCATTAACTTAAACGCCATTTCGCTTCCCGCGCGTCAAGTCCACGCCAAGTTGTTTGAGCTTTCGATAGAGATGGGTGCGCTCCAGCCCGGTCTTCTCGGCCACGCGGGTCATGGAGCCATTTTCCTTGGCCAGGTGGTATTCGAAATAGGCTTTCTCGAATTCATCTCGGGCTTCGCGCAGGGGCTTGTCGAGCTCAAAGTTTTGCTGCGCCTGAGGGCCCGTATCTACCTTTTCGGTCACCATGACAGAGGTGGCCTCTTGCGCAACCGCGGCGGCTACCGACGCCATGGGCAAAGGCGCTGTCTTGCGTAAATTGCCGCGCGACAAGCCCTGCTCCACAGCCTTGAGCAGCTTTTGCAGCGTGACGGGCTTTTCGAGGAACGCCAACGCTCCAATCTTGGTGGCCTCTACAGCGGTGTCGATGGTGGCGTGGCCACTCATCATGATCACGGGCATGGTCAATGCGCCGGTGGTAGACCACTCTTTGAGTAGCGTCACACCATCGGTATCGGGCATCCATATATCCAGCAGCACCAGGTCCGGACGCTCACGCAGCCGCGCAGCACGCGCCTGAGCAGCGTTCTCCGCCAGTTCGACGGTGTGGCCTTCGTCATTGAGAATTTCCCAAAGCAATTCACGAATGCCGTGCTCGTCGTCTACTACCAGTATGTTTGCCATGTTGTCTGCGGAGTCCCTTTGATGCCCGTGTCCGCACTCAAACGGGTGCGCTGTGGTCTATCGCCAATGATAACGACACTTGCGCGCCCACGATTACGCCGTCCACGGTGCGGTTGCCAATGTCAATGCGGGATCCATGCTCGTCCGCAATTTTTTTCACCACCGCCAAGCCCAGGCCCGTACCGCGCGCTTTGGTCGTGACATAGGGTTCAAAGGCCCGCTTGAGAATGCTCTCGGGGAACCCGCTGCCCTGGTCCTGCACAATCAGACGCACCCGGCCCGAAGCTTCTTGCCACTGCGTCTTCACCACCACGTTGCGAGGTACGCCCGGCGAGGCCACCACGGCAGCCTCCGAGGCGTCTTGTGCGTTTTGCAACAAATTGTGAATCACCTGGCGCAGCTGCTCTGCATCGCCCCGAACCGGCGGGCAACGTCCATCCAGGTCGGTCGTGATGGGCACCTTGGCGGCATCCACGTCATAGAGCTGCAGCACGTCTTTGACCAGCACATTCAGGTCCAGCGGCTTGAGCTCGGCAGCAGGTAAGCGCGCATAGTCGCGGAATTCGTTCACCAGTCGCTTCATGGCATCCACCTGGTCCACGATAGTTTTGACCGATTTGGTGAGAATGGCCTGCTCACCAGCCTCCAGTTTGCCGCTGAGCTTCATCTCCAGCCGCTCGGCCGAGAGCTGAATGGGGGTCAGCGGATTTTTGATTTCATGTGCCAGCCTACGGGCTACCTCACCCCAGGCCTGGGCGCGTTGGGCCGATACGATTTCGGAAATGTCGTCGAACACCAGTAGGCGCAAATCGCCAGGCAACTCCGCACCGCGGGCCACAAGCGTTACGGCCCGATCAAACGGGCTTTGTTGAGGCGACTGGCTACCGGCCAGCTCAAAGGACTGCTGCCAATGGTCAAGACCATGTTCCACCTGGCGCGCCAGGAAGCCCGCAAACTGCTGTTGCACCGCACTGCCAAAAGGCTCCAACCCAGGCACTTCTGCCAAGAGGCGCCCCTGGTACGCAGCCAGCGGTTGTTGCAGGATGCGTGTGGCCCCGGGGTTGGAGGAGCGGATTGCGCCATCGGGCTCCAACACCACCACGCCCGAGGTCAGGTTATCCAGAATCGTTTGCAGGTTGGCGCGCGCTGCGTCCACCTGCGACATGCTGCTCTCCACCGCCTGGCGCGCGTCGGCCAACTGCTGGGTCATGGACGCAAACGCGCGCGTAAGTCCGCCCAGCTCATCCTTGCCCTGCATGGTCAACTTGGGCGTCAGGTCACCTGCCGCCACCTGACTCACGCCCTCGGTAAGCAGCAGCAAAGGGCGCGCAATCTGGTTGCCCAGCACCACCGCCAATAGCACCGCACCAAACACCGCCAGAAACAGGCTCAAGGTCAGCGTCCCGATGTACATGCGCTTGAGCCCCGTTCGGGCCAGCGCACGCTCCTGGTACTCGCGGTTGGCACTATCCACCGCCAGTGCGTTGGCCACCAGATTAGGCGGCAAGGCACGCGACACCAGCATGTACCGGGTCTCGGCGTTCAGGCCCAGTGTGGGGCTGGAAATAGGCACCAGCGCCTTGATGCGAGCGTTGCTCAGGGCCCCGGGCACCGCGTCCTCCAGCCCTTCGATCCATGCCAGCGAGCGCTCTTGTCGTGCCGTACGAAACTGGCTGGTGGTGGGCTTGTCCGGACTCAACTGAAATTTGGATTGACCCACACTGGCAATCAGGTTGCCCGAGCCCCCCCAAACCGTGATGTCGGAGGCCCCCAGTTGATCCAATAAGCGCTCGATGACCAGACCCGCAGTGCCATCACTGCTTTCCGACAGCTGCGCTGCCGCAGCGCGCGACTTGGTGGCCAGGTCATTCGACAGCGTATCGAGCGTGACACGGCCCAGACTCAGTCCGGCCTCCAGCGCGCCTTCGACCTTGACGTCAAACCAGGTCTCGATAGAACGCGAGACGAATTGGTACGACACCACGTAAATCAACAGCCCGGGCATGACCCCCACCAAGGCGAAGATGGTGGCCAGCTTGACCAGCAAGCGGCTGCCAAAGCGTCCCTGGCGCACACGCACCATCAGCCGGTACCCCACCCACGCAATGCCAGCAGCAAGCAAAACCGCCACCACCACATTGATGGCGAACAGGCGAGCGTAGTTGCGCTCGTACAGTTCACGGTTGTTCGTGGCCTGCGTCAGCAAGTAGAGCAGCAGCATGCCAATGACGACCATCAGGGCGGCGCCCAATGTCACTGTTCGGCGCACCGCGCGCGAAGTGTGACCGGGAGCCATCGGGCCCCGGGGCCCTTCCAAGTCGGTCATTTGGCTGCCTCGGGCGCCAGAATCACGAATCGGGCCAGCGCAACATCCCACTCAGATTGGCCTAGCGCCCCGATTTGAAAAGGGCGCGGCAGTTGGCCCAAATCCAGACGAAAACGGAACTCCAGGCGGTAACGCTGACTGGGGTCCAGGTCGGACGTGTTGGCTACTTTCCAGCGTGAGATGCGCTTGATGGCCGACAGCGCTTGCTGCAGAGTGTCGTAACTCTGGTTCAAGGCCAAGCCCAGCCCAGTGGCTGGCCCTGGACCGGTGCTGACGTTGAGCCGCCAGCGGCGCGTCAGTGGCTGGAACGCTAGGCGGAACTGGCGCGTGGCGCCACCCATCGATTTATCAGACCAATACCAGCGCTCCTTGAGCACTTCGGCCTCCGCCACAAACACCATGGGGATGCCTTTGAGCAGCGCCTCTTCCACCGTACTGGACAACTCAAACTGCAACTGGGCAGAGACGGTGACTTCGTCAGGTCCACGCTCCACTTCAAACTGCGACAGGTCCGCCGCGCCCTGAGCCGCGGCCACGCGAAGGAGGCCGGCCAAGCCGACAAATACCAACCAGCGTACCGCTTTGTTAAACAGCACGCTTTTCAAAGAGCGCATAGAAAAAGCCGTCGTGGTCACCCAATGGATTGTCGGGGACAACGCCAGCGGTCACTTCACTTTGCGGCAGCAAATGGCCGGGAGACGGAAGCAACTGGGCATCAGTGTTGTTTGCAAGAAACGCTTGCACCTGGCCCTGGCCTTCGGCAATGAACAGTGAGCAGGTGCAATACAACAAGCGCCCGCCGGACCGCACCAGAGGCCACAGCGCCTGCAAGATACGCTTTTGAATGACTGCGAGCTGGTCTATATCAGAAGCACGTCGCAACCAGCGAATATCCGGATGGCGCCGCACAATGCCAGAGGCGGTGCAAGGGGCGTCCAGCAGAATCAGGTCAAAAGGCTTGCCATCCCACCAAGTGTCTGGCTGGCTGGCATCAGCGGTCACCACCTGCGGCGTCAAACCCAAGCGCTGGGCGTTGCTTTGGATACGCTGAGCACGTCGCGCATCCACTTCCAGTGCAATCACCTCGGCGTCGGCCAACTCGAGCAAATGCCCGGTTTTACCGCCCGGCGCAGCGCAAGCATCCAGGATGCGCCAGCGCCCCGGGGCCGCGTATCCATCGAGCAACAAGGGGGCCGCCACCTGTGCAGCAGCGTCCTGCACCGACACCACGCCTTGCGCAAAACCCGGTACGGTCTGCACAGGCACGGCCTGGCCCAGCTCCACAATATGGGCGCTGCGGTGGATGCCACGCAACTGGGCCTGCTCTAACAATGGCAAATAGTCGTTAATACGGGTCCGCCGTCGATTGAGCCGCAGCGTCATGGGCGCATGCCGATTGGCAGCCGACAACAAAGCCATCCACTGCGCTGGGCGCTCCGCCTTCAGACGTGCAATCCACCACGCCGGGTGGTTCCACACAGCCACCGGGTCTTTCTGGGTAGCAGCGACCAACGTATCCTTCTCACGCAAAAACCGGCGTAAACAAGCGTTCATGAAGTTGGCCTGTGCCTTGGTTTCCTGCTGGCGCTTGGCGGCCTCGACGGCCTGGTTCACCAGCGTGAAGGCATCGTAGGGCGCATGTGCGTCGTCCCATGCCAACGCCAGAGCAACGCAAAGCAAAGCATCGGCAGCTGGCGGCGGCTTCTTGCTCGCCAACAAGGCACACAGGGCCTGGGCACGGCCCAGATTGCGCCATACCTGAAAAGCCAATGCCTGTACGCCAGAGCGCAAATCAGCCTCCACGGCATCAATGGCGGCGGTGCCAGAAGCACCACCGCGCACGGTTAGCACCACGCGGGCTGTGGCTTGCAATTGGCGCCACAGCGCCGGAGTTTTGTGGGGTTCTGACATGCTGACTTAAAGTTGTCCTGCGGGGAGAAACCCCATGACGCCAGCGACAACGCTGGCAGGGAATTGGCGAATGGCCTCGTTGTAGCGCCCAAGAATTTGGTTCAATCCGCCACGTGCACTTTGAACTTTGAGCACACCAGCGTCCCAATCCGCACGCAATTCTGGTGGGACACTGGGGCCGGCCAAATCGGCGGGTACGTCACTGGCCGCCAGCCACTGGGCGTGCACGGCGTCCCACGCAGCCGCAAGCGGCATCAACGACTCGAAAACCAAAGGATTGGGGCGCGGCAGCTTCCATGCTGCGTCGAGTGCCTGAATGGCCGTCGCCAACGCCTCCCACTCCGCAGGCGGCTTGTTGTCCGCCGTGGCTCCATCGGACAAGGAGGCATCAACCACCGCAGCGCAAGCGCGCATATGCTTCTCCAATACTTGGAGTACCTCCATACCGCGCGCACGCAATCGCATCAGGCGGTTGTAAAGGCCCACACTCCAGAAAACCGATGCAGCCAATAGCAGCCATAACAACAATGAAGCATTCATGCCCGTCCTCTCCCGACCAGATAAGCCATCTTAAGGAGCGTACAGCCGCCCCATAAAAAAACGCCCCAAGCTGCTTTCGCAGACTTGGGGCGCCTCAGCCACTAGGGCGCTGCGCAATTACTCGGCAGCAGCACCTTCGTTGGACTGGTACTCACCAGCATCCACACCACCTGCCAATTCGGCAGCTTCGGCTTCTGCAATGGCGCGACGCTCGGCATCGTCCATCGTTTCGCGCACCTTGCGGGCTTCGTGATAGGCCAGACCGGTACCGGCTGGAATCAGACGACCGACGATCACGTTTTCCTTCAGTCCACGCAGTTCGTCGCGCTTGCCCATGATGGCAGCTTCGGTCAGCACGCGGGTGGTTTCCTGGAAGGAAGCCGCGCTGATGAAGCTGTCGGTGGACAGCGATGCTTTGGTAATACCCAGCAACAGGTTGGTGAAGACCGCTGGGATCTTGCCAGCCGCACGCAACGCATCGTTGGTGTTGAGCATTTCGGAGCGCTCGACCTGTTCACCATTGATGTAGCCCGAGTCCCCTGTGGCTTCCACCACCACACGGCGCAACATCTGACGAACAATCACTTCAATGTGCTTGTCGTTGATCTTCACGCCTTGCAAGCGGTAGACGTCCTGCACTTCGTCCACGATGTAACGGGCCAGTTCTTCCGAACCCAACAAGCGCAAGATGTCCTGTGGATCGGCGGGGCCATCCACAACGCTTTCGCCCTTGTTGACCACTTGGCCTTCGTGCACCAAGATATTCTTTTCCTTCGGGACGAGTTCTTCCCAGACTTTGCCTTCGGGATCGGTGATCTGCAAGCGGACCTTGCCCTTGGTTTCCTTACCAAAGGACACAGTACCGGTCACTTCGGCCAGAACGCCCTTGTCCTTGGGCGAGCGGGCTTCGAACAACTCGGCCACACGCGGCAGACCGCCGGTAATGTCGCGGGTCTTCTGACCTTCGATAGGGATACGGGCCAGCACTTCGCCAGGACCCACGTCCTGTCCGTCACGTACCTGCACCAAAGCGCCCACGGGGAAGCCAATGGTCACCGAGTGATCGGTACCAGGAATCTTCACTTCGTGGCCGGAGGCATCGATCAGCTTGACCTGAGGACGTACGACCTTGGCAGCACCACGGCGCTTGGGATCGATCACCACCAACGTGGACAGACCGGTCACTTCATCGACCTGTTTGGCCACCGTCAGGCCTTCTTCGACGTTCTCGAAGTGGGCCTTACCAGCGAACTCGGTAATGATGGGGCGAGTCAACGGATCCCAGTTGGCCAGAATCGCGCCAGCCTTCACAGCCTGGTCAGCCTTGACCGTCAGGATGGCACCGTACGGTACCTTGTGGCGCTCGCGCTCACGACCATGCTCGTCATGAATGATGATTTCGCCGGAACGGGCGATCACCACCAACTCAGACTTGCTGTTGGTCACATAGCGCATGGTGGCGTTGAAGCCGATCGCACCGTTGGACTTGGCTTCCACGCTGGAAGCGATCGCAGCGCGAGAAGCAGCACCACCGATGTGGAAGGTACGCATGGTCAGCTGGGTACCGGGTTCACCGATGGACTGGGCAGCGATCACACCGACGGCTTCACCGCCATTGATCAGACCACCGCGGCCCAAATCGCGTCCGTAGCACTTGGCGCAAATACCGAAACGGGTTTCGCAGGTCAGTGCCGTGCGTACCTTAACTTCGTCCACGCCTGCGGCTTCCAGCTCTTCGATCAGGTCTTCGTCCAGCATGGCGCCAGCGGGCGCCAGAACCGCACGGTTCTCTGGATGCAACACATCGTCTGCTGCAGTACGGCCCAAGATACGGTCGCGCAACGATTCGATGGTTTCACCACCTTCGACGATGGCGCGCATCAGGTAACCGTTGTGGGTTCCGCAATCCTGTTCGGTCACAACCAAGTCCTGTGTCACGTCGACCAAACGACGCGTCAGGTAACCCGAGTTCGCTGTCTTCAACGCCGTATCGGCCAGACCCTTACGGGCACCGTGGGTGGAGATGAAGTACTCCAACACGTTCAGACCTTCGCGGAAGTTGGCGGTAATGGGTGTCTCGATGATGGAGCCATCAGGCTTGGCCATCAGACCCCGCATACCCGCCACCTGGCGAATCTGCGCAGCAGAACCGCGGGCGCCGGAGTCGGCCATCATGTAGATGGAGTTGAAGGATTCCTGCTGCACCTGGTTGCCATGGCGGTCGGTGACCATTTCCTTGGACAGCTTGGCCATCATGACCTTGGACACTTCGTCACCCGACTTGCCCCAGATATCCACCACCTTGTTGTAGCGCTCGCCAGAAGTCACCAGACCGGACACATATTGCTGTTCGATCTCTTTGACTTCCTTCTGGGCACGGGCAATGATCTCGTGCTTCTCTTGCGGCACCAGCATGTCGTCGATACAGATGGAGATACCGGCCTTGGTCGCCAGACGGAAGCCGCTTTGCAGCAGCTTGTCAGCAAATACCACGGTCTCTTTCAATCCGCACTTGCGGAACGACACGTTGATCAGCTTGGAGATTTCCTTCTTCTTCAACGCCTTGTTGATGTTGGAGAAAGGCAGTCCCTTGGGCAGAATTTCAGACAAGAGTGCACGACCGGCAGTGGTTTCCCACAGCTTGGTAGAAGGCACAAACTCACCAGTTTCCTTGTTCTTGGTCCACTCGGTGATGCGCACATTGACGCGCGCATTCAGGTCGACCGCGCCACCGTCAAAGGCGCGCTGCACTTCACCTGTGTCGGAGAAGATCAAACCCTCGCCCTTGCCGTTGATACGGTCACGGGTGGTGTAGTACAGGCCCAGCACCACGTCCTGAGAAGGAACAATGGACGGTTCACCGTTGGCGGGGAACAACACGTTGTTGGAGGCCAGCATCAAAGTGCGGGCTTCCATTTGCGCTTCCACCGACAAGGGTACGTGAACAGCCATCTGGTCACCGTCGAAGTCGGCGTTGAAGGCCGCGCAAACGAGTGGGTGCAACTGAATAGCTTTGCCTTCAATCAGGATGGGCTCAAAGGCCTGGATACCCAAACGGTGCAGCGTAGGCGCACGGTTCAGCATCACGGGGTGCTCTTTGATGACCTCTTCCAAGATATCCCACACGACGGGCGTGCCGGATTCGACTTCCTTCTTGGCCGCCTTGATGGTGGTCGCAATGCCCATGGCTTCCAAGCGCGCGAAGATGAAGGGCTTGAACAATTCCAAAGCCATCAGTTTCGGCAGACCGCATTGGTGCAGCTTGAGCGTTGGGCCCACGGTAATCACGGAACGACCCGAGTAATCCACGCGCTTGCCCAGCAAGTTCTGGCGGAAACGGCCCGATTTACCCTTGATCATGTCGGCCAAAGATTTCAGAGCACGCTTGTTAGCGCCTGTCATGGCCTTGCCGCGGCGGCCGTTGTCCAGCAAGCTGTCCACGGCTTCTTGCAACATCCGCTTCTCATTGCGTGCAATGATTTCCGGCGCCTTCAGTTCCAGCAAACGGCGCAGACGGCTGTTGCGGTTGATCACGCGGCGGTACAGGTCATTCAGGTCGGAGGTCGCAAAGCGGCCACCGTCCAGTGGCACCAGCGGACGCAGGTCCGGTGGCAGCACTGGCAGCACGTCCAGCACCATCCACTCGGGCTTGATGCCGGATTTCTTGAACGCTTCCAGAACCTTCAAACGCTTGGCGTTTTTCTTGATCTTGAGTTCTGAGCCGGTCAGGTCGTTGCGCAGCTTCTCGATCGAACCTTCGATATCGATGCTTTGCAGCAGGTCTTTGATACCTTCGGCGCCCATCTTGGCCTGGAACTCGTCGCCGTATTCCTTGAACTTGGCGTCAAAGTCGTCTTCCGACATGATGCTGAACTTCTTCAGCGGGGTCATGCCTGGGTCGGTGACCACATATGCTTCAAAGTACAGCACACGTTCGATATCGCGCAGCGTCATGTCCAGCACCAGGCCCAGACGGCTTGGCAGAGACTTCAGGAACCAGATGTGGGCGCACGGTGCCGCCAGGTCGATGTGACCCATGCGTTCGCGGCGAACTTTGGTCTGTGTGACTTCAACGCCGCACTTCTCGCAGATCACACCACGGTGCTTCAGACGCTTGTACTTGCCGCACAGGCATTCGTAGTCCTTGATAGGGCCAAAGATCTTGGCGCAAAACAGGCCGTCACGCTCAGGCTTGAACGTGCGGTAGTTAATGGTTTCAGGCTTCTTGACTTCACCGAAAGACCACGAACGGATCTTTTCAGGCGAAGCCATGCCGATCTTGATGGCATCGAAATGCTCATCGGGGGTGAACTGCTTGAACAGGTCGAGTAAAGATTTCATAGCAATAATTCTTTCTTAATCAGTTGGGGACAGAGCTGAAGATCTGTCCCCCAAGACCTCAGGAGCGTTCGAGTTCGATGTCGATGCCCAAGGAGCGAATTTCCTTGACCAACACATTGAACGATTCCGGCATACCGGCTTCGATGGAGTGCTCGCCCTTGACAATGTTTTCGTACACCTTGGTACGACCTTGCACGTCATCGGACTTGACCGTCAGCATTTCCTGCAGCACGTAGGACGCGCCGTAGGCTTCCAGTGCCCACACTTCCATTTCACCGAAGCGCTGACCACCGAACTGGGCTTTACCGCCCAGAGGTTGCTGGGTCACCAAGCTGTAAGGACCCGTGGAACGGGCGTGCATCTTGTCATCCACCAAGTGGTGCAGCTTCAGGTAGTGCATGTAGCCCACGGTGGTAGTGCGCTCGAAAGCATCTCCGGTACGGCCGTCATACAGCTGGGCCTGGGTACGCGCGGCGGTCAGGCCCTTGGCCTTGGCTACGTCATCTGGATAGGCCAGTTGCAGCATGTCGCCGATTTCCTTCTCGGTCGCGCCGTCAAACACAGGGGAGGCAAAGGGCACACCGCTGGTGAGCTCTTTCGCCATTTCCTGCACTTCTGCGTCCGACAGTTGGGCCAAGTCTTCCTTACGGCCTGTGCTGTTGTAAACCTGCTCCAGGAAACCACGGATTTCAGTAGCAGCAGCTTCACGTTGCAACATATCGCCAATGCGGTGGCCCAGGCCCTTACCTGCCCAGCCCAAGTGCACTTCCAGCACCTGGCCGATGTTCATCCGCGAAGGCACGCCCAACGGGTTCAGCACGATGTCCACGGGAGTACCGTCTGCCATGTAAGGCATGTCTTCCACGGGCGTGATCTTGGAGACCACACCCTTGTTACCGTGGCGGCCGGCCATCTTGTCACCGGGTTGCAGGCGGCGTTTGACGGCAATGTAAACCTTGACCATCTTCAGCACGCCAGCGGGCAACTCGTCGCCCTGTGTGAGCTTCTTGCGCTTTTCTTCAAACGCCAGATCGAAGCTGTGGCGGGTCTGCTCCAGCGAGTTCTTGATGCTTTCCAGCTGGCTTGCGACTTCTTCGTCGGCAGGACGAATGTCGAACCAGTGGAACTTCTCGACAGATGCCAGGTAGGCCTTGTCCAGTTTGGTGCCCTTGGCCAGCTTTTGAGGGCCGCCATTGGCCACCTTACCAGTCAACAGCTTCTCGATACGGTCGAACGCATCGGCTTCGACGATACGCAGCTGGTCATTCAAGTCCAGGCGGAAACGCTTCAGTTCATCGTCAATGATCTGCTGGGCACGGCGGTCGCGGGTGATGCCTTCACGCGTGA
The DNA here is from genome assembly GCF_056405715.1 of Rhodoferax sp. P1_F3. Taxonomy (NCBI): domain Bacteria; kingdom Pseudomonadati; phylum Pseudomonadota; class Betaproteobacteria; order Burkholderiales; family Comamonadaceae; genus Rhodoferax; species Rhodoferax sp. P1_F3. The sequence goes on along the minus strand of NZ_JBFUBO010000015.1, from coordinate 6,848 downwards.
AGACCTGCACGTCGATCACCGTGCCGGAACTGCCTTGGTCCACACGCAACGATGTGTCCTTTACGTCGCTGGCCTTCTCACCGAAGATGGCGCGCAGCAGTTTTTCTTCGGGCGTCAGTGTGGTCTCACCCTTGGGCGTGACCTTGCCAACCAAGGTATCGCCAGGCAGAACTTCAGCACCCACATAGATGATGCCGGACTCGTCCAGACGGTTCAGTTGCTGTTCGCTCAGGTTGGGAATATCGCGGGTAATTTCTTCCGCACCCAGCTTGGTGTCACGCGCCATCACCACGAGTTCTTCGATGTGGATCGAGGTGTAGCGGTCTTCTGCCACCACACGCTCGCTGATCAAAATCGAATCTTCGAAGTTGTAGCCGTTCCAAGGCATGAAAGCCACTAGCATGTTCTGACCGATAGCGATTTCGCCCAGATCGGTCGAAGCGCCGTCAGCAATCACGTCACCCTTGGCCAGCTTGTCGCCCTTCTTGACGATGGGACGCTGGTGGATATTGGTGTTTTGGTTGGAACGCTGGTACTTGATCAGGTTGTAGATGTCCACACCCACTTCACCGGCTTGCGCCTCGGCGTCGTTGACGCGGATCACGACACGGGTCGCATCCACATAGTCGACGATACCGCCACGGGTGGTGGTGACCACCGTACCAGAGTCCACCGCAGCGACGCGCTCGATGCCGGTGCCCACCATGGGTTTTTCCGGACGCAGCACTGGCACGGCTTGACGGGACATGTTGGCGCCCATCAAGGCACGGTTCGCATCATCGTGCTCCAAGAACGGAACAAGGGATGCCGCCACCGACACGATCTGCGCGGGGGACACGTCCATGTACTGCACGCGCTCGGCGCCGACCAGAATGGATTCGCCTTTTTCACGGGCAGACACCAAATCACCCGTCAGTGTTCCGTCCTTGTCCAGGGCCGCGTTGGCCTGGGCAATCACGTATTTACCTTCTTCGATGGCGGACAGGTAGTCAATGTCCATCGTGACCTTGCTATCCACCACGCGACGGTACGGTGTTTCGATGAAACCGTACTCGTTCAGGCGGGCATACAAAGCCAGCGAGTTGATCAGACCAATGTTTGGACCTTCGGGCGTTTCGATGGGACACACGCGACCGTAGTGGGTCACGTGCACGTCACGCACTTCGAAGCCGGCACGTTCACGCGTCAAACCACCCGGGCCAAGGGCCGATACACGGCGCTTGTGGGTGATTTCAGCCAACGGGTTAGTCTGGTCCATGAACTGAGACAGCTGCGAGGCACCGAAGAACTCTTTCAACGCGGCCGAGATGGGCTTGCTGTTGATCAGGTCATGCGGCATCAGAGGCTCTTGCTCGGCTTGGCCCAGACGTTCCTTCACAGCTTTTTCGATACGTGCCAGACCGGTGCGGTACTGGTTCTCGGCCAGTTCGCCCACGCAACGCACGCGGCGGTTGCCCAAGTGGTCGATGTCATCTACATCGCCACGGCCGTTGCGCAGATCCACCAGGATCTTGACCACAGCCAGGATGTCTTCGTTGGTCAGCACCATGGGGCCGGTCGATTCCGAACGGCCCATTTTGGCATTGAACTTCATGCGGCCTACACGCGACAGATCGTAGGTGTCTGGGTTATAGAACAGGCGCTGGAACAGCGCTTGCACGGCATCTTCTGTCGGCGGCTCGCCGGGGCGCATCATGCGGTAGATAGCGACACGGGCAGCAAATTCATCCACGGTTTCATCCGTGCGCAAAGTTTGCGAGATATAGGCGCCCTGGTCCAGTTCATTGGTGTAGATACAAGCCAGATCCTGGATGCCAGCAGTGCGCAGCTTCTTCAGCAGCGCTTCGGTCAGCTCTTCGTTGGCCTTAGCCACGATTTCACCGGTGTCGCCATCGACCACATTGCGGGCCACGACGCGTCCGATCAAGAAGTCTTCGGGCACGCTGATGTGCGAAGTAGCCGATTGCTCCAGCTCGCGGGTGTGGCGCGCGGTCACACGCTTGTCTTTGGCCACAACCACTTTACCGGACTTGTCGGTGATGTCGAAACGGGCGACTTCGCCACGCAGACGCTCAGCCACAAACTCCATCTGGGCACCGCTGTCCATCAAACGGAAGTTGTCGTTGACAAAGAAGTTGGCGAGGATGGATTCGTTGTTCAGGCCGATGGCCTTGAGCAGGATCGTGACCGGCATCTTGCGGCGACGATCCACGCGGAAGTACAGCAGGTCCTTGGGGTCGAACTCAAAATCGAGCCAAGAGCCGCGATAGGGGATGATGCGCGCGGAAAACAGCAGCTTGCCCGAGCTGTGGGTCTTGCCCTTGTCGTGCTCAAAGAACACGCCAGGCGAACGGTGCAACTGGGACACGATTACGCGTTCCGTACCGTTGATGATGAAGGAGCCTTTGCCAGTCATCAAGGGCACTTCGCCCATGTAGACCTCTTGCTCCTTGACTTCCTTGACCACTTTGTTTTGACCGGTCGACGATTCACGGTCGTAAATGATCAGCTGCACCTTGGCGCGCACTGCCGAAGCAAAGGTCAAACCACGGGTCTGGCATTCACGCACATCAAACGCTGGCTTGGCGAGGTTGTACTCGAGGTACTTCATCTCCACAAAACCGTTGTGAGAGACGATGGGGAAGGCGGCTTCGAACGCAGCCTGCAGGCCTTCAACCGTGCGTTTTTTGGGGGCTACATCGGCTTGCAAAAACGCGGTGTACGCGTCTTTTTGCATTTGCAGCAAGTAGGGAATCTCTAGCACGCTATCGCGGTTACCGAAGTTTTTGCGAATTCGCTTGCGTTCTGTGTATGTGTAAGCCATTAGATCTCCGGGCAAAGGCTGAGGAATCCTGGGGGTCCTAGGCGACTGTCGCGTTGAGCACCACTCTCAACAGGCTTGGCGATTGGCCACTACCAATCACTGGCGGACGGTTGCGCATTGCACACAACCCGTACCAAGGCGTCTTCTGCAGTCGGATCAGAAGACACTCAAAAACGGTCCTGAGACCACTTTTGAGTGTGCACTAATTTCAATGCTCACAAGCAGCAAAGGCTGGAGGCCCTTTCGGAACCTCCAGCCCTGGCAAAGCGGTCGATTACTTGAGTTCGACCTTGGCGCCAGCTTCTTCCAGCTTCTTCTTGGCAGCTTCAGCATCAGCCTTGGAAGCACCTTCCTTGACAGCCTTGGGAGCGCCGTCCACCAGATCCTTGGCTTCTTTCAGGCCCAGACCTGTGATTTCACGCACTGCCTTGATGACGGACACCTTGTTGGCGCCGGCTTCAGTCAAGACCACATTGAATTCAGTCTTTTCTTCAGCAGCAGCAGCGGCACCGCCACCAGCAGCAGCGGGAGCAGCCATAGCGGCAGCGCTCACACCAAATTTCTCTTCGATGGCTTTCACCAGGTCGTTGAGTTCCATGACCGTCATGCTATCCAGCGCGGTCAAAAATGCGTCTTTATCGAATGCCATTTTGATTTCCTAACAATATTGGTTACTACAGACAGTGCGCACTTAAGCGGCAACTGCCTCTGCGGGAGCAGCTTCTGCCGCTGCACCTGCGCCACGCTGCTCCGCCAGTGCGGCCAGCACACGGGCTGTACGCGAAATGGGGGATTGCATCAAGCCCAACAATTGAGCCAACAACACTTCCTTGGAAGGGATGCTTGCCAATTGCTTCACGCCGTTCACGTCCAGAGCCTTACCGCCGTACGCACCAGCACGGATCACCAACTTGTCGTTGGTTTTCGCGAACTCGGCCACCACCTTAGCGGCAGCCACTGCGTCTTCGGAAAAGCCGTAGATCAGAGGACCGGTCATCTGGTCGGACACAATTTCAAAGCTGCTACCGGCGACAGCACGGCGGGCCAAGGTGTTTTTCAACACACTCAGGCTCACACCATTGCTGCGCGCGTTATTGCGCAGTTTGGTCATGTCAGCGACCGTGATGCCACGGTATTCCGCGATCACGAGCGTTTGAGCTTTAGCGGCGAGGCCAGTCACATCACTGATGACTGCTTCTTTCTCACTGCGATTCAGACTCAAGGTCTACTCCTTTAAATGCACCTTGCAACTTGCGTCACGTGGTGCTCCACATTGCAGCGACCAACTGTTAACAGAACTCTCATTCCATCTGCAGCGGGATCGCCATCTGCGTTGGCTTAAAACTATTAAGTGCAGTTACCTACACACCAACGGTCTTGGATGGCTCGCTCTGCTTGTTAGCAGAACGACCCACCACTCTAAGCCTCCGTTTCCGGGGGCTTAAATTTGCGATTACGCCGAGATGGTTTGCAGGTCCACGCGGACGCCCACACCCATGGTCGACGAGACAGCGACTTTGCGCAAATACAAGCCTTTGCTCGACGCAGGCTTGGCTTTGTTCAACGCATCCACCAGAGCCGCCAAGTTACCTTGCAGCTGGGCGGACTCGAACGAACGACGGCCAATGGTGCTATGCACGATACCGGCTTTGTCCACACGGAACTGCACTTGACCAGCCTTGGCATTCTTCACCGCAGTAGCGACATCAGGGGTCACGGTGCCAACCTTGGGGTTAGGCATCAAACCACGTGGTCCCAGGATCTGACCCAGGGTACCCACGATACGCATGGCATCAGGAGCAGCAATCACAATATCGAAAGGCATGTCACCGGCCTTGACCATAGCGGCCAGGTCGTCCATGCCAACGATATCAGCACCAGCGGCCTTGGCTTCTTCAGCCTTGGCGCCTTGGGCGAACACAGCTACGCGCTTGGTCTTGCCAGTGCCATTAGGCAACACAACGGCGCCACGCACTACTTGGTCAGACTTCTTGGCATCAATGCCGAGTTGCACGGCCACGTCGATGGATTCATCGAACTTGGCGTTGGCGAATTCCTTCACCAGACCCAATGCATCCGTCAGTGCGTACAGCTTGTTGCTGTCGATCTTGCCAACTTGGGCTTTTTGTTTTTTAGTGAGCTTGGACATTTACACGCCCTCCACATTCACGCCCATGGAGCGGGCAGAACCAGCGATGGTACGAACGGCTGCATCCAGATCGGCGGCAGTCATGTCTTTCATCTTGGTCTTGGCGATTTCTTCGAGCTGCGCGCGGGTGATCTTGCCGACCTTGTCCTTCAACGGATTGGAAGAGCCCTTGTCAAGCTTGATGGCCTTCTTGATCAGCACAGTGGCTGGAGGCGTTTTGATCACGAACGTGAAGCTCTTGTCGGCAAATGCCGTGATCACCACGGGCAAAGGCAGACCTGGCTCAACACCTTGGGTCTGCGCATTGAATGCCTTGCAGAATTCCATGATGTTCAGACCACGTTGACCCAATGCAGGGCCAATGGGGGGGGATGGATTGGCTTTACCAGCTGGCACTTGCAGCTTGATGAAACCAACGATTTTCTTCGCCATGATTTCTCCTTACGGGTAATAACGCCTTGGCACTGAACAACTCAGCCCTCAGCTCCCCGGGGTTAACGACTCTCGAAATGCATCTGCGCCGAGTCGGATAGCGCAAACACCAAACCCGCTACCTCTAGCGGGAAATCATCAGGTCTTCTCGATCTGAGAAAACTCCAATTCAACCGGTGTGGAGCGGCCAAAAATAGTGACCGACACACGCACCTTGCTCTTTTCGTAGTTGACGTCCTCCACCGACCCATTGAAGTCGGTGAAAGGACCTTCCTTGACGCGGACATACTCACCTACCACAAACTCGATCTTGTGGCGCGGCTTTTCGGTGCCCTCTTGCATCTGGTTGACGATCTTCATCACTTCGGCCTCGGAGATCGGGGCAGGGCGATTTTTGGCACCGCCAACAAAGCCCGTTACCTTGTTGGTGTGCTTCACCAAATGCCAGCTTTCGTCATCCATGACCATTTCCACCAGCACGTAGCCGGGGAAGAACTTGCGTTCTGTCGTTTTCTTTTGACCGTTTTTGACTTCCACCACCTCTTCCATGGGAACGAGGATGCGGCCAAACTTGCTTTGCATGCCAGCACGGGTAATGCGCTCAATGATATTGCGCTCAACTGCCTTCTCCATGCCGGAGTAAGCATGCACCACATACCAGCGCAGATCTGGATTCACAGGCGCGGATGCAGGCTGCTCTGCTACGGGAATTACCACGTCATCAGTCATTATTTTTTCCACCCCAGAATCAGATCGTAAAAAAGCCACTCAAGGGTTTTGTCCGTGAGCCACAAGAAGAGTGCCATGATGAGCACAAAACCGAATACATAGGCAGTAATCTGGATTGCCTCTTTCCGAGCAGGCCACACCACTTTCTTGACTTCACGCCAGGCATCCCGACCAAACGCGATCAATTGGCGCCCGGTTTCTGATGTGAAGAAAGCGCCAGCCGCCAAACCCAGACCGACGACCAGTGCAACCCACTGAACCAGCTGCCCCTGCTTAGTCAACAGGTAGAAGGCAGCCAGCGCAGCGACCACCAGCAATGCAGCAGCAGCCAGCTTGGCTTTGTCTGCACCGGTGTTGACAGTTTGAACTTGTGTCGTGGCCATAGTCTTTATTCGCGTTTCACTTGTACTAAATTTCAGCATCCTCAAGACACTGAAGCCCGCTACACCGTAGCGGGCTTGGTTGCCACCTATTCCCAGGTGGCAGGGGCAGTAGGAATCGAACCTACAACCTTCGGTTTTGGAGACCGACGCTCTGCCAATTGAGCTATACCCCTAGATTTTCCTTACGCGATGATTTTCGCAACCACACCGGCGCCGACGGTACGACCACCTTCGCGGATGGCGAAGCGCAGGCCTTCTTCCATGGCGATGGGGTTGATCAGCTTCACAGTGATCGACACGTTGTCACCAGGCATCACCATTTCTTTGCCTT
>NZ_JBFUBO010000014.1:0-92674 GCF_056405715.1 Rhodoferax sp. P1_F3 | reverse complement strand
ATGGCGCGCAGGCTCAATCCGTTTTCAAGGCCGATCGCGATGGTTTGGCGATCTTGATAGTCCAGCTGGCTGTAATGAGGTTCTGATTTCATGCGCACACCTTAGAGTTAAATTAAAGGTGTTGCACTTCACTATTGAGGCAGCCGGGGCTGTAGGCCAATTTGGCTTGAAAGTGGTTCGACGCCAATTGATGTAGCCGAAATAGCTTCAATCGAAGTAAAAATGGCTACAGAGATGAGATCTTGTGGCTTCCTGCGTTGTGATGTGGGGCAAAAGCGTCGAAAGCAATGGATAAACGTACAGCAATACCCGCACTTTTAACCGTAAAATTACCATAATGGTAACTTTCGTCATCGTTTCCGAGTACAGTTTGACTTCGCCCACCTATGGAGGGGGCGAGAAGATTGCGGGTGGGCCGATATATGACCTGAACCGCGTCAAGTCGATCATTCACGATGGCAAGGGCTTAACGCTGTGGACCAAAGATTGTGTAAGCAACGTCAGAGAGCTTGGATGGGAGAACTCCGATGTCATTGATTTGGTTTTGCAATTGCGCGATGGTGACTACATTGATTCTGAGTGGTGCGAAAACGGTAGGGGCGCCTATGCCGCCTGTGATGCTTATTCGCTAAGAGTCAAAGAGTGGGTCGAAACGGCCAATAAAGAGATGTTGATCGGGTATTTCGTGAAGTTTGCAATTAACAAACTTGGCACGATGGTGTTGACGATTTCTTGTCACACTTGAAATTAGGAATAAACATGGATAAGCAAGAGCTCTGCCCAATTTGTGGTGAGGGCCACGTGACAGACCACGTGGACCAAGTCGAGAGTGAATACAAAGGGCAAAAAAAATCGTTGCCCTTGCACTATCGGCTGTGCGACGTCTGCCATTCGGATTTTGCTGGTGCGAAAGAAAGCAAACTGAATAAGCGGGGCGTGATGGCTTTTCGGAAGTCTGTAGATGGCTTGCTGACGGGCACTGAAATTTGCGCACTGCGTGATAAATACAAGCTGACACAAAGTCAGGCGGCAAAGCTGTTTGGTGGCGGGCCCGTGGCGTTTAGCAAGTACGAGAACGATGATGTTGCGCAATCCGAGTCAATGGACAAGCTGCTCCGTTTGGTTCGTCGCAGTGAGAGCGCGTTTTGGGAGCTGGTTGAAGAGTGCGGAATGGCAAGTGAGTTCTCGAAAGAGAAAGTCATTGCAACCGCTAGCATGAGTTCGAATGTTGTTTTGATGGAAAACTATCGAGCAGATCAGCAACGCAGCCCATCGACCGTGACTTTCCGGCCCTACGGGCAAGAAAGGGACAAGCAGTGGAAGTAATCGAGCAGCGGCCTAAATTGGTGTCGTTTCGCGCACTCGCTTTTCATGGTGAAAACAGAGCGCCAGCGACGGGCAAAGGCGGGTGGAATTTTCAGCTGACACAGAACATTGAGGTGGGCCTAGCCGTACCTACCCTTCCAGGTGGAATTTTGCAGGCTGTAGTGAAGATTGATCTGAGCACTGTCGCAAATAGCGAAGCCGATGCAGCTCATCAAGCATCGTTTCAGGCTGAGTACGAAGCTAAGTTTGACTACCCAGCAGGCGTAACGGACGAAGTTGTTGTGCCCAAGTTTGAGCATGAGCAGTACCAATACGTGTTGGTGGCACAGGCTTTTCCATTGGCCATGACGCATTTCAGGCGTGAGTTGCAGTCAATGGGGTTTGATGCACGCGTTCTACCGTTAGGTCTTTGATTTATCTACTCCTCTTTTGATAGCTGCTCGCGCATGTCCTGCGGAGGCTGGAGGCCAATTTCTTATAGAACAGCATGACTGACGAAGCCCTCACCGGTATCACCCCCTTTGAATGGATAGGCGGCGAGCCCGTGGTCCGCAGCCTGGTGGACCGTTTTTACGATTTGATGGACCTGGAGCCTGGCTACGCGGCGCTGCGGGCTGCGCATGGCAGCAGCCTGGAGAAGGCACGCGACCACCTGTTCTGGTTTCTGTGTGGTTGGCTGGGTGGGCCGGACTATTTTGTGGAGCGCTTTGGTCATCCGCGGCTGCGGGCTCGGCACATGCCGTTCAAGATCGGCATTCTGGAGCGTGACCAGTGGTTGGCCTGCATGGACCAGGCCATGGGGGATACGGGCGTGCCCACCGAATTGCGCGAGCGGCTCAAGACCTCGTTTTTTCAGACCGCGGATTGGATGCGCAACGTAGGCGCCTGAACGTAGTTCAGGCCCGGTTCAGTGGCTGCAGCAGCACCACCAGCGCACCGGCGCCACCCTGCGCGGGCTGGGCCTGCACAAAGGCCACTACTTCGCTTTTTTGCACCAGCCACTTGTGCACCTTTTCCTTCAACACCGGCGCCTTGCCGGGCGAACCCAGGCCCTTGCCGTGCACCACGCGCACGCAGCGTATGCCCTGCTTGTGCGATTCGCGGATGAAGGCGCCCAGCGCCTCGCGCGCTTCGTCGCTGCGGTAGCCGTGCAGGTCAATCTGCTTCTGGATGCTCCACTTACCCTTGCGCAGCTTCTGTGTCACGTCGGGGCCCACACCGGGGCGACGAAAGCTCAGGTTGTCGTCGGTGTCCAGCAGCGTGGTCACATCCACCTCGTCGCTGAGGGCCTCTTGCAGCGCGGCGGCTTCGTCCAGCAACTGCTGCTTGGGGATGGGCTTGGGCGGAGCGGGTGCCAGTGCTGCGCGCTGTGGCGGGGCCATGGGTTTGACCTTGCCAATGGCAGCCTGGAACAGGTTGCTGGCGGCGGCCTTGCGCTTGGCGTCCAGCGCCTTTTGCGCGGCCAAGGCGGCCTCACGCGCGGCCTGGGCTTCGATTTCTTTTTTGACCAGCTTGAGGTCAGACAGGGCGTTGATCTTCATGGCAGCCCTTTAGAGTAAACCGGCCTCGGCCATGGACAGAGCCTGGCCGGGGCCGACGATGATGTGGTCCAGCACGCGCACGTCCACCAGCGCCAGCGCGGCTTTCAGCGTCTGCGTAAGCGCCTCGTCGGCTCGGCTGGGCTGCACGGTGCCGCTGGGGTGGTTGTGCGCCAGCACTACGGCGGCTGCGCTGTGGTGCAGCGCGCGGATGACGACTTCGCGCGGATAGACCGAGGTTTGCGTCAGCGTTCCGCGGAACAGTTCTTCCATGGCCAGCAGCTTGTTCTGCGTGTCCAGAAACAGCACGGCAAACACTTCATGCCCTTTGGCCGCGAGGTGCAGTTGCAGGTAGTGCTTGACGGCCTGCGGATCGGAGAACACTTCGCGCTCCTGCAGGCGCTGGGCCATGGCGCGGCGGGCCAGCTCCAGCACGGCCACGATCTCGGCGCGCTTCGCGGGGCCCAGGCCCTTCACGCGTTTGAGATCGTCCGCGGTGGCGTTCAACAGGCCGGCTATGCCGCCAAACCCGCCTTGGCCCGCGTTCGCATTGCGCGGGCTGCTATGGTTTTTGAGTTGCAACAGCTCATCCGCCATCTGCAACACGCCCTTGCCTGCGATGCCGGTGCGCAGCAGGATGGCCAATAGCTCCGCATCGCTGAGTGCGCCGGGGCCGCGCGCGAGCAGCTTTTCGCGCGGTTGGGCTTCCAGGGGCAGGTCTTTGAGCGGCATGGCTTTTTCTTCTTTTACTTTTGCAGCTTCACGCTGACAAAGCGCGGCCCCACCAGACGCAGGCCGTCGATGCCGCCAAGGTTCAGCCCGGCGCTGAGCACCAGGTACAGCGTCTTCCCCTGGAACTGCTCCAGCGGCTGCGCGGTGCCCTTGTCCACCGACACGTCGAACACGCGGCGGGACTCGCGCACGTATTCGTTGCTGCCAGCACGTAACTCATGGAAATCCTTGCGGCTGTCGCTGTCGGTTTGCAGGGTGAAGAGCACACCGGGGCACAGGTCGTCGGCCTTGGCCGTAGCAGGGCAGGGCTGGCCCACCAGCAGGTCGTACGAATCTTCGGAGGGCGGCTCGGCCAGCGCCCCCGATGAAAACGGGTGGAACAGTGGGTTGCGTTTGTCACCCCGGCGCACTTCGTCCGACCAGGCCTTCTCGAAGGAGGCACCCACGTTCACGGCGGTGGATTCGCCGGGCTTCAATTCCAGCACCAGTTTGAAGGGTGCAGCCTTGATCGTCAGCGCAGTGCCGTCTTTCAGCGGGAAGCGCTGCTTGCCCTGCTCCAGAAAGGCGTTGTAGCGGTACTCGGGCGAGGACTGGGCCGCGCTCACCATGGTCTGCTCGGCCCAAGCAATGAAGTCTTTGTCTTCGGTGGCTTGGGCGCCGGCATACAGGTGGGCCGGCACGCCGAGCGTGGCGTTGCCGCGGTCGGCAAAAGGCAGCACGCTGGCACCGCGCATGATCAGCCAGTTCACCATGTCCTTGCGGTGGTTCACCGCGGCCTGGTAGATCGGGGTGTGGGGCACCTGGGGCACGCCGTCGGGCGAGGCACCGGCTTTCACCAGTGCTTCGGCACTGCCCAGCCGGCCCTGGCCCATGGCAGCGGCCAGTGGCGTGTCGTTGGCGGCCATGTGGCGGCTGTCCACGGTGTCGGGCTTGGCACCGCGGTCCAGCAGCCACTGGGTCCAATCCTGTGCTTTTTTCTCGTCCGGCATGCCTTGTGCCAAGTGCAGGGGGCAGCCCAGCAGGCTGCACTGGTTGATGTTGGCGCCATGGTCCAGCAGGGCGGCCACCAGCTCGCGCTTCTCAGTCAGGATGGCCCGCGTCAGCGGGGTAAAGAAGTTTCCGTACTCCACATTGGGAGACACGTCGGGCGCAATGGCGGCCACGGCCTGGGGCGTGAGTGCCCGCCAGTAGGCCGCGCGGGCGCGCTCCACAGGGTCGGCCAGCAGCACGTCGGGTGCGGGCAGCAGGCCTTTGGCCACCCAGTCGCGGGCGTCTTTTTCAAAGTCGGCACCGGTGCGCAGCGGCGCGGCGCGGCTCACGCGGACCAGCTCTACCACCAGCCAGCCCGGCGTACCGCGGTTGGTGAAGGGGATGAGCTGGCTTTTCTCGCCCGGCACATACAGGTTGACCAGCGCCAGGCGAATCACCTTGGGCACGGCGATCAGGTTGGCTGCGGTGATGCTGGTACTGCGCACGCCGCTGACGCGGGCCATGCGCGCGCGGCTGACGTCGGCGTAGAACAGCCATTTGAACTCGTAGGCATTGAGCCCCGCCGTGTGCTGGGCCGCATCCCACAGGGCCTGCCACTGGGCTTCGCTCCACACTGGGGCGGGTGCCGCAGCGGTAGGAGGGGCAGGAGGGAGGGTGGCTGGAGGGTTAGCCGCGGGGCCGGTTTGGGCATGGGCTAGGCCGGTATACAGCCCCCCACACAAGGCCGATACGAGCGCCAGCGTCCCCACCAGGGGGCGGACAAAGGTCATGGTGGTCAAGCTTTCTACAATAGAGGGCAGTTTATCGGGACTTTTATGACCACCACGACCCCCCGCGTCCAAGCGGGCTCTTTCCTCACCTTGCACTACCGCCTGGGCGGCCCGGCTGGGGACATCATCAACACCTTCACCGGCAAGCCCGCCACGCTGAGCCTGGGCACGGGGGAACTGTCGCCCGCGGTGGAAGCCTGCCTGATGGACATGGAAGAGGGCGCACGGGCCACATTCGAGCTGCCCGCAGGCGCCGCCTTTGGCGAGCGCAACCCCGACATGCAGCAGTGGCTGGCGCGTAAGGTGCTGACGCAGATGGGTGACCCGTTGGAGACCTATAACGTGGGCGATGTGGTGCAGTTCCCCACCCCCGATGGTCAAGGCCAGTTTGCCGGTGTGGTGCTGCAACTGCGTGGCGAGGGCACCGAGCGTGCCGTGCTGTTCGACTTCAACCACCCGCTGGCCGGCCAGCCGGTGTCCTTTGAAGTGCAACTGATTGGGGTGCTATGAGCCACGCCGTGAATATCACCCTGCCGCAAGAGATTTTGCTGGCTGAGCCGCGCGGCTTTTGCGCCGGTGTGGACCGTGCGATCGAGATTGTGGAAAAGGCACTGGTCAAGTTTGGCCGGCCTATCTATGTGCGCCACGAGATCGTGCACAACACCTATGTGGTGAACGACCTCAAGGCACGCGGCGCCATCTTCATCGAGGAGCTGGATGACGTGCCCCCGGGCGCCACGCTGGTGTTCTCGGCCCACGGCGTGAGCCAGGCGATCCAGAAAGAGGCGGCGCGCCGCGGTTTCCAGATTTTTGACGCCACCTGCCCGCTGGTGACCAAGGTGCACGTGGAAGTGGCCAAGCTTCACAAAGAGGGCTACGAATTCATCATGATTGGCCACAAGGGCCACCCCGAGGTGGAAGGCACCATGGGCCAGCTCGACAGCGGCATTCACCTGGTGGAAGACGTGGCCGATGTGGCCAAGGTGCAGCCCGGCCAGACCACCAAGCTGGCCGTGGTGACGCAGACCACGCTGAGCGTGGACGATGCGGCCGAAATTTCAGCCGCCGTCAAGGCGCGTTTTCCGAACGTGCGCGAGCCCAAGCAACAAGACATTTGCTACGCGACACAGAACCGCCAGGACGCGGTGAAGGTAATGAGCCCTCAGGTGGACATCGTGATCGTGGTGGGCAGTCCCACCAGCTCCAACAGCAACCGCCTGCGCGAAGTGGCCAAGAAGCTGGGCACCGAGAGCTATATGGTGGACAACGCAGAAGAGCTCAAAGCCGAATGGTTTGAAGGCCGATCCCGCGTAGGTCTAACCGCCGGCGCCAGCGCCCCCGAGATTCTGGTGAAGGCCGTCATCGACCGCATCAAGGCGCTGGGCGCCGTGTCGGTGCGCAAGATGGACGGCATTGAGGAAACCGTGAAGTTCCCGCTGCCCAAGGGGCTGCGACTGGAAGAATGAAATGGCAGGCAGCATGCTATGGTTTTAGTAGCTGCTTGCGCAATAAAATAGAGGGCTAGCGCCCGATTTGACTTAGAGAAATACGAGAACGCCATGTTAGACATCACCCTGCTGCGCAAAGACCTGGATTCGGTCGTCGCCCGCCTGCAAACCCGCAAGAACCCGCAAGCCTTCCTGAATGTGGACGCCTTCACAGCGCTGGAAGCCGAGCGCAAGACCATCCAGATGCGCACCGAAGAAATGCAGGCCAAGCGCAACACGGTCAGCAAGCAGATCGGCATGCTCAAGGGCAAGGGCCAGCACGCCGAGGCCGATGCGGCCATGGCTGAAGTGGCCGACCTGAAGGCCGAACTGGAAGCCTCCGCCACGCGCCTGGACGCCATCCAGGCCGAGATGCAAACCATGCTGGAAGCCGTGCCCAACCTGCCGCACGAAAGCGTGCCTGTGGGTGAGGACGAGCATGGCAACGTGGTGGTGCGCACTTGGGGCACTCCCAAGACCTACGACTTCGAGATCAAGGACCATGTGGACCTGGGCGCGCCCCTGGGCCTGGACTTTGAAATGGGCGTCAAGCTCACCGGTTCGCGCTTCACGGTCATGAAGGGCCCGATTGCCCGCCTGCACCGCGCGCTCGCCCAGTTCATGCTGGATACCCAGACCGAAGAGCACGGCTACACCGAGTGCTACACGCCCTACATCGTCAACGGTGACAGCCTGCGCGGCACGGGCCAGTTGCCCAAGTTCGAAGAAGACCTCTTTGCCGCCAAAAAGGGTGGGCAGGAGGGCGGAGATGACAACACCGCGCTGTACCTGATCCCCACCAGCGAAGTACCGCTGACCAACTTTGTGCGCGACGTGGTGTCGGCAGAGTCCGATTTGCCCATCAAGCTCACCGCCCACACCCCGTGCTTCCGCTCGGAAGCCGGCAGCGCCGGGCGCGACACCCGCGGCCTGATCCGCCAGCACCAGTTCGACAAGGTGGAGATGGTGCAGATCGTGCACCCCGAGAAAAGCTACGAAGCGCTGGAAGCCATGACCGGCCACGCCGAAGCCATCCTGCAAAAGCTGGGCCTGCCCTACCGCGTGATGAGCCTGTGCACCGGCGATATGGGTTTTGGCGCCACCAAGACCTATGACCTGGAAGTGTGGCTGCCCGCGCAGAACACCTTCCGCGAAATCAGCTCGGTCTCCAACTGCGAAGCCTTCCAGGCCCGCCGCCTGCAGGCCCGCTTCAAGAACGCCCAGGGCAAGAACGAACTGGTCCACACTTTGAACGGCTCCGGCCTGGCTGTGGGCCGTGCGCTGGTGGCGGTGCTGGAGAACAACCAGAACGCCGATGGCAGCATTAACGTACCGGAAGTGCTGCGCACCTACTTGGGCGGCAAAGATGTGCTGAAGGCCTGATAGAATCACGCCTTCGTTTTGACCGACGCGAATTCAGGAGAAGTGGCAGAGTGGTCGAATGTACCTGACTCGAAATCAGGCGTGTCGTAAGGCACCGAGGGTTCGAATCCCTCCTTCTCCTCCAGAATGAAAAGCCCCGCACTGTTTTGCAGTGCGGGGCTTTTTTCTGTGTCAGCCAATGACGACTCGGTTGCGTCCTTCGGCCTTGGCTTGGTACAGAGCTGCGTCGGCACGGGCCATCAGGGTGTCTACGGTATCTCTGTCGGCAAGGTTGGTGGTGACCCCGATGCTCACGGTACACGCGATTTTGGTGGAGTCGGGTGAATTGGCGCAGGCGGCACGAATCCGCTCTGCTACGACCATTGCGTCATCCAGCGGAGTCTCTGGCAGCAGCACGACAAACTCTTCGCCGCCAAAACGTCCCAGCAAGTCTTTACTGCGCAGAAGTGCGCGCACGGTTTTAACAAAGTCCACGAGAACGGTGTCTCCGGCTTGGTGCCCGTGTGTGTCGTTGACGCGTTTGAAATGGTCCAAGTCCATCATCAACAAGGCCAGTGGCTTGTCGTTGCGCCGGCTGCGCGCAAGTTCGTGGGCACAGGCCTCATCGATGTAGCGGCGCGTCAGGGCGTTGGTTAGGGAGTCACGGGTGGCCAAATATTCCAATTCCACACGGAGGCTGTCTCCGGCCATCAGCACCGTGCTGATGGACAGCAGCAAGATGGAGAAGGAGAAACTGACAATAAAAATGACGTGTTGTGGGGTAGGGTCTAAAACGTCGCTGCCCATGGGGAACACAAAGGTGGTGATCAGGCGGGCCACTTGAATCAAGGTGATGAATGCGAGTGTGCCAATGGCCAGGATCCGGGCAAACGTGAGGGTGCCTTGCCGGTAGATAAGCCAAGCGTGCAGGCCAAACAAAGTTCCAAAGACCACGGTAACCATGCGCAGACGCACAGGGTAGTTGGGGCTTCCCCAGGTAAACCACATGGTGACAAGCACCACGCCGCCGATGAACGCCAGCCATGGACGTGGACGGGGGGGTACCCCAAAAAAGCTTTGAGACCCTGAGTAAAGGCGGTACACCCCCCAGCACAGCAAGAAGTTGGGTACCGCAGTGGTGAAGAGCTCGGGTAATTTGCCACGGGAAGCCGCAAACGCGCCTCCCACGACGATGAAGAGCAGGGCCTTGGACCATTGACCCAAGCCCCGAATGGATGGTGGGTAGCTCCGCTTGAGTGCGTACAGCACCAAGGCCATCAGGCCGCTCATGGTGCTGATGAGCACAATCGTTGTGCGAGGGTCAATGGTGTCCATGGGTATGGAAACCATTGTAGAGGTCAGGTGGCGTGCCCCTAAGGCCTATTTGTCACACGTTGACGGACGCGATAAACGACTCCGGGTAGCGCTGGCCGGCGGCGGCGTCTGGCGTGAACACCGCGTTCAACTCTGTCAGTTCCGCCGCGCTCAGCACCAGGTCCAGGGCCGCGATGTTCACGTCCAGGTAGGTGCGGCGCTTGGTGCCGGGAATGGGGATGATGTCATCGCCCTGGGCCAGCACCCAGGCCAGCGCCAGCTGGGCGGCTGAGGTGCCTTTGGCCTGTGCCATCTGTTTGACCTTTTCCACCAGTTCCAGGTTGCGGTTGAAGTTCTCGCCCTGGAAGCGCGGGGAGAAACGGCTGCGATAGTCGTCCGCCGGGATGTCTTCAGGCTTGGCAAATGCGCCCGTCAGAAAACCGCGTCCCAATGGCGAATAGGCCACCAGGCTCACGCCATTGCGGCGACAGGCGGCCAGTGTGCCGGTCACCTCCGGGTCGCGCGTCCAAAGCGAGTATTCGCTCTGCAGCGCCGCAATGGGGTGGACCTTGCAGGCCCGGTCGATCGTGGCGGCCGAGGCTTCGGACAGGCCCAGGTAGCGCACCTTGCCGCTCTTGACCAACTCGGCCATGGCCCCCACGGTGTCTTCAATCGGCACCGTCTTGTCCACACGGTGTTGGTAGTACAGGTCGATCTGCTCGATCCCCAAGCGCTTCAGGCTGGCGTCGCAACTGCTTTTCACATACTCGGGCCTGCCGCTCACGCCACGCACCGCCTCATTTGCGGGGTCGCGCAGGATGCCGAATTTGGTGGCGATGAACACATCCGCCCGGCGCCCGGCAATGGCCTTGCCGATCAGCACTTCGTTGGTGTGTGGGCCATACACGTCCGCGGTGTCCAGAAAATTCAGACCCTGGTCCAGGGCGTGGTGCAGCGTGGCGATGGATTCGGCATCGTCGCGGCCGCTATAGAACTCGCTCATACCCATGCAGCCCAGGCCGATGGCAGAGAGGGTGGGGCCGTTGTGGCCAAGTACGCGTGTTTTCATGGGGTCCTCCGGTGTGTCAAAGAAAAGATGTGGGGCTCAGGCCCGTTTGGCGGGTGTCTGCAGCGCTTGGTAGCCGCGGATTTTTTTGCGAATGATCTGGAGCGTCTCGCCCAGCACGCGCTGGTCTTCTTCCAGGCGCAGGGCGTGTTGCTCCAGCATGGTTTGGCGCTCGGCCACGTTGTCAGGCGCCTGGCCTTCGCGCAGCAGCTGGGCATAGCGCTGCATGTCGCGCATGGGCATGCCGGTGGAGCGCAAGCGCACCAGAAACTCCAGCCAGCGCATATCGTCTGCGTTGTAGCGGCGTGCGCCACTGCTGCGGCCCACAGGTGCAATCAACCCAATCTGCTCGTAGTAGCGCAGGGTGTGTGCGGACAAGCCGGTCGCCCGGGAGGCCGCGGCAATGCTCAGAAATGTGTTCATGTCGCAACTGTAAAACTTCGAGTGCACTCGAAGTCAAGCGGACATTGGCAGTCTTCCATGCGAAAGGTCGCCAGATCATAGGGCTTGAAAAACAGGGCTTTGCGGGTACTGGTGGTGGTTTCACGACGGTGGCCCGCGTGGAACAATGTGGGCATGCAACGCAGAAACACGCTCTTACTCGGGGTCGCCATGGTCTGGTGCGTGGGCGCCTGGGCAGCCCTGCCGCAGCGCGACCTGACTGTAGAGTTGCGCCAGGTGGAAGAGGGGCTGGACGAAGGTACGAGCTACCGGGCCGGGCCAGCGGCCAGCGCCCCGGTGGTGCCGCAAAAGATCCAGGTGCGCAATGGCGAGAAGGGAATGCTGCGCACCAACCAGTTGGTGCCTATGCAGTGGGTGTCGTCGGTACAGGCTGCTTCCAAAAACAGTGGGGCTGGGGCGACGCAGTCCCTGCATTGGCTGGATGTCGGGCAGACCCTGACCGTGACGCCGCGTTGGCCAGGTGGCAAGAAGGATGCGACGGTGGAGCTGGAAATGGTGCAGACGGATGCGGTCATCGAGAGCAACGCCGACATGCCACGCCAGTCGCGCAAACAAATCAGCACCACAGTCACGGCCCCCTTGGGCCAATGGGTGACGATTGCCGCCAGCGGCAACGCCGCGCCCAAGCAGGGCAGCTATAGCAGCGAGGGTAGCAACGACGTGCGCCGCCTGCTGCAGATTCGCGTGCTGGCGCCCTAAGGCTCCCGCGCGCTATCGCACCAGCGGGTTGGGCATCGGCTCCGCCACCTTGTGCAGGGTGTTGCGGTCAGTGTGGTGGAAGGGCTCGTCGCGGCCCAGGATCTGCAGCACCGTGTCTTCGTCGTAGCTCCAGGTGCCATCTGCATGGATGCTCACCTTGATGCGGAACTCCGTGGTCTTGAAAGCGTGCTGCAAAAACGGCGCCGAACAGATACCAAACGTCTCCAGCCCCTGTGTGGCCACCAATTCAAACTCGGTAGCGTTTGCCGCGGCCTGGCCCGATGCCATGGCGATCTGGCCGCGCGGGATGGTCAGCGTGTGGATGACCGTGCCCGTGGCAGGCTCCCACAGCCAGTAGCCCACCTGGTCGTGGTAGGTCTTGACCTGGTCGGGCTTGGTGATGTGGGTGTGGTAACGCAGGCCATACAGCAGCTGGGGGCCATTGGTTTGGGGGTCTATGGGTTGCAGCTCGATGCGCTCGTAGAACGCCTGTTTGCGGGGACCGTCGGCCTTGGGCTTCACGTCCAGGCCGCGCATGCCCTCCCAGATACCCGCCATGCCGCGCAGCGGGCCCAGGTTGGCCAGAGTGTTGACGTCCTGGGGAAATGGTTCGGTGTAAATGTCGGCGGAATATTCGCTCATGTCGGATGGAAAAAGGCAATCAGGCTTGCGCTAGTTTGAAGGTGGAGACGACTTGGGCCAGGCGCAGCGCTTGCTCGCGCAGGCTGTCGGCGGCGGCGGCGGATTGCTCCACCAAGGCAGCATTTTGCTGTGTCATTTGGTCCAGCTCAGACACCGCGGTGTTGACCTCTCCAATGTCACTGCTTTGTTGGTTCGATGTCGCAGAGATGGCGCTGATGATGTCTGATACGCGCTGCACCGAACCCACAATTTCGGTCATGGTTTGCCCCGCATTGGCGACCAGTACCGAGCCCGATTCCACTTTGGACACCGATGCATCGATCAGACCTTTGATTTCCTTGGCGGCTGCGGCCGAGCGCCCCGCCAGGCTGCGCACCTCCGATGCCACCACCGCAAAACCACGACCTTGCTCGCCCGCGCGTGCGGCCTCTACCGCGGCATTCAGCGCCAGGATATTCGTTTGAAAGGCAATGCCGTCGATGACGCTGATGATGTCCGCGATCTTGCGCGAGCTGATGTTGATCTCTTCCATGGTGGAGACCACCTGGGACACCACCACACCGCCGCGCGCTGCAACCTCGGCCGCGCTGGTGGCGAACTGGTTGGCCTGTTGGGCCGATTCGGCTGATTGGCGCACGGTGCCGGTGAGCTGCCCGGTGGAGGCCGAGGCGCGCTGCAAGTTGCTGGCGGTTTGCTCGGTGCGCGTGCTCAGGTCTTGGTTGCCGGTGGCAATCTCGGCGCTGGACAGGCGGATGGACTCGGACGACTGCAGCACCGTGGCAATAGACCGGTTGAGTTGCTGCGTCATGGCCTCCAGCGCATGCATCAGGTCGCCCACCTCATCGCTGCGCTGCGTGCTGGCGTCTACCGACAAATTGCCTTGCGCCACTTCATTCGCTACCGAAGCTGCACGCGCAAGTTCGCCCACGATTTTTTTCTGCATCAGCCACGACACCCACACCGCCAGCCCGGCAGACAGTAGGGCCAGGCTTGCCAGCACCAGGCTGATGGTACGCCCCTGGCTTTGGGACTGTGCGATGGTGCTGTCCGACGTAGCTTCGATTTGGGCCGTCACCGCGCCCGAGGCTTTCACCAATTCCTTGAACGTGGCATCGGCACGGCCCATGGCGGCGATGCCGGTATTGGGGTCAATGGCGGCGAAGTTGAGGGCCGCATCGGCCTGCTTAGCATAGGTGTCTACCAACTTGAGCACCGCGTCTACGCTGGTGCGCAGTGCGGGTTCGGTGTTGGTGCCTGCTACGGTTTCCACCACCCGTTTGACACCGGCGAGCTGGGTGGCAAAGTCGGCGCGCAGGCTTTTGATCTTGGCGTCGTCCAGCGATGCCACCAACGCAACCGTGCGGTACACATTGGCATGCACCTCCGCCATTTGCTGGTGGGCGCTGGCGATGGTTTTGAAGTCCTCCAGACTAGCGCGGGAGGCGCCCAGGCCTTGCTCGGCTTGTCGGCCCAGGAAGAACACATTGGTCTGGCCGAATAGCAAGACTACCGCCGCGGTGAGCAGCGGTGCCGCCAGCAATTTCAAACCCAGTTTCATGGTGTCTCCCAGCGGCCGCCCTGATGAGTCAGGAAGGTGTTACTTGTAGATGCCTGCGCACACGGCCATGTCGTCCAGCTTCTCGCAGTACATGCTCTTGGGCTCGATCTTCTTGGTGGTGGGGTTGGTGAATTTGTAGTCTTGCCAGAAGGTGCCCTTGCTCTTGGCCAGCTCGACGCGCTCTTTCACAAAGGGCTTGCCGTCAATATCCAGCATGTCGATCAGGTTGGCCCCCACCTGTTTGGCATTGGCGCCATGGGCGCGCACTGTGCCGTCCAGGCCATAGACCACAAGGTACAGATCGCGGTCCGCCCACTTGGGGTCTTTGGCGGTGACTTCGTTGTAGACCTTGGTCTTGTCGGCTCCCGCCGCCTTCAGGGCGATGACGCCTTTTTTGACCATGGCGGTGGCTTCTTCGGCCGTAGCTTTGGCCTGCGCGTGTGCGGCCAAGGGCAGGCACAGGGCCGCCAGCGAAATCGTCAAGGTGCACAGGGAAAGGGAGGGCTTCATGGTGAATCCTGGGGAGTTGTTGGGGGATAGCCCAACTTATACTGCAGCGGCCCCACGCAAGCAACAAGAGCTTGCCCCTATTCAGATAAAAATGGGGGCCTAGCCCCCGTAGATATTGCGCCAGCAGCTACCAAAACGATAGCGTTTCGCAGTACTTTGTTGCGCCGCGGCCAGGCGGTCGCCTATTTTTTCTCGGCCGCTGCGGCCAGTGCCTGCAGTGCGTCGGTGACCGCCGCCAGAGCCTTGGCATCTAGCGGCTCCAGCTGGGCGCTCAGGGCAGCCACCGCAGCGGCGCCTTGGGCTTGCAACTGACCAATCGCCTGGCCCGCCACCTTGGGCGACTCAAACCCCTTGCTTTGCAGCAGCACGGTGCCCGCCGTATCCACCAGCTTGAAGTAGAACTGCCCGTCTTTCTCGCGGTACTGCTTGAACGACGCCAGGGCCACCTTGGCGGCCTTGCCCACATTGGCTTGCACTGCGGTACCCAGGCCGCGCAGGCCCACGGCAGAGCGCAGCTGCGCCATGAAGGGCGTGGCAATGGCTCTCGCCTTCTTCGCACCGGCCAGTAGCAGGGCCTCCACCTTTTCGGGGTGGGCCATGTAGTCTTCGTAGGCCGCGCGCATGGGGGCAATTTCGCGGTCAATGCGCTCAAACAACACGGCCTTGGCATCGCCCCAGGCAATGCCGTCGGCAAAGGATTGGCGCAGCGCCGCGGTCTCTTCTTCGGAAGCAAACGCCTGGTAGATCTGGAACAGGGCCGAGCCTTCAGTGTCTTTGGCCTCACCGGGTGCGCGCGAATCGGTCTTGATACCGGCAATCAGCTTCTTGAGCTGCTCGCGGCTACTGAACAGCGGAATCGTGTTGTCGTAGCTCTTGCTCATCTTGCGGCCGTCCAGGCCGGGCAGGGTAGCCACGGACTCTTCAATCTCGGCCTGCGGTGGCACAAAGTGCTCGCCGTAGCGGTGGTTGAAGCTGGCCGCCATATCGCGCGCCATCTCGATGTGCTGGATCTGGTCGCGCCCCACGGGCACCTTGTGCGCGTTGAACATCAAGATGTCGGCACCCATGAGCACCGGGTACATGAACAGGCCCGCATTCACGTCGGCATCGGGGTCAATGCCCGCCGCCGTGTTTTTGTCCACGGATGCCTTGTAGGCATGGGCTCGGTTGAGCACGCCCTTGCCCGTCACACAAGTCAGGAACCAGGTGAGTTCGGGAATCTCGGGGATGTCGGACTGGCGGTAAAAGGTCACGTGGTCGGGGTTCAGGCCCGCGGCCAACCAGCTTGCAGCGATCTCCAGCGTGGAGCGCTGGATGCGCGCGGGCTCGTCAATCTTGATGAGCGCGTGGTAGTCGGCCAGAAAGTAAAAGCTCTCCACGCCCGGGGTCAGGCTGGCACGCACAGAGGGGCGGATAGAGCCCACGTAGTTTCCCAGGTGGGGGGTGCCGGAGGTGGTGATGCCGGTGAGGAAGCGGATGGTCGATGCGGTCATGGCTGTCACTATCAATTCAACAGGGCGGTCAGAGGCAGGGTGAGCACTTGCAGGGTGGCCAGGCCCAGCTGTGTGATTGGACCCATCCACAGCGGGCCGATGATGCCGGTGAAGGCCAGGCCCAGGATGATCCACATGCTCCAGGGTTCGATGCGGGCCAGCTGCGCGCCGTATTTGGGAGGCAGCGAGAACAGCAGAATGCGCCCGCCAGCCAGTGGCGGAATGGGCAGCAGTTGGAAGGCAAACAGGCTCAGACAGACAAAAATGCCGGCTTTGCAGACGCCCAGCACAAAGGGCTCCTGCACCTGCAGCAGGTGTAGCGCGGTGAAGGCGATGTACCACAGCAGTGCCATGACAAACAGGGCGATGGGGCTGGCCAGCTCGATCCAGATGGCGCCGCTCTTCGGGTCGCGCAAGTTGCGGTAGTCAATCGGAATGCGCTTGGCGCTGCCGAAGATGAAGGAACCGTTGGTCGCAAAAAACATGACCAGGGGAATAACGATGGTTTCCACCGGCGACACATGGTTGGCGGGGTTCCAGGTCACACGGCCCTGGCTCCAGCCAGTTTTGTCGCCCAGCCAGTAGGCGGCACGGCCGCGTGCGGCCTCGGAAAGGGTGATCGCGAACAGCAGGGGCAGCGTCAGTATCGCGGCCTGCTGGATCAAATTGCCAAAGTCCATAAGGGGTTCAGTTGCCTTGTCGTGTTACAGGCCCACACGGGCCAAATCACCGCCACCTTGGCGGATCACCTCGGGTGTCTCGCCAGTCAGGTCGATCACCGTGGTGGGTTCTGCGGCGCAGGCCCCGGCGTCGATGACGGCGGCGATCTGGTGTTCGTAGCGGTCGCGAATGTCCTGCGCATCGTTGAGGGGTTCTGTCTCGTCTTTTGCTATCAAAGTAGTAGCTAGAAGCGCAGAGCCGTGGAGGGCTAGCAGCTCCTGCAGTGCCTTGTGCTCGGGCACGCGCAAACCAATCGTCTTGCGCGAGGGATGGCTCACGCGGCGCGGAACTTCCTTGCTGGCTTCCAGGATGAAGGTGTAGGCGCCGGGTGTGGCAGCCTTGAGCAAACGGTACTGCGCGTTGTCCACGCGGGCGTAGCTGGCCAGCTCGCTGAGGTCGCGGCACAGCAGGGTCAGGTGGTGTTTGTCGTCCACGCCACGGATGCTGCGCAGCTTGTCGGCTGCGGCCTTGTCGTCCAAATGGCAGACCAGCGCATAGCTGGAGTCGGTCGGTACGGCCAGAATGCCGCCCTTTTCGAGCAGGGCTGTAGCTTGCTTGAGCAAACGGGGCTGGGGGTTATCGGGGTGAACTTCGAAATACTGCGCCATGGCTTGGCAAACGCTCGCGCGTTCGTTCTCTTGTTTTTATTGAATGCGGGAGCTCAACAACTCCCACACGGGGGTGAGTCCACTGGGCAAGGGGGGCAGGGTGCCCAGCTCGGTGTGACTCTCGTCGGGGCTGTGGAAGTCGCTGCCGCGTGAGGCGGCCAGGCCGAATTCCTTGGCCGTTTCGGCGTAGATCTGGTATTCGGGCACGGAATGGCTGCCGGTCACCACCTCCACGCCCTTGCCGCCATAGCCCTTGAATTCGGTGAACAGCGCAAACTCTTCGTTGGGCGTGAATTTGTAGCGCGCCGGGTGGGCAATCACGGCCATGCCACCGGCTTGGGTAATCCAGGTGACGGCGTCCTTCAGCGTGGCCCAGCGGTGTGGCACAAAGCCGGGCTTGCCTTCGGTCAGGTACTTGCGGAACACCTCGTTCGTTTCTTTGCACACGCCGCTTTCCACCAGAAAGCGGGCAAAGTGGGTACGCGAAATCAGCTCGGGGTTGCCAACAAACTTCAGCGCACCTTCATAGGCGCCCTGAATGCCGACCTTGGCCAGACCGTCCGACATTTCCATGGCGCGCTCTTTGCGGCCACCACGCGTCTGGCGCAGGCCCTGGCGCAGGGTCTCGTTGTCGGCATCAAAGCCCAGACCGACGATGTGCACGGTCTGGTTCAAAAAGGTGATGGAAATCTCCACGCCGGTCAGGTACTGCATGCCCTCGGCATGGGCCGCGTCGCGGGCGCGCTCCAGTCCGCCCACTTCGTCGTGGTCGGTCAGCGCCCACAGTTCCACACCATTGCCCTTGGCGCGCGCGGCCAGGGCTTCGGGCGTCAGGGTGCCATCGGACACCACAGAGTGGCAATGGAGGTCGGCGTTGAGTTGGGTAGTCACCGAACCATTTTAGGCCCAGGCACTAAAACGCTGGCACGACGGTGTATTCGTGCACCTCACCCGTCACCGGGTGCGGAAAACTCAGCAGGCCCGAGTGCAGCAGCAGCCGGTCCGCCTGGGCCTGTACCTCGGGTGGCGCATACAGCGTGTCGCCCACCATGGGATGGCCAATGGCCTGCATGTGCACGCGCAGCTGGTGGGTGCGCCCGGTCACGGGCTCCAGCTCCACACGCGAGGTGTTGGCAGCGGCGTCTACTGCCGTGCAGCGCCAGCGCGTGAGGGCGCTTTGGCCCTCGGCGTGGTTGATGGTGCGCTTGGGCCGGTTGGGCCAGTCCACCAGCATGGGCAGGTCAATCTCGTGCCATTGTTCGTCCACAGTCAGGGTGCCGGTCACCACCGCCGTGTAGCGCTTGTCCACGCGGCGCTGTTCAAACGCCAGATTCAGCACACGCTGGGCCGGCAGGCCCCGTGCCAGCACCACCAGACCGGAGGTGTCGCGGTCCAGCCGGTGCACGATCAGGGCGTCGGGGTAGCGGGCCTGCACGCGGCGGCTCAAGCAGTCCGCCTTCTCCGGGCCACGGCCGGGCACGGTGAGCAGGCCCGAGGGTTTGTTGAGCACCACGACGGCATCGTCGGCATAGACCACCTCCAGCGGCAAGGTGGCGAAGTCTTCAGTGGGGAGCATCGTTTTGCGAGATAAGCCGCTGCACCGTTTCGCACAGCTCGTTGACATCATTGGGTTTGTAAATCAGGGCGTTGGCCCCTTCCTGCAGGGCGCGTTGTTCGATCTCGGGTGTGACATAGCCCGAGGCCAGTGCCACCGGCAGGTCCGGACGGATCGCTTTGGCCTGGCGCAGCAGGTCCACCCCACTGTAGCCTGGCATGTTGTAGTCGGTCACCAGCAAGTCGAAGGCCTGTGGCGCGGCCTGCAGCGCGGCCTCGGCCTCGTGCGGGTCGGTGAAGGTGGTCACGGCAAAGCCCTTGCGCGTGAGCACACGCGCCACCAGAAACACCAAGGCCTGGTCATCGTCCACATACATCACATGGCGGCCCCGGCCGCGCACCTCTTGGGCGGCTTCTGGCTCGACGGGCGCCACAGGCGCTTGCGTGGTCGCGGGAAAGTACAGCGTGAACACACTGCCTTGGCCCAGGGTGCTTTGCACATCAATGGCGCCCTGGTGGGTTTGCATGATGCCGTGCACCACCGACAGACCGAGTCCCGTGCCCTGGCCCACCTGGCGGGTGGTGAAAAAGGGCTCAAAAATACGCTGCATGGTCTCTTGCGACATACCACCGCCCGTGTCTCGCACGCGCAGCGTGACATAGCGGCCCGGCGCCAACCCGAAGCGGTCGCTGAACGGCAGGTTGATGTCGGCGCTGCTGAGTTCAATGGTGACGGACCCCTTGTTTTGCCCAATGGCCAGCAGCGCGTTGGTACAGAGGTTGAGCAAGGCCTGCTCAACTTGCGTGGCATCGGCCAGCACCGAATCGCACTGCTCGGGCACATCCATGCGCAGCTCTACCGCCGGGGGCAGAGCCACCTTCACCAGCCGTGCGGTCTCCTGCACCACTTCGGCCAGCTGGATGGGTGTGCGCTTGGGCGGCTCGTTGCGGCTGAAGGTCAGAATCTGGCGCACCAGGTCGCGTGCGCGGCGCCCGGCCTTGTCGATCTCGTAGAGGCTGGTCAGGGCTGGGGAGTCGGTGGGCGTGTCCTGTTTGGCCAAATCCACATTGCCCAAAATGGCGCTGAGGATGTTGTTGAAATCGTGCGCAATGCCGCCGGCCATGGTGCCCATGGCCTGCATTTTTTGCGATTCGCGCAGCTGGGTTTCCAGCGCGGTGCGCTGTGCTTCAGCCAGCTTCTTGGCGGTCAGGTCGCGCGCAAAAATGGTGGTGACTGCGCCGTGGGCACTTTGCTCGCCGCGCCGGTCCGCAGGGTCAGTGTCGGGCAGGCGCAGGGGCGCACGGGTGCGCAGCCGGCGTTCCAGTGAGACGCTGATCTCCACATAAATCTGCTTGCCTAGCAAGGTTGTGGCGGTGAATTCACCCAGCATGGCCTGTGCTGGCACATTGCCCGTGCTCAAGGCCAGCTCCACATCCGGCAAGAAATGGCCAAGCTGAGCACCAAAGGCCTGGTCGGCCGGGCATTCAAACAGGGCGGTGGCTGCGGGGTTGAAGACCGTGATGCACTGCTTTTCGTCAATGCACAGAATGGCATCGAGCGAGGAGTTGATGATGGCCGCCATGCGGTTTTCGCTGAGCAGCAGGTCTTCGTTGCGTTGGCGTAAAACGGCGGCGCTCTCCTGCAGCGCGTGGCGTTGCGTCAGCAGCGGGCCCTGGTCAATCACCGCGCAGATAAAGTGCGCCAGTTCGTCCAGTGGGTTTTCAATGCGCGCAATGTGCAGATCGCCCGTGAAGCTGCCGCGCGAGCCGGCCAAAAACGCCACCTCGCTGACCTCGCTGGTGCCTTCCTGTTTGGCGCTGGAAAACGCCACGGCTACCTCATCGGCATGTTCGGCATCCACAAAGGGCAGCAGGAAGTTGAGCGGCGCATCACTCTCCAGTGGCTGGAACAACCGCAGTGCCATGGCATTGCTGGCCAGCACCAGGCCCTCTTCGTCCACCACCATCAGGGCCAGGGGCACGTTGGAAAACAGCGTGGCAAAGCGCTCGGACGCGCCCTCTGCCTCTTGCTGCGAATAGCGCAGCGCCTTGTTCTGGATTTCCAGCTCGGCCTGGTACTTGCGCAGGTCCTCGATCATTTGCGACGGCGCATAGCCGTCGATGATCATGTGTTGCTTGGTGCGCCCCTCGCGTTCGGGCAAGCCCGTGCGTGCAGTCAGGCGAATTTTTTTGCGACGGGACAGTGCGGCCATTTACTGGCGCACAACGCTGTTACCGGGCGCAAAGCGCTGCGCCTGCAGCGGACTGTTGGCCGCAATGTAGGCGCGCAGTACCTCGGCATCTACAAAGCCGGTGTCCACATAGGTGGGGTGGGTGATCAGCTTGGGGTAGCCGTCACCGCCCACGGCCTGGAAGTTGTTCACGACCAGGCGGTAGGTCTTGCCGGGGGCCACGGTGGCCCCATGGATGCGTGCACTACTGACCACACCGCTGTTGATGACCAGTTCCACGCCCGCAAACTGGGGGAAGGCGCCGGCACCGGCCGACATCTTGGCCACGGTGTTCAGGTAGGCCAGCACCTCGGTGCCCGTGAAATCCACCGTGGCAATGGTGTTGCCGAAGGGCTGGACCTTGAGCACATCCTTGTAGGTCAGCGTGCCAGCGGGCAGCGAGTCGCGCACGCCACCCGCGTTGACCACCGCAAAGTCGGCCCGCGTACGGTCCATCATCGACAGGCCTACCAAGACGCCCATGGCGGCGGGCTGGGCGCGGATGATGCTGCGGTCTCCCTCGATGCGGGCATCGCTGCTGCCCACCGCCACGCCCAGCTTCTCCTGGCCCACGTTCTGGTACGGCGTGAGCAGGCTCAGCATGGTGGGGTCTTCGGCAATCTCGCTGGTGTAGAAGGCCTTGGCCGGTTTGCCATCGGCACCTGGCACCGTCTTCTTTAAATTGATGGGGATGAGCGCGTAGTGCACCAGCTTGAACTCGCCGTTGCGGTATTCAAAGTCGGCGCGGCCTACGTACTTGCCCCACTCGTGGGCTTGTACGATCCAGGTGCCGTTTTGCCGGTCGGGGGCGCAGGGCGTGCCGGGCACATAGGCTTCATCGCGCACGTTTTCGGCCTTCATGCACACGGGGTTTTGCGAGTGCCCACCCACCACCAGGTCAATGCCCTTCACGGCGCGGGCCATCTCTACATCGCCCTCAGCCTGGGTGCCGTGCTGGCCGTTCACATAGTGGCCCATGTGCGTGGCGGCAATCACGACGTCTGCTTTGGCGCGCAGTTCGGGCACCACCTGGTTTGCTTCGGCAATCACACTGCGAAATTCCACCCCCTTCACGTTGTCGGGGTGCACCATCTTGTAGGTGTCTTCGGTGGTCAGGCCCATCACACCTACGCGCACACCGCCCAAATTGAAGATTTTGTAGGGCGCAAACATGCGCTGGCCGTTGTCATAAATGTTGGCCGACAGCATGGGGAAGGTGGCCAGGTCGCGCTGCATCTTGAGCACCGCACGCGGCTTGTCAAATTCATGGTTGCCCACGGCCATGGCATCAAAGCGCAGCAGGTTCATGCCGCGGAAGTCGGGCACGGCGTCCTGCAGGTCGGACTCGGGCACGCCGGTGTTGATGTCGCCCCCACTGAGCAGCAGCACATGGCCGCCTTTGGCCGCTACTTCGGCACGCACCTGGTCCACCACCGTCTTCTGGGCAGAGAGGCCGTATTCGCCATCGCTGTTTTTCCAGAACCGGCCATGGTGGTCGTTGGTGTGCAAGATGGTGATGGCATAGGTGGTGTCCTTGGCCGGCGTGACACCGCCCAATGGAGCGCAGCCCGCTAGGGCTAGCGCTAGCGCGATCAAGAGGGTGGGGGTAGAGCGGAATGAAATCATGACTGCACCTCTAGTGGGGTTGCGCATTGCGTATCTTGTTTATATCAAACTCACTCACCGGCGCAGCTGCATTGCCCCAGCTGCTGCGCACAAAAGTGAGCACGGAGGCGATGTCGGTATCGGACAGGGTGAGCATGAACGGGGGCATGCCATGGGGCTGAGGGTTCTGCGCGGTGGCGGGGGCGAACCCGCCATGCAACACAGTCAGCACCAGGTTGTTGGTGGTCGCCATCTGTACTGCGCGGTTGCCTGCCAGCGCGGGGTAGGCGCCCGCTTTTCCTTCGCCCTGTTTGCCATGGCATTGCGAACATTGCTTGTCGTAAATGCGCGCACCAACGGTGGACACCAGCGAGCTGCTCGGCGCGGCCGCTGGTGCGGGAGGGGTGCTGGCGGGCGTCGGCCCCAGCGACGCCAGGTAGGCGGCCATGGCCGCAGCATCGTCTGGCAGCAAATACTGGGTGCTGTGGCGCACTACCTCGGCCATGGGACCGCCCACCGTGGCATGGCTGTTGGTGCCGGCAGTGAGCAGGGCTACCGTCTCTTCGCGGGACCAACCGGCCACCGATGCCTCGTCAGAGGCCGTGAGTGAGGGCGCATACCAGAGCTCACCGGGCAAAGTGGCGCCGGACAGGGATTTACGGGCTTCCACCGCACCCCAGGCATTGCGTGCGCCATGGCACTCGCTGCAGTGCGCCAGCCCTTGCACCAGGTAGGCCCCGCGCGCCATCTCGGGAGCGATGGTTGAAGAGGGCGGCGCGGCATCCGCGGGCGTGAAATACAGCGTGCGCCACACCCAGAGTGCGGCCTGGGTGCGGTAGGGCCAGCCTAGCGTGTGCGGTGTATTCGCGTTGGCTGCGGTTGGCAAGGACTGCAAGTAGGCCCACAGTGCATCAGCATCCTCCCGTGTGACATGGGTGTAGCTGGTGTACGGAAAGGCGGGGTACAGCAGGCGCCCGTCTTTCGACTGGCCGTGGTGCAGGGCCTGCCAGAAATCGTCTGCGCTCCAGCGACCCAGGCCCGCGGTGGGGTCCGGTGTGAGGTTGCTGGAGTACACGGTGCCAAACGGTGTGGCAATGCCTTTACCGCCGGCGTAGGGTTGGCCGCCGGTCGCGGTGTGGCACAGCGCGCAATTGCCTATGCGCGCCAAGTAGGCACCGCGTGCAATCTGGGTGGCGGTAGCCGGAGCGTCAGGCGAGTGGGATGCAGATTGCGTACTGTTCCGCGGTACAGACCACCAGACGGCCAGTGCCCCCAAGGCCAATACCAGGGCCAGTGTCCACGCAACTTTGGCAGGTGTTTTCATGGGTCAGGGTGTTGGGCCGCAGGTTGGCTGGGCGGGGCGGTTGGCTGCAGCGGCCGGCCGCGCGGTTGCAGGTTTGGCCGGCACCGGCACGGCCTGCGCAGCCAGCCATTGGGTTACCGCGTTCACATCGGTGGGGCTGAGCTTGCGGGCCACCTCGGCCATGCAGTCGGGCGCCCGGGCTTTGCGTTGGCCGGTTTGCCAGCCACCCAGCTGGGCATTCAGGTAGTCGCGCGGCAGGCCCAGCAAACCGGGCGTGGCGGGCAATACCCCCGTCAGCGCGGTTCCATGGCATTGCACGCAGGCGGGAATGCCCAGCGCGCGGTCGCCCTGCTGTGCCAACGCATTGCCACGCTGCAGCACTGCTGCGGGCGCCGTGGCGGCCGAGGGCGGCGGGTAGGGTACCTCCAGGCTGGCAAAGTAGTCGGCCATGTCGTGCAAGTACTCGGGCGAGAGCGGGGCGATCAGCCCGTTCATCAGCGCATAGTGGCGCCGCCCCTCCGTGAAGTTCATCAGCTGGTTGAACAGGTAACCCGCAGGCTTGCCTGCCAAGCGCGGGTAGTAGCCATCGGGGCCTGCCTTGCCCTGGTCGCCGTGGCAGGCCGTACAGGCCTGGGTGCGCTCGGCCATGGGGTGTTTGTCCTGCGCTTGGCCTGGCAGCGGGGCCAGGCCGGTCAGCAGTGCCAGGGCAACTGAAAGAGAGAAATAGAGGGACGTGAAGCGGCGTATCCAGGCGGGCATGCCGCAAGCTTACCCCAGGGGCGTATCTACTGCGGGTCCACCCACACCACCGGTTTGCCCTTGGCCAGCCAGGCATCGAACTGGGGGCCATACACGGCCTCAATGCGCGGGCGCTTGACTTTCAGCGTGGGCGTGACAAAGCCGTTCTCGGGTGTCCAGGCGGTGGTGACCACGGCCAGGCAGTCCAGTTTTTCGTGCGGGGACAGCTTGGCGTTGGTGGTTTGGAGGTGCAGCTGCAGCGACTCCGTAAGGGCCTGTCGGCCCTCGGTGGTCTGGCTCCGCGCGGCCGCGTCTTGCGACAGCATCACCACGGCCAGAGGTTGGGGGTAATTTGCACCCGTTACGGCGCAGGCCTCGATGTCGGGGTGCAGCACCAGCAGGTCTTCCAGAGGGGCTGGGGCGATGTACTTGCCCTTGCTGGTTTTGAACATGTCCTTCACGCGACCCGTGATGCTCAAAAAGCCTTGGGCGTCGATCTGGCCCTTGTCACCGGTGCGCAGCCAGCCATCGGCCGTGAACGCGGCGGCAGTTTGCGCTTCCTCGCGGTAGTAGCCCGTCATCAAGGCTGGGCAGCGCATCTGGATTTCGCCAGTCTCGGGGTCAATGCGGCTTTCCACACCCGCGTAAGGCAGGCCGACCGAACCTGTCTGGTGCGAGCCCGGAAGGGTGGAGTGCGACACACCGCTGTTTTCGGTCATGCCATACACCTCGATCAGGTCCAGCCCCAGGTTCCGGTACCACTGCAATACATCGGCGGGCATGGGCGCGGCGCCACCCGCGGCCAAGCGGCATTGGTCCAGCCCCAGGCCCTTCAGGATTTTCTTGCGCACCAAGCCACCGATCAGCGGGATGCGCAGCAGCTTTTGCAGCTTGGCCGCCGGCATCTTGCTGTGCACACCCTGCTGGAACTTGACCCACAACCGCGGCACCGAGAAAAAGATGGTGGGCCGGGCGCGCTGCAGGTCCTGCAAGAACGTGTCCAGCGACTCGGCAAAGAAGATGTGGCCCCCGTAGCGCAGCGAGGCCTGCTCCACCAGCATGCGCTCGGCCACGTGGGCCAGTGGCAGGTAGGAGATGTAGCGGTCGTTGCTGTCCATGCGCACGCGCGCCGTGGCACTGGAAACGCCCCATGCCATGGTGTTGAAGGTGTGCACGACACCCTTGGGCTGCCCAGTGGTGCCTGAGGTGTAGATGATGGTGCTGACCTGGTCCCCCGGCGCCGTGGGGTGACCTGCTAGTGGGGCGTTGGCCTTGACCAGATCGGCCCACTGCAATGCAGGCACCGTGGGAGCCAGGGGCAGGGCAATCAGTGGCATATCGGCGGGAACGCCAGTGCGCAGGTTGGCGGTGTCGTCCAGCTTGCCGATGAACAGGGCCTTGGCCTCGCTGTGCGCCAGGATGTAGGCCAGCGATTCGCCGTTGAAGGTGGGGTAGATGGGTACGGACACATGGCCGGCCATCACGATGGCCAGGTCCGCCAGGATCCAATGCGCGCTGTTCTTGCCGATGATGGCGACGCGGCTGCCCTGCGGCCAGCCCTGGGCCTGCAGCCAGGCCGCCATGCAGCGCACCTGCCAGGCCGCTTCGGCCCAGGTGATGTCCTGCACCACCCCGCCGCCCATGGGCTGCGACAGGTAAATCTGCGGACCCCGTTCCTTCTCCCAGCGGTACAGGCACTGCAATGGCAAGTCGCCGGGCGAGACGGTGATGACGTTCATGAAGGCTCCCTATGGTTAATCAGACATTCTTGGGGCGCCCTGCATGGCGGGCAATGGTGTTCACCCTAGGTGACGTGCTGCGGCGAACCCCGTGTTTTCATGGTGTCTTGGTCGGCCAGGCCATGGGCTGCTCCACCACCAAATCGCTGCGAGCCTGGGCCACGCAGGGCAGAAACCAGCCCTCGGCTTTCTCCTCCGTGCTTACGCCGGGCCAGTCAACTAGGTACGCCACTTCGCCCTTTATCAACCGGCACAGGCAGGTACGGCAGGTGCCGTTGCGGCACGAACTGACCAGCTCCACGCCCGCAGCCAGGCCGGCTTGCAACACGGTGTAACCGGGTGCCGTCGTGAACACCCAGCCATCCGGGACGATGCGGACCTGGAAGGACTCAGGAGGAACATTCAGCGGGGGCGTTGCGGGGTTGGAATCGGGCATCAAAATGCGGTGGAGAGAGGGTTTCTACGAATGCTGCGACAATCACGCTCTTTTTTTCAATTTTGCGTGAGTTTGCGTTTAGACATGTCCGATACGACTACTTTCAAGGTTCGCCCCGCCACACTGCGCGATGCCAAAGCCATCGCCGAGCTCCACAACTCCACCGTGCGCGAAGCTTTTAAGAGCATGCTGGCCGACACCCCGGTGCCCGCCGTTCCCCTGGAAAAGCGCCAGGCCTACTGGCGCGAGGCCATCGAGTACGCCGAGCCGCAGGTGCAAGTGGCCCTGGACGACGACAAGATCGTCGGCTTTGTGGGTTTCGACCGTTCGCGTGACAAGGGCACCCCCCCCACCATGGGCGAGATCTGGGCGATCTACGTGGTTTCCAGCCACTGGGACAAGGGCGTGGGTCTGGCCTTGTGGGATGCGGCCCGAGAAGGCCTGCAAGACGAAGGCTGCACCCACGTGAGCGTGTGGCTGCCGATTGCCAACGAGCGCGCCATGCGCTTTCATGAGCTTGCCGGTTTCAAGCGTGAAATGTCCAGCGCCAAAACGGTGCCTATTGGCACCGTGAAGATCGAAGAAATTCGCCTTAAGCGCCCCCTGGCCTGATGACCAAACTGGTCAACGCCTACTGCAGGCGTTTGACCACCACGCTGCCAATCGAATAGCCGGCGCCAAACGAGCAAATCACCCCCACCTCACCCGCCGCAATGTCGGCGTGGTGGCGGTGGAAGGCGATGATGGAGCCGGCCGACGCGGTGTTGGCAAACTCATCCAGAATCACCGGCGCATCGTCTGCCGTGGCCTCGCGGCCCAGCAGCTTTTTGGCAATCAGCTGGTTCATGCCCAGGTTGGCCTGGTGCAGCCAGAAGCGGCGCACGTTCTGCGGCGTCATTCCCAAAGTGTGAAGATGCTGTTCCATGTGCTCTGCGGCCATGGGGCACACTTCTTTGAACACCTTGCGGCCTTCTTGGCGGAACAGTTGGTCGCGGTCTTCGGGGTTGCGGTCTTCGGCGCGCCACATGAAACCGTGGTTGTTACGGATGTTGTTGCTGAAAGTGCTCAGCAGTTTGGTGCCCAGCACTTCAAACGCGCCATCCGGCGCTAGGTCCAGCCGCTCCACCAGAATGGCCGTGCATACATCGCCAAAGATAAAGTGGCAGTCCCGGTCTATCCAGGCCTGGTGGCCCGAGGTGATCTCGGGGCTCACCACCAGCACGGCGCGCGCCGTGCCGCATCGCACCGCGTTCACCGCCTGTTCCAGCGCAAAGGTGGCGGACGAGCACGCCACATTCATATCAAACCCGTAGCCCTGCACGCCCAGCGCGGTTTGAATCTCCACCGCAATGGCCGGGTAGGGGCGCTGCATATTGGCCGCAGCGCAGATCACACCATCCACATCAGCGGCCGTCTTGCCCGCAGTGGTCAAGGCATCGTGGCAGGCTTTCACGGCAATCTCGGCCATCAGCGAAATCTCGGTATCGGGGCGCGGCGTGAAGTGGGGGCGCATGCGCGTAGGGTCCAGCACGCCACTCTTCTCCATCACGTAGCGACGCTGGATGCCCGAGGCCTTTTCGATGAACTCCACGCTGGAGTCGGTCAGCGCACTGCGCGTACCGGTTGCAATGGCGTCTGCGTGTTCCGCGTTTTGCAGGGCGGCGTAGGCGTTGTAGCTGGCCACCAGCTCGGCGTTGGTGATGACCTCGGGCGGGGTGAACAGGCCTGTACTGCTGATGGCGACACGGTGCATGGTGAATGTCTGGTTCGGTTGGGGCGCAGCGGCTGCTGGCGCCGGGCGGATTATCCGCTGAAGTGGTGGCAGTCCCGGGCGTTACAGCGGGCCTGTGCAAGCCGGGTGCTTCACGCTACGCTGTGACCCTCTTTGCCCCATTCAGGAGACACGCATGACCCACTTTCGTGGCTGGGCCGCCTACAACAAGACCGCTCCGCTGGAGCGGCTGGACTTTGACCCCGGCCCCATGGACGCTGAGGACGTGGAGATTGCCGTGGAGTACTGCGGCGTCTGCCACTCCGACCTGGCCATGGTGGAGAGCGAGTGGTTCCCCACCAGCTATCCCGTGGTGCCGGGTCATGAGGTCGTGGGCACCATCGTGGCCGTGGGGCCAAACGCCAAGGGGCGCAGCGTGGGCCAGCGCGTGGGCCTGGGCTGGCACAGCAAGAGCTGCCTGCACTGCCAGTTTTGCGTGGGTGGCGAGCAAAACCTCTGCGCTACGCGCCAGCCCACCATCATCGGCCGCCACGGCGGCTTTGCCGACAAGGTGCGTGCGCACTGGAGCTGGGCCCTGCCC
The DNA here is from genome assembly GCF_056405715.1 of Rhodoferax sp. P1_F3. Lineage (NCBI taxonomy): Bacteria > Pseudomonadati > Pseudomonadota > Betaproteobacteria > Burkholderiales > Comamonadaceae > Rhodoferax > Rhodoferax sp. P1_F3. The sequence continues at coordinate 63,479 of NZ_JBFUBO010000014.1, read as the reverse complement.
ATCCCTGCGGGGCTGGACCCGGCCGCGGTCGGCCCGCTCATGTGCGGCGGCGGCACTGCGTTTTTGCCTTTTGTGATCCACGACATCAAGCCTACGGACAAAGTAGGGGTGGTCGGCATCGGCGGACTGGGCCACCTCGCCGTCAAGTTCGCCAAGGCCTGGGGCTGCGATATCACCGCCTTCACCTCCAGCCTGTCCAAGCGCGAAGAAGCGTTGGCGCTGGGTGCGCATCGCACGGTGTCCAGCGTGGATGTGAAGGAGCTCAAGGCCTTTGCCGGCCAGTTGGACTTTTTGCTGGTGACTGTGGGCGCAAGCCTGGAGTGGGATGCGCTCATCGGCACATTGGCGCCCAAGGGCCGCCTGCACATGGTGGGCGTGGTCACCGAGGCCATGAAGGTCCGCACCGGCGGCCTGCTGTCGTGGCAGCGCAGCATCTCGGCATCGCCCACGCCATCACCGGCCACCTTGGCAAAGATGATGGAGTTCTGCTCCCGCCACGGGATTGCGCCGCAGGTGGAGCACTTCCCCATGTCCAGGGTCAACGAGGCGTTGGACCACCTGCGCAGTGGCAAGGCACGCTACCGCGTGGTGCTGGACGCCGACTTTGTTTGAGGTTTGAATGAAATGGGCTTATAGCCCTCGTGGAGGTTGCGCTGAGGGCTATTGATTTAGTAGCATTGTTCGGCTGCGCTTGTTCATGGACCGGTATGGCCTCCCCTACCAGAATGACTTGCGACGCTGGTGGGCGTAGCATTGACTGATGACGAGCGGTCCCGTTCCATTGGAATCCATGTAGATAACCATGTGCCCCAAGTTGCAAAACCAGATCAGTTACGAAAGAAGAATCACCCTGTTTGGACTGATGCTACTGACGGGGGGGCTTGCTTCGCCGGTGCTAGGGGCTGACGAGAGAAAACTCACTGTCGTCACTGAGGAGTGGGCCCCGTACAACTTTCTCGAAGATGGTGTGCTCAAAGGATTTTCGGTCGAGGTGGTGCAGAACATCATTGAGCGACTGAATTTGAAGATCACGATTGAGATGTATCCGAGCATGCGGACCACGTTGATGCTCGGCAGCGTGCCCGGCACCATGATGATCACCATGCTGAGGACACCGGAACGGGAGGAGAAGTACAAATGGATTGGGCCCTTGGGGGATGGCGCCATCTATTTCTATAAGAAGAACGGCAACCCGCTGGAGATTTCAAGCTTGGAGGATGCCAAGAAAGTCAAGCTGATTGGATGCCGACATGCGGGACTTGTCTTCAACACCCTGAAGTCTTCCGGCTTTACGAACCTAGACCCCACCTCGACCGACAGCGAGTCGGTCTACAAAAAATTGTTGCTGGATCGGTGCGACTTGGCCATCAGTGATACGCATTTGGGCGTGAAGCATGTCTTGAAGAAGTTGGGTTTGCCAGCCAACGCACTGGTCCAGACCTCTGTCAAATTGGTGGGAGCACCTTTGTATATCGCGTGCAGCACAGACATCGCTGATCGCGACATTGCGCTTTGGCAAAAGGCGTTGGATGGATTGAAAGCGTCTGGCGTGTTTGCGGCCCTACAAAAGAAGTACAGCGAATGAACCTCTGGTGATGTGTGTGGCATTGGTTGGGCTTTAGCGTTGGGACGTCTTAAAAGCAGGCACTGAACACGGAAAATTTGTATGTCTGCGTGCTCCGATGCTATGCTGGCGCGACCCTATAGCAGCCACACAGCCACAGTCAGGGAGTGTTTTGATGGACGCACTGGATTTCACCGAGAAGCCCACCATACTGGTGGTGGACGACACGCCCGACAACCTGTCTCTGATGGCCGGGCTACTCAAGGACCACTACCGGGTGGTGCTGGCCAACCATGGTGAGAGGGCACTCAAGCTGGCGCGTGCCGAAGACGCCCCCGACCTCATTCTGCTGGACATCATGATGCCCGGTTTGTCCGGCTATGACGTCTGCAAAATTCTCAAGGACGATCCTGCCACGCAGCACATCCCCATCATTTTTCTGACCGCCATGACGGCGGCCGAGGAAGAGAAAAAGGGGCTGGAAATGGGTGCAGTGGACTTCATTACCAAGCCTGTGAATCCGCCCATCATGCTGGCACGTGTGTCAACGCAGTTGCAGGTCAAGGTGGCTGCAGATTTTCTGCGGGACAAGAATGACTACCTGGAAACCGAAGTGCAGCGCCGCGGGCGCGAGCTGGCCGCCATTCAGGACGTCACCATTCTCGCCATGGCCTCTTTGGCGGAAACCCGGGACAACGACACTGGCAACCACATTCGCCGCACGCAGTACTACATGCGCCTGCTGTCCAACCAGTTGCGTACGCACCCCCGGTTTTTCCGGTTTCTCGATGAACGCACCATCGACATCCTGTTCAAGTCTGCGCCCCTGCACGATATTGGCAAGGTTGGCATTCCAGATCGGATTCTGCTCAAGCCCGGCCGGTTCGAACCCCATGAGTTCGAGATCATGAAGACGCACTGCAAGCTGGGGCGCGATGCGATTCAGCACGCAGAAGACCAACTGGGTTTGGAAGTCGAATTCCTGCACTATGCCAAAGAGATTGCCTATAGCCACCAGGAAAAATGGGATGGCAGCGGCTACCCCGAAGGCCTGGCAGGTGATGCCATTCCCATTTCGGCGCGGTTGATGGCCGTGGCCGATGTCTACGATGCTCTGATCAGTCGGCGTGTCTACAAAGAGAGCATGCCGCACGAAAAAGCGGTTGCCATCATTGCCGAGGGACGGGGCCAGCACTTCGATCCCGACATCGTCGACGCCTTCCTGGCACTCACCGAAGCGTTCCGCGCCGTAGCGCTGGAGTTTGCCGACAGTGACGAGACCATGGCGGAGAAGGCCAAGAGTCTGAAGGTAATTACAGGCTGACCGGCCGTGAAGCGGCTTCCCGGCTATCTGGCGCAGAACGCGCATGCCGCCTGGGCGTTCGTAGCCAGCGTGGCACTGGTTTTTGCCACTGGCATTTTCTGGTTTGATGTAGAGATACGCACCCAGCAACGCCAGGGCTTGTTGCAAACCGAGGCGCAGCGCAGTGGACTGGAACTCATGTCCACCACCCTGAACGGCAACCTCATGGGCTCGGTCACGCTGCTGGGCCTGTTGGATGGAGACATCAAACGGGAGGCTTCCAACGGGCTGGCAGCGGAAGATTCCAATGTCCCCGGCACCATGTCCATCGTGGGCAATGCCTTTGGCGCGGAGGGAGTATTTGTGGTCGGAATGGACGGTATCGTCAAATCGTCCTGGGACCGCATCAACAAGCCCTCTACGGGGCTGGATGTACGTTTTCGCCCGTATTTCCAGATGGCGATGCGTGGGCAATCCAGTGTGTACGCCGCGGTGAGCATGGCGCGCGGTGACCGCTCCCTGTACTTCTCTGCGCCTATTTTCCCCGAGCACGCACATTCCACCGTTGGCATCGGCGCCTCTGTGGCACGCACGTCGCTGGACCGCGTGGATACCCTATTGCAGAGCAAGTACGACATAGCCCTGTTGCTGTCACCTCAGGGCGTGGTATTTGCGGGCAACCGGAGTGATTGGACCGGCCGGCTGGCGGGTGCGGCGACAGACGAGCGCCTGCAGGCCATCCGGGAGCTCAAGCAGTTTGGCGCGATGTTTGAAAACCAGATGCCATTGGCCTTGCCGCTGGTGCCTGCGCAGGGTGTGCAGAAGCTGGCCCAGCATTCCTATGCGGTGGCGCTGGCGCCGGTGCACTGGAACGACCCCGCCGGCGACTGGAGCCTGCTTGTCGCGGAAGACCTGGACCGTACAGTCCCCACGAGTGCCTCTGCGGGGCGCGCTATGGTCGGCGCTTTGCTGGTTTTGCTGCTGGGCTGGATGTGGCTGCGCCTGCTACGCGTGCGCCATGCCCAGGAGCTGGCGTCGGCGCAGTTGCAGGTGTATGCCAGGGAGCAAGAGCTGCAGGCCCGCTATAGAACGCAGCTGGGGGTCTTGTCGTTGCGCTTGCAGCACTGCGAAGAATGGTCCAGCTTTGCCACCACGTTTTTCCAATGTGCGCGAGAGATGGCGGGGGTGTTGCAGGGCACTTTGTATGTCGTGCAGGGCGAGGAAGCCGCCCAAGTGCTGGTGCTGGCCGGCAGTGCGGCCTGCGCCCAGCCGCCATCCTCCTTGTTGAATCTTGGCGAAGGGCTGCTGGGCCAAGCTGCTCTGGGGCGCAGTACTCGCACGATTGAGACACCACCGGACGGCATCTGGACCTTGCGCTCCGGTCTGGGCGGCACGCGCCTGGCTGCTCTGGTGCTCGCGCCGCTGGTCATGCAAGACACCTTGATTGGCGTGGTGGAGCTGGGCTTGCTGGCTGTCCCGGACGCGCAGCACCAGCAGCAGCTCGATGAGCTGCTCGCCCTGTTGGCCAATCACCTGGAAATACACCGCAGGACGTTTCAGCTCCAGGTTGCGTCCACATTACAAGAATTCGTTGAGGTCCCGGTATGAATTATTTTTCCCGTGCGTTGGAGCAATGGCGCCTTTCCCGAAAACTCGCAGCGGGTTTTATTCTGTTGATGCTATTTGCGATTGGTGTGGGGCTGATTAGCCTGCAGGCGCAGCGAAGCCTGATCGACCAAATCAAACAGCTCAACGACAAGGAGTTGTTGGGTGTGTCTGCGGCGCGGGCGGCGCAGGTCCAGTACACGGTGATCGGGCGAGAAATGCGCCAGGCATTGCTGGCTGGATCTGGCCCCGAGCGCGTCATCGCGTTGAAACTGATCAGTGAAGCCGAGTTCAATCTGAATAACAGCATTGGCGAACTGCGCGGCACGCTCCACCAGGACGTCAACAAGCGACGTCTACAAACCTTTGAGTCGGAGCTGGTCACCTACAAGGCGCATCGGGAAAAAGTACTGGAGTTGATGCGCGCGGGGCAGGATGAAGCCGCTCGCGTTTATCTGGCATCCGCCGACTTCCGCGCCCCCGGCGTCGCTGCCAACGCAGCAATCACAGAGCTGGTAGAAGCCAAGGAGGCTCAGGCCCGTACTGGCGTAGACAAAGCCATTGCCCAGGCTGCCCACATGGTGCGCATTGCACTCATGCTGCTGATCTTCGGTACGCTGCTCAGTGCACTGATTGCGCTGCTGGTGGCTCGCTCGATTCGCAACCCGATTTCCAATATTCGTAACGCGGTGCAAAAACTTGCCGACGGTGATCTTGCCACCGAGGTCCCCTGTGCGAACTACGACAACGAGATCGGAGACGTTGCCCGCTCGGTCCAAGTGTTGCAACAAGGTGCTGCAGCTATGGACAGCATGAGCTGGGTCAAAGGCAATTTGGCAGAAATATCCAATGCGCTGCAAACCGTGGACAACTTTGCAGAGCTTTCACAGGTGCTCTTCACCCGCTTGGGGCCGTTGCTGCACATTGGCCACGGTGCTTTTTATATCCATGAAGAGCAGGAGCATCGCCTGCGCCTGCTGGGGGGGTACGCCCTGCGCGAGCGCAAGGAACTTAGCCAGTACTTCGCCATGGGCCAGGGACTGGTCGGGCAGTGTGCGATGGAGCGTGCACCCATTGTGCTGACCCAGCCACCGCCTGACTACGTGCGCATTGGCTCCAGCCTGGGAGAGGCGGCACCCGTCGTCATCGTGGTTCTACCGGTGTTGCGCAATGAGCGGCTGCTGGGCGTGGTGGAGATTGCGACGTTCGATCCGCTATCGAAGCGGGAGGAGTCACTATTGGAGGGGGTCATGCCCACGCTGGCCATGAACCTCGAAATTCTGGAACGTAGCGTACGGACCAACAAGCTGCTGACAGAGACCCAGCGTCAGGCACGTGCTATGCAGGAGCAGGCCGCCACACTGGAAGAGCAAGCGGTGGAGCTTGAAGCGCAGAAGGACTCCATTGCCGCCACCGAGGCCTGGTACCGCGGCATCATCGAATCCGCGCCCGATGGGCTGATAGTGACCGACGAACACGGCACCATCATCATGGTCAACCCGCGCATGCAGGACCTCTTTGGTTATGCGGAACATGAACTCGTGGGCCAGCCTGTGGAACTACTGGTGCCGCAAGCGGTACGCGACAGGCACCCCACGCTGCGTCAGGGGTTTCTGCATGTCGGTCGTGCCCGCAATATGGGAAGTGCCGACGGCAGTCTCCGGGGGGTGCGCAAAGATGGCAGCGAATTCCCGGTCGAGGTCGGCTTGTCGCGCCTGCCTGCCATCGGCGGCCGTGGCATCTGTGTGTGTGCGTCGGTACGCGATGTGACCGAGCGCAACCGTGTGGAGCAGGAAGTCCGCAACAGCCAGCGCCAGATCCGCACGCTGGTGGACAGCATCGGGTCCATCATCACCCTGAAGGACCGCCAAGGCCGCTACCAGCTGTTGAACGCCACGTATGCCAGGTACATGGGTATCAGCGAGAAAGATGTCGTGGGGAAGAGCGCCTACGACATGCTGCCCCAGGAAGTGGCAGACAGAATCGCAGAGGTTGAAAACCGGGTACTGGAGACCGGGGAGGCCATTACCTACGAGGAGACCATACCCACCGCCAATGGGTCAGAGCTGCGCGCGTTCATGACCACCAAGACGCCGCTGGTCAACGAGGCGGGTGAGATTTACGGTATCTGTGGCATTGCTACCGATATCACCGAGCACAAGAAGGCCCAAGAGGCTATGCGCGTCGCCAATGCCGAGCAGACCGCCATGTTCGAGGCGACCACGCTGGGCATTGCCTTCATCAAGGACCGGGTGATTGTGCGCAGCAACAGCAAGTTGGACGTGCTGTTTGGTGCCCGCGATGGTGCCCAGATCGGTCAATCCACGCGTCACTGGTACGCATCGGAAGACGAATATGTTCTGGGAGGAAACGCTGTCTACGAGCAGCTTGCGCGTGGCGAGATGCATCAGCGTGAGCAGGAGCTGGTGCGTACTGACGGAACACGCTTTTGGTGCCTGCTCAGCGGCGCGGCTATTGATTCCAATGACCTGGATCGGGGCACGGTGTGGATGCTGCAGGACATCACCGAGCGAAAGCGCATGGAGGCGGAAATCCAGCGTACCAACTTCCTGGCTGACATCGCTCTGGAATTGACCGGCAGTGGCTACTGGTACGTGGACTACAGCGATCCAGATCACTACTACCAGTCCGAGCGTGCGGCACGCATTTTGGGAGAACCTGTCAAACCCGATGGCCGATATAACCTCGACAGCGAATGGTTTGGACGCCTGCAGGACGCTAACCTGGAAACCGCCAATGCAACGGCAGATCGTTACCAGGGCGCGCTAGACGGCAAGTACGACAAGTACGATTCTGTCTACGCGTACAAGCGCCCGGTGGACGGCGAAATCGTTTGGGTTCACGCGGGCGGAAAGTTGGTGCGTGACGAATCGACCGGCAAGGTGCTGTTCATGTACGGGGCCTACCAGGACATCACGCAGCAAAAGAAAACGGAGGTAGAAATTCTGCTGGCGCGCGAGCAAGCCATGGAGGCCACCAAGGCCAAGAGCGATTTCCTGGCCAATATGAGCCACGAAATCCGCACCCCCATGAACGCCATCATTGGTATGAGCCATCTGGCGCTGCAGACCAGCCTGGACAAGAAGCAGCGCAATTACATCGAGAAGGTGCACCGCTCCGGAGAGAACCTGTTGGGCATCATCAACGACATCCTCGACTTCTCAAAGATCGAGGCCGGCAAGATGTCCATGGAGAACATCGCTTTCCGGTTGGAAGACGTGATGGACAACCTGGCCAATCTGGTGGGCATGAAGGCCGAGGACAAGGGGTTGGAGCTACTGTTCAACGCGGCAGCGGATGTGCCCACGGCGCTGCAGGGCGATCCTTTGCGCTTGGGTCAGGTCCTGATCAATTTGGGCAACAACGCGGTCAAGTTCACCGATACCGGTGAAATTGTGATCGGCATTGAGAAGGTGGCAGAAGACACCAATGGCATAGAACTGCATTTTCGGGTACAGGATTCGGGCATCGGCATGACGCCGGAGCAGTGCGGCAAGATGTTCCAGTCCTTCAGCCAGGCGGACGCCTCCACCACCCGCAAGTACGGCGGCACGGGTCTGGGATTGGCTATTTCCAAAAATCTGGTCGAGATGATGCAAGGCCGCATCTGGGTGGAAAGCGAGCCCGGCAAGGGGTCGGTCTTCCATTTCACCGCGCGTTTTGGAATACAGGAAGTGCCGCAGCCCCGGCGCATGTTCCGTGCCGATGAGCTATTGGGTGTGCGTGTTCTCGTCGTTGACGACAACGCTGCGGCGCTCGAAATTCTGTCCTCCATGGCCCGCTCCTTTGGTTTGGAAGTGGATGCTGTGCGCACGGGCCAGGAGGCACTGCGCATGGTGGGAGAGGCTGATCAGAAGAAGCTGCCCTACGACCTGGTGCTCATGGATTGGAAGATGCCGGTCATGGATGGCGTGCAAACCATTCAACAACTGCAAGCTGAAAAATTGACGCAGATGCCCATGGTCATCATGGTCACTGCCTATGGTCGCGAGGAGGCCATGGGCTCGGCCGAGTTGCGGGGGGTATGCCTGCATTCCGTGCTGACCAAACCCGTGACGGCTTCGACCCTGCTGGAGGCCGTAGGGGAAGCCCTTGGAAAGGGGGGGCTGGTGGAAACCCGGGCCACTGCCAAGTCCGATATCCATTCCGATGCCGTGGCGCAATTGGCCGGCGCACGCCTTCTGCTGGTGGAAGACAACGACATGAACCAGGAGCTGGCCATGGAGTTGCTGCGCAGCGCGCAGATCGACGTGGTGATCGCCAACCATGGGCAGGAAGCGCTGGACATTTTGTGCACTGACACCGCATTTGACGGTGTGCTGATGGACTGCCAGATGCCGGTCATGGATGGCTATACCGCTACGCGTGAGATCCGCAAGAACCCAGCGTTCCAGAACCTGCCCATCATCGCCATGACCGCCAACGCCATGGCGGGGGACAAGGACAAGGTGCTGGAGGCTGGCATGTGGGACCACATTGCCAAGCCCCTGAACGTGGAGGCCATGTTCAACACCATTGCGCGCTGGGTACATCCTCGCAGTGGGCCGGAGGGTGCAGCACGCGAGGCCCCGGCATCGCAGGCCCCTACCAGCAGCGCGGTGGCGACCGGAGGGCTACCACCCTTGCCCGGTATTGACGTGGCTGCAGGGCTGGCGACCACCATGCAAAACGCCAAGCTGTATGCGCGCCTGTTGGTGAAGTTTCGGGACAGCCAGGGGCCTTTCGCCCAGCTGTTTGAAGCGGCCTGCCAGGATGCGGATTCCACCGCCCCGGCACGCGCGGCGCACACCCTGAAGGGAACGGCGGGGAATATTGGTGCCCACGATGTTCAGGCTGCGGCGGCAGCCCTGGAGAAAGCCTGCCATGAAGGCGCTGGCGAAGCCATTCGGCGTGCCCTGCTGGACGCTGTGGTGCGTACGCTGGAACCTGTCATTGCGGGGCTGCACCAGTTGGAAGACGGCGCAGTCCCTCTGGCCGCACCGGTGGTCTCTGTGGCGGATCTGTTCGATGAAATTCAACCCGAGCTGCACAAACTGGAGAGGCTGCTGGCGCGCAGCGACGGCGAGGCCGCAGATGTGCTGGAGCAGCTTCAACACCGGGCCGAAGGAACGGCGCTTGCCCAGGAGTTGGCCGCAGTGGAGAAAGCCCTGAACGTTTTCGACTTCGATGACGCCCTGATACCGTTGCGACGGATGCTCGCTGCGCTGCAAAACCAATCTACGGAGTAACGTTATGCCACTTGTTGAAGAACGCAGTTTTTTTCAATTGGACAAACGCAAAACCTATCTGGTGGTCGACGACTATGACACCATGCGCCGTGTCACGGTGAACCAGCTCAAGTTGCTGGGGGCGGAGAACATCCTCACGGCGAATGACGGCATGCAGGCCCTGCGTATTTTGCGCAGCCAGCACGTGGATATGGTCCTCTCCGACTGGAACATGCCGGTTATGACCGGGATCGATTTGCTCAAGGCGGTGCGCGCGGATGAGCGGCTGTTTACCTTGCCCTTTGTCATGATTACCGCCGAAGCAGAGCGACACCATGTCGAGCAAGCAGTTGCGAGTGGGGTCAGTGCGATGTTGCTAAAACCCTATTCCCCCAATCAGCTGGGGCACCGTCTTGAGCGGGCCGTGGCGGCCAAGCACCGCCGGATGACGTTGACTGCAGGCGCAGACACACCTGTGGCCAATAAAACCCAGGCGGGACGCAGCGTGGATACGGCCACCAAGGCCACGCGCGAAGAAACTGATCGTCTGACGGTGCTGGTGGTCGACGATACGCCGGACAACCTGACACTGCTCAGCCACCTGCTCAAGGACGAGTACAGGGTTAGATTGGCGTCCACCGGTCTCAAGGCACTGGAGATTTGCAGTTCCGATGATCCGCCAGATTTGGTTCTGCTGGACGTCATGATGCCGGAGATGGACGGTTTTGAAGTCGCAAAACGTATGCGTGAACATCCTAATTCGGAGTCAACCCCAGTGATCTTCGTCACAGCACTGACTACCAGCGACGCCCGTGCGCAAGGCATGGAGCTAGGTGCCGTGGACTTTATTACCAAACCTGTCGACCCGGCTTTGCTTAAACCCCGTGTGCGCAATTTCATGCGCTACGTGCAACTGCGCAAATCGATGCAGGCTGATTTCGATCAGATGGTAGAGACTGCGCGCTTGCGCGAACAGGTGGAGCACATCACGCGCCATGACATCAAGGGCCCGCTGGCGGGTGTGATGGGATTGCTTCAGGGAATGATTGTCGATGAAAACACCACCCGACGCCAGGCCGAGATGCTGACCCTGGTGGAAGAGACCGCCATGACGATCATGAACATCGTCAATATGTCGTCAGAACTTCTGAAGATGGAAACCGGGCGTTTCGAATTGCGTGCCGCGCCCGTGGAACTGACCTCCATCCTGCGCCGGGTGGCTGAGTTGAACCGCCAGACCTTCTCCGCCAAGGAGGTGACGATTTCAGTCGACGTGGATGTTCCCGTGGGCAGCGAGCCGCCGCGCGCCATGGGGGAAAGCACCCTGTGCTATTCGCTGTTCCAGAACATCGTCAAGAACGCCTGCGAAGCGGCTCCATCGGGTAGCACCGTCAGCATCACGCTCTTCGATGACGATCCGCTGCGCGTCGTGGTGCGCAATGTCGGGGCTGTGCCCGCTGTCATCCGCGAGCGTTTTTTTGAGAAATTTGTGACTTCTGGAAAGCAGGGCGGCACAGGATTGGGAACCTACTCGGCCAAGCTTCTTAGTGAAGCACAACATGGCGGCATTAGTCTCTCTGTGGACGACAGCAGCAATACCACCTCCATCACCGTGACACTGCCGCGTGTCACCTGAGCCCTCTCTATCATCGATAGGATGCCAGCTGTGGGTGCGTTTCATCCATTGCCGTAGCACCTCAAACCTTAAACCCCAGGTCCCATGATTTCCAGTCAGTACATTAGCCGAATCTCGCTGCGAAGGGACAAAATTGAATCATTCGATGCCTACCCCTTTTCGCTGCCAGCGGTTCGTTCGCTGGAAGATATCGAGCCGCATCCCAAGGTGACGTTTTTTGTGGGTGAGAACGGATCGGGCAAATCCACTTTGCTTGAAGCCATTGCCACGTCGATGGGATTCAACCCGGAGGGTGGCACGAAGAACTTTCGCTTTGGGACCAGAGCATCGCATTCCGTCCTGCATGAATATTTGCGGATCGCCAAGGGGTACAAGCGACCACGGGACGGTTTCTTTTTGCGTGCAGAAAGCTTCTTCAATGTCGCGACTGAAATTGAAAACCTAGATTCTGAGCCAAGTTTCGGTCCACCGGTGATCACGCATTACGGTGGGCAGTCGTTGCATGAACAGTCGCATGGCGAATCGTTCATGGCGTTGCTCTTAAATCGCTTTGGAGGGCATGGCCTCTATCTTCTGGACGAACCGGAAGCCGCGCTGTCTCCTCGGCGTCAACTTGAAGCGCTTGCCAGAATTCATGACCTCGCGTCATCCAATTCGCAATTCATCATTGCAACGCATTCGCCCATATTGATGGCCTATCCCGACGCCTGGATCTACCAATTCACCCCAAGCGGGGTGGCCAGAGTGGCCTGTCAGGATACGGAGCACTACCAAATCACGCGTTCATTCATCATGAATCCGGAGACGATGCTTCAGGAAGTCATGGACAACTGGCAGCGCTATGTGCCAGACCCGGGTGATTTTGATGAATAGATAAAAAAGAGCCGCTGGCCCTTATAAACAGTGCGCTAGCAGCTCCCATTTTCATAGCGCATCGCTGCGCCATACGAGCAACTTGGAGGAAGAGGGTTTACGCTTCCCCACCAAACCGTTTGGTGAGGTTTGCGATGTACTGCTCCACCATCTTCTCGAACTCTGCCTCGGTCACGGGGCCGACCACCATTTTCATGAGGCCAGGCAGGGGCAGGGTCAGTTCGCCCTGAATTTCCAGCTCCAGCTTGGTGGATTTTTTGTTGTCGGTGATCTTCCAGCTGCCCGACACCAGCGCGTTGCCTTCGCCCTTCACGGGGGTCCACACTACGGTGCCCTTGGCTTTGTTGGACACGTACTTGGAGGCATACACCGTTTGCAAGCTGACGGAGGCAATGCCGATCTTCTCCATCTCCCAGCGGTAGGCGCCGCCGCCCAGGTCCACCAGCTTGTCGACCTTGGGGAAGTGGCTGGCCGAGGTGGGCACGTCGGACAAGACGTCAAAGACCTCAGCGGCCTTGGCCTTCACTTCAAATTCGTAGCCCAGGTTGATCTCTACGGTAACGGCCATGGTGTGTGTCTCCTTGTTGTGAATGTTGGACGGTGCATGTTACTGCCTCAGTGCGGCCCACGCAGGCGCTGCAGCGTGAGCTGCAGCAACCGTGCGTCCGAGCTGGCGCGGTGGCGTTGGGTGCCGCGTTCGCTGGCAATTTGGGCCTTCACCTGGTGCCACTGGTCGGCCTCTTGCTCGGTCAGCAGGCTGCGCAAGTTCTCCAGCTTGAAGTGGGGGCTCATCTCGGCTGCCTCAAACAGGGCGGACAGCCAGGTGTAGTCGTTGGCCCAGCCGTCGGAGTACACCACTTGCCCGGCCAGTTGGGCATTCAGGCGCTGAGCCACTTCGCGAGCGGGCAGGCCGCGGGCCTGCAGCAGGTCGCGCGGGATGCGGTGCAGCGCGGCGGCGGCTTCGTCCCAGTGGGTCCATTCGGGTTCGGGTTGCACCAGCGTGCAGTAGGCATGGCCGTCGGGTAGCACATAGCCCACTTCGATGGGGTAGCTGCTCCGACCCAGGCCAGAGGCCTCGATGTCCAGCACTGTGGGGCTGGGCGCGTGAGGGTCGTGGGGCACCGGTGGGGTCTGGGACATGGGGAGGGGTGCGGCGCCGTTGTTCATAGCCATTGTCCAGCAAGCTTTGCGCCAGTGCTGTACGGGTAAGCACTAAGGGGCATACGCCAAACGGGTGACAATGGACGCCTCTTTCACTTCCGCACCCACCCACCATGGCCAGCAGCCTTCTTGCCCTGATTGACGACATCGCCACCATCCTCGACGACGTGGCCGTCCTGACCAAAGTGGCCGCCAAAAAGACGGCCGGCGTGCTGGGCGATGACCTGGCGCTGAATGCGCAACAGGTGTCCGGTGTGAGCGCCGACCGCGAGCTGCCCGTGGTGTGGGCTGTGTGCAAGGGCTCGCTGGTCAACAAGGCCATCTTAGTGCCGGCCGCGCTGGCGATCAGCATCGTGCTGCCATGGGCCATCACGCCACTGCTGATGGTGGGTGGGGCTTTTTTGTGCTTTGAAGGCTTCGAGAAACTGGCGCACAAGTTTCTGCACCGCGCCGAGGATGATCAGGCCCATGAGGACGCGCTGATGCAGGCGCTGACCGACCCCAGTGTGGACCTGCTGACGCTGGAGAAAGACAAGGTCAAGGGCGCCATCCGCACCGACTTCATCCTCTCGGCCGAGATCATCGCCATCACGCTGGGCACGGTGCAAAACCAGCCTTGGACCACCCAGCTCACGGTGCTGGCCGGCGTGGCGTTGCTGATGACGGTGGGTGTGTATGGCGTGGTGGCGGGCATCGTGAAAATCGACGACGCGGGCCTGTATCTGAGCCGACAATCCGGCACCGGCACCTTCGCACGGGGCAAGCAGGCCCTGGGCCGCGGCCTGTTGCGGGCGGCGCCCATCCTCATGAAGGTGCTGTCGGTGGCGGGCACCGCCGCCATGTTTCTGGTGGGCGGTGGCATTTTGGTGCACGGTCTGCCTTTTTTGCACCACCTGCTCGACGGCATGCCTCTGTCCTTTGTGGGCGACGCGGTGGTGGGCGTGGCAGCCGGCGCGCTGGTGCTGCTGGGCGTGTTGGCGGTGCAGCGCGTGATGAAGTTTTTTAAATAGAAAGTGCCTCTGGCCCCCATGAACAGTGCGCAAGCAGCTCCCAAATCCATAGCAACCGGTTTGTTTCTCGCGATCGCGGGAGCGATTGCCTTCAGCGGCAAGGCCATCATCATCAAGCTGGCCTATCGCCACGGGGTCGATGCGGTGACTCTCATCATGCTGCGCATGCTGATTGCGCTGCCGTTCTTTCTGGCCATCGTCTGGTGGACTGGGCGCAAGGCGCGTTTGTCTGGCGTGGTCCTGCCGCGCCTGACCGCGCGGGACAAGTGGGGCATCCTGGGTTTGGGCCTTACGGGCTACTACCTGGCTAGCTTTCTGGACTTTGCGGGGCTGGCCTATATCTCGGCCTCGTTGGAGCGGCTCATCCTGTACCTCAACCCCACGCTGGTGTTGTTGCTGGGGCTGTTTCTCTATGGCAAGCGCATCAGCGGCGCACAGGCGCTGGGCATGGCCATCAGCTATGCCGGCGTGCTGCTGGTGTTTGGCCATGAGGTGAACCTGGCTGGGGGCGACGTAGCGCTGGGCGCGCTGCTGGTGTTTGGCAGCGCCATCAGTTACGCCATCTACCTGGCCTACAGCGGCGAGCTGGTGCAGCGCCTGGGTTCGCAGCGGCTGGTGGGGCTGGCCACCAGCGTGGCCTGCGTCCTGTGCATTGCGCAGTTTGTGGTGCTGCGTCCGCTGAACACGGCGTTTGCGGTGGCGCCGCAGGTGATCTGGCTGTCGGTGCTGAACGCAACGGTGTGCACCGTGGTGCCCGTGCTGATGGTGATGATGGCAATTGAACGCATTGGCGCCGGCCTTGCTGCGCAGGTGGGCATGGTAGGCCCCATGTCCACCATTGCCATGGGCGTGTTGCTGCTGGGCGAGCCCATGAACATGTGGGTGGTGGGCGGCACCGTGCTGGTGCTGGCCGGGGTGTATGTGGTGAGCCGTAAACGCTGAAACAGGAGAGAAAACCATGGACTTGGGAATCATAGGCAAATGGGCATTGGTGTGCGGCGCCAGCAAGGGGCTGGGCCTGGGCTGCGCGCAGGCGCTGGTGGCCGAGGGTGTGAACGTGCTCATCGTGGCGCGTGGCGCCGAGGCGCTGGAGCGCAGTGCTATGAATTTGGAAGCGGCTTACGCAGTGCGGACGGGGGCTGAGGTGCTGTTTTGTGCACAAGACATCACCACGGTGGAGGGTCGCGCCGCGGTGTTTGCCATGCGCCGTGACTTCGATATCGTGGTGACGAATGCGGGCGGCCCACCACCTGGCGACTTCCGCGACTGGGACCGCGAGGCCTGGATCAAGGCGGTGGATGCCAACATGCTCACGCCCATCGAACTCATCAAGGCCACGGTGGACGGCATGGCCGCACGTGGTTTTGGGCGCATCGTGAACATCACCTCCAGTTCGGTGAAGTCGCCCATTGACATCCTGGGCCTGTCCAACGGCGCGCGCAGCGGGCTCACCGGTTTTGTGGCGGGCGTGGCACGTAGCAGCCTGGCGGCCAAGGGTGTGACCATCAACAACCTGCTGCCTGGCAAGTTCGACACCGACCGCATTGCGACCACGGTGAAGGCTGCGGCGGCTAAGACCGGCAAGTCGGTAGACGACATCCGCGCGGCGCAGCAGGCGCAGATTCCCATGGGGCGGTATGGTACGCCGGAGGAGTTTGGGCAGGTGTGTGCTTTCTTGTGCAGTCAGCAGGCGGCCTACATGACCGGGCAGAACGTACTGCTGGATGGTGGCGCCTACCCCGGCACGTACTAGTCTGCGGGCTCAGTGCACCGTGGCCTGCGCCTGCGTGCGGTAGGCCTTGGGTGTCATGCCGAATTGCTGCTTGAAGCTGCGAATGAAATAGCTGGCACTGGCAAAGCCCGAACACCAGGCAATCTCTTTCACCGCCGAATCGCTCTCGGCCAGCAGCCGCGCCGCACGCGCCAAGCGTTGCCGCAAGATCACCTGCCACAGGTGCTCGCCCGTGCTGCGGCTGTATAGGTGCGAGAGGTAGTCCGCTGTGCAGCCCAGTTCTTCGGCCAGGCTGGCCACCGTCAGCTCCACCTCGCCCAGGCGGTTTTGTACCGAGACACGCAGGCGGCCCAGCAGGGCGGGTTCGCTGGATACGGTTTTCTCGGGCGCATCCAGCAGGCGCGACACGGCCGATAGCGCCGTGAGCACCAGCGCGCGCTGCTGCAGCGCCCACAGGCCATGTGCATCTTGCGCGGGTGGTTTGGTGGCGTCGTTCAGCCAGGCCTCGATGCGTGCCGCGTCCACATGCGGGTAGACCTCCAGGTAGAGGTTGGCGGGGCGGCCGGGCTTGGCTTCGTTGGCCAGGTGGCAGGACATGCTTTGGTGGTCCGCATAGATCACCAGGTTGGAAAACGGCTGGCCGTCGCCACCGGCCACCCACTCGTCGTGCAGCAGTTTGGGCGGCATGACGAGTGCCTCGCCCGCTTGCAGTGGGACCTGGCCATGCGGGAATCGGAATTCGGTGTGGCCCTGCACCTGCAAAAACAGCTCGGCATTCAGGTGCAGGTGGCCGGCCCCACGCGTGGTCCAGCCCAGCTGCGGTGGTGGCGAGACCAGGCGCAGGCTGCCGCTGGCGGCGCGGGCGATGAAGTCGCCCAGGTCTTGGCGCATGCGCTGGGCGTGTGCAGGGGCGGCGGGATCATCGGGCGAGATGGCCGCCACGCTGCAGCAGTCGGGTTGCTGAGAGGTAGCCAAGAATTTTGCTACTTTTGACATATTGCTGGTATGGATTGGCGTTGCCGGTTCGCAGGGGCTGCCCTTACGCTACAGCAAGGGTGGAAGCCATATTTTGCTGCTTTCTCCCATTCCCTGCCCATTTCCATGCCACACAAGATAAATCTGATTATTTCCTCCGTCCGGAGGCCCGCATGAGCGCCGCCCTCCACGGAACCCCAGCCCAAATCCGCCAGGCCACCTGGGCCACCCGTTCGCTGTTTGCTGCGCTGGGCGTGGTGGCCGGTGCCTGGGGCGTGCACATTCCCTCGGTCAAAGAGCTGTATGGGCTGACCGAAGGCTCGCTGTCCTTGGTGTTGGTAGCGGCCGCCCTGGGGACTGTGGGCATGCTGTTCGTCGCAGGCCGTGTCATTGGCCGGTTGGGCACGCGCAATGCCGTGGCCCTGGCCGGTATGGTGATGGGATTGATGCTGGCGCTGGTGCTGCACTGGCCCGGCTATGTGCCGCTGCTTCTGGCCACGGTGGTGTTTGGTTCCACCATGAGTATTTACGACGTGGGCATCAATACCGAAGGCTCGGCGCTGGAGGCTGCGGGAGGCCGTCCCATCATGGGTGGGTTGCACGGCATGTTCAGCGTGGGTGCCATGTCCGGTGCGGCGCTGACCGCGCTGCTGCTGCGCCTGGAGGTGCCTGCGGCCTGGCAGTTGGGCGGTGTGGGTCTGGGTGTCAGCGTGTGGATGGCGCTGGCCTCGCGCTGGATGCTGCCTACTGCACCGCAGACGAAGGAGTCGGCCGAGACACCGCAGTTCGCGTGGCCACGCGGCGCACTGCTGATCATGGGCTTGCTAATTTTTGCGGGCGCCAGCGCCGAAGGTGTGATGCAGGATTGGGGGGTGCTCTACCTGAAACAGGAAGTGCTGATGCCCCAGGACCGCGCAGCCATTGGCTACGCTGCGTTTGCGGGTGCCATGGCGGTCATGCGCTTCCTGGCCGACATCCTGCGTGCCCGCTACAGCGAACAGTTGCTGTTGCGCGGCAGCGGTGTGGTGACTGCCGTGGCCATGGCCATCGTGCTGCTCAGCGGCAGCCCGGTCATCTCCATTGTGGGCTTTGCGGTCATTGGTGCAGGTCTTGCCATGGTGGTGCCCATCCTGTTTGGCGCGGCCAGCCGCGTGCCGGGCACCACACCGGCCGCGGCCATCGCCGCAGTCTCGTCCATCGGCTACAGCGGCTTCATGATCGGCCCCCCGCTGATTGGCGGCATTGCCCAGCACGCCTCGCTCACCGCGGCCATGGGGGTGGTGGTGGTCACTGCCACCATCCTGGCGCTGAGCGCGCATTACGTGCCAGAAAAGCAGCCCAAAGATGCTGCGGGCCAGCCCTCACTTGCGTGAGGACAGCACGATGCCGGAGACGATGAGCACAAATGCCAGCGCGTGATACAACCGCGGCGTCTCTCCCAGAAAGGCCGATGACAGCACGGCGGTGAACAGGGGTGTGAGGTTGATAAAGAACCCCGCCACCGCCGGCCCCGCGCGTGCCACGCCCGCACCCCAGGCGCCATAGGCAATCACGGCCGGACCTACGGCAATAAACGTCAGGGCCGCGGCCAGGGGCCAACTCCAGTCGATGTGGGCGGCGGTAAAGGTCCACTCGCCGGCCGTGGACAGGGCGGACCAGCCCAAGCCCAGCACCACCTGGCCCAGCAGAAACTGGGCCCAGTCGGTGCGGATGCTGGCGGACTCCGCCGTGGGGTGGGCCAGCAGCCAGCTGTACAGCGCCCAGGCAATCGAGGCCAGCAGCACATACACATCACCTGGCACCAGGCGCAGGTGGGTGATCACCTGCCAGTCGCCCCGTCCCAGCACCAACACCACACCGCTGAGGGACAGCAGCGCGCCCAGCACCTGGCGGCGCGTGACCGCCATCTTGAAGAACAGCCGACCAATGATCAGCATCCACACCGGGGTGCTGGCGCCCACCAGGGTTACGTTGATGGCGGTGGAGGTGTTCAGCGCCAGGTAGAGCAGGGCGTTGTAGCCACCAATGCTGAACAGGCTCAGCAGCGCAAAGCGGCGCCACTGCGGCCACAGGCCGCTGTCTTTGCGCAGCACGCTGCCGGCCAGCGGCAGCAGCAGGAGGAAGGCCAGGCTCCAGCGCAGCAGGTTCAGCGTCATCGGCGAAATCAGGGGCGCCACCAGGCGGCCCACGACGGCGTTGCCAGACCACATGAGAGGAGGGATGACCAGCAGCAGGGCGGCGGTCGGGGTCAGGCGTTGGGTCATGCGCGCACTGTAGCAAGGCGTGAATGCCCTCGCTTGCGAGCGGCTGACGCGCATTTCTGGCACCATTCCGGCCACGCATCCCTATTCATTTTCTTGGAGTTCCCATGACCGCCATTGCCTCCCGCGCCATCCACATCGCCCAACATGGTGGCCCCGAACAGCTGCAATTGGTCCAGGTGACCGTGGGCGAGCCCGGCGCGGGTGAAGTGCGCATTCGCCACCACGCGGTGGGTCTGAACTTCATCGATGTGTACCAGCGCAGCGGCCTGTACCCGCAGCAGCTGCCCGTGCAGCTGGGCATGGAGGCCGCCGGTGTGGTCGAGGCAGTGGGCGAGGGCGTGACGCACCTGAAGGTGGGTGACCGCGCAGCCTACGCCAGCAACCCGCCCGGTGCCTATTGCGAGGTGCGCGTGCTGCCCGCCAAGTGCGTGTGCAAGCTGCCTGACGTCATCAGTTTCGAGACCGGCGCGGCCATGATGCTCAAGGGGCTGACCGCGCAGTACCTGCTCAAGCGCACGCTGCCACAAGGGGGCTTGAACCCAGGCGACTTTGTGCTGTTCCACGCTGCAGCCGGTGGCGTGGGCTTGATTGCCAGCCAGTGGGCCAAGGCGCTGGGCCTGCGTTTGATTGGCACGGCAGGTTCAGATGCCAAGTGTGCCCTGGCCCTCGCCAATGGGGCAGAGTTTGCTATCAATTACGCAGCGGACGATTTTGCCAAACGCGTCAAGGAAATCACTGGGGGCAAAGGCGTGAAGGTGGTGTACGACAGCGTAGGCAAGGACACCTGGGACCAGTCGCTGGACTGCCTGGCCCCGTTTGGTCTGATGGCCAGCTTTGGCAATGCCTCCGGCCCGGTGGCGCCGTTTGCGCCCGGCATACTGGGGGCCAAGGGCTCCATCTATGTGACACGGCAAACGCTGTTCACCCACATCGCCACGCGCGAGGCCACGCAGGCCATGGCGGACGACTTGTTTGGCGTGGTGCAGAGTGGCGCGGTGAAGATCCACATTGCCCAGCGCTACACGCTGGAAAATGTGCAGCAGGCGCACCGCGATCTGGAAGCCCGCCAGACCACGGGCTGTACCATCCTGACGCTGTAATGCGCCAGGGCGCGAAGCCTTAGAACAGGAAGCCGGCGGACAGCACCTGTTCGCTCATCCAGAGCTTCTGGTCGGCCGTGCCCTGGTACACGGGCACGTTCGTGAGCACGCCGTAGGCCAGCTTCTGCGTGAGTTCCAGGAACATGTTTTTGTAGACCCGGTAGCGCAAGCCCACTTCCACACCGGCTGTCCAGCCGTTGATCTGCCACCAGTCTTTGCTACCGGAGCAGCACACGTTCTCGTTCTTGGGGCCCACCTGGTTTTGCTTGCCCAGAATGGTGTTGTCGGCATGGGGTAGCAAGATGCCGGCGCCCACGCGGCTGATCAATTGCAGGTCACCCGGCTTTCTCTCGGGTCCGGTCAGGTGGCGCAGCCAGACCGCGTTGATCATGATGTGGTTCAGGCCGTTGTGCAGCGTGTAGTCAAAGTTCTGGGAGTTCAGCACCATGCTGCTGGGTGCGGGGCTGCCTCCGATGGTGCCGCTCACGTCTGCGGTCTGGCCAGCGTCCACGTTGTACTTGCTATGGTCTAGCGAAAACTCGATGGCAAAGGTCTTTTCCTCATTCATGAACTTGCCAATGCGCACGTTCTCCTGCGGGTTGGTGAAGTCCAGGTTGAAGAGTGAATTGATGGTGTCAGGAATGCTGGACGGAAAATCGCTGCCCTTGGCGTTGTGTACCGTGAAATCGTTGCCCTGGCTGGGCTGGGACACATGGATGTCCGAGGGCGCGTACTGCTGGCGGCTGTAGCCCCAGGAGAAATACCAGTTGCCGTCTTGGTTCAGTGCGCGGTCAACCTTGGCGGAGGTGGCGTTCTGCGCTGGGGTGGTATCCACTGGAGTGGCCTGCGCCAGCACCACGCTTTGGGCCATCACAGCGGAGCACGACCACACCAGGGCGGCCGCGACCAGAGTTTTTTTGGATAGGGTTTGCATAGGGGAGTGTCTCAATGGTGGGCGTGCGGGTTCGCGCCTATTTTCCCATCAGCGGGTCTTGGGCAGAGCGCAGGCGGTTGGGGGCCAGTTCGCCTGCCGAATCCAGGATGGGGTAGGCGATGGAGCAGATGTGGGAGTTGATGCGCTTGAGGTCGCTGATCAGGTCCAGGTGCAGTGAGCTGGTTTCGATGCTGGGCAGGGTGTTGTCGCTCAAACGCTCGATATGGGTGGCTGCGTATTCGCGCTCCAGATCGCGAAAGCGGGTTTTTTCTTCCAGCAGGCGGCGTGCATCGCGCACATTGCCATTCAAAAACACGCTCATGCCCAGGCGCAGGTTGTCCACCAGGCGGCTGTGCAGCTCGCAGATTTCGCGCATGCCAGCCTCAGAAAACTCGCGGCCTTTGTTGATTTTCTTGTCTTCCACATCCTGGATCACGCGCTCGATGATGTCGCCGATCTGCTCCATGTTGATGGTGAAGCTGATGATGTCGGTCCAGCGCTTTGCTTCGTTTTCACCCAGGGCCTCACGCGAAATCTTGGTGAGGTAGTACTTGATGTCGCTGTACAGCTCGTCCACCGTGTCGTCCATGTGGCGCAGTTGCCGGGCCAATTCCTGGTCGTTGTCGCGGATCACGTTCAGCGCGCCCAGCAGCATGGACTCGACCACATCGGCCTGGTGCATGGCCTCGCGCACGGCGCATGAGATGGCCAGTGAGGGCGTGGCCAACGCAGACGGGTCCAGGTGGCGCTGGCGGCCAGCTACCGTGGTCTTTTGCGGCTTGGGTAGCAAGTGCTCCACCCAGCGAGCGACCACCTGCGTGAAGCTGATCAGGGCCAGTCCCACGCCCAGGTTGAAAGCGAGGTGGAATCCCACGACCAGTGTGGCTTCATCGGTGAGGTAAGGGCTTGCATAGCGCATCCAAACACCCGAAAAAGGCAGTACGGCCAGCACGCCCAACACCTTGAACACCAGGTTGCCCAGTGGCACCTGGCGGGTTTCGATGTTGGCGTTCAGCGTGGTCAGCACGGCCAGCGCGCCGCTGCCCAGGTTGGCACCCAGCACCAGGCCCAACGCTACATCCACGGGCACCACACCGGACGAAGCCAGCGTGGCCGTCAGCAGTACGATTGCCAGGCTGGAGTACGACACCAGAGCCAGCGCGGCACCCACGGTAATTTCCAGCAGCAGGTCACTGGTCAGCGTGCCCAGTAGCGCCTTGACCGGCGCGGCCTGGATCAGCACATTGGCCGACTGTGTGACAAGGCGCAGCGCCAGCAGCATCAGCCCCAACCCGATCAGCACGCGGCCCACGCGGCCCCAGGTGGTGGACTGGCGCGAGATGAACAGCACCACGCCCACGAAGATAAAGAGCGGCGATAGCCAGGACAGGTCGCGCGAGAACACCACCGCCATCAGGCTGGTGCCAATGTCGGCGCCCAGCATCACGGCCAGGGCCGAGGGCAGGCTCATGAGTCCCTGGCCGACAAAGGCCGAGACGATAAGTGCGGTGGCGGTGCTGGACTGCACCACGGCGGTGACGCCTATGCCGGAGACCGCGGCCGTGAAACGGTTGCTGGTGCTGTGCGCCAGGATGCTGCGCAGATTGGCACCAAACACCCGCAAGATGCCCGTGCGCACCAGCTGGGTACCCCAGACCAACAACGCAATGGCGGCGAACAGATTCAGCAGATGGGTCAAGTGGCAAATCCTTGAGAAGTTTTAGCGGGTGCGGCGTACGCGCAGAAGTTCGTCCAGTATCAGGCAGGCCGCGCCAATGGAGATCGCGGCATCGGCCACATTAAAGGCCGGAAAGTGCATGCCACTCCAGTGGAAATCCAGAAAATCCACCACAAAGCCATGCATCAGGCGGTCAATGACGTTGCCAATCGCACCGCCCAGAATACAGGCCATTGCAAAGCTGAACAACTTTTGCCCCGCGTGCGAGCGCAGCATCCAGATGATGACGGCCGCCGCTACCAGGCCCAGCGCGGTGAAGAACCAGCGCTGCCAGCCTGAGGCGTCGTGCAGGAAGGAGAATGCCGCCCCCGTGTTGTGTGCCCGTACCACGTTGAAAAAGCTGGTGACGTAGGTGCTGTCGCCCAGGTGGTAGTAGCCCATGATCAGCACCTTGGTGAATTGGTCCACCAGCAGCACGATGAAGGCCAGGCCCAGCCACTGCAGCATGCTGCTGTTGCCGCCACCGGCGGATTTGAAGCCACCGCGGGCCATCAGGCAAACGTCCGGATTTCGCCGGCGCCATACAAGTTAGTGACGCAGCGGCCGCACAGCGTGGGGTGCGCGGCATCCACGCCAATGTCTGGGCGGTAGTGCCAGCAGCGCTCGCATTTGGTGCCATTTGAGGCTGTAACCCCGATGGACTGTGCGCCACCAGCTACCAAAGTGATAGCAGAGGTGATGAACACAAACTTCAGGTCGTCGCCCAAGCTGCTCAAGAGCGCGAACTCTTCGGGCGGCACGGTCAGGGTTACCTCGGCTTGCAACGAGGCGCCCACTTGGCCGGCAGCGCGCAGGGTTTCGATGTCCTTGTTGACGGCTTCACGCACGGCGCGGATGCGGTCCCACTTGGCCAGCAAGGTCTCGTCGGCGGCGGCCAACGGCACATAGCCGTCCATGAAGATGGACAGTTTGGTGGCCGCGGGCGTCTTGCCCTCGGCGCCCAACACCGCCCACGCCTCTTCGGCGGTAAAACTCAGGAACGGCGCCATCCAGCGCAGCATGGCCTGGGTGATGGTCCAAAGCGCGGTTTGCGCGGAGCGGCGCGCCAGGCTGTTGGCGCCGGTGGTGTACAGGCGGTCCTTCAGGATGTCGAGGTAGAACGCGCCCAGGTCTTCGCTGCAGTAGACCTGCAGTTTGGACACCACGGGGTGGAACTCGTACACGTTGAAGTGAGCCAGGATGTCCGTCTGCAGCTGTGCCGCGCGGCTCAACGCGTAGCGGTCGATCTCCAGCAATTGCTCAAACGGCACGGCGTCCTTGGCCGGATCAAAGTCGCTGACGTTGGCCAGCAAAAACTTCAGCGTGTTGCGCACACGGCGGTAGGTGTCCACCACGCGGGCCAGGATCTTGTCGTCGATGTTCAGGTCACCCGAATAGTCGGTCGATGCCACCCACAGACGCACGATTTCAGCGCCCATCTTGCTGGTCACGGTTTGTGGGTCTACCGTGTTGCCCAAGCTCTTGCTCATCTTGCGGCCTTGACCGTCGGTGGCAAAGCCGTGGGTCAACAGTCCCTTGTAGGGCGCGCGGTCATACAGCGCGCAACCCAAGAGCAGCGAGCTGTGGAACCAGCCACGGTGTTGGTCATGGCCTTCCAGGTACAGGTCGGCCTCGGGGCCTTCGGCGTGGAAGGGCACGCGGTCATACGCATCCTTGTGGCTGCCGCGCAGCACGTGCTGGAAGGTGCTGCCGGAGTCGAACCACACTTCCAGAATGTCGGTGCTCTTGGTGTAGCTGGGTGCGTCGGCCACGCCGAGAATGTCTTCGACCGTCACACGGCTCCAGGCCTCGATGCCGCCTTTTTCGACGATGTCAGCTGCCTGGTCCAGGATCTCCATCGTGCGCGGGTGCAGCTCGCCGCTGTCCTTGTGCAAGAAGAACGGCACAGGCACGCCCCAGCTGCGCTGGCGCGAGATGCACCAGTCGGGCCGGTTGGCGATCATGTCGCGCAGGCGGGTCTTGCCGTTCTCGGGGTAGAAGCTGGTTTGCTCAATCGCGTCCAGCGCGAGCTGGCGCAGCGTCTTGGGCGCTTTGTCTTGGGTAAACACGCCCGGGCCTTCGTCCATGCGGATAAACCACTGGGCTGCGGCACGGTAGATCACCGGTGTTTTGTGGCGCCAGCAGTGCGGGTAGCTGTGCTGGATGCCGACCGTGGCCATCAGGCGGCGAGCCACCTTCAGCGCGTCCAGGATGACCGGCACAGCCTTCCAGATGTGCAGTCCACCAAACAGCGGGAACTCGGGTGCGTAGGCGCCGTTGCCTTGCACCGGGTTCAGGATATCGTCGTACTTCAGGCCATTGGCCACGCAAGAGTTAAAGTCATCCACACCATAGGCAGGTGCCGAGTGCACGATGCCCGTGCCGTCGCCATCACTGACGTAGTCGGCCAGGTACACCGGCGACAAGCGTTTGTAGCCTGCGTCCATGTCATACAGCGGATGGCGGAAGTTCAGGCCCGCCAAGTTCTTGCCTAACGTGGTAGCCAAGACGACAGGCATTTGCCCTTCGGGTGGAGTTGGACCCGGGACAATGTCAGTGGCGCCAGTCAAACCAAAGCGCACCATGCATTTGTCGACCAGGCTCTTCGCCAGCACCAGACAGCCCTTATCGGTCTGTACCAGCGCGTATTCCAGTTCGGGGTGGGCGTTCAGGGCCTGGTTGGCGGGGATGGTCCACGCTGTGGTTGTCCAGATCACGGCAAAGGCGCTTTGACCTGCTGGCAGGGCGGCCAGGCCAAAGGCGGCGGCCAGTTTGCCCGCGTCATCGGTTTCAAACGCCACGTCCAGCGTGTCGCTCTTCTTGTCGGCGTATTCGATTTCGAATTCTGCCAGCGAAGAGCCGCAGTCAAAGCACCAGTACACGGGCTTCAGGCCGCGGTAGACAAAGCCGCGTTCGATCACGCGCTTGAACGCGCGGATTTCACCCGCTTCGTTGGCCGGGTTCATGGTTTTGTAGGGGCGTTCCCAGTCGCCCAGCACGCCCAGGCGCTTGAAGTCTTCGCGCTGCTGGTCGATTTGTTCGGTGGCGAAGGCGCGACTCTTGGCCTGCATGTCGTCGCGGCTCAGGTTGCGGCCATGCAATTTTTCGATGGCGTTTTCGATGGGCAAGCCGTGGCAATCCCAGCCGGGGATGTATTGCGCATCAAAGCCGTCGAGCTGTTTGCTCTTGACGATCATGTCTTTCAAGATTTTGTTCAGCGCGTGGCCGATGTGCAGCTTGCCGTTCGCGTACGGCGGGCCGTCGTGCAGCACGAACAGCGGGGCGCCGTGGCGCGCATCGCGCAGCTTTTTGTACAGGCCTTCCTCGTTCCAGGTCTTTACCCAGGCCGGTTCACGCTTGGGCAGGTCGCCGCGCATGGGGAAGGGGCTGTCGGGCAGGTTCAGGGTGCTGCGGTAATCAACTTTGTCAGTCATGGCGAAATCTCAATGGGAGTTGAACGGCCTGCGGTGGGCACCACGGCAGGCGGTGGGGGCAAGACGCGGGGCAAAGTGCGTCGGGCGGCCCCGTCAAATTCGCGTATCAGCCTGGGATACGAGCCAGGCGCGTGCATCGTCGCAGTCTTGGTGGATGCCCTTGGTGAGGGCGTCCAGACCGTCGTATTTCAGCTCGTCGTGCAGTTTGTGTAGCAGTTCCACGCGGATGATTTTACCGTAGGCCCCCTCGGCCCCCAGCGCGTCGGGCCAGTCTAGGCAATGGGTTTCCAGCAGCACCCGGCCACCGTTCACATCGGTGGGGTCCAGCGAGGGGCGTACGCCCAGGTTGGCAACGCCGCGCAAGGGCTTGCTTGAGAGGCCATGCACCAGCACCACAAAGATGCCGCTGGCGGCCGGTTTCCAGTGTGCAAAGCGCAAATTCAGGGTTTTGAAGCCCAGCGTGCGGCCCAGCTTGCGCCCGTGCACCACGTGGCCGCTGATGCAATAGGGTCGGCCCAGCAGGCGGGCTGCATCCTGCATGCGGCCCTGGCCCAATGCCTCGCGCACCGCCGAGCTGGAGACGCGCAGGCCGTGGACTTCGTAGCTGTTCATGCGCGCCACGTCGAAGCCCTGGGCGTCGCCGGCGGCGTCCAAGAGCGCGTAGTCACCCGCCCGGGCCTTGCCAAAGCGGAAGTCATCGCCCACCAGCACGTAGCGCGCGCCCAAGCCGCCCAGCAGCACTTGGTCAATGAATTCCTGGGGGCTCTGGTTGGCCAGCCGGGCGTCAAAGGGCAGCACCACGGTCTGGTCCACACCGGCTGTGGCCAGGTCTTCCAGTTTGTCGCGCAGGGTGCCCACGCGGGCCGGGGCCAGATCGGGCTTTTTGTGCAGTTCGGCGAAATAGTCGCGCGGGTGGGGCTCAAAGGTCAGCACCACGCTGGCCACGCCGCGCTGCTGGGCTTCGCCCTTGAGCAGGGCCAGCATGGCCTGGTGACCCCGGTGGACGCCATCGAAATTGCCAATCGTGACCGCACTCGCGCTGGCAACGCCAGGGTGCTTGAAACCGCGGAAAACCTTCATGGAGTTGTTATCTTTTTGATAGCAGGCCGCGCAAACGCTGCCGGGGCTTGAAGCCAATTTGTCATGGAAACACTGTATATTGTCACCTAGCAGGGCCCAGACGCATGTCTGGCGCGCACTTGCAGACATTTGGCAGTCCGTGTTGGTGGTAGGTTTTACCGTTGATGGAGGCGTTGCGTGAAAGTCTTGAAGTTGTCGGCCCAGGGGCTTCCCCAGTCCTGGATCTCGCTGGAACAGGCGGTGATTCACTATGCTTCCGGCGAGGTGCGCTGGGAGTCGGGGGGCGAGGTCGCCGTGTTCCACGGTGGACACAACGCCATGACCGGCCAGCAGTCAATCGTCCGGGTCAACAGCATCATTGGCACGCGCGGTGTGCCCAACATCAACCCCTTCAATCTGCGCCCCGGCCTGACCAACGCCAAGCTCTTCATCCGCGACCGCAATGTGTGCGCCTACTGCGGCGGCCATTTCCACGAGAGCGAGCTGACGCGCGAGCACATCATTCCCTTCGCCCAGCATGGCATCGACACCTGGATGAACGTGGTGACGGCCTGCAAGCCCTGCAACCACCGCAAAAGCCACCGCACACCCGAGCAGGCGCACATGCCGCTGCTGTACACCCCCTATGTGCCCAGCCTGTGGGAAGACTTCATCCTGCGCAACCGCCGCATCCTGGCGGACCAGATGGAGTTTTTGATGGCCCACGTGCCCAAGTCTTCGCGCCTGCTGGATTAGCATTGGGGGCATGAGCAATGCCCCTGCAACCCCCACCCCGTCAGACCGCCCGCGCATTGCGCTGATTGCGCACGACCGCAAAAAAGACACCATGGTCGAGCTCGCCCGCGAGTTCGCGCCCTACCTGCAGCAGTGCACGCTGATGGCCACCGGCACCACGGGCGGGCGCCTGGTCAACGAAGTGGGGCTGAATGTGGAGCGCATGCTCAGCGGTCCCTGGGGCGGCGACCTGCAGATCGGTGCGCGGCTGGCCGTGGGCGAGGTGGATGTGGTCATCTTTTTGCGTGACCCCATGACCCCCCAACCGCACGAACCCGACATCAACGCTTTGGTGCGTGCCTGCGACGTGCACGATGTGCCCTGCGCCACCAACCTGTCCAGTGCGCGCCTGGTGCTGGCGCAAATGCTCCTGAAACTATAGCTGCTGGCGCAGGTTCTACGCGGGCTAGCCTAGGGTTAGGGGCACAAACAGCCGTGCGTCGTCGCGCAGCACCAGCAGGGCCAGTTTCTTGCGGTCTTTGCCCAGTTGGGCCTTGAGGCTGTCCACCCCCGCCATCTCGCCATTCACCGACAGGATGACGTCACCCGGGCGTAGGCCAGCACGTTTGGCCGGGCCATCGGCCACGTCTTCCACCACCAGGCCGCCCGCCACCTGTGCTTCGTTGCGCTCCTGGCGCGTCAGAGGGCGCACGGCCAAGCCCAATTGCTTGTCCGACGCCGGGCTGGCCTCGGGCGCAGCTTGCGCCACGTCCATCTGGCCCACGCTCAGGCTGATGTCCCTGGTCTGGCCCTTGCGCCATACAGTGACGTTGACTTTGGCGCCTGGCGCGGTGTCCGACACCAGCGGCGGCAGTTCCGACGACTGGCTGACCGCGGTGCCGTTGAACTTCAGGATCACATCGCCGGGTTGTAGGCCAGCCTTGTCGGCTGCCGTGCCTTTTTCCACCGAGTTCACCAGCGCGCCGGTGGGCTTGTCCAGGCCAAAGGACTCCGCCAGCTCGGGGCTCACTTCCTGGATGGTCACGCCCAGGCGGCCGCGGGTGACCTTGCCGTGTGCCAATAACTGGCCTTCCACCTTCATGGCCACATCAATGGGGATGGCAAACGACAGGCCCTGGTAGCCGCCGCTGCGGCTGTAGATCTGCGAGTTGATGCCAATCACCTCGCCCGCCAGGTTGAATAGCGGGCCGCCCGAGTTGCCAGGGTTGATGGCCACGTCGGTTTGCAGGAAGGGCACGTAGCCGTCGTCCGGCAGCGTGCGCGACTTGGCCGAGACGATGCCCGCGGTGACCGTGTTCTCGAACCCGAAAGGCGAGCCAATGGCCACCACCCACTCGCCCACGCGGGCCGCCTTGGGATCGCCAATATGCACGGTGGGCAGGTCCTTTGCATCAATTTTCAGCACCGCGACGTCGGACACCTTGTCCAGCCCAATCACCTTGGCCTTGAACTCGCGCTTGTCGCGCAGCTTCACCGTCACTTCATTGGCGTCGGCCACCACATGGGCGTTGGTCAGCACCACGCCGTCAGACTTGACGATGAAGCCCGACCCGGTACCACGCGTGGGTGTGTCGCTGGGGGCCTGGGGCGCCTGGAAGCGGCGGAAGAATTCGTAAAACGGATCATTGGGATCCAGCTGCGGGCCACGCGCTTGTGCGCTGGTCTTGACCATACCCTCCACGCTGATGTTGACCACCGCCAGGCCCTGCTGCTCGGCAATGTCGGAGAAGTTGGTGGGTGGCAATCCGCGCGCGCCGGGCGCGGCAGCGACGATGGCTGCTGGCGCCGCGTCGGGTCCAGGCGGCGTCGGGCTGCGTTGCGAAATCGCGTAGCCGCCCAGGAAGCAGCTGGAGGCCAGCAGGCCTGTCGCAGTGGCCTTGATGTATATCGATTTGTGTTTGGTTTCCATGGTGAAGTACCTCCGTCAGAAAGAACATGGCTATGGAACGCCGCACCGCACACCTGTTGCGCGGACAACTGCCCCTCAGATAGGGTGAGAGGTGCAAATTACCAGAGGGGTTCCGCGGTCGATTGCAAAGAACTGTGAAGAGCGTGCCGCGTTTGAAGTCCATGACCTTGCGCAGTCGGCCAGGTTCTGCTGCGACACCTAAACCGCGCACCCTTTCGTCCCAACTGTCTGTAGTCATTTGCTGACCTGAATTTCAGGAATGTCTGATAGCCATAGTTCTTCCGTTCCTTCATTCTTGGAGGGAGCCGGGGTACATATTGCTTCAAAGCAGTCGCTAAGAGAAAGAAGGCGATTCTGAACTCTGCAAGCAAATCTGATGAAAGATCAGGCCAATACGCAATGGGAGTATGAAAAAAGCATTGAGATCCTCTCATGAAATATAGCTATATCGAAAAAATTGATCGCGTTTCACTTGATCGATATATCAAATCTGCCTCCCGTTATTATGTGGGCGCCTTTGCTGCGATTACGATCGTTGCGCTCATTATCTATGCTGCCATGCAGCTTGTCCTTGATCGACATTCTGTGCAGCAAAATGTCAGTTTTCTCACCAGCAATCAATTCATTAAATTCCAGCAACTGGCCAATACGGCGCGCGCTCTAATGCGTGCATCTGCAGACGAAGCTATTCCAAGCAAAGTGCTTGATAAGCTAACCGAAGAGATGCACCATGAAATCATAGAACTCAGCGATATTAATGCGCAATTGCTTATTCTTCATCGCCGTCTTGACGAGAATTCCGCGCCCAGTGATCTTGATCTTCGTCTTCAAACTTTTCTAGAGCGGGCAGAGCGGCTGGCCGATATTGACCATATCAGTCGTGGTCGTCGTTACGCCTTTTGGGGCCCCATTGATTTTGCCACTGCGTCGGATGGTTTCATCATGCGTAGCTTCCAGGAGCAGATTCAAAAATCCTTTTCCATGAGCGAGGCGAGTATCGGCACGGCAAAGAGTATCAGCGCATTGCTGATTTTGTCGCCTTTGGTTGCACTATTCATTGTGGGTGTTTTTGTCTTAATGCCATTACTCAAGAAACTGCGGGAAGAGTATGAGAGAAAAAAGGTATTTGAACAAGAATTATCAATTCGTGCACACAGGGATGAACTAACTAACCTACCCAACCGCATGTCGTTCAATCAAATGTTTGATCGACTCGTCAAGCTTAAAGAAGCAGATGAAGAATATTTAAAAAGTGACTCGTTCGTTCTTCTTTTGATTGATCTCGATCATTTTAAGTCGGTTAACGACATATTTGGGCATCAGACCGGAGATGCGTTGCTGGTCGAAGCTGCAAAGCGAATCTCTTCAGCTTTGGAGGGCGGATCCTTCGCCGCGCGCTTGGGGGGGGACGAATTTGCGATTTTATTGCCCAATCTTTCCAACCCCGCCGAAGCTGAAGAGGTTGCCTTGCGGATACGCAAAAACCTGTCGAAGCCTTTTACTACCGAGGGACACACGCTTCGTATATCAGGCAGTATTGGTGGTGCCATGTTCCCTGACCACGGTACGAGCGCAGGGAATATTATTCGGTGTGCCGATCTTGCACTCTATGCTGCAAAAACAAAGCGCAACAACGTGATCATCTTCAATGAAGAAATGATGGCGGACCGTCTGGCAGAAAGTGAGCTTCGAACCGCGTTGTTTAAGGCTGTCGAGAATGAAGATCTCGTTGTTTATTATCAGCCCAAGATTAATATTCAAAATAACCAATTGGCGTTTGAAGCGCTGGTACGGTGGCCTCACCCAGAATTTGGAATTCTATCGCCGGGACGTTTTTTGCATCTCTTCAATACCGGGTCATCAATTACATCAATGACCGAGTGTGTCGTCAATCAGGTAGCCCAAGACATCCGACGCTGGCGTGATAAGGGTTTATCTCCTGGAAGTGTGGCAATCAATATGCCCGAAGCTATTTTGATTTCCGGAATGGCCTTTGACATGCTGGCCCATGCAGTGAAGCGTCACGCACTCGAGTGGAGTGATTTTTCGATTGAAATTACGGAAGATGTTTTTATGAGTAAATATACAGAACAAATTTCGGCAACCGTCATTAAATTACGCGAACTTGGAGTATCAATAGCGCTTGACGATTTTGGGACTGGTTTTGCATCTTTAACCAATCTGCGAGATTTTCCATTTGATGATATCAAGATTGATCGGAGTTTTATTTCTAATATAGGAGTCG
The DNA here is from genome assembly GCF_056405715.1 of Rhodoferax sp. P1_F3. Lineage (NCBI taxonomy): Bacteria > Pseudomonadati > Pseudomonadota > Betaproteobacteria > Burkholderiales > Comamonadaceae > Rhodoferax > Rhodoferax sp. P1_F3. Next base: position 30,974 of record NZ_JBFUBO010000014.1, on the reverse strand, counting down.
ATGAAAAATCAGAACAAATTATTAAATCCATGATTGATCTCGCCAGAAACCTGGGAAATAGCAGTATTGCTGAGGGCGTGGAGACTGAGGCGCAGTTGCTGTTTTTGCAACAAGCAGGGTGCAATATTGTGCAAGGATATTTTTTCGCACAACCGCAACCATTTGAAACTGTAACGCGTGGGTTGGAGCTAGGCGAATTTCCATATGATTCGTTTGATCCAGCACAACATCGAAATCGGATCACTGCATGCAGTGATTCAATGTAATTCCATAAAAGCTTCTACTAAAAGAGTTGATAATGACAAGAAACATATATTATTTCCTCTCACAATGCATGGCCTTGTTGCTCCCATTGTCCCTAATATCATTCGTGCACGCTGAATCACCTTCAGCACCTACCAGCAGCGTAATTCAACCCAGCATAGAGGTGACGCATTTCTGGATTTCACGAAGTGAAAGTAATGCCCTTGACGTATATCGCAGCGCTTGGAAGAACCTTGGCGGCAAATGGATCGATACCCCGACCAAGGATAAGCAAGCCGAATTGAAGATGGTCTCAGATCGGATTGCCAATGGCTATCCCCCTACTGTCATGCAATGGCATGCGAATGAGGGTAGCAAGGAGCTGCCGGCGATGGGCATCATCCAGGATATCGAAGAGGTCGCAACCGCCGATCGTTGGCGAGATTTCCTGCCTCAAATTGTGCTTAATCAGATAAGCTACAAAGGACATATTTATTTTGCGCCGACCAATATTCATGCGGAAAACTGGATATGGACCAACACAAAGATATTTGACAAACTAAAACTTCCCTCCCCGACAAGTTGGGACAGTATTCTGGATAGCGCCGCAAAAATCAAAGCCGCCGGTCATACCCCCATTGCACTTGGATCTGGCACATGGGAGATTTCTCTCATCTTCAATGACATTGTTTATTCTGTTTATGGCCCTGGTGGCTATGCACGCCTGATGGCCGCGGGTGACCCGAGTTTCGCTATGCGCCCAGAGATGTTGAAAGCGCTTGGTATTTTGCGACGTCTCAGCGCTTTTGTTCCCACTGAGCGGACCGGTAAGTCTTGGGCCGACGCGGCACTCTCTGTTGGTCGGGGGAAGGCTGGAATGCAGTTCATGGGCGACTATGCCAAGGGCGAACTAACTGCCGCTGGCCTTGTCGTTGACAAGGATTACCGTTGCACGTTGGCACCGGGGACAGAGTCGGTGTATTTTGTCGTAGTTGACGCTTTTGCCTTTCCGTCCACCAACAACGACCAAGATCGTCAATCCCAGCTTCGCTTTGCGCGCCAGGTCATGAATGTCGACAATCAACTCGCCTTCAACCGTTCCAAGGGTTCGATTCCGGTGCGGACCGATATTCAACGCAAAACTCTGGATGCTTGCGGAAAAATCGGTTTGGATTTGATTTCGCGTCCAAACACCCAAGTTTCCGCTCAATCCATGATCATGCCATCGCAAATGTCCCAAGGGTGGATCGATATCGTTGCAGATTTTTTCAATGATCCAAAGGTCACACCCGAGAGTGCTCAGCGTCAGTTAGCGGATGTTTTGTCGCGCAAATGACCTAAGGAAGGTCGGCAAATTGGCGGACGTTTGCCGTGAGACCATGCTGATATCCACCACTTGCAACTGTGGCGGATATCAACAACCGGACGATGGAAGAGAAGCCGCAGAACTGCCGATTCAACGGCGGTTTTGCAGACCCCCCTAGGCGAGTTGCTAACCGGGAATGCGTACTTCGATGCGCACGCCCTTCCCGGGGGTGGTGCTGATAGAAAATTCTCCGCCAAGTAATTCGATGCGTTCCTTCATACCAAGCAATCCGAATGACTTACCCCGGTTCACCGATGGATCAAATCCTTGGCCGTCATCGCTTATTTCGAGCCAGCAGCGAGAGTTGTCTTGCACGATGGCAATGTCTACAGTGGTAGCTTGCGCATGGCGGGCAACGTTGGTCAGTGCTTCTTGCACGACGCGGTACATTGCGATCAATGCCTCTTTGGTCAAGGAGCGGAAAGGCGTGGGCAGGGTGACATTGCAGACCAGTCCTGTCGTAGTTCGGAATTGTTCGGCCAAGCTGTCCAATGCCTCGCCGATGCCCATGTCGAGCACTGGCGGGCGAAGCGAAGCCGCAACATTGCGCACCACCTGGATGGTTTCGTATGCGTTGGATGTCAATACCTCCAAGCGTTCGGCCAACCATGCATTCTCGTTTCCCATGCGATAGAGAATCGTACTGAGTCCGAGGTGCAGGGCGGTCAAGTGTTGGCCGAGTTCATCGTGAAGTTCATGGGCAATGCGCTTGCGCTCCTGTTCCCGGTCGGTTTCCCGGTGGGAGCTCAATGCCTGAAGTTGGGTGTAGGACTCATGCAGACGCCGCTCAGCTTCCTTGCGCTCGCTGATGTCGCGAGCAAGGGAAAGCGCCAGGTCGCGATCTTCGAAGCGGATGGCACTGGTGGTGATCTCGACGGGAAAAATCGTGCCGTCGCGTCGGCGGTGCCTGGTCTCGAAAGTAACTGCACCCTCCGCCAAGGCCTGTGCCCAGACCGAGGCACACACTTCCGGTGAATAGTCGGGATCAATCGCCGTCAGATCCATGCGGCACAATTCCTCGGCACCGTAGCCATGCGCCCGGCATGCTTCCTGGTTGACATAGTAGAAACGACCATTCCCGTCCATCAAGTAAGCTGCTTCGCGTACATGGTCAAGGGCGAAACTCATGAGGCTCAATTGCCGGTTGCTTTCCTGCAGTTCGGCGGTACGCCGGGTCACTAGCTCTTCCAGTTCTGCCCGATACCGACGCAATTCCTCATTCTGGGCCGTGACCTGCAACTGGCTGCGTCGCAGATTGATGTGGGTCGCGACGCGGGCCAACAGTTCTTCGCGCCGGTAGGGTTTGGTGAAGTAATCAACCGCGCCGAGCTCGTATCCGCGGAGTTTGTCGTCGGTCTCGGTCCGTGCGCTGAAGAAGATGACTGGAACATCCCGCGTTTCTGGTCGTGCCTTGAGCTGTCGGTAAACCTCGAATCCGTCCATGTCCGGCATACGGATGTCGAGCAACACAAGGTCGGGCGGCTGATGGGCGGCCGATCGCAGGGCCAGTGTTCCGCTGATCGCGGAACGGACCGAATAGCCAGCCCCCTTCAAGAGATCGGAAAGAACCTTGAGCGATGCTTCGGTATCGTCGACCGCGAGAATGCTTCCCTTGTTCTGCATCGTGTTTCCCCTATTCAGGCGGGTTCTTCCCCGAGCGCGTTCAGTATCGATTGATAGTCGAAGTGCTCTGCGAGGTCAGACAAGGTCCGGGCCAAGGATGGGGTAACGGTCTCGATACGGGGAATGAGGGCCGCAATGCGTTCGCCGTCCAGAGCCAAGGCTGCATCGCCGAGTTCCTTGCGGAGATCGGGTGGCAAGGTGGCAAGCATGTCCGGAGTGAGCCTTGCGGCGGGCTGTATCGGCATGGGCTGGTCGGCCATCTGCCATTCGAGACTGAGCAGGCCGCCGATAGTTTTCAGCAACGCTTCCAACTGCACGGGTTTGCCGAGAAAGGCATCACAAGCCTCGGTAAATGCCTGTTTGCGCTCGCCGTCAGTGACCGTCGCCGACACGCCAACGATGCGCAGGGCGTCGAACTTGGTTTGGCGCCGCAGTTCGCGGGCCGTTTCGATACCGTCCAGACCCGGCATGACTAGGTCGAGCAACAAGAGGTCGGGGGGCGACTCCTCGGCCAGGCGTATGGCTTCCCTGCCCGAGCTTGCCGTTCTCACGTCGAAACCGAACGGAACGAGAATGTCGGACAGCAACACGACATTGATGGGGTTGTCATCCACCACCAGAATATGTTTACGCGCGCCAAGATAACCGCGGATTTTTTGATGGTTCGGTGCGGAGGTCGTTTTGCCGATAAGGGCCGTGGGCAGCAAGGCATGGAAGCGAAATACGCTGCCCAAGCCAAGGCGGCTGGTTGCCGTCACGTTTCCATCCATCAGTGCAGCCAGACGGCGGCAGATCGCCAGACCCAGGCCCGCGCCTTCGCCCCGCTGAGCTTCGGTTGCCAGTTGCGTGAAGGGTTCGAAGATCGCCTCCAGTTTGTCTCCGGGCATACCGGTTCCCGTGTCTTCCACTTCACAGACAAGTGTGCCGCCGTTGTGTGCGGAGTAACGGGCACGCAGAGTGATACTGCCAGTGGGGGTGAATTTGACAGCATTGGCCAGGAGATTGAGCAGGACTTGCCGGATCCGGATTTCATCGCCCAGTACCCAAGTTGGAAGCGATGGGTCCGGCTCAAGGTGCAGGCCTAGGCCTTTCTGAATCGCCCGGGGGCGCGTGATGTCGATGACCTGCTCCAGCAGCTTGCTTAGTGAAAAGGGAGCGGGGGTGATCTCCATCTTTTGCGCTTCGATCTTGCTGAGGTCTAGGATGTCGCCAATCAGGGTCAGCAGGTGCTCGCCACTGGCATGCATGACCCCGAGCTGCCGCAGCTGTTGTCTTGTCATGTTGTCTTCCCGGGACAGTATCTGCGTATAGCCGAGGATTGCGTTGAGCGGCGTGCGCAGCTCGTGGCTCATGTTGGACAAAAACACGCTTTTTGCGCTGTTGGCAGTTTCGGCGGCATCCTTGGCCTTGCGGATAGTCAGTTCCGCCACGATGGCGTCGATCACCAGCTTGCGCGTTGTCCAGCCGTATAGCTGGCACATGATGAAAAGGCCGATGGCCATGATGCCGAAGGGAAGGGGAACGGTTGTTCCGAAAAGGCCCGACAGGATCGTCGGCGCGAGCATCCCAAAGGTGAATATGGCCAGACAGCCCCGGTGCGCGGCCAGCGCCTGTGTGGAAGCAATGGCAACGACACCGATGGCAACCAGTTGCAGAGCCAAGGTAAAGGGGGCGTCTGTCAAGCCGGGGAGCAGGATGACGCTTCCCCAGACGCTGCCGCTGATCGCCTGGCTGACCATGAGAAAGCCCGTGAGGCGTCGGCGCTGGGCGGGTTGTTCGTACGATTTTTGCAGGAAGAAACTGATCGCCGCATTGGTCATTTCCGCTGCCACCACCACGGCCAGCCATGTCCACAGAAAATCGTGGCGAATCACATCCTTCAAAAACAGTGCTTGTGGCCCGTACCCGAGAAATGAAAACAAACCGGATGCCATCTCTTGCTTGCCCAAGCGTCGGGCAAGGTCTTTTTCGACCGTTTCCCGGTTCTCGTCCAAGATGGTTGACAGCGGTACCTGCGCGCTAGGGCTTTCCATGGTGGGGTTGCTTTCGCTATCTTGATGGTGGGATTCCGGTGCTTCTGGCGTGCTTGTGCCATTGCCCTACTGGATTATTGCCGTTGCGGAGTGGGATTGTGCAATTGCAAATAAGAAAAGTTGTCGGTCTGTGCGTAAAGAAATCCCTACATGCGATTGCTGAATCCCTACAGAACAAACAAGATTGCCTGATAGGCGGCATCCTGAATCTGGGCCATTCTTCCTCCACTGTTCTTCGTTTCAAGGCGAACGGATTTTGATAGCGGGGAAAATCAATGTCGGTGTCGGCAGAAAAAAATAAGTCCGTGCCCCATCACAACAATGGTGTGTTGGCGGGTGTGGTGGTCTTGCAGGATAGGGAGTTCGCTCAGTTCAGTGACATGATGTACCGCATTGCCGGAATCAACATGGCGCCGACCAAGAAGCCGCTGGTTTCTAGTCGCCTAGCCAGGCGACTGAAACATTACAACCTGGGCAGTTATGCCGACTACTTCCGGTTGATCAACTCTCCTCAGGGAAAAGACGAATTGCAAATGGCGGTGGACATGCTGACCACCAACGAGACGCACTTCTTTCGCGAGCCCAAGCATTTTGATTTTTTGCGCCAGCGCATCCTTCCTGAGCGCCGCAAAGGCACGAGTTTTCGTGTGTGGAGCGCAGCGTGCTCCAGTGGCGAGGAGCCCTACAGCGTTGCTATGGTTCTCGACGAGCTGTTGGGAAACCAGCCCTGGGAGGTGGTGGCGTCGGACATCAGTACCCGTATTCTGGACAAGGCTCGTAGCGGTTTGTTCAGTCTGGATCGTTTGCCTGAGATCCCCAAACCGTACCTGAGCCGCCATTGCCTGAAGGGAGTCGGCGAATATGACGGCACCTTGTTGATTGATAAAACCTTGCGCGAGCGGGTTCGCTTCATGCTGCACAACCTGACGGACGCACCTGTAAAGCTTGGTGAGTTCGATGTGATATTGCTGCGCAACGTGATGATTTATTTTGATCAGGAAACCAAACAAAAGGTGGTGAGGAATCTGTTACCGCTGCTTCGCCCTGGGGGGTATTTTCTGATAGGTCATTCAGAAAGTCTGAATGGGGTTACCTCCGAAGTCAAACCCATTGCCCCGGCGATATACAGAAAGCCTGATTGATGCACAAGCCGGTGCACACCGTCGATATCTGTCTGCAACCGGGCGATGTATTTTTTGGGGGGCGTGACACACGCATACGAACCTTGTTGGGCTCTTGCGTGGCCATCACGATGTGGCATCCGGGCATGCTGGCCGGCGGCATGTGCCACTACATGCTGCCACGCGTTTCGCGTGAAAGACAGCATGTGCTGGATGGCCGCTACGCCGATGAAGCCATGGAGTTGATGTTGTGCGAGATACGCGAAGCCTACACCGCGCCCATGGAATACCAGGTCAAGCTTTTTGGTGGCGGGCATATGTTTTCTGCGCACCAGGCCGCAGGCGTAGATCATGTGGGCAAGAAAAATGTGGAGATGGCGCGCGTGTTAATGAAGCGCCATGGCTTTTCGACGCACGCTGAACACTTAGGGGGAGCGGGATATCGCAACCTGATGTTTGACATGTGGAATGGTCACGTCTGGATGTGCCACCAACCACCGGTGCTTGGCGACGTTTCAAAAGGTGCGCTATGCGAGCAGTGAAGGTGTTGATCGTCGATGATTCTGCCGTGGTGCGCCAGGTGCTGACAGCCACGCTGAGCCAGGACCCGGGAATCGAAGTGATTGGGGCTGCGTCCGACCCGGTGTTTGCTATGGAGCGCATGCGCGTTCGGTGGCCGGATGTGATTGTGTTGGATGTGGAGATGCCGCGCATGGACGGCATCACCTTTCTAAAAAAACTCATGGCCGAGCATCCCACACCCGTGGTGATTTGCTCCACGCTGACCGAAAAGGGCGCGGCAACAACTATGCACGCACTGGCTGCCGGGGCGGTCAGCATCGTCACCAAGCCCACGCTGGGTCTCAAGCAGTTCTTGCAGGACAGTTCTAATGATCTGATCAGCGCGGTGAAGGCCGCGGCGCGCTCCAATGTGCGCCGTTTGGTCCCGGCCGGTGTGCAGCAAACCGTTCCACCCAAGCTGTCGGCCGACGCGGTGCTCCCTGCATTCACCCACGCCATGGCGGAAACCACAGATCGGGTGGTGGCTATTGGCACCTCCACCGGCGGCACCCAGGCGCTAGAAGGCGTGCTCACCATGCTGCCGCGCGTGTGCCCAGGGATCGTGATCGTTCAGCATATGCCGGAAAAATTCACAGAGGCCTTTGCCAACCGGCTCGATAGCTTATGCAAGCTCGAAGTGCGTGAAGCAAAAAGTGGCGACCGTGTCATACCGGGGCGGGCGCTGATTGCACCCGGGGGACGCCACATGTTGCTCAAGCGCAGTGGCGCCCAGTACCACGTGGAGATCGTCGATGGCCCACCGGTGAGCCGCCACCGTCCCTCTGTTGACGTGCTGTTTCGCTCCGTGGCCAAGTGCGCGGGCCGCAATGCACTGGGCGTCATCATGACGGGCATGGGGGACGATGGCGCTCGTGGGCTGAAGGAACTACATGACACCGGCGCCCGAACGCTGGCCCAGGATGAAGAGACCTGCGTGGTGTACGGCATGCCCAAGGAGGCGGTGAAACTCGGGGCTGTGGATCGGGTGTTGCCGTTGGATGACATCCCCGCGGAGATTCTTCGGGCGCTGCAGGGCGCGCGCTAATGGGCCATTCGCTCACACAGTCCGCTTGGGCCGACAAGTCCGCCAGAGGACGTCTGTTTACGGATGTGTTCGAGTTCAGCTCGGACCCCTTGGTCGTTGTTGATCTGCGGGGCACGATTATTGAAGCCAACGCAGCCATGGCCAAGATGACAGGGGTTTCGTGTGCCCAGCTGCTGGGAAGCGAGTTTGTTCTTTATTTTTCTCAGCCTGAACTGGTTCTGCTGATTCTTCAGCGGGTATTGCTGGAGCGGGAAGTGCGCGACAACGCTTGGAAAGTCGTAAATGCAAGTGGTGGCGTGACTGATATTGTTTGCAATGCAACGCAATTTTGCGACGTAACGGGTGACGTGCAAGGTATCTTTTTTGTGTTGCGCGACGCAACGGACCTGCGGCAATACGAATCGCAGATGCTGTTTCAGGCCAGCTACGATGCCTTGACCGCATTGCCAAACCGCAGATTCTTCTGTGAACAGCTAGAGCGGGCTATTGCGCAGCGCCGTGATCAGGTGTTGGGCATTTTGTTCATTGATCTCGACAACTTCAAGGATATCAACGACACATTGGGGCACGCCATGGGGGATGAGGTGCTCAAAGCCGTGGCTTGGCAACTGACGTCCTCAATGGGCGCATCTGACATCGCGGCTCGTATGGGGGCGGATGGATTTTCCGTGCTGATTGGGGACGGCGGTAGCCCAACGGCAATCAACCAGCGGGTGGAAGCGCTGTTGAGTGAAATAGCCCGACCGCGCGTCATTGAAGGCCACGAAGTCATTGTGAGTTGCAGCATTGGCGTCACGATCCACTCCTTCAATCAAGGTGATGGCAATGCACTGCTACGTAACGCCGAGGCGGCCATGTACCGAGCGAAAGACGCCGGAAGGAATAGAGCCCAGTGGTTCACCCCCGAAATGGATTCATCCATACAACGGCGCGTTGATCTCAGTAGTCGCTTGCGCAGCGCTTTCAAAAAATCGGAGTTCGCCTTGCATTTTCAGCCACGCGTGTCGCTAGGCAATGGGCAAGTGACGGGGGTTGAGGCGTTGATCCGCTGGTGTGCGGAGGATGTGGGGCAGATTTCTCCCGCCGATTTCATCCCCATAGCCGAACGCAACGGCATGATTCTGCCCATAGGGGAGTGGGTATTGTTTGAGGCGTGCCGTCAGGCACGGCAGTGGCAGGAAGAGGGCAACGTCGCGGTCAATGTGGCGGTCAATCTATCGGCTCGCCAACTGCGTGATGCTGACATCGTCAAGCTGGTTGTTCGTGTACTGGAGGAAACTGGCTTGCCCGCCCATTTGCTTGAACTCGAGCTGACCGAGAGCATGTTGGTGCATGATGCGGCGCGGGTTTTACAAGCGTTGGAGGCATTGAAGGAGATTGGAGTCCGCCTCTCCATTGATGATTTTGGAACTGGCTATTCGTCGCTCAGTTACCTCAAGACTTTTCCACTGGACTATCTCAAAATAGATAGGTCCTTTGTGGTGGACTTACCAGACGATTTGAATGGCGGCGCCATTGTTCGAGCCATTATTGACATGGCGCATACATTGGGAATGAAGGTGATTGCAGAAGGTGTGGAAACACGTGCGCAACTGGATTTTTTGCTGGCACACGATTGTGATGAGATGCAGGGCTATTACTTCAGCAAACCATTGCCGCAAGATGAACTGAAAGAGTTGTTGAGAGGAAAACGAAAACTGGATTCCTGAGTTAGCTCTAGCCTTTCTCCTGGTTGAGGCCATCAATTTCAGTTCTGATCTTTTGAAGACTTGTTATAGGCTTATCCTGTCAAGATGAGCACCATAGAACTACAATCTGCAGCGTTCATTTTTATAAAAAAGTAGTTTGCCGCGAAGGATTTACATACGAATCGATGTGCGCTTTCCCAGTCTCATCACGATTTATCGACCACAAATCTGTTTGGGTGAACTTGATGCATGTGAAACCTACGAAGTTGTTGAAAGCGGGTGTTTATTCGGTGCGCGCAAACAACATCTGCCCGACGTTGGTGCAAGCGTTGGTTGGTTGGTTGGCGTTGTGTTGGTGCCTTGGCCTGCCAACTGCGGTATGGGCAGAAAGAACCGGCGTACGCGTGGTCGAACTCGCCCAGCTGCATGAGGCGGAGGCCACGCAACGAGAAATTGATGCGTTGACGCAACGCGGTGCGCAACAGACCGCGGAGCTGCGCCAACGCGAACTCCTGCAGCGCTGGTTATGGACACTGTTCGGAAACGGTGCTCTTGTTTGTGCCGGAGGCGCGTATTTCTTGCTCCATCTGCGACGTTCCAATCGCAAGCTGAAGATACTGAATGAGAAAGTGCGGCGCTCTCAGAACAAGCTACAGGCTACCCTGGACGCGATGCCGGACTTGTTGTTCGAGCTGGGGCTGGATGGCCGTTACTACAGCGTTCACCCCCCCCGCTCCAGTTTGCTGGTTGCGCCGCCTGAAGATCTCATCGGAAAAACGGTGTTTGACGTCATGTCCGCTGAGTCGGCGGAGGTCTGCATGTCAGCACTGCGCGAGGCTCACGAAACCGGCACGTCGTTTGGCAAACAGTTGGAACTGAAACTCCCGCACGGAACGTTTTGGTTTGAACTCTCGGTCGCTCGTAAAAATGTCGTTGCGGGGCGGGAGCCACGCTTCATAGGTCTTTCTCGGGACATTACCGAGCGCAAGCGCATGGAGCAGGCGTTGAGCGAACGGGAGCAGCGTTACAGAGGAATTTTCGACAATGTTCTGGATACGCTCTATTTACTCGAAGTGACGCCCGACGGGCGTTTTCGCAATCTTGAAGTTAATCGCGCATTTGAGAAATCGTCAGGTATATCCAACACAGAACTCGTCGGAAAATTCGTCGAAGAAGCGGTGCCACCAGAAACGGCCCGGCTCGTTATTGGTAAATACCGCAGATGCATTGCGGCCGGCATCGCGATCGACGAGGAGTTAGCGCTCGATATGCCCAGTGGGCTGCGCCACTACCATTCAACCCTTATTCCTGTGCGTGATGACAGCGGTCGCATTCACCGCATTGTGGGGATCTCGCGCGATATTACCGAACGCAAGCAGATGGAGCTTCGCATTGAGGAGTCGCAGCATTTGCTGCGTCAGTTGGCGGCACGCAATGAGGTTGCGCGTGAGGATGAGCGTCGGCATCTCAAGCGGGAGTTGCACGATGAATTGGGGCAGTACTTGTTGGCGCTGCGCTTGGGTATTTCGGTGGTGGACTTGGAGTTCGGGGCGAGCAATGTGTCTCTGCGGGAAAAGACGCTGCGCTTGGTTGATATGGTGGATTCCACTATCAAAGTGGTGCGCGACGTCGTGACTTCTTTGCGGCCAGCGGCGCTGGACATGGGGATCGTGTCGGCTCTGGAGTGGTTGGCCGGCGACTATGTTGAGCGAACCGGTATCCAGTGTGAACTGCATTTACGCGAGGACGATATCCATTTGGATGACGTGCGTGCAACGGCGATTTTTCGAATCGTCCAAGAATCGCTTACCAACATTGTGCGGCACGCGCAAGCGACTCAAGTGAATATCACGTTGGAGCAAAAAAGCGAGTGCGTCTGGTTAGAAGTGCGGGACAATGGCATAGGATTTGATCCTACCCTGCGCCAGGAAAAATCCTTTGGGCTGGTTGGTATCCGGGAGCGGGCGCTACTCTTGGGAGGGAAGGTGGAGATATCTGGTACACCGGGCTGGGTAACAGTCCGTTTGGAATTTCCTATTCACCATCAGTCAATGAATGCGGTAGAGACATGATACGGGTATTGATAGCTGATGACCACGCCATCGTGCGTGAGGGGTTGAAGCAACTGTTTGCATTGGACGTCGATGTCGTAGTGGCGGGTGAGGCGACCGATGGTGCTCAGGTATTGGAGGTTTTGCGTAGAGAGCGCTTTGACGTGGTGCTGCTCGACATGACCATGCCTGGAGTAAGCGGGGTGAATCTAATTAACCGTATCTGTGCGCAGGACGGAGCTCCTCCCATTCTGGTTCTCAGTATGCACAACGAACTGCAGGTTGCTCGGCGTGCGCTCAATGCGGGAGCGTCGGGTTATCTGACCAAGGACAGTCGGCCCGAAATCTTGATTGCGGCCATTTGCAAGGTGGCGGCCGGCGGGCGCTTCATTGATCCCAGTCTGGCTGAACAAATGGTGTTCGAGGTGGGGAGTTCTGCGCAACGCCCGCCACATGAGCTTCTTTCGGACCGTGAATTTCATATTCTGCGGCTGTTGGTTCGGGGCATGAGCGTTAACGACGTCGCCGAAGAGCTGGCTATTAGTAACAAGACCGTCAGCACCCACAAGGCACGGCTGATGCTGAAAATGAACTTTCAGAATAACTCTGAGCTGGTGCGTTATGCCGTTGCGCATGGCCTGATTGAGTAAATCCCTACAGACAATCAAGATCGCCTGACAGCGCAATGGCTTGATTGCCGGTACGCTCTCGGTATATGCAGTATCGAGTTGACAATGATCCGGTTGCTGGTCGCTGACGATCATGCCCTCATGCGAGAGGGTGTGAAACAGATAGTTGCCCTGAGTGACGACGTGGTGGTTGCGGCAGAAGCCGAGAATGGCGCTCGGGTCATGGAGCTTCTGCGCGAGGGAGAGTTCGACTTGATGCTGCTCGATCTCACCATGCCCGACGTCAGCGGCGTAGACCTGATTTGCTGGGTGCAAGCTAAATTTCCGGCACTACCCATTCTGGTGCTGAGCATGCATAACGAACCAGCAGTCGTCGTGCGTGTGCTGCGGGCCGGCGCAACCGGCTACCTGACCAAGGACAACGATCCGCGAGACCTGATGGCCGCCATCCGAAAGACTGCTACTGGGGGGCAGTATATTGACCCTAAACTGGCTGAGCACATTGTGTTTGCGGGGAGCACCGATGGCCAGGGGCCCCGTCACCAAAGACTGACTGATCGCGAGCTTCATATCCTGCGGCTGTGGAGTCGTGGCAGAAGTATCAATAACATCGCGGAGGAATTGGCCATTAGCAACAAGACGGTCAGTACCCACAAAGCGCGTCTCATGGAAAAAATGGGCATTCACAGCAATGCCGAGCTGGTGCGCTACGCACTCGCTCATGGTCTTGTGGAGTAGCCCCGCGTGCAGATAATCCTATCCCTACAGGAATTACCTCTCTCCATACACTGGAAACAAGAATTCCTGATAGTCATCCGGATGTGGCATCTCTTCCATTCGTTTAAAAAAAGCCACGCCCATAAGAAATCCATGAGTGAATTGCAGCTATCAAAGAAGAAATCACAGGGGTCGCATCCGGGCTATGAGTGATTTGACGCTTAAATGGACTCGTTTATTTCGGCGTTTGGCGGCCGGTTTGCTGGCGTTTTCCTGTGGTGGGCGCATAGAGCGTAGGCGCAGGGAACTGACCCTCGAGCAGCGTGAACAGGAACTTCGAACCCTGTTGGACGCCTCTCCGGGCATGTCGGTCAGCTTTCATTTGCGCGCGGATGGTTCGATTTGCATACCGTATGTTTCTCCGCGGATTTGGGAGTTTTTCGGCCTTAGTCCGCAAGACGTCGTTGATGATGCACAACCCCTTTTGGCACTGATCCACCCCGACGACGTTCAGCGGCTGCGCGAGTCGGGGGCCCAATCTGCGCGCACTATGACACCATGGCATGTGGAATACCGCATTGTCCGCCCCGCGCGGGGGGAGCGCTGGATGGAGGGGCATAGCAACCCGCAGCACCACACAGACGGAGGCGTGGTTTGGCATGGCTTCATTCACGACATCACCGAGCGCAAGCAGGCGCAAACCGCTAACCTGCTGGAATCGATTTTTGAGAGCCCATCGCGCATTTACATCTATGCGCTGGACCGCAGCTACCGTTTCTTGGCCTTCAATGAAAAATTTCGAGAAGCGGCCAAGCGCGCTTGGAGAGTAGACATCTCGGTCGGTATGAGCATGCTTGATGCAGTCGATACCGAAGCGTACCGGGAATTTTGCCGCAATGGATTCGACCGGGTGCTGGCTGGGCATAGTTTCTCCCTCGAATCGCATGAGGTGATGGTCAAGAATGGGGTCACAACGAACGAGTTCCACGAAAACCACGGCTCGCCGATTCGCAACCACCAAGGTGAAATCATTGGATTGACCATCTTTGCGGTCAATATCACAGAGCGAAAGTGCATGGAGACAGAACTTCTCGCACGTGAGCAGGAATTCCGCACCCTTGTGGAAAACGCACCCGAGCCCATCTTCCGCTATGCCCCAGATGGTCGCCGTATCTATGTCAATGCCGCCGTTGAGCGCATCGCCGGGATACCTGCCCCATTGCTAGTGGGTGGAGCGTCTTCGGACGGAAAAATCATTTCGACCCATGAGGGTGCCGCCATAGTGGCCTTGGTTCGGCGCATTTGCGAGACGGGCGAACCTGGTGAAATCGAAGTGGAGCATGTAGACGCAGACGGACAACGGCGGTATTTTCATAACCGTTTTGCGCCTGAATTGGGTGCGGATGGCGAGGTTAAGAGTGTGTTCAGCATTTGCCACGACATCACGGATCGCAAGCATGCCGAGCAGCGACTCAAGGAAGCGCTGGAGTTCAGCAACGGGGTTATCAACGCAGTCCCGGACACTCTGTTTGAGGTTGATCGCGAGGGGCGGTACCTGAATGTGTGGATGCAAAACCCGAATGTACAGGCCACTCAAAAATCCGACCTTCTGAGCAAAACACTCTACGATGTGCTTTCCCCGGAAAATGCCGCAACCGCCATGCAAGCCATCGCCGAGGCCGATGCAAGAGGTTCGTCTTTCAGCAAAGCCATCTGCGTTGAACAGCCGGGCGGAGAGTCATTCTGGTACGAGCACTCCATCGCAAAGAAATTAGGCCGCGCACCATCCGATGCGACGTTCCTGGTTTTGTCGCGCGATGTGACAAAGAATATGGAGGCGCAGCAGCGTCTGGATGAAACCAGAAAGCGCCTGTTGAGCGTGCTGCAAACCATGCCGGACATGGTTTGGTTCAAAGATGCGGAAGGTGTTTATCAGCTAAGCAACCACGCGTTCTCGCGTCTGACCGGAATGACAGAGTCCTATATTTTTGGACGAACCGACTACGATCTTTTTGATACCGAGCTGGCCGACTTTTTTCGCGAGCAGGATTTGAAAGCAATCGAGGTAGGCACCATTCGTTTGAATGAGGAGTGGGTCAATTACGCTGACGACGGGCGACGAGCCTTATTGGAAACACGTAAGGTGCCGGTTTACGGAGCCGATGGCAAGGTCACAGGTGTGCTCGGTATTGCCCGCGATATCACTGAACGAAAGGAAGCTGAACTGGCCTTGCGGGCCAGCGAGGCGCACATTCAGTCGCGCAATGAGCTCTTGCAGGCCATCGTTGAGAGCTCTCCCGAGATCATCATTTTTGCGCTGGATACAACGTATCGTTATTTGGCTTTCAACCGCAAACACCGAGGGACGATGCAAGCAATTTGGGGCAAAGATATCGGCATTGGCATGAACATGCTGGATGTGATTGGCGATCACCCCGACCGTCTGGTAGCCCAAACTAGCATGGCCCGCGCTTTGGCAGGCGATAGTTTTGTGTTGGAAGAAACCTATGGCAGCGAGCTGCTTTCGCGCCAACATTGGTTGAACCATTGGGCCCCCATCCGTTCGGAGGCCGGTGATGTCGTGGGTCTGACATGCTTTGTCTTGAATATTTCGGAACGCAGGATCGCGGAGGAGCGCCTGCGAAGATCCCGCGATATTGTGCGCGCGCTGGCCGCGCACCAGGAAACCGAGCGCGAGAAGGAGCGCAGACGGTTGGCCTACGAGATGCATGAAGACTTGGCCCAGAACTTTGCAGCCCTGCGCCTACACCTCGCATCGCTGGAGATGGGCGATGCCGACGCCAAACACTCGCAAGTGCTCAAAACTATGCACAGCATTGCAGACCACGGCATCGCCCGCATTCGCGGTATGGTATCCGCGCTGCGGCCTGCGGTACTCGACTTGGGGTTGGTTTCTGCTTTGCAATGGCTTACGGACGATTTCAAGGGCGTTGGGCTCGATTTCGTCCTGACCCTGCAAGATGGCATTGTGCTCAGCGATGCATTCAACACTTTCTTGTACCGCGCCACGAAGGAAGCCCTGTTGAATGTCGCCCTGCATGCGGCAGCCACGCAGGTGACTGTTTCACTCGTTGCCGATGATGGTGTCTGCTGCTTGGTTGTGCACGACAATGGTTGTGGTTTTGACCCGGCAGCACTGCGTGGTGATGGTTGCTTTGGCCTGATTGGTCTTTCCGAGGGGGCGCTCCACCTGGGTGGCGAGTTATCAATTGAATCCTCCCCTGATCACGGCACCACGCTGGAGATTCGCATCGTTGACGTGTGATACGAGTGGGTTGCAGTAGGGTCATCCCTACGGGCCTTGTTGCATATCCCTACAGGTAAATCAGACCGGTCCGATGGTCCGATTGGATGGATTTTTGTAGTCTGTCGTCTTCCGGCTATTCCCATCGAGTGTCCCTATGATTTTTGAACGTATGAAACTGTCGCAGCGTCTGCTCGCTTTGTTGCTCATCATCCTGCTCAGCTTTGTGGCCTATGGCGCTTGGTCGTTCAAGGTACTAAATAACCTGAAGGTCAACGGACCGTTCTATCAGCGCATTGTGCAGGGCAAGGATCTGATTGCCGACATCCTCCCGCCCCCTGAGTACATCATCGAGTCCTATCTGGTGACCCTGCAGCTGATGGCAGCACCGTCCGCCCAGCGCCCGACCCTGATTGACAGTTTCAAAGCCTTGAAGAAGGACTATGACACCCGGCACGACTTTTGGGTCAAGGAAAATCTGGATGCGGCGCTCAAGGACCAATTGCTTAACCAAGCCGACAAGCCAGCACAGGCGTTCTACCAAGTCGCCTTGGGTCAATTGATACCGGCCTTGGAAAAGGATGACATGGCCGCGGCCAATGCTGCGCTGGACGCCATGAAGCAAAGCTACGATGCGCATCGCAGCGCCGTCAACACCCTGGTGGAGCTGGCCAACAAACGCAACGAAACCGACGAAGCCAATGCCAGATCGGCAATCGAGAACGCTAACTGGGTCATGCTGGTGCTACTGCTGTCCTCCAGTGGCTTGGTCACCCTGATCTTCTGGAGAATCGTGCGCGGTTTACTCGCCCAACTCGGGGGCGAGCCCAACGATGCAGCCGACATCGCCACCAGGATTGCGTCCGGTGACCTGACTGTTGCTATCCATACAGCGCCCAACGATCGAGGCAGCTTGATGGCGGCTATGAAAGCCATGCGCGACAGTCTGGTCGGCATCGTGGGTGGGGTACGCGCGGGTACCGACACCGTCGTCAGCACCACCAGCCAGATTGCCGCAGGCAATCAGGAGCTGGCGACACGTACCGAAAACCAGGCCAGCGCGTTGGAGAATACGGCCAGCGCGATGGAGGAACTGACCAGTACTGTGAAGGCCAATGCCGACAATGCACGCCAAGGCAACGAGCTGGCGACCTCGGCGTCGCTAGTGGCCGTCAGAGGGGGTGAGGTGGTGGCACAGGTGGTTCAGACCATGGGCTCCATCAACGACTCTTCCCGCAAGATCGTGGACATCATTGGTGTCATCGATGGCATTGCCTTCCAGACCAACATCTTGGCCCTGAACGCGGCAGTGGAAGCGGCCCGGGCCGGGGAGCAAGGCCGGGGCTTTGCTGTGGTGGCGTCTGAGGTGCGTGGCCTTGCCAAACGCTCGGCCGACGCCGCCAAGGAAATCAAGACCCTGATCGACGACTCGGTCAGCAAGGTCGAGGTTGGCAGCCGCCTGGTTGGCGAAGCTGGGGAGACGATGGGCGACATCGTCGACAGCGTCAAAAAGGTGACCGACATCATGGGTGAAATTACCATCGCCAGCCGGGAGCAGTTCCTGGGCATCGAGCAGATCAACATCGCCATTGCGCAGATGGACTCGGTCACGCAGCAAAACGCCGCGCTGGTGGAGGAAACCGGAGCCGTGGCCCGCGCACTGCAGGACAAGGCTAGTGATTTGTCCCGGATGGTGGGCGTCTTCCACTTGGATGGGATGCCCACGATCAACCGGAGTCAATCTAGAAATGCTACTGTTTTGATAGCATCTCGCGCCCTTTAGACAAGGGATGATGGCCTAAATAACTCACGAACCTTGGTGAGATCGACGGTATGCAGCAACAGCAAATCACCTCCATTCGTGAGTTCTTGGCTTTCAAACTCGGAAGCGAGGAGTACGGCATCGACATCTTGCGGGTGCAAGAGGTTCGCTCCTACGAGGAGCCCACCCGTATGGCGCACGCGCCGGCTTTCATCAAGGGAATGATCAATCTGCGCGGCGTGATCGTGCCGATCATTGACATGCGCATGAAGTTCAACCTGGAGCAGGTGAACTATGACGACGCGACAGTGGTCATCATGCTCAACATCGGCGAGCGGGTGATAGGTATGGTGGTTGATGGAGTGTCGGATGTCATGACACTCATGCCAGACCAACTGCGTGCGGTGCCCGAGTTGTCGTCGGTCATCGGAAACGAGCACCTGTTGGCCCTTGGTGCGCTGGATGACCGCATGTTGATCTTGTTGGACATCGTCACGCTCATGGGCAGCGCCGAGATGGGCGTGGTGGCCCGGACGCCGCATTGAACCGCTGGAGGAAGGCGACTGCTCTCGTCTTGACGTAGGAATGGGCCTACCAATTTTTGGCTCCATCCCTACACCTTTGACACATTTCCTTACACGCAAATCAAGATCGCCTGATAGTCCATTGTTCCCGGTTCGTTCATTCTCCATGCAAGTGTCAGGGGCTTTTTTGGTTCCGACACAGCCACCGTACAAGGCAACCCTGGGAATGGACGAGCATGCGAAAGACTGTAAGTGGGAGTGGTATCTACCAGGCGAGTGGGCCGGTTGTTGCATGTGGTGCCTTCGGCATTGCGGCCATCATGGTTCCCATGGACCTGCCCCCGCTGGTTCTGGCCGCGGGTACGGCGTTGGTCACGATGGGCGCGGCCTGGTGGGCCGTGGGGCAAGCCCGTGCCCTGTGCCGGCGCGTCGAACACGGTGTGCGCGCTCAGTCCATAGCGGGCCTGGAGCCCCTGTGCGTGGGCGTGTTGCCGGTCTGGTCCAGCCAGATCGAAATGGCGCGCTCCCAGACCGAACAAGGCATCAACGACCTGGCGACGCGCTTTGCCAACCTGTCCCAGCACCTGCAAAGTGCGGTTGCCGCCTCACATAGCAGTGCCAGTGGTGATGGTGTCACCAAGGGTGTGGTGGCACTCCTCAACGACAGCCAAACCGAACTCAATGCAATCATCGCTGCGTTGCGCTCCAGCCTGAAAGAAAAAGAAGACCTGCTTCAGGAGGTGCACGGCCTGTCTAGTTTTACCGACGCGTTGCAGCAAATGGCGAAGGACGTGGGTGCCATCGCCCAACAGACCAATCTGCTGGCCATCAATGCCGCCATCGAAGCCGCGCGCGCCGGTGAAGTCGGGCGTGGCTTCGCGGTGGTGGCCAGTGAAGTGCGCATGCTCTCCAAGCAATCGGGGGAGACCGGCAAGAAGATCGCCGAAACCGTGGACACCGTCAACAAGGCCATTGCCAGCACGTTGCAAGTCTCACGCCAATACGCCGACAAAGACGCCCAAATGGTGTCCCACTCCGAGCGAGTGATCGAGACCGTGCTGGGGGAGTTCGGCAACACTGCCAACGATCTGAGCCACTCTGCCGACGTGCTGCGCGAGGAAAGTCAACGCATGCAGAGCGAAATCTCCGATGTGCTGGTGGCCCTGCAGTTCCAGGACCGCGTCAGCCAGATGCTGGGCCATGTTCGGGACGACCAGGGCAAGCTCATCCAGACCTTGGAGCAGAGCGCGCACGCCATTGCGGAGGGCACCCGGCCCCAACCCATCGACACGCATGCGTGGCTGGAGGAGCTGGCCAGCACCTACACCACGCAAGAACAGTACGCGACGCACGGTGGCAGTGGCCCAACACACACCCAGACACTCAGCGACTCAACCGAAATTACTTTTTTTTAGGAGAAACACGTGGCTAAAACCATTCTGATCGTGGACGATTCCGCCTCTCTGCGCCAGGTCGTCAGCATTACCCTCAAGGGGGCGGGTTATGACGTCATCGAAGGCTGCGATGGGCGCGATGCCTTGACCAAGCTCAACGGCCAAAAGATTCACCTCATCATTAGCGACGTGAACATGCCCAACATGGACGGCATCACCTTCGTCGCCGAGGCCAAGAAGCTACCCGCCTACAAATTCACCCCCATCATCATGCTCACCACCGAGGCCGGTGAGGCCAAAAAGCAGGCCGGTCAAGCCGCGGGTGCCAAGGCATGGGTGGTCAAACCCTTCCAGCCGGCGCAAATGCTGGCCGCAGTTGCCAAGCTGATTCTGCCTTGAGTGGTCCCTCGCCCCACACCCAAACACAACCCACCAAGGAGACACCATGGGAGTGACTGTTGAACGCACCAAGGATGGCCTGTGCCGCATCCTCGTCGAGGGTGAAATGACGATCTACACCGCGCAAGAATTGAAGGATCAATTGCTGGCACCGCTGGAGCAATACAAGCAAGTTGAACTCAACCTGGGTGCCGTCACCGAGATCGACTCCGCTGGATTGCAATTGTTGGTACTGGTCAAGACCGAGGCGCATGCGCAGGACAAAACCCTGAGCATCACCGACCACAGCCCGTGCGTGCTGGATATCTTGGACCTGTGCGACCTGGAAGGCTTCTTTGGCGACACCGTATTGGTCCACGTAGCGGAGTCCACCCCATGAATTTCGACGACGCACTACAAACCTTCATTGCCGAAGCCCGGGACCTGCTGCAGCACATGGAAGAGGCGCTCTTGTGCATCGAGCAGGCCCCGGACGACGCAGACACCGTCAACGCCATCTTCCGTGCGGCGCACACCATCAAGGGCTCGGCCGGGCTCTTTGGCTTGGACGGCATCGTGGCCTTTACGCATGTGGCTGAGAGCGTGCTGGACAAGGTCCGCGCCAACGAGCTGGATGTGACCCCCGAGCTGGTGGCTGTGCTGCTGCAAAGTGGCGACCACATGCGGGAGCTGGTGGACCACCTCGCCCAGGGCGGTGAGCCATCCACGCAGGTGTTGGCCCAAGGGCAGGCACTGGTCGAACAGCTGAGTGACTATTTGGATGACAAGCCTGCGGCGCAGGCGTCTGCATCCGCAGCCAAGGTACCTGTGGCGTTCGTGCCAGTTCCCACCGCCCACGTAGGTGGTGAGGTGCAAGCCGACCACTGGCACCTGTCGCTGCGCTTTGGGCACGACGTGCTGCGCAACGGCATGGACCCCCTGTCCTTCATCCGCTACCTGGGCACGTTGGGCCAGGTGGTGCATATCGTCACGCTGCTGGATGCCATTCCCCCGGTAGCCAGCATGGACCCCGAGACCTGCTACCTGGGCTTTGAAATCAGCTTCAAGAGCGAGGCCGACAAGGCCACCATCGAGAACGTGTTCGAGTTCGTACGTGAGGACTGCCGCATCCGCATCCTGCCACCGCACAGCAAGATCGACGAGTACCGGAGTCTGTTGGGCGACATGCAGCAGGAGCAGGATCTGCTGCTGGGTGACATGCTGGTGCGCTGCGGCACCTTGACGCAAAACGAGCTTGACACCGCGCTGCGCATCCAGAAAGCGCAGTCCCACATGCAAGGTGAGGCCACGCAGCCCATTGGTGAAGTGCTGGTGGGGCAACACATGGTGCAACCCCCGGTGGTGGATGCCGCGCTGGAGAAACAAAAGCAACGCAAGGACAGCAAGGCCGCCGAGGCCAACCTGATCCGTGTAGATGCCGACAAGCTGGACGCTCTGATCAACCTGGTCGGTGAACTCATCATCGCCGGCGCCGGCGCCAGTCTGGCCGCCCGGCGTGCCGGTGTGCCCGAGCTATTGGAGAGCACGGCGACGATCTCCCGGCTGGTGGAAGAAGTGCGCGATTCCGCACTGGACCTGCGCATGGTCCAGATCGGCGGCACCTTCAATCGCTTCCAGCGCGTGGTGCGCGATGTTGGCAAGGAACTGGGCAAAGACATCGAGCTGCACATTAGCGGTGCCGACACTGAGCTGGACAAGACTGTAGTGGAGCGCATTGGCGATCCGTTGACCCATCTGGTGCGCAACTCCATGGACCACGGCATCGAATCGGTCGAGCTGCGACTGGCCCGGGGCAAGCCGGCCAAGGGCACGCTCAAGCTCAACGCCTTCCACGACGCGGGCAGCATCGTGATCGAAGTCTCGGACGATGGCGGCGGCCTGAACAAGGAGCGCATTCTCAAGAAGGCCATCGAGCGCGGCCTGGTCAACGAGGGCCAAGCCTTAAGCGACAAGGAAATTCACAACCTGATCTTCGAGGCCGGCTTTTCCACCGCCGATGCGGTGAGCAATCTGTCGGGCCGCGGCGTTGGCATGGACGTGGTGCGACGCAACATCGCCGCCCTGCGCGGCACGGTGGACCTGGACAGCGTGGAGGGCCAAGGCAGCACGGTGCGTATCCGCCTGCCCCTGACGCTGGCCATCATCGATGGCTTTCTGGTGGGCGTGGGCAACGCCACATACGTCATTCCACTGGACACGGTGGTCGAGTGTATAGAGCTCAGTGACATGGACCACGAAAGCGGCAGCGACAAGCGTTACCTCAATTTGCGCGGTGAGGTGCTCCCCTATCGACGCCTGCGCGAGCACTTTGAGGTGCTGGGCCAGCCGACACGGCGCGAAAACGTCGTGGTGGTGCGCTACGGAGAACACAAGGCCGGTCTCGTGGTGGACCGCCTTATGGGAGAGTTCCAGACCGTCATCAAGCCGCTGGGCAAGGTGTTCAATCTGATCCAAGGCATTGGTGGTTTCACCATTTTGGGCAGTGGCGAGGTAGCGCTGATTCTGGACGTGCCAGGGCTGATGCGCCAGGTGATGACCGGGGAGGACCCGATGGAAGAACATAACCGGACACTCGCGTTGGGACGCTGAGTGCTATCAAAGTAGTAGCTGCTTGCGCCCATTCAACGGGGGCTGCAAGCGTAAATATCTAACAAAAGTCGTTCCAAATAAAGGAGAAATCAGATGAAACTCACCGTCACCCAAAAAATGATTCTGCTGGCCAGCTCCGCGCTGCTCGGCATTGCGCTGCTGACCGGCCTCGGCCAGCGGCAAATGAACCAGGTGTATGAGGCGGCCAATTACGGCAACGCCAGTACCGTGCCCAGCCTGGCTCTCCTGGGCGATATCCGCAAATATCTGTTGCGTACCCGGCTCGGCATAGCCCAGCACGTCCTGAACACCGACGATGCAAGGAGGGACGAAATTGAGGCTGCCCTCAAGAAAAATATCCAGGGTGTGCAAGAGGGTATCGAGAAGTACGAAAAGGACGGTTGCATGGGTGCTTCCTGCATTGGCGACGACAAAGACAAGGCATTGCTGCTTCAGGTTAAAAACCTGTTCGCGGAGTACGTGACCCTGATTGAGCCCATCCTGGTGGAGTCCCGCAAAGGCGAAGCCGGTTTGGCAAAGGCGCGGGCGCTCATGGAAAAGAACCGCCCGGTTGCCGAGAAAATGGCTGCGGTTTTTGATGAAGATGTGCAATACAACATCGAATTGGGTAAAAAGAGCGCTGAGGAGGCTGCTGCCATCAAGGGCCATGCGCTGAACCTTTCGCTTCTGATTGCCGGCCTCACGTTGGCGGCGGTCGGCATCATCGCCCTCACCGTGACACGCTCCTTTCTGCGCCAGCTGGGTGGCGAGCCGGATGTGGCAGCGGATATTGCCAACCAGATAGCGGCTG
The DNA here is from genome assembly GCF_056405715.1 of Rhodoferax sp. P1_F3. NCBI lineage: Bacteria > Pseudomonadati > Pseudomonadota > Betaproteobacteria > Burkholderiales > Comamonadaceae > Rhodoferax > Rhodoferax sp. P1_F3. The sequence continues at coordinate 7,153 of NZ_JBFUBO010000014.1, read as the reverse complement.
GTGACCTGAGCGCCGAGATCGAGCTCAAGGCAGGTGACCGCACCAGCCTGATGGCGGCGATGAAGAACATGAATGTCACCCTGCAAGCCTTGATTGCCCAGATGAACCACATGTCCACCGAGCATGACCGGGGCGATATTGACGTGGCGATGGACGGCAGCAAATTCGGTGGTTCGTACAAAGCCATGGCCGAAGGCGTCAACACCATGGTGGGCGGCCACATCGCGGTCAAGAAAAAGGCCATGGCTTGTATCCAGGAATTCGGTCATGGCAACTTCGATGCACCGATGGAGAAGCTGCCTGGCAAAAAGGTATTCATCAACGACACCATCGAACAGATGCGCGGCAACCTCAAGGGACTGATTGCCGAGATGAACCATATGTCGGCCGAACACGACAAGGGCGACATTGACGTCAGGATCGACGAAGGCAAGTTCAAGAACGACTTTGCACAGATGGCCAAGGGCGTCAATACCATGGTGTTTGGACACATTGAAGTCAAGAAAAAGGCCATGGCCTGCATCAAGGAGTTTGGTGAAGGCAACCTTGACGCCCCCATGGAGAAGCTGCCTGGCAAGAAAGTGTTCATCAACAACACTATCGAGCAGCTGCGCGGCAACCTCAAGGGCATCGTTGGTGAAATCCGGGACATCGTTGCCTCCGCCAACATGGGGGACTTCAGCACCAAGATGGGCCTGGAGGGCAAGGCAGGCTTCACCAAGGATCTCTCCGAATTGCTCAACCAGCTCTCCGATACGGTCGACACCGCGTTCAAAGACACCATCCAGGTAGCGCAGGCCCTGGAGCGTGGTGACCTGACCCAGGTGGTTACCCGCGACTATGAAGGTGCGTTTGACCAAGTCAAGCAAGCCCTCAACAACACGGTGGCAAAGCTTTCGCAGGTGATTGGAGAGGTCAACGCGGCGGCCAGCAACATCGCCTCGGCCAGCGAACAAGTCTCTACCACAGCCCAGAGCATGAGCCAGGCCACCAGCGAGCAAGCGGCCAGCGTGGAGGAAACCAGCGCCTCGGTCGAGCAGATGAGTGCGTCGATCAACCAGAACACCGACAACGCCAAAGTCACGGACGGCATGGCCTCGCAAGCGGCCAAAGAAGCGGTGCAAGGCGGTGAGGCCGTCAAGGCAACCGTAACGGCCATGAAATCCATTGCCGGCAAGATCGGCATCATCGACGACATCGCCTACCAGACCAACCTGCTGGCCTTGAACGCGGCGATTGAGGCGGCCCGCGCGGGTGAACATGGCAAAGGCTTTGCCGTGGTGGCCGCCGAAGTGCGCAAGCTGGCCGAGCGCAGCCAGGTGGCGGCACAGGAAATCAGCGAACTGGCTGGCGGCAGCGTGGAGAAGGCCGAGAGCGCGGGCAAGCTGCTGGACGCCATCGTGCCCGCCATCGGCAAGACCTCGGAGCTGGTGCAGGAGATTGCTGCGGCATCGAGCGAGCAGTCCAGCGGCGTGGGCCAGATCAACACGGCGATGAATCAGCTCAATCAGATCACGCAGCAAAACGCCAGCAGCAGTGAAGAGCTCGCGGCCACGGCCGAGGAGATGAGCAGCCAGGCCGCGCAGCTGCAGGAGGTGATGGGCTTCTTCAGAACCGGGGAACAAGCCCCAGCGCAGAGGGCCAATCCGGCTCGCCCTACTTCCATGGCTCCAAAAACCAAGGCAAGCCGGGTGACAGCGTCAAAAAACATGCCGGTGAGTGAAGCCAGCTTTGTACGCTTCTAAGGAGGCCATGCCATGAACGCATTGGTAGCAGCCAGACAACAAACGCCAGCGACTCTGATGGGGCAGGGCGTGGGACAAACAGACCAGTACCTGACCTTCATGCTCGGAGGCGAGGTCTACGCCATGGGCATTCTGGCCATCAAGGAAATCATTGAATTCGGCAACCTGACCGAAGTGCCCCGCATGCCTGCTTTCATTCGCGGGGTCATCAACCTGCGTGGCGCGGTGGTGCCGGTGATTGACCTGAGCGCGCGCTTCGGCAAGGCTGCCACCACCGTCACACGGCGTACCTGCATCGTGATCGTGGAAGTGGCCAGCGGCAACGCCGCGGAAGTCGAAACCCAGGTGGTGGGGGTGATGGTGGATGCGGTCAACGCGGTGCTGGAGATACCGAAAAACGAGATCGAACCTCCACCGTCTTTTGGTGCCAACATCCGCGCAGAGTTCATGAACGGTATGGGCAAGGTCAATGGCAAATTCGTGATCATCCTCAACATCCACCATGTGCTCTCGGTCGATGAGATGGCAACGCTGGCTGGGGTGGCGGGCGGCGAAGCATCGCCAGCCTAGTGCAGGCGACATGCGTTTTTTCAACTATGCGGAAACACAGGGACTAAAAATGAAAACGCAAATGCGTGTGGGCACCAAGCTCGCACTGGGTTTTGGCATCGTCGTGGCGTTGCTGCTGGGCATCGTGGTAATGTCTTTCAACAGCATGTCATCCATGCACGCCAGCACCACGTTGATCCTTGAGGACCGCAACGTCAAGGTGAAAATGCTCGATACCGTGGTGCGCAATGCACTGGACCAGGGACTGCGGCTGCGCGATGTGATCTTGGTCCCCGAGAGCGAAGTCGCGGGTATGCGACAAAAGATCGATACGCTGAAGGCTGAGAACGACGAACTCTTGGCAAAGATCGACAAAATGGAGGTGGTGCCCAAAGGCCGCGAATTGCTCGCCGCAGCCGTGAGCAAACGCAGCGAGCTGGCCGCTAAATACGAATCGCTGTATGGCGTGGTCAAGAATGACAAGGCCCATGCCCATGAATTTTTGCTCAAGGAATTCGTTCCCGTCAACCGAGCTTATATGGCGGCGCTGCAGGACTTGAGCCGTTTCCAGAGTGAACTCATGAATGCCGATGCGCGCGCTTCCGCCGAGAGCTACGCCAGCGCCCGCCAGGCCCTGCTGGGCTTGAGTGTGGCAGCCATGCTGCTTGCGGTGCTGATGGGCTGGTTGATCACGCGCGGGCTGCTGCGCGAGCTTGGTGGTGAACCGCAGACCGCCACCGATATTGCGCGCCGAATAGCCGCGGGCGACCTGAGTACCCAAATCGATCTCAAGTCAGGCGACCGCACCAGCTTGATGGCCGCGATGAAGACCATGAGCGAGGTGCTTCGGGACGCAGCGTCCGCTGCTGAAGTGTCCATGCGCATCAAGACCACGCTGGACAACGCCGCTGTCAACGTGATGATGGCCGACAACGACGGCATCATCCGCTACATGAACAAGGCCACCGAGGCGCTGATGCAGCGCTCCGAAGCCAACATGCGCAAGGTGCTGCCACAATTCAGCGCCGACAAGATCATCGGCGCAAACTTCGACATCTTCCACAAGAACCCCAGCCACCAGCGCCACCTGCTGGGCAGCCTGCGTGGCACGCACGTCACCCAGATTCCGGTAGGCGACATGATCTTCAAGCTGTCCGCTAGCCCGATTCATGACGAGAAGGGCGAGCGCCTGGGCACGGTGCTGGAGTGGACTGACTGCACCGCCGACGTGGCTGCCGAAAAGGAAGCCGCAGCGGTGACTCAAGCCGCGATACAGGTCAAGACCACGCTGGACAATGCCGCTGTCAACGTGATGATGGCCGACAACGACGGCATCATCCGCTACATGAACAAGGCCACCGAGGCGCTGATGCGCCGTTCGGAGTCGAACCTGCGCAAGGCCTTGCCGCACTTCAGTGCTGACAAGATCATTGACCAGAACTTCGATATCTTCCACAAGAACCCTAGCCACCAGCGCAACATGCTGGCCCATTTGACGGGTACCCACGAGACCCAGATCACCGTGGGCGACATCATCTTCAAGCTGAGTGCCAGTCCGATATTTGGTGGTGATGGCAAGCGCCTGGGGACCGTGCTCGAATGGACGGACCGCACCGCAGAGGTGATTGCTGAGCAGGAGATTGCTATGCTGGTCACCGCTGCGACCGAGGGTGACTTCTCCAAACGCGTCAACATCGCCGGCAAGCAGGGCTTCTACAAGCAGGTCGCCGAAGGCATGAACGAGGTCATGGGCACTAATGAAAGCGGCCTGAACGATGTGATAAAGGTGTTGGGATATTTGGAGCAGGGTGACCTGACACAGCGTATCCGCAAGGATTACCGCGGTGCTTTTGCCACGCTCAAGTTGTCCATCAACAACACGGTGGCCAAGCTTTCGCAGATCATCGGCGAGGTCAACAGCGCCGCCACCAACATTGCATCGGTTAGCGAACAAGTCAGTACCACTGCCCAGAGCATGAGCCAGGCCACCAGCGAACAAGCGGCAAGCTTGGAAGAAACCAGTGCCTCGGTCGAGCAGATGAGCGCCAGCATCAACCAGAACACCGAAAACGCCAAGGTGACGGACGGCATGGCCTCGCAAGCGGCCAAAGAAGCAGTCCAGGGTGGTGCTGCGGTGAAAGAAACAGTGGCAGCAATGAAGAGCATTGCCGGCAAGATCGGCATCATCGACGACATTGCCTACCAGACCAACCTGTTGGCGCTGAACGCCGCCATTGAAGCCGCCCGTGCCGGCGAGCATGGCAAGGGCTTTGCCGTGGTGGCCGCCGAAGTGCGCAAGCTGGCCGAACGCAGCCAGGTGGCGGCACAGGAAATCAGCGAACTGGCTGGCGGCAGCGTGGAGAAGGCCGAGAGCGCGGGAAAACTACTGGAGACCATAGTGCCCGCGATTGGCAAGACCTCGGAGCTGGTGCAGGAGATTGCTGCGGCATCGAGCGAGCAGTCCAGCGGCGTGGGCCAGATCAACACGGCCATGAATCAGCTCAACCAGATCACGCAGCAAAACGCCAGCAGCAGTGAGGAGCTGGCTGCCACGGCGGAAGAGATGAGCGGGCAAGCGGCACAACTGCAGGAAGTCATGGGCTTCTTCCGGGTTTCTTCAACTTGAGCGTGCGTCGCAAAACGTAAGCTCAAAGTGCCCGGACCAGGGCTGAAGAGATGACCAAAAGCAGTGTATGCACTGCCTGCCAGTGTTGGATTGGCAGATACACCAGAGTAATTTTTATGGCCGAGCTCTTTCGTACCACTTCCTTAGCTGGGCGCGCGCTACGCTTGGCCGTTGTACGCATTGGGTTCGTTGCCCTTTTGGGCGGGGTGGTTTCGTACTTCGTCAACCAATCGGCGATCGAAGAGTCGGTGATCAAACAGCTCCTGCTTTCGACCGAACAGACTCTGCAACGCGAATCTCTGCCGTTCAAAGAAATCAAGGATTTGGAACGCAACTTTTTGCGGGAATTTCAGGGCATCTATACACGTCCGGGTCAAAAGGCGATTCTGGTACGGGACTTTGACCGATTTTTCTATCGCCATCCCGGCGGGTCGTATACCCAGCGTCCAAACTTGTTTGAAGGCAAAGCGCTTGCAGATGGCCGGCAGTTTGCTGGCATGTCGGCCACCTATGCCCCAGACATTCCGCCCAATGACGACACCAAGGCGCGGTTTGCCCTGTCCTACATCCTCTCTCACAAGTACGGCTCCAGTGCCCAAGGGCGATTGTTCAACTTTTATGGCGTCGTTCCGGAGAAGGGATTCCCGATCTTCCAGACCAGTGACGTTGCTCAGGCATTTACTTACTCCGGCCCCGACGCACTGAAACTCGAGACCTACGAGTTCTATACAAGGGGATTTGCGGCGCCTGATGAAGACGCGTTCTTCACCCGCATGTATTGGGACGTCTCCAACAACGCGTGGATGACCACCATCGCTACTCCGGATACCCCCGACACCTTGGGCAAGCACCGGATACTGGCGTGTGTGGACGTGTTGCTGGATGAGCTGATGGGTCGAACAGCTCGGCCATCCATTCAAGGGGCGTATAGCACCATTTTTTTGGCAGATGCCCAAGGCACGCTGATTTACCACCCTCAGTTTGTGGGTGACATCAAAAGTAGCGAAGGTACGGCCTCCATCCAATCGCTGCGAATTGCGAGTGATTACCCACTGCTGCAAGCGGCGAATGCGTTGATTCCGGGCAAGGCCACCATCCTTCATACGCAAGAAAACATCATTGCAATGGGCATGATTCCCGGAACTCCTTGGGTGTTGAGCGTGCACTACCCCCGAACGCTGATGGCACCGGACATTTATCGTAACCTGGCCATCGTGATTGCTCTGGGGCTGATGACGTTGCTGGTGGAGGTCTTTCTGCTGCGATCCATTTTGCAGAAGCAGGTGGCTATCCCACTTCACCGGTTGATTCACGCGACACAGCGCTTTGGGGCTTCCAAAGAACGTTTGGACAAGGACGCCCTTCCTCTTGAATCTGCCGATGAAATCGGTGCGTTGGCGCGCGATTTTTCAAACATGGTGGAGCGTGTGCAAGAGAGCCAATCACAGTTGGAGTCCAAGGTCCAGGAGCGCACGGCAGAACTTGAGGCGGCGAATCGGCAGCTGGCGGAGCTCAGTGTGACCGATGGGTTGACAGGCATTGCCAATCGTCGGCATTTTGATAGAGCGCTGGAACTGGAATGGCACCGCGCGCAGAGAGCAGGGACATCACTGGCATTGGCCATGGTCGATGTAGATTGGTTTAAGAAATACAACGACCACTATGGTCATCAGGCCGGAGACGACTGCTTGCGGGGCGTTGCCCAAGCATTGAAAACACAAGCTTCCCGCGCGGGGGATCTCGTGGCGCGCTATGGTGGTGAGGAGTTTGTCTTCCTCTCTGCCTCCACACAAGTGGCGGGCGCCCTCGCACTTGCTGAGCGCTTGTGTGCAGTAGTGCGAGCGCTAGCACTCAACCATGCCCTTTCACCGCTCGACTATGTCACCGTAAGTGTAGGTATTGCGGTTATGGTGCCTGCGCATGGGGGCGGTTCGGAACAGTTGCTAAAGAACGCTGATGAGGCGCTATACCAAGCCAAGGCGCAAGGGCGCCATCAAGCTGTGTTGGCTAGATGAATTCACGCACTCAATCCACCTTCCACGTAGAGAGGTTCGACAAGCATATGTCCATGAAATCGCTAAGTGAGAAGGTGTTGGAACGGGGGAATCTATGGTTGACGGTGGTCCGTGACTCCTTCATTGTGCTCATGCCGCTAACCTTTTTCGGGCTGGTGGCACTGCTCTTACAGTTTTTTCCGTGGAGCGTCTACCGTGACACGATGACTTTCCTGTGG
>NZ_JBFUBO010000013.1:0-130433 GCF_056405715.1 Rhodoferax sp. P1_F3 | reverse complement strand
GGTGTTCGGCTCGCCATGGATGACTTCGGTATGGGGTACTCATCGCTGTTGTACCTGCGCCGCTTTCATGTGCATTCCATCAAGATTGACGGATCGTTGACGCGTGATGTCCTGAGCAATCGCACCAATGCCGACATCATCCACACCATTGTTGCGTTGGGGCGCTCGCAGAACGTGGAAGTGGTTGCCGAGTATGTTGAAACCCTGGAGCAGCGAATGAAGTTGGCGGACCTGGGATGTGACATTTTTCAAGGCTACTTCCATAGTCCCCCGCTGTCAGAGCGGAACTGCCTTGCGTATTTCGCCAAGAGCCAAACTGCGCAAGCAGAACCGCATCGGGTTTAGTAGCAGCCTACTGAGAAACTCAGTTTTCCTATCGCATTTTCAGTTGAGTGTCGCTATCACGGCGCCCAACCACCCCCACCAGTGTTGCACGCATTGACAAGTCGAATTTCGTGTACATCCTTGACGCTATACGGTCCGAAACATAAGCTCACTTAGTTCGATTGTGTTACTAAAAGTCGACCCGTTGGAAGCGGTGGCCACTCATTGAAATTTTGGTGGGATGGCGCTGTGTGGAAGTCAATCAATAATGAATACGCTATCTGTTCCTGCAGCTTTGAAAGACGACATCGACGAGTCGAATGTCGCCGTAGAGCTCGGTTTGGCCGACAGAGGGTGGTACATCTACAGACCCAATGGCGAACAGGCGATTTTTGCATTGAACCGAGGTACGGTCGGGGGCATGCAGTTGACCGAGACTCGGCTGGGGCACTGCATTGGGCGACTTGACCCACCCAACCGCGATGGAACTTATATATCCATGGGCCTCACGGTATCCGGAGTCGGTGCTGTGGAGGGGCCATATGGGCGCATCACCTTGCAGGCGGGGGATATCTCACTGTGGCACAGCAGTATCCCAATGCACTTCCATATTCAGGAGCCGTTTCATCTTCTGAATCTCGTGTTTTGCGACAAGTATTTGAAGTCTGAAATACTGGATCTTCCGTCTGCCACCGGCATGCACTTTAGACCGCAGGATCCCTTTGGCGCCATCCTCAGCGGGTTTATGCAAGGGCTGTTGAGTGAATGGCAGTCCTTCTCGGAGCCAGACTTGACATTGGCTTTGCTGGCAGCGCGGAGCCTGATGGTGAAGGCGGTGCAAAAGAAAAAAGGGGAGCAGCTCGTCAACCCCGATGCCAAGCGTATGACAGCTGCCATGCGGTTCATTGATCAGCATCTGTACGACCCCGAGTTGACGCCAACCAAGATTGCCATCGCGCTACACATGTCGCTGCGTAGTCTGTACCTCCTGTTTTCCCGGGTAAATCTGACCATACAAGGGTTCATACGAGATCGCCGTCTGGAAGACTGTCGGCTCGCCATCGCCAGCAAGCGCACGGATTTGAATATGAAGCAGTTGGCGCTAAGCCGTGGCTTCAATGATTTGTCGGGCTTTAGCCGTGCCTTCAAGCGCAAATATGGGATATCTCCCATCGAATTTCAAAAATGGATATCCACTCCATTTGAAATGATCTAGACACCATGTGACAGGGGTTTTTGTGGCTGAATTTATGCGCTCTGAGACTGTGGTTTCTTTCTCATTGCTGATCGCTGTTTTGTTGTTCGTGGTCATTTTGTTTGCACTTTTTCATATACGAAAGAGATACCAGGGTTTGGAAATGCAAATAAAAAAATACGGTGTTTCAAATAGGCTTTTCATTGGGTTGGAAGCTGCTCTTTTTCAGTTGCATGTTTTGGAAAAAATCCATTTGCTCAACGTTCATCAGAAACTGGCTCATGAAGTAGAAGAGTTGTTGGGTGCCCTTTGGATTGATATTGAAAAAATATTGGGGCAGTTCGCGTCGGTGAACTATGTTGGGAAACAGAATTTTTCAGTGCTGTCTGTACGCGGAGGGTTTGACCTCTACAAGCAAATGCAAAACGACTTCATTCGCCATTCCAAGTTGGGTGAAAAAGCATTTGCGCAGCACATGCTGAATTCGCAAGGGAGAGACTTGCGTGAAGGCTTGGAGCGCGTTCTTAAGTCCGGACGTGAAAACAATTTCAAATATTTATTTGAAGAATACAAAGTCAATGGTGCGTTGAGTTTTGTATGGACGGTGTACCCCGTATTTTTAATTCTTTTGTCCTTTGCAACATTTGTTGGGATGTATGCATTTCACTGAGTCTGTCTTTTGCGTTGCTTGCTCTTCGTAGTGATTTTTTGTCCGGTTGTGATAATTATTGGTTGTGAATATGTATAGCTTTCGCATTGGTACCCGTTTGGGCATTGGATTTGGACTGGTGTTTATTCTGCTGCTGTCGTCCATTGGTGTTGGAGCTTGGCGCCTTCAGGAGTTGAGCACTGTGACACGCCGATTGGCAACGGTTGATAAGGATAAATACGATCTGGCGGCGCAATGGCACGATGGCATTGACTTGAACTGGACCCGTACCAGAGCTGCCCTGCTGGACCCTGATACCAATCAGGTGATGGTGTGGCAGAAAGAAATGGAAACCACATCGCAGCAAATTGATGCTGCCAAGAAAAAACTGGAGGCACTCACAGATGGGGTGGATGCGCGAGAACTCATGGCCGCAATCGCCAAGGCGCGTGAGGCCTACCGGGGTCCGCGAAGTGAATTGATCAAGAGGCATCTCGCGGGAGAGGATGTAAGGACTGCTGTGGCAGAGCAGCTGGAGCCGCTGGCGAAAGCTTATGTTGCGGAAATTCAACGTTTAAAGACCTACCAAAATGACGTGTATGAGAACGCATTGCTGGAGGCGGAGGAGGATGCTCGCCAAGGTCAAATAGTCGTTGTGTGCATTGGCGTTGCAACGTTGCTATTGGGTGTCGGCATTGCTTGGCGGCTAACTCGGTCTATCGTGAATCCAATTTGTGAGGCGACGTCGGCGGCTGAATGTATTGCCAATGGTGTTTTGGATGGAGATATCCCGGCACCACATGGACGAGACGAGTCGGCACAACTTCTGCGTGCACTGGAAAGAATGCAGACGGGACTTGCAAGTCTCGTGCAAAAAGTGCGTGAGGGTGCAGAAAGCGTATCGATTGCATCCAGTGAGATTTCACAGGGAAATTTTGATCTCTCGGGTCGAACGGAAAACCAGGCAAGTGCGTTGCAACAGACTGCCTCTTCGATGAGCGACCTGAGTACCACGGTTCGCCTCAATGCGGAGAATGCGCAGTCCGCCAACGCACTGGCCTACGCTGCATCTCGGGTGGCCGGAGACGGTGGAGCGGCAATGGCTGACGTGGTCAAGACGATGAAGGAGATCAACCAAAGCTCTGGAGAAATATCCGAGATCGTTGGTGTGATTGAAGGCATAGCGTTTCAAACGAATATCTTGGCGCTGAATGCCGCCGTTGAGGCAGCTCGCGCGGGAGAGCATGGCCGCGGTTTCGCTGTTGTCGCGTCAGAAGTGCGCAGCTTGGCGGGAAGAAGTGCCCAAGCGGCGCGAGAAATCAAGTCACTGATAGGTACCAGTGTCGAAAACGTGGATCGTGGGTCTTCGCTGGTAGATCGTGCAGGTGCAACGATGCTGGAGGTGATTGAATCTATCCGCAAGGTGACGGAAATCGTTGGAGAGATTAGTCGCGCCAGTGAGGCGCAGCGCGTGGGCGTGTTGCACATTGAACAGGCTATCGTTCAAATGGACCAGTCCACTCAACAGAATGCCGCATTGGTGGAGGAGATGGCTGCCGCTGCCTCCAGTTTGAACGGCCAAGCACAGCAGCTGTTGGGGGCGGCGGGTGTGTTTGTCCTGCGATTGGCGCCTCAGTAAAAACGTGGATTGCTAAATCAAAGCGAAAGGTGATAGTCATGTTCTCAATGGTGACGTTGGATTAAAGGAAAAACAACATGAACAACATGACCGTGCGTACCAAGTTGGCGTGGACTTTTGGCGGACTGGCGTTAATGGTTTTTCTTATTGCAGGACTTGCCATTAAATCGCTGGGCGACGCTGAGGAACGTTTTGAGAACTATGTCAACGGCATCGGTGCGCGCGTCAACACGGCCCACCTTGTGCGAGAAGCCATTGACCTTCGCGCCATTGCTGCGCGCAATTTGGTGCTGGTCACCAAGCCTGAAGATGTTGCGGTCGAAAAAGAGGTGGTGGCCAAAGCCCATGCCGACGTAGGCGAAAACCTGCGCAAGTTGAAAAAGCTGGCAGAGGATAAAAGCACCTCCGATGAGGCGCGTCGCATGATCGGAGAGATCGACAAAATCGAGCAGGCTTACGCACCGGTGGCGCTTGCGATCGTTGACCTTGCGCTCAACAAGAAGAACGAGGAAGCCATTGCCAAAATGAACAGCGAATGTCGCCCGCTGCTGGCGTCCCTGGTCAAGATATCGGGTGAGTATTCAACATACTCCAATCAGCGAGCATCCAAGCTGGTAGAGGCTGCAACCGCGGATTACGTCACGCAACGGAATTATCTGATCGTTGGATGCTTCTTGGTGGTTGTGGCCGCCGTGGTCGCTGGTGCACTCATCACACGTAGCTTGACGCGGGCCCTTGGTGCTGAGCCTATTGAATTGAGTGATGTGGCTGGCCGTGTCGCCGATGGCGATTTGACATCTGTCCTCCACGTGCGCAGCGGTGATACCACCAGTGTGATGGCCGCGATGGACCGCATGCAAACTTCGCTTACGCGAGTCGTTTCAGCGGTGCGCCAAGGCTCAGAAAGTGTTTCTACGGCGTCTTCAGAAATTGCCCAGGGTAACCACGATCTCAGTGCCCGCACCGAAAGCCAAGCCAGCGCGCTGGAAGAAACTGCCGCATCAATGGAAGAGCTCAGTTCTACAGTCAAGCAAAACGCCGACAACGCCAGCCAAGCCAATCAACTGGCGCAAAGCGCCAGTACGGTGGCCGTCAGGGGCGGCGACGTGGTGGCCCAGGTCGTTGAGACCATGAAGGGCATCAACGATTCCTCCCGGAAAATCTCCGACATCATCAGCGTGATCGATGGCATTGCCTTTCAAACCAACATTTTGGCGCTGAACGCGGCGGTGGAAGCCGCCCGTGCGGGTGAGCAAGGCCGGGGCTTTGCTGTGGTCGCGTCCGAAGTGCGCAGTCTGGCCGGACGTAGTGCTGAGGCCGCCAAGGAAATCAAAGCCCTGATCAATGCGAGCGTAGAACGGGTTGAACAAGGCACCGCGCTCGTGGATAAGGCTGGCGCCACGATGACCGAGGTGGTTGGCTCGATTCGCCGGGTTACTGATCTCATGGGTGAAATCAGCGCGGCGAGTTCAGAGCAGAGTGCGGGCGTGGGCCAAGTTGGTGAGGCGGTGACACAGATGGACCAGGCAACGCAACAGAATGCGGCATTGGTGGAGGAAATGGCGGCGGCGGCATCGAGTCTCAAGAGCCAAGCCCAGGAACTAGTGGGCACCGTAGCGGTGTTCAAGCTGTCCCAAGAGGGGACCCAATATGCTCCAAGCCAACAGCCCGGCGCAGTACACGGTCGTCGCCTCTCTTTTCAGGCAACCTGAGCTAGGCTGACCGCGCCCGCTACCATTCAGTTGCGAATTCGCGCGATTCCTGCAACTGAAAGGTTGGGCTTATGTACTCTCACGTGTTTGTCGGCGTCACCAACTTTGAACGCGCTTTAGCCTTCTACGCACCCGTGCTTCAGGCGCTAGGCCTGCAGCTACGCTTTTGCGAGCGTGAGCGGCCTTGGGCTGGCTGGCAAAAACCGGGCGAGGCGCGCCCGCTATTTCTGATCGGCAAACCCTTTGAGGGCGAGCACCAGCCCGGCAACGGGCAGATGACAGCCTTCTTGGCAGACAGCCGCGCGGTGGTGGATGTGGTGTACGAAACGGCGCTGGCGCATGGCGGCACCAGCGAAGGTGCGCCGGGCCTGCGGCCCGAGTACCACGCGAACTACTACGGCGCCTACTTTCGGGACACCGAGGGGAACAAGCTGTGTGTGGCTTGCCATGCTGCGGAGGGGTGACGCAAGAGCTTCACTTGTCCGGCAGCGACAGCAGGTCGTCGCAGGGCCGCCCATCGCGCATGGCCTGTAGGTACTTTTTGCGCCCCAAGGTTTGCACGCTGACCCACGCACCGGGCTGCCCGGGTTTGGGTGCGGGGCACCAGAGCGCATGAGGGGCGCTGGTTTCCAGGTAGTCGATCAATTGCTCGCGGGTTGAAAAACCGCTGTCGCTACTGGCCTTGCCGTCCACGCACTTGACCCACCACACGATGTGGATGTGTTCGTGTTTGTAGCCGCCGCGCATGCGCTTGGCCACGCATTGGAGGTAGACGGTCATGGTTGTACCGGGTCAGCGTTCAGTGCCGGGCGACATGTGCCGCCCAGGCGCTGATCGGCTTAGGCAAACGCGCCCGCCGTGTCCTGCATGCGTGCGGACACTTCGCCCAGCTGGTGCAGGCTGTCGCCAAACGTCATTTCCATTTGCGTGAGGCGCTTGAAGTAGTGGCTGACGATGTACTCGTCCGTCACGCCGATGCCGCCGTGCAGCTGCACCGCTTGCTGGCCGGTGAAGCGCATGCTTTGGCCCAACTGGTACTTGGCGCGGGCCAGCGCTGCCCGACGTTCGGGCGCTGGGGCATTGAGCTTGAGGCTGGCGTAGTAGCTCATGGAGCGGGCCAGTTCCAGTTGCATTTTCATGTCGGCCGCGCGGTGGCGCAGGGCTTGGAAGCTGCCGATGGTCACACCAAACTGCTTGCGCGTGTTCATGTACTCGGCAGTAATCGCCATGGTCTTGTCCATCACGCCTACGGCCTCGGCGCAGACGGTGGCAATGCCGATGTCTACAGCATGTTCCAGTGCGGTCAGGCCATCGCTAGTTAGCAGTGTGGCAGGGGCGTTTTTCAGCACCACCTCGGCGGCGCGACCGCCGTCCTGCGTGCCGTAGCCGCGCGTGGTCACGCCGGCCGATTCACGTTCTACCAGGAACAGCGCCAATTGGCTGTTCACCTTGGCAGGCACGATAAAGGCGTCGGCATGGTCCCCGACGGGCACTACGCTTTTTGTAGCATTCAGCACATAGCCACCCGGGGCTTGCGTGGCTTTTGCCTCGCAAACGTCGAGCTTGTAGCGCGCTGCGCGCTCCTGGTAGGCCAGTACCACCAGCTTTTCACCGCTAGCCACACCGGGCAGCCATGCGGCCTTGGTGGCGGTATCGCCATAGCCGGCAATCACCGCGCCGGCGATCAGGCTTTGGGCCAGGGGCTCCATCACGATGCCGCGGCCCAGCTCTTCCATTACCACCATGCCCTCGATGGGGCCCATGCCCAGGCCACCATCGTCTTCGGGCACATACAAGCCGGTCAGGCCCAGTTCGGCAATCTCGTTAAAAGCGGCGCGGTCAAAGCCGCCAGCTTTCTCAATCGTGCGGCGGCGCTCAAACGTGTAGCCCTTGTCCACCCACTTGCGCACGGCGTCACCCAGTTGTACCTGGTCGTCAGAAAAATCGAAGTCCATTGTGTGTCTCCATTTAGTTGAGGACAGAGCTGGCCGCTTTGCGGCTGCGGTCTGTCCCGCAAAGTTATTGACTATCCCAGCACGACCTGGGAGACGATGCCGCGTTGTACTTCGTTGCTGCCGCCGTAGATGGTGGTCTTACGCAGGTTGAAGTAGGTGGAGGAAAGCGGCGCGTTGCCCACCTCGCTACCGGGGAAGTCGCCTTGCCAGCCGGCCTCCATGGCCTCGCGGATCAGGGGCAGGGCGAAGGGGCCCGCGGCCAGCATCATGAGTTCGGAGTAGCGCTGCTGGATTTCGCTGCCGCGGATCTTCAGCAGGCCGGCCACGTCCAGCGACTGCTTGCCGGACTTCTCGGCGGCCAGCACACGCATGACCATCATCTCCAGCGCGATCACGTCCACTTCCAGCTTGGCAATCTCGTCGCGGAAGCGGGTGTCTTCCCACACGCCTTCGCGCTTGGCAATGCGCTTCAAGCGCTCCAGCTCGCGCTTGCTGCGGTTCACGTCGGCAATGTTGGTGCGCTCGTGGCTCAGCAGGTGCTTGGCGTAGGTCCAGCCCTTGTTCTCTTCGCCAATCAGGTTCTCTGCGGGCACTTCCACGTTGTCGAAGAACACCTCGTTCACCTCATGGCCGCCGTCCAACATGATGATGGGGCGCACGGTGACACCGGGGCTCTTCATGTCAATGAGCAGGAAGCTGATGCCGGTCTGGGGTTTGCCTTCGTTGCTGGTGCGCACCAGGCAGAAGATCCAGTCGCCAAACTGGCCCAGCGTGGTCCATGTCTTCTGGCCGTTGACGATGAATTTGTTGCCCTGGCGTTCGGCCCGGGTTTTGACGGACGCCAGGTCGGAGCCGGAACCGGGTTCGCTGTAGCCTTGGCTCCACCACACCTCGCCGCTGGCAATGCCGGGCAGAAAGCGCTGGTGTTGCTCGGCATTGCCAAACGCCATGATCACCGGCGCCACCATGACAGGGCCGAAGGGGATGACGCGGGGCGCGCCGGCCAATGCGCATTCCTCTTCAAACAGGTGCTTCTGCACCGCGTTCCAGCCGGGGCCGCCAAACTGCTTGGGCCAACCAAAGCCCAGCCAGCCTTTCTTGCCCAGAATCTTGGCCCAGCGCTGCATATCGTCGCGGGTCAGCTCCAGGGCGTTGTGCACCTTGTGGGAAATGTCGGCGGGCAGGTTCGTACGGACCCAGGCGCGAATCTCTTCGCGAAACTGCTGCTCTTCGGGGGTGAATGCCAAATCCATGGGAAAAGTCTCCGGTTGATCGGCCCTAGGCCGTTTACAGCATAGTTTTTAGCACGGTCGTTCGCTTATGGTTGTCCGGGTTGTGACATGCCGAGCTCGGCGCACAGTTTTTGCACCGTGGTGCGCAGTTCGGCCAGCTCGGTCTCCAGCTGGGCTACGCGGGCTTGCAGGTCGGCGCTGGCGGGGGCGGCCATGCGGCTGGCCACGGCCGCGCTGGCGTCCACCGGCCCGCACAATAGGTGGGCCCAGCGCTGCTCGCGGGCGCCGGGCGCACGGTCCAGCTTGATGACCAGCGGCCCGCCTTTTTCCTCACGCCGGTCCTGCATTTCTTCCAGAAATCCCTCCACCGACGAGGTGTCGGCAAAGCGGTACCAGCGCTCGGCGTTCTGCCGCAGCTCGGCCGAGGTCTGCGGGCCGCGCAGAATCAACAGGCCCAGCAGCACCGCGCTCTGCTCGGGTACGCCAATGCCGCGCTGCGCGTTGTGGGTGAACTTGGTGGTACGCCCGCCCGTGGTTTCGTGCACCAGACCGGCTTCGCGCAGTGTTTCTACCGCGCTGCTCACTTCGGATTCGCTCAGCTCCATCAGCGGCTCGCGGCTGGTCTTCTGGTTGCAGCCCAGCAGCAGGCTGTTCAGGGTCAGCGGGTAGCTGTCGGGCACGGTGCGAGCCTTCTCCATCAGGGTGGCAAGCACGCGGGCTTCAATAGGGGTCAGCAACACAGGGGTGGTCATAATTCAGCCAGTTATGAAAAACATCGTCATTTTGATCTCTGGCGGCGGCTCCAACATGGCCGCCATCGTGCGCACCGCCCAGCGCGAGGATTGGGCCAAGCGCCATGGCGCCGAAGTGGCCGCTGTGATCAGCAACAAGGGCACGGCCGGTGGCCTGGTGTTTGCCAAAGAGCAGGGTATAGATACCGAGGTGCTGGACCACAAGGAATTTGCCAGCCGCGAGGACTTCGATGCCGCACTGGCCGCGTTGATCGACCGCTATGACACGCCGCAGGCACCGGTGCTGGTGGTGCTGGCGGGGTTCATGCGCATTCTCACCCCGGGCTTTGTGGCGCGCTATGCCGGGCGGCTGGTCAACATCCATCCCTCGCTGCTCCCGTCCTTTACGGGCCTGCACACGCACCAGCGCGCGATTGACGCGGGCTGCAAGTTTGCCGGCGTTACCGTGCACCAGGTGACGGCCGAGCTGGACCATGGCCCCATCCTGGCGCAGGCCGTGGTGCCCGTGCTGCCCGACGACACGGCGGACACGCTGGCCGCCCGCGTGCTCACGCAGGAGCACCTGATCTATCCCAAGGCGATCGCCGGATTGCTATAAAAAGAGGAGCTGCTCGCGCAGACTCCTCGGGGGCTAGAAGCCTGTTTTATGCAGAAGCGCTGAGCAAACTGCCGCTGGTGTTGCCCAAACCCTGCGCCACCTGGGCGTAGATCTGCTTGGCCAGGCTGGCAATGTCGAAGCTGGCAGCGGTGCTGCTGGCTTCGTTGCTGCTGTCCAGCTTGGCGCTGGCGCTTTGCAGTTCGCCCACCATGCGTTCCAGTTCCGACACCGTGCCGTCCTGGTTGGTGTCCAGCGGGTCATAGGTGGTGTCGCTCTTGGAGGCCGACTGCGCGCCGCCCGGGCCACCTGGTCCGCCCGCGGGCGGCGGACCCTTAGGGCCTTCGCTGCCCTGGGCGCTTTGCGCGCCTTCGGGCGGCTGGGGCCGGCCGGCTTCAAACTCGGTTTGCGTGAGCTTGCCGTCGCCGTCGGTGTCCAGCTTGCTGAAGTCCTGCACCACGTCCTGGCCGGTGTCCGACTTCATCTTGTCGGCCAGCACCTGCAGCTCGTCCTTGCTGACCGAGCCATCGCCATCGGTGTCTACCTTGGCAAACAGGTCGTCCTGGCTGCCACCGCTGCCGCCCGTGCCACGGGACTGGGCAAAGTCCATGGTGGAGGGGGGCGGTGGCATCAGGGCTTTCATGCCTGCGTCCAGCTCGTCGCTGGAGAGGCTGCCGTCGGCATTGCCGTCCATCTTGGTGAACAGCTCTTTGCTGTCGCCCAGGCTGGTGCCGGTTTTCTTGCTGATGTCGTCCAGCATGGTGCTGAGTTCGGCCTGGTCGACGCCGCCGCTGCTGTCGGCGTCTACCTTGGCGAACATCTTGGCCTGGTGCTGGCTGCGTTGGGTGTTCAGCGCGGCCCAAGCATTGCTTGAACCGCTCACCCCGCTGATGGTGCTCATGGTCACTTCCTTTCTCGATGGTGGTTGGAATGCCACCCGAGCCCGAAGAGGGACCGAGCGGCCAGCCCATTCTTCGGGCCGCAGGTAACGCAGGTTTGTCCTCTGTGTACCAAGCCCGATACAAAAGGCCTGCGCAAGCGCACAACTGGCGCGGGCTTACCGGCCAATTCATGGTTTAAGAAAGAGGGCGTTTTTCTACACTGGTTCGGCCGCAAGGACTCCCATGACCGCCCGAACCTCTATCCTCCTCGTCGATGACGACGCCGACATCACCGCGCTGCTGAGCGAATACCTCAGCCGTTTCAACCTGGAAGTGCACACCGCGTGTGACGCCGACACCATGCGCCAGCAACTGGCGCAGCACCGCGTGGACCTGGTGGTGCTGGACGTGATGTTGCCTGGCACCGACGGGCTCACGCTGTCGCGTGAGATCCGCGAACGCTCGCACATCCCGGTCATCATGCTTACCGCCCGCTCCACCACGATTGACCGCGTCATGGGCCTGGAGAGCGGCGCCGATGACTACATGGGCAAACCCTTTGAGCCGCGCGAGCTGGTGGCCCGCATCCATACCGTGCTGCGCCGCGCCCAGGGCGCGAAGGACGCCACGCCCATCCTCGCGCGCAGCGACGTGGTGTGCTTTGATGGCTGGGAGCTGCACCGCGACGAGCGCAACCTGGTCTCCCCCACGGGGTTGGTGGTGCCGCTGTCCAACGCCGAATTCCGCCTGCTCAACACCTTTTTGCAAACCCCGCGGCGCCTGTTCAGTCGCGACCAGCTGATGGAGCAGGCCCGTGGCCGCGCCATGGACGCGTTCGAGCGCAGCATCGACCTGCTGGTCTCGCGCCTGCGGCAAAAGCTGGCGGATGACCCGAACGAGCCCTCCATGATCAAGACCGTGCGCGGCGCGGGCTATATGTTCAATGTGCAGTCCGTACAGGGGCGGGTGGCGTGGCGGGCCTGAAGCCTTTGCGGGCTTTGGGCCGGCAAGCCGCGGCCTGGGCCGAGCGCTGGTTGCCCGACAGCCTGTTTGGCCGCCTGGCGCTGTTGCTGGGTGTGGCCGTGGTGACCAGCCATGTGCTGGCGCTGACGCTGATGTTTGAGCTGCACCCCCCGCCCGGCATGCACCGGCCGCCCGAGGCGATGGAATCCTCCGGCCCGCCGCCTTGGGGCATGGGCCAGCCGCCGCCCGAACACGCAGGCTCCCCGCCCACCCATTTCCGCGGCCCGGATGGCCCCCCGGGCCCGCCCACGCTGGGCCTGCTGTTGGACATTGCGGTGCGTCTGGGCGCGTTGCTGCTGGCTGCCTGGGTGGGGGCGCGTTGGCTGTCCGACCCCGTGCGCCGCCTGGCAGGTGCCGCGCGCGAGCTGGGCCTCAACATCCACCGTGCGCCGCTGCCCGAGGCCGGCACGCTGGAGTGCCGCGAGGCCACGCGGGTGTTCAACCAAATGCAGCAGCACATCCGCGCCCAGCTGGAGCAGCGCGACCAGTTTGTGGCCGCCGTGTCGCACGACTTGCGCACGCCGCTCACGCGCCTGGCGCTGCGCGTGGAGTCCTTGCAGGACGCGGGGGACCGCCAGCGCTTTGGCAAGGACATTGCCGAGATGGATACCATGATCCGCGCCACGCTGGATTACCTGCGCGGCGCCGCTGACGCCGAACCCTGGGTGGCGCTGGACCTGGCCTCGCTGGTGGGCAGCCTGGTGGAGGACCAGCAAGACTGCGGCCACGACGTGGCGCTGGATATGGCAGACGCCGCCCCGCTGGCCCCCGTGCGGGCGCAGACCTCGGCGCTGCGGCGCTGCCTCACCAACCTGCTGGACAACGCCGTGCGCTACGGTGGTACCGCCCAGGTGCGACTGGAGGAAGACGGGGAGGGCGTGCGCGTCACCGTGCTGGACCGCGGCCCCGGCATTCCTCAGGAAGAGCTGACCAAGGTGCTGCAGCCGTTTTACCGCGTAGAGGCCTCGCGCAACCGCAACAGCGGCGGGGTAGGGCTGGGTCTGGCCACGGCCAGCGACATTGCGCGCCAGCACGGCGGCAGTGTCACGCTACGCAACCGCCCGGGCGGTGGTCTGCAGGCCGAGCTGCTACTGCCTCGCCAACCCGTAAAATTCAAAACGCTCCTGAATTAGGAGCTGCTCACGCATATTCCACAAGGGCTAGAGGCTGATTTAGTCCTCAATCCGGGTGAAGCGAGGCTGGGCGACACCGGCTATCACCACCGTCTCCAGAAACATGGCGGCGGGCCGCACCCACAGGCCGTGCTCGCCATACAGCGCGCGGTACAGGGTCATGGGCTCCAGGGTTTCGCTGTGGCGCACGGTGTCCAGCACCTGGTATTCCATGCCCTTGTAGTGGCGGTAGCGGCCGGTCGGGGTGGTAATCAGTGGGGGGAGGTTTTCGATGCTCATGGGACAATCCTAGGCTATGCATCCAAAAGCCCTGCTTGACGCCTGTTCCGAATTGGTCCGGCTCGTCCTTAAATTTGACCATCCCGCAGACGCCATCGTCTCGCGTTTCTTCCGTGACAACCGCGGCCTGGGGCCGCGCGAGCGCGCCACGCTGGCCGAAACGGCCTACACCGTGCTGCGCAAAAAACTGCTGTTCGACCACCTGGCCCCCTCGGGCAGCGGCCCCAAAGAGCGCCGCTTGGCGATTCTGGGCTTCTATGGCCCCGGCGATTTCCTGCGCAGCGCGCTGACCGACCAGGAACAACGCTGGCTGGACCAGTGTGAAGCCGTCAAACCCACCGATTTGATGGAGCGCCATCGCCACAATCTGCCCGAGTGGCTGGTGCAACCCCTGAAAGACCAGTTGGGTACCGGCTTCTGGCCGCTGGTAGATAGCCTGAACCTAGGCGCAGGCCTGGATTTGCGGGTCAACACCTTTAAGGCCAAGCGCAGCGACGTGCAAAAAGAACTGCAGCAAGCCGGCATCAAGGCTGTGCCCACACCCTTTTCCCCCTGGGGCCTGCGCATTGCGGGCAAACCGGCGCTGAACAAGAATGACGCCTTTGTGCGCGGCGACTTTGAGGTGCAGGACGAGGGCTCCCAACTGCTGGCCATGCTGGTGGATGCCAAGCGTGGCGAGATGGTGGTGGACTTTTGCGCCGGCGCCGGTGGCAAAACCCTGGCCCTGGGCGCGGCCATGCGCAGCACCGGCCGCCTCTACGCCTTTGACACCTCGGCCCATCGCCTGGATTCGTTCAAACCCCGCATGGCGCGCAGTGGCCTGTCCAATGTGCACCCCGCTGCCATCGCCCATGAGCGCGATGACCGCGTGAAGCGCCTGTCCGGCAAGATGGACCGGGTGTTGGTCGATGCACCATGCACCGGTTTGGGCACCTTGCGCCGTAACCCCGACTTGAAATGGCGCCAAAACGCACAAGCTGTGGAAGAGATGGCGGTCAAGCAGGCTGCCATCCTGCAAAGCGCCTCGCGCATGGTGAAGTCCGGCGGGCGCCTGGTCTACGCGACCTGCAGCGTGCTGCCGCAAGAGAATGAGGCGATTGCCGAGGCCTTTACCGCCACTAATCCCGACTTTGTGGCACTGCCTGCGGGCGAGGTGCTGACCGAATTGAAGGTGGAGCAAGCCGCCAGCCTGTGCAGTGGAGGCGAAAATGGGCTGTTGTACCTGCGCCTATGGCCCCATGTGCATGCGACGGATGGATTTTTTGCCGCAGTTTGGCAAAAGAAGTGATCAAGTTGTAGAAAGTTGCCGTTTTTTGGCGTACATTTAATTTTGTAGCCCAAAAACCCAACGGGGGTTTAAAATTCGGGGTATCGATAGCCTGCGCGTTGGCATGGCTCTTCCAATAGAAAGCATAAATTTACTATGTTGTTACCTGACTGGGCAGTGTTGAACGCGGCAATCGAGTGGTTGGCCCACGGCATGTGGAATATCGCGTGGTGGCAAATCGTGTTGTTCACCTTGGCCATGACGCATGTCACCATGATCAGCGTGACGGTGTTCCTGCACCGCCACCAAGCGCACCGCGCTTTGGATCTGCACCCCATTGCATCGCATTTCTTCCGTTTCTGGCTGTGGCTGACCACCGGCCAGGTGACCAAGGAGTGGGCTTCCATCCACCGCAAGCACCACGCCAAGTGCGAGCAGGCCGAAGACCCCCACAGCCCCCACGTTTACGGCATCAAGAAGGTGTTGTTTGAAGGCGCCGAGCTGTACCGTGCAGAGTCCAAGAACAAGGAAACCATGGCCCGCTTTGGCCACGGTACCCCTGACGACTGGATCGAACGCAACCTGTACACCCGCTACTCCTGGCAGGGCGTGGGCCTGATGATGATCATCGACCTGTTCCTGTTTGGCGCTGCTGGTATGGCTGTCTGGGCCCTGCAAATGGCTTGGACCCCCATCACCGCGGCCGGTATCATTAACGGTGCGGCCCACTACTGGGGTTACCGCAACTTTGAAGCTGCAGACCAGAGCCGTAACATCTCGCCATGGGGCATCATCATTGCTGGTGAAGAGTTGCACAACAACCACCACACGTACCCCACGTCGGCCAAGCTGTCGGTCAAGCCCTACGAGTTTGATATTGGCTGGATGTACATCACCATGATGCAAGCGGTCGGCCTAGCTACCGTCAAGAAGACACCTCCCAAGGCCGCGTATGGCGACATTCGCCCTGTGGCTGACGAGAAGACGTTGGAAGCGCTGATCGCCAACCGCTACGAAATCATGGCGACCTACGCCAAGGGCGTGCGCCAAGCTGCCCGTGATGAATTCGAGTCCGTCAAAGCCCGTAGCGCTGACGCCGCCGTGATCAAGGCCGCCAAGCGCTGGATGCACCGCGATGAAGAAAAAGTGCCCGCCGCCGCTGCTCCTCAGCTGGCACAGGCCCGTGCTGTGTCTCCCGTGCTGGACAAGATGGTGACCATGCGCGAAGAGCTGCGCCAGATGTGGCTCAACACCCATGTGTCGCGTGAGCAGTTGACCAAGGACCTGCAAGGCTGGTGCCATCGTGCGGAAGAGAGCGGTATTGCTGCTCTGCGTGAGTTCTCCATGAAGTTGCGCGCGGCCCACGTTTAAGACGTTCTTTGCTTCTTTCCGAAAGCCCGCTTTAGGCGGGCTTTTTCTTTGCGCGCTCCAGACCAGGCGGGGTAAGCGTTTTGCTCCGTGTCCCCCGGCCTTCGGCCTCCTCCTTTACCTACGCAAAACGCTTACCCCGCCCGATCTTGCGGAAAGTTGCGAGTCGTAGCCAGAATTCTCTGCACGCTCACACTCTCGCAGCAGGTAGGGCTTGGGTGTCCTGCGTAGGTCAAGGAGGAGGCCGAAGGCCGGGGGGGGGGGCACGAAGCAGGGCGCCCAAGCCCTACCTGCTGCGTGCGAGAGATATGCCCAGCAAAACACCAGGCGTAAAAAAACCCGCACGGGGCGGGCTTTTTGGGACCGAAAGAACCTGAATTACTTCAGTTTCATTTCCTTGTAGTCCACATGCTTGCGAGCAACGGGATCAAATTTCTTGATCAGCATTTTCTCGGGCATGGTTTTCTTGTTCTTGTCGGTCGTGTAGAAGTGACCGGTGCCAGCTGTGGATTCCAGCTTGATTTTTTCGCGTCCGCCTTTGGTTGCCATGGTTTTGCTCCTTATGCTTGGCCACGTGCGCGCAGATCTGCGAGCACAACATCAATACCTTTTTTGTCGATCAAACGCAGACCTGCGTTCGAAATCCGCAGGCGAACCCAACGGTTTTCAGTCTCGACCCAGAAACGGCGGTATTGCAGGTTCGGCAGGAACCGGCGCTTGGTTTTGTTGTTGGCGTGGGAAACGTTGTTCCCGACCATTGGGCCTTTGCCCGTTACTTCACATACGCGTGCCATGTGGACACTCCGATAGAAACGGTTTTCACTGACGATCCAAACGGTTTGAAAAACAAACTCGCCCGATCTCGCTCAAACCTCACCTCGCCATGAAAAAGGGTGGCGGTAACCCCCCGCCAAGGCTGTTGGCGGAACTCGCTGCGCTCCCAATAACGGGCAGGCCCCTCACGGGGCGAACGCAGCAAAGCCTTGGATTATAGCCGTTTTGGCTTTAGGGCCGCAAGCGGCTCAGTCTTGTTCCAGAAAACGCTGTGCGTCCAGCGCAGCCATACAGCCCGTGCCCGCGCTGGTGATCGCCTGGCGGTAGACGTGGTCCTGCACGTCGCCCGCGGCAAAAACACCGGGGATGCTGGTCTGTGTGGCGAAGCCTTTCAGTCCGCCCTGGGTCACGATGTAGCCGTTTTCCAGCTCCAACTGGCCCTGGAAGATATCGGTGTTGGGCGAGTGGCCGATGGCGATGAAGCAACCCTTGAGGGTGATGTCTTCGGTGCTGCCGTCATGCACGCTTTTGAGGCGGATGCCGGTCACTCCCGAGGCATCGCCCAGCACTTCTTCCAGAGTCTGGAAGGTTTTGAGCTCGATCTTGCCTGCGGCGACCTTCTCCATCAGCTTGTCCACCAGGATGGGCTCTGCCTTGAACTTGTCGCGGCGGTGCACCAGGTAGACCTTGCTGGCAATGTTGGAGAGGTACAGCGCCTCTTCCACCGCGGTGTTGCCGCCACCCACCACGCAGCAGATCTCGTTGCGATAGAAGAAGCCGTCGCAGGTGGCACAGCCGGACACGCCGCGGCCCATAAAGGCCGATTCGGACGGCAAACCCAGGTACTTGGCGGAGGCGCCAGTGGAGATGATCAGCGAATCGCAGGTGTAGGTGCCGCTGTCGCCGGTCAGGGTGAAGGGGCGCTTGGACAGGTCCACGGCGCCAATGTGGTCAAACACCACTTCGGTTTTGAAGCGCTCGGCGTGCTCCAAAAAGCGCTGCATCAGCTCGGGGCCTTGCACACCGCCCACGTCGGCAGGCCAGTTGTCCACCTCGGTGGTGGTCATCAGCTGGCCGCCCTGGGCCATGCCGGTGATCAAGACCGGGTTCAGGTTGGCGCGGGCTGCGTAAACTGCAGCGGTGTAACCTGCAGGGCCAGATCCCAGAATCAGGACCTTGGCGTGCTTGGTGTTGGACATGTTGTAACCTTTGTTGTCGAGTATCGAATTCACGGGTCGTGCCGTGTACAGTTCGGGGCGTCGTTCTCCAGATCAAGCGGGAGCGCATCAAACGCGGCAGGCTGCTAACCCTTTAGCCTGTCGATTGTAAGAAACAGGATTTAAAAGTTCAGGAAACCGTTGAATGGCAATGCTGAGCAACCAGGAATTGATACGCAGGGTCCCCCTGTTCGCCATGTTGACGCCCGCGCAGGTGGATTCGCTGGCGGCCAATGTGGGCAAGCAACGCATCAAAAAGGGCGTCAATATTGTGGACCAGGGCGCCAACTCCAATGCACTGCACCTGATTCTGGCTGGCCGTGCCCATGTGGTCATGACCGACAGCAAGGGCCGGGAAGTGATTCTGGCCACCCTCAAAGCCGGTGATTACATCGGCGAGATGAGCCTGATCGACAACGAGCCGCACTCGGCCACCGTCGTGGCTGACACCCAGATGGACCTGCTGATACTGGGTCGCGATGATTTCACGCGCTGTGTGACCGAAAACACCGCCATTGCGGCGGCTGTGATGCGGGGCTTGGTGCAGCGTCTTCGCAATGCGGACCAAAAGATCGTCTCCCTGGCGTTGATGGGCGTATATGGCCGCGTGGCCAATGTGCTGCTGGACGCGGCGGAACCCAATGAACATGGCGAACTGCTGATCCGGGACAAGATCTCACGCCTGGACTTGGCCAAGATGGTGGGTGCGTCCCGCGAGATGGTCAGCCGCGTGATGAAGGACTTTGAAGAGCAGGGCTTCGTCAAAACACACAAAGACGGTGGAATGCGGGTGTGGGAACGCCGCTCCAAACCCCGTTGACCCCACTGCTTCATCTGCCGGTGCACTGCTGGCTTGCACCATGACATATTCACTTCATACCTTGCAATCTTCCAACCGCGATGCGACCGAGCCGCCCACTGGGGTGGTGCGTTTTGCCAGTGAAATCGCCCTGGTGGCTGGTTTCGTGGCGCTGGCCCTGTGGCTGATTGCGCTACTGAGCTATTCGCCGCAAGACGCAGCCTGGTCCACCTCGGGCACGGGGCAACCGATTGCCAACCATGGCGGACGCCTGGGGGCGTGGCTGGCGGACATGAGCTACTTTGTGTTTGGCTATTCTGTCTGGTGGTGTGTGGCCGCAGGATGGCGCATTTGGTTGTCGTTGCTGGCGGTGCGGTTGCGCAGTGAGTCACCCGATGCCGCGGCTCGGGCGGCCCATGGGCCTACGCGCGGCGGGCGCTGGATTTTTTGGGGTGGCTTGTTGTTGCTGGTGTATGCCAGCACTTCGTTGGAGTGGGCGCGCCTGTACCGTTGGGAGGCGCATTTGCCCGGAACCAGTGGCGGTGCACTTGGCCGCTTGGTGGGGCCTTTCAGCGTGCAGTGGCTGGGTTTTGCCGGTGCGGGCCTGGTGGCCATCGTGCTCGGTCTGGTGGGTGCGGCCTGGGTATTCGGCTTCTCGTGGACCCGCACCGCCGAGCGCATTGGATCGCTGCTGGACGGGCTGGTGGAGTCCCGCCGCGAGAAGATTGAGGCTGCGCAAGACCGTGAACTAGGCCAGCTGGCCGTGCGTGAGCGCGAAGAGGTGTTTCTGGAAGAGCGTGAAGAGGCCGTGGTTCACTACCCTGCGCCGGCCCCGGTGGTGATTGAGCCGGTGATGGCGGAGCTGCCGCCCAGCGTGCGTGTGGCCAAGGAGCGCCAGAAGCCGCTGTTTAGCGAGATGCCAGACAGCAAGCTGCCCCAGGTGGCCTTGCTGGACGAAGCCCAGCTGCGCCAGGAGACGGTAGCCCCCGAGACGCTGGAAATGACAAGCCGGATGATCGAGAAGAAGTTGAAAGACTTTGGCGTGGAAGTGCGGGTGGTGCTGGCCCAGCCCGGTCCGGTGATCACGCGCTACGAGATTGAACCCGCCACGGGTGTGAAGGGCTCGCAGATCGTGGGTCTGGCCAAGGACTTGGCGCGGAGCTTGAGTTTGGTGTCCATCCGGGTGGTGGAGACGATTCCCGGCAAAAACTACATGGCGTTGGAACTGCCCAACGCCAAGCGCCAGAGCATCAAGCTGTCCGAGATTTTGGGTTCGCAGGTCTACAACGAAGCCAAATCCATGTTGACCATGGGTCTGGGCAAGGACATCGTGGGCAACCCGGTGGTGGCCGATTTGGCCAAGATGCCGCACGTGCTGGTGGCGGGTACCACAGGCTCGGGCAAGTCAGTTGGTATCAACGCAATGATTCTGTCCTTGCTCTACAAGGCCGAAGCGCGTGATGTGCGCCTGTTGATGATCGACCCCAAGATGCTGGAAATGTCGGTCTACGAAGGCATTCCGCATTTGCTGGCGCCTGTGGTGACCGACATGCGACAGGCTGCACACGGGCTGAACTGGTGCGTGGCGGAAATGGAAAAACGCTACAAGCTCATGAGCAAGATGGGCGTGCGCAACCTGGCCGGCTACAACGTCAAGATTGACGATGCCAAGGCCAAGGGGGAGTTCATCTACAACCCCTTCAGCCTGACGCCCGAGAGCCCCGAGCCGCTGAACCGCCTGCCGCACATCGTGGTGGTAATCGACGAGCTGGCTGACTTGATGATGGTGGTGGGCAAGAAGATCGAAGAGTTGATTGCGCGATTGGCGCAGAAGGCACGGGCCGCTGGTATCCATTTGATTCTTGCCACTCAGCGCCCCAGCGTGGACGTGATCACCGGCCTGATCAAGGCCAACATCCCGACCCGTATTGCCTTCCAGGTCAGCAGCAAGATCGACAGTCGCACCATCCTGGACCAGATGGGCGCCGAAGCGCTCTTGGGCATGGGTGACATGCTTTACATGCCCAGCGGTACCGGCCTGCCAGTCCGCGTGCACGGTGCGTTTGTCAGCGACGAAGAGGTGCACCGCGTTGTGAGCTACCTGAAGAGCCAAGGCGAGCCAGATTACATCGACGGTGTCCTGGAAGGCGGCACGGTGGATGGTGAAGACGGCGAGGGCGGCGGTGATTCCGGCGGCGAGAAAGACCCGATGTACGACCAGGCCGTGGAAGTGGTGCTGAAGAACCGCAAGGCCAGCATCTCGTTGGTACAGCGCCACCTGAAGATTGGCTACAACCGCGCCGCGCGGCTGGTGGAAGACATGGAGAAAGCCGGGCTGGTGAGTTCCATGAGTGGCAGCGGCCAGCGTGAGATTTTGGTACCGGCCCGTTCCGAATAACTTGTGGGTCAGACCATGATCAAACAAATTGCTCTTATTTTGATAGCTGCCAGCGCAATTTCTGCGCGGGCTGGAGGGCTGGAAAGCTTGGAAACCTTCGTGAAGACGGTAAAGAGCGGCAAGGCAGACTTCACCCAGGTGGTGACGGCGCCCGCCAAGGAAGGGCAGACCGCACGCAGCAAGACGTCCAGCGGCAGCTTCGAGTTCGCCCGGCCCAGCCGCTTCAAGTTTGTCTACAAAAAACCGTTCGAACAAACCATCGTGGCCGACGGCCAAACGCTGTGGCTGTACGACGTAGACCTGAACCAGGTGACCGCGCGCAAGCAGTCTGCCGCCCTGGGTTCCACGCCCGCCGCGCTGATTGCGGCGGCGCCCGACTTGAAAGCTCTGCAGGCCGATTTCACTTTGGCTGACGCGCCGGACAAGGATGGCCTCCAGTGGGTGCAGGGCACGCCCAAGGCCAAGGACAGCCAGCTGCAGCAGGTGCGCGTGGGCTTCAAGCAGGACCAGCTCGCAGTGCTGGAGATTCTGGACAGCTTTGGCCAGCGCTCCGTGCTGAGCTTCGTAGGCTTCCAGCCCAACGCCGTGCTGGATGCCGCGGCCTTCCAGTTCAAACCACCGGCCGGTGCGGACGTGGTGCGCCAATAGCGCGGAAAACCATGGCATCGTCGCCATCGAAACACCCCCCACTTGCCGAACTGCTGCGCCCCAAGACCCTGGGGCAGGTGATTGGCCAGCAGCACCTGCTGGGCGACGGCATGGCGCTGCGCCTGGCGTTCGAGTCGGGCCAGCCGCACAGCTGCATCCTCTGGGGCCCGCCTGGCGTGGGCAAGACCACTATCGCCCGGCTCATGGCCGACGCGTTTGATGCCCAGTTCATCACCATCAGCGCCGTGTTGGGCGGCATCAAGGACATCCGCGAGGCGGTGGAGCAGGCCCTGCTGGCGCGCGACGGACTGGAGCAGCGTCGCACCATCGTGTTTGTGGACGAGGTGCACCGCTTCAACAAAAGCCAGCAGGACGCGTTTTTGCCGCATGTGGAAAGCGGCCTGTTCACTTTCATTGGCGCCACCACCGAAAACCCGTCATTCGAGGTCAACTCGGCGTTGTTGTCCCGCGCCGCCGTCTATGTGCTGCAGCCGCTGGATGCCGACAATTTAAAGCAAATAGTGGAGCGGGCCCAGGCGGAGTCTGCGCTACCAGCTATCGAAACCATAGCGGTGGATCGGCTTATCGCCTACGCCGATGGCGACGCCCGGCGCCTGCTCAACACGCTGGAAACCCTGACCGTGGCCGCCGTGCAGGAGAAGGTCGAGGAGATCACCGATGCCTGGCTGCTGAAGGTCTTGGGTGAGCGCATGCGCCGCTACGACAAGGGTGGCGAGCAGTTTTACGACACCATCTCGGCCCTGCACAAAAGCGTGCGCGGCTCGGACCCTGATGCCTCGCTGTACTGGTTTGTGCGCATGTTGGATGGCGGAGCCGACCCGCGCTACATGGCGCGCCGCCTGATTCGCATGGCGGCCGAAGACATTGGCCTGGCCGACCCGCGCGCGCTACGCATGGCGCTGGATGCGGCTGATGTGTACGAGCGCCTGGGCACTCCAGAAGGTGAGCTGGCCTTGGCCGAGTGTGTGATCTACCTGGCCGTCGCACCCAAGTCGAACGCGGTCTACAAGGCCTTCAACGAAGCCAAGGCCTTCATCAAGAAGGATGGCACGCGTCCCGTGCCCATGCACCTGCGCAATGCGCCCACCAAGCTGATGAAAGAGCTGGACTACGGCAAAGGCTACCGCTATGCGCATGACGAAGACGATGGCTTTGCGGCTGGCGAACAGTACCTGCCCGATGGCATGGCTGGTACGAATTTCTACAGGCCGGTAGAGCGGGGGCTGGAGATTCGTATCAGTGAGAAGTTACGCGACCTCAAAGCGCGCAATCATAAGCAAAGTTAATACTGCATGAAATGCAGAAAGTGTTGCCGAATCGGCATACTTTTCAAGGGTAAACCCACCCCAAACCCTCGAGACCCTGGTACGCGACCTCGCTAGAATCGCGGCACTGCTTTGGCCTGCACCGCCAGTGAACCTGACGTGGCAGGCTTATTGCTTTCGATTGGTCTAACGCCACCAGTGTTAACGGCCATGCCGTTCGCATCCAAGAACAACGGAGTATTTATGGATATTTTGATACAGCAGATCATCAACGGTCTGGTGTTAGGTAGCATGTATGCGCTCATCGCGCTGGGCTACACGATGGTGTACGGCATCATCAACCTGATCAACTTTGCCCATGGCGAAGTGGTGATGGTGGGAGCCCTGACCAGCTGGACCGTGATTGGCCTCATGCAGGACGCGATGCCCGGTACTCCGGGCTTCATCATCCTCTTTCTGGCCCTCATCATTGCCTGCGTGGTCGCTGCCACCCTCAACTTTGTTATTGAGAAGGTAGCCTACCGCCCCCTGCGCAACAGCCCCAAGCTGGCCCCTCTGATCACTGCCATCGGCATGTCCATCTTGCTGCAAACCCTGGCGATGATCATCTGGAAGCCTAACTACAAGTCCTACCCCACGCTGTTACCCAACACACCGTTTGACATCGGTGGTGCGGTGATTACGCCCACCCAGGTGATGATTCTGGGCTTCACGGCCGTGTCGCTGGCGCTGCTGATGTGGCTGGTCAACTACACCAAACTGGGGCGCGCCATGCGCGCCACAGCCGAGAATCCCCGTGTGGCGGGTCTGATGGGCGTGAAGCCCGACATGGTGATTTCTGCCACCTTCATCATTGGCGCCGTGCTGGCTGCCATTGCCGGTGTGATGTACGCGTCCAACTACGGCACCGCACAGCACGCTATGGGCTTCCTGCCCGGCCTCAAGGCCTTTACCGCTGCTGTGTTTGGCGGCATCGGCAACTTGGCGGGTGCCGTGGTTGGCGCCATCCTGCTGGGTCTGATCGAATCGATTGGCGCTGGCTACATCGGCGCCTTGACCGGTGGTGTGCTGGGCAGCCACTACTCCGACATTTTTGCTTTCATTGTTTTGATCATCGTGTTGACATTGCGTCCTTCCGGCTTGCTGGGTGAGCGTGTAGCCGATCGTGCGTAAGGAGACCCAACAGATGAACTCTCAAAAACGACTGATCACCATGCTGGTGGCCGCCGCCGGCCTGCTGATTCTGCCGCTGTTGCTGCAAGGCTTCGGCAACGCCTGGGTCCGCATCGTGGACATGGCGCTGCTGTTTGTGCTGCTGTCTCTGGGCCTGAACATCGTGGTGGGCTACGCCGGTCTGCTGGACTTGGGCTATGTGGCGTTCTTCGCTATCGGTGCCTATATGTACGGCCTGCTGGCATCCCCCCATTTGGTAGAGACCTTCCCCGCTATCGCGGCCATGTTCCCTGAAGGCATGCACACACCGCTCTGGGCCATCGTGCCGTTGGCCGCGGGTCTGGCCGGTGTGTTTGGCATCTTGTTGGGCGCGCCTACGCTGCGCCTGCGCGGTGACTACCTGGCCATCGTGACGCTGGGCTTCGGCGAAATCATCCGGGTATTCATGAACAACCTGGACAACCCGGTCAACATCACCAATGGTCCCAAGGGTCTCCTGGGAATCGATCCCTTGCATTTCTTCGGCTTAAACCTGGGCAAAAAACTCAGCGTCCTTGGTTTCGAGTTTGCCTCGGTATCGCTCTACTACTACCTGTTCCTCACGCTGGTGGTGGTAAGCGTGGTGATCAGCCATCGCCTGGAGTTGTCCCGCGTGGGCCGCGCCTGGATGGCCATTCGCGAGGATGAAATCGCTGCCAAGGCCATGGGCATCAACACCCGCAACATGAAGCTGCTGGCATTTGGCATGGGCGCTACCTTTGGTGGCGTGTCGGGTGCGATGTTCGCTTCCTTCCAGGGTTTTATTTCTCCCGAATCCTTCAGCCTGATGGAGTCCGTGATGATCGTGGCCATGGTGGTGCTCGGTGGCGTGGGCCATTTGCCCGGAGTGATTCTGGGTGCGGTGCTGCTGTCGGCGCTGCCTGAAGTGCTGCGTTACGTGGCCGGTCCGCTACAAGCCATGACCGATGGTCGCCTGGATGCTTCCATCTTGCGCCAGTTGCTCATTGCACTGGCCATGATCAGCGTCATGCTGATTCGCCCGCGCGGCCTGTGGCCATCGCCAGAGCACGGCAAATCTTTGCAAAACGCCAAAACCTGAACTTTGTTGGGCCACGGCTTCGCGCCCTGCGCAAGCCCGCTGGCCCTCAACAGAATGGAATCTCCTATGACAGATACAGTATTGAACGTCTCCGGCGTGTCCAAGCGCTTTGGCGGTTTGCAAGCCCTGAGCGATGTGGGCATCAAAATCGAACGCGGCCAGGTCTACGGTCTGATCGGCCCCAACGGCGCTGGCAAGACCACCTTCTTCAACGTGCTGACCGGCATGTACACACCCGATAGCGGCAGCTTTGAGCTGGCTGGTCGGCCTTACCAACCCACTGCAGTGCACACCGTGGCCAAGGCCGGTATTGCCCGCACCTTCCAGAACATTCGCCTGTTCGCTGAAATGACGGCACTGGAAAACGTGATGGTGGGTCGCCACATACGCACCCACTCCGGTTTGTTGGGCGCGGTGTTTCGCACCCCTGGCTTCAAGGCCGAAGAACTCGCCATTGCCAAGCGCGCACAAGAGTTGCTGGACTATGTGGGCATTGGCAAGTTTGCCGACTACAAGGCTCGTACGCTGAGCTACGGCGACCAGCGCCGCCTGGAAATTGCCCGTGCATTGGCCACCGATCCGCAACTGATTGCACTGGACGAACCGGCTGCCGGCATGAACGCCACCGAGAAGGTCATGTTGCGCGAATTGATTGACCGCATTCGCAAGGACAACCGCACCATCCTGCTCATTGAGCACGATGTGAAGCTGGTGATGGGCCTGTGCGACCGCGTGACGGTGCTGGACTACGGCAAGCAAATTGCCGAAGGCACACCTGCCGATGTACAGAAAAACGAAAAAGTGATTGAGGCCTACTTGGGCACGAGCGGCCACTAAGGAATTAGCATGACAACCCAGACTCTGCTCAAAGTTAAAGGCCTGAAGGTCTCGTATGGCGGCATCCAGGCCGTCAAAGGTGTGGATTTCGAAGTCCACGAAGGCGAACTGGTATCGCTGATCGGCTCTAACGGTGCTGGCAAGACCACCACCATGAAAGCCATTACCGGCACCTTGCCCATCAACGCAGGTGACATCGAATACCTGGGTAAAAGCATCAAGGGCCAGGGCCCTTGGGACCTGGTCAAGCAAGGTCTGGCCATGGTGCCCGAAGGCCGCGGTGTGTTCACCCGCATGACTATCACTGAAAACCTGCAGATGGGCGCCTACATCCGCACCGACAAGGCGGGCATCCTGGCCGACATCGAGAAGATGTTCACCATCTTCCCGCGCCTGCGCGAGCGCAAGGACCAGCTGGCCGGCACCATGTCCGGTGGCGAGCAGCAGATGCTGGCGATGGGCCGCGCGCTGATGAGCCGCCCCAAGGTCTTGCTGCTGGATGAACCCTCCATGGGTCTGTCCCCCATCATGGTCGACAAGATCTTTGAAGTGGTGAAAGACGTGTACGCCCAAGGCGTGACCGTGCTGCTGGTGGAGCAAAACGCCAGCCGTGCACTGTCCATTGCCAACCGCGGCTACGTGATGGAATCCGGAATTGTCACCATGTCAGGCAAGGCGTCGGACATGCTGACCGATCCCAAGGTGCGCGCAGCCTACCTGGGCGAATAAGCCCTCCAGGCATCCCGGATGCAAGTTGTTACGACACTTTGCATTCGGGATGTCAGGCCCGCGCTGAGTGGAGCCGTTGAAAAGGGCATGGAGTCATTCCATGCTTAACCTCAACAGGAGTTCACGATGAAAATTCACGCTTTGCTGGCTGGTCTGGTGTTGGTGGCAACTGGCGCCGCGTTCGCG
The DNA here is from genome assembly GCF_056405715.1 of Rhodoferax sp. P1_F3. Taxonomy (NCBI): domain Bacteria; kingdom Pseudomonadati; phylum Pseudomonadota; class Betaproteobacteria; order Burkholderiales; family Comamonadaceae; genus Rhodoferax; species Rhodoferax sp. P1_F3. The sequence goes on along the minus strand of NZ_JBFUBO010000013.1, from coordinate 103,283 downwards.
CAAACCGCTACCCCTGCACCCAGAGACCCTTTGGCCACCCCCAAGATCGACCAGCGTGAGGCCAACCAAGACAAGCGCATTGCACAGGGTGTGGGTTCTGGTCAGCTGACCCAGCGTGAAACCCGCCGCCTGAACCGTGGCGAAGCCCGTATCGACAAGGTCGAAGACCACGCCGAAGCCGACGGCAAGGTGACGGGCCAGGAGCGCAAGCGCATTGCGCACCTGCAGCGCGCTGAGAGCCGCGACATTGCCTACCAAAAGCATGACCGCCAAGTGGATCTGAACCATGACGGCAAGCGCGACCGCAAGAACGGCAAGCTGTAAACCTGCGACCGGCAGCACGAGCGGGGCCTGCAGGCCCCGCTGCTGTTTCAGGCGTGGGCCTTGTCGGCCTCCGAGGTGAACGCGTCGGCAAAGAACTCTTCGTCTGGCAGGCCCGCAAGCGCACAAAAATCCGCGCGGGCCGAGTCCACGACAATCGGTGCGCCGCAGGCGTACACCTGATGGCCGCTGAGGTCGGGCAGGTCGTTCAGCACGGCGCGGTGCACAAAACCGGTGCGTCCTTGCCAAGCATCATCGGGCAATGCATTGGACACCACGGGAACGTAGGTCAGTTGCGGCATGCGCTGCTGCATGTTTCGCACCCAGGCGTCCATGTACAGGTCTGCGGGTCGGCGCCCGCCCCAGTACAGCGTCACAGGCCGGACAATGCCCTGCGCCAGCATGTGCTCCAGCAGCGCCTTGACGGGCGCAAAGCCGGTGCCAGAGGCCAGCAGTACGATGGGTTTATCCGAATCTTCGCGTAGGAAGAACGAGCCATAAGGCCCTTCCAGTCGCAATATCTCCTTCTCCTTCATCGCACCAAACACGTGGTCGGTGAACTTGCCGCCAGGCATGTGGCGGATGTGCAGCTCCATGCCGGCGCCCTGGCCGGGCGCATTGGCCATCGAGTAGCTGCGCCGCGCGCCGTCGCGCAGGATGAACTCCACGTATTGCCCGGCACGGTAGGCAAAGTTGTCGTTGGCCGGCAATTGCAGTTGCAGCACCATGACGTCGTCGGACACCCGTTGCAAGGTCGTCACGCGCGTCGGCATCTTCTTGATGGGCAGGGCGCCGGCCTCGGTTACTTGGCGCGACTCCAGCACCACATCGCTTTGCGCGGTGGCGCAGCAGGTCAGTACCAAGCCGGCGGCTTCTTCCGCCTCACTCAATGCCTTGGCCTGGTGCAGACTGTGGCGTACTGAGCCCGACAGCAACTTGCATTTGCAGGAGCCGCAGGCACCGTCTTTGCAGCCATAGGGCAGGCCAATGCCTTGGCGGATACCAGCAGCCAAAATGGTTTCATCGGCTTGGGTGCTGAAGGCGCGTCCGCTGGGTTGCACGGTGACGGAGAAAGTGGTGGCGGCGTCCGCAGAGACGGTCATCTTTTGGGTATCCTCAAGGGCTTATCTGTCTGTAGCCCCCGATTTTGCCCTCAATCCAATCCCCCCTCGGTGCCCTGCCGTCCCGCTTCAAACGCCAGCGGGTGTTGGTGGTGGGCTGCGGCGACGTGGGCAGCCGCTTGGTGGCGGCCCACGCAACGGTGCGCTGGCTGGCGCTGACCTCTAGTGCCTCGCGTATGGCGGAGCTGCGCACCCTGGGTACCGTCCCGCTGTTGGGTAATCTGGACCGTGCGGCCACACTGAATCGCTTGGCCGGTGTGGCCCACCGTGTGATCTACCTGGCACCCCCACCGTCAGAAGGCTGGTCCGACCCCCGCGCCGCCCAACTGAGTCAGGCCTTGCGCCGGCGTAGCGCGCCGCAGCGCGCGGTGTATGGCTCCACCAGCGGTGTGTATGGTGATTGCCAGGGCCAATGGGTGGCCGAGACGCGTGCACTCTCGCCACAAACCCCGCGCGCGCAGCGCCGCGTGCATGCCGAACAGGCCTTGCGCACCTGGGGCCGGGCCAGTGGCGTGCCACTCAGTGTGCTGCGCATCCCCGGTATTTACGCACCCAACCGCGAGGGCGGCACGCCACACGAACGGCTGCAGAAGGGCACGCCTGTGCTGCGCGCGGAGGATGACGTGTACACCAACCATATCCACGCTGACGACCTGGCCCGCGCCTGCTGGCTGGCACTGTGGCGCGGTGCACCGCAACGCATCTACAACGTCAGTGATGACTCGCAGCTGAAGATGGGGGATTACTTTGACATGGCGGCCGACCTGTATGGCTTGTCACGCCCACCCCGTGTGGCACGCGACAGTGCACGCGAGCAGTTGCCTGTGGTGCTGTTGAGTTTCATGAGCGAATCTCGCCGTTTGGTGAACCAGCGCATGAAGCAGGAGCTGCGCCTGGTACTGCGCTACCCCGATGTGGGGCAGGGGCTGCGCAGCACCTAGGGCGCGTAGCGCCGGTAGGCCCACTGCAGGACCTGCCACACCAGCCAACTGCTGACCAGCGTGATGGGGTAGGCCCACAGCACGTCGCTGAGCCAATGCGCCACGTCCGACATGCGGGCAAAGCCAATCACCAGGCCGCTGGCCGTTCCCACCACAGCCCAAGCGGTTTGCCGGCGCCGGTGCACCAGCAGTAGGGTGGCAAGAAAGAAGCCGCAAGCCACGTGGCCGCTGACGAACGAGCAGTTGTTGTCGCACTGGTCAGTCATGACAGCGGCGCGCGTGAACTGCTGCGCACCACCGAAATTCTCCACTTGGTAGGGCCGTGCACGCGCCCAGTGGTCCTTGAACCCCGCGTTCACCACCACGCCTGGCCCGACGATGCCCGCCAGCACCACAAACGCCAGCGGCAGTCGGAGGTGTTTCCAGCGCCCCAAGAAGGTGGCTACCAGCCAGGCCACAAAACACAGTGCCAAGACGCCGCGGAAAATAGCGGGTATGTACAGGTTGATCCCTTGCACCCACCACCAGCCGCCCGACGCGATGGTGGGCTGCGCGCCAGTGAATAGGCCTGCAGCCGCCAGATCCAGCGCCGGAAACACGGTGGGCACCAGGGCGGCGAGCAAAGCAAGAGCCAGCAGGCCCCAAAACAGGCGGGGTGTGGCTGTGGTGGCAGGGGTGGTGGACGACGACATGGGGCTGGAGGTTCGGAGCGCGAAAGACCGTGATTGTGCGGGATGTTGGTAGGGGCCTGGTTACCATAGGCTTTTGTCACTCCATTCTTCGGACATCACCATGCTGTTTTCTTCTTTCAAACCTGTTGTGATGGTCGCGTTGGTGCTGGCGTTGGCCGGCTGCGATGTCGCCCCGGTGCAACCGCAGCCCGTCCCGGTGTCCGGTGCCCAGCTGCAGGGGCGTGAATGGGTGGCCAGCTACATCGACGGCATCGCCACCGTGACGGCCCCCGCACCCCGGTTGCGCTGGACCACTGCGGACCAGCTGGCAGGCAGCGGCGGCTGCAACGCGTTCATGGGCCGGGCCGTAGTGGAGCAGGGTGCGCTAAAGCTGGGCCCCCTGGCGGCCACTGGCAAGCTCTGCATGACGGCGCCCCAAGGCCAGGAGGATCGCTTCTTCAAGGCGCTGGAGGCCACCCGCAGCGTACGGCTGCAAGACGGGCAGTTGCTGCTGGAAGACGCGACAGGCCGTGTACAGGCCCGCCTGATCCCCGGCACCACAGCGCCCTGAAATCGCTCAGGCTGCGGTGACCAGCGGCAGGCTGCGCTGGCGCTTGCCGGTCAGGGCAAACAAAGCGTTGGCCACCGCGGGGGCAATGGGCGGCACGCCGGGTTCGCCCACACCACCGGGGTGGCGCGTGCTGGGCACCAGCCAGGTTTCCACCACTGGGGCTTCTGCCAGCTGCACCATGGGGTAGCTCGGGAAGCTGGTTTGTTGTACTGCGCCGTCCTTGATGTCGATCTTGCTGTACAGCGCGGCTGTGAGGCCAAACACCACAGCGCTTTCCATTTGCTGCGCCACGATGTTCGGGTTGACCACCGTGCCGCAGTCGATGGCACACACCACCTTGTGCACACGAGGCACCCCGTTTTTCAGCGACACCTCGGCCACCTCGGCAACGATGGAGCCGAACGATTCATGCAGCGCCACCCCACGCGTACGCCCGGCGGGTAGGGGGCTGCCCCAGCGCGCCTTGCTGGCGGCCAGCTGCAAGACTGCGGCATAGCGGGGGGCTTCCTTGAGCAGGGCTAGACGAAATGCCACCGGGTCTTGCTTGGTTTGTGCGGCCAGCTCGTCGATAAAGCTCTCAGAGAAGAATGCGTTGTGCGAATGCCCGACCGAGCGCCAAAAGCCCACCGGCACGTCCATGTGCGTGGCCACATGGGCCATGTGCTGGTTGGCAAAGCCGTAGGGCAGGTCAAACAAACCCTCGGCCGTGGTCTTGTCGGGCATGTCGATGGGTCCGGACAGGGCTGGAAGCCCACGAGCCATCCAGCGCGGGCTGATGGCATCGCCGGCAGATTTGATGCGCAGACTGCTGACCTGCCCTTGGCTGTCGATCGCGGCGCGCAGCTGCGCCACATGCATGGGGCGGTAGAAGTCGTGCGTGGTGTCTTCCTCGCGGGACCAGGCCAGTTGCACCGGGCGGCCCTTGCAGGCCATCGCCACGCGCACGGCCTGGGCCACGTAGTCCACCTCTAGTCGGCGGCCAAAGCCGCCACCCAGCAGCGTCACATGCAGCGTCACCTTGTCTTCTTTGACGCCGGCGACCTTGGCGGCGATGGCGCGTGCCATTTCCGGCACCTGGGTGGGGGCCCATACCTCCACCAGCCCGTCTTTTACTTGGGCCGTGCAGTTCATGGGCTCCATGGTGGCGTGGGCCAGGTAGGGGGCCTGGTAGGCAGCTTCTACCGTGCTGGCCGCGGCAGCCTCAGCGGCCTTGGTATCGCCTTTGTCGTAGAACGCAAAGCCATCTTCGTTTTTCAGCGCTGCTTGCAGGCGCTCTTCAATTTTCTGGGTGTCCAGCGCGCCGCCTGCGGGGGCTTGCCACTTCACCTCTACCGCCTGCACGGCCTGGTGTGCATGCCAAGTGGTCTTGCCGACCACCGCAAACCCGGCGGTGGAGCCACCCAGGGCGTCCAGCGGTACCAGCATTTCTATGCCTGGCATGGCCAGCGCGGCCTTGCTGTCCAGTGAGCCCACAGTGCCACCCAACTGGGGTGCAAGGCGAATGGCCGCAAATAGCATGTCGGGCATGCGCACATCCAGCCCAAACCGGGCCGTGCCATTGGTCTTGGCGGGAATGTCCACGCGCGGCGCCGGGGTGCCCAGCAGCTTCCAGTCCTTGCGGTCCTTGAGGGTGACGTTGGATGGCTTCAGCCCGGCAGCGCCTTGGGCCAACTCACCAAAATGGGCTGACTTGCCGGATGCATGCTGCACCACGCCGTCCTGGATGTTCAGTTCGGTGCGGGGCAGCTTCCACTGTGTGGCGGCCGCTTCCAATAGGCTGGCACGGGCCAGGGCTGCGGCGGTGCGTATGGGTTCCCAAGCGTCCGCCACGCTGGATGACCCCCCGGTGGCGTTGATGCCCAGTTCCCGCGCGATCTTGCCAACGAACCATTGGCCCAACTTGACCTTGGCCGGCGGGTTGTCGCTCTCGGTTTCCAGCGGGTGGAAGGGCAGGGTAGCGGTGAGCATCACCACGTTGCCGTACAGGGTTTCTGGCCCGGCCTGCTGCAGGCGCACCTTGGCCAGCGAAATGTCCAGCTCTTCGGCCACCAGCATGGCCAGCGCGGTGTGCACGCCTTGGCCCATCTCGCTGCGCGGCATGGCCAGTACCACGGTGCCATCCTTGGCGATCTTGATCCAGCCGTTCAGGCCGACTTCTCCCTCGGTGGGCAGCATCAGCGCGCCATCGCCCAGGCGCGAACGCTGGGGCATCAGGCCCCAGCCCACCACCAGCGCACCGGTAGCGCCCAGGGCGCTCAATAGCCAGGTGCGGCGCTTCATGCTGCAGCTCCCTGGGGTTGGCCCGCTGCACGGTGGATGGCGGCGCGCACGCGCTGGTAGGTACCGCAGCGGCAGATGTTGGTCATCGCCTCGTCGATGTCGGCATCGGTGGGCTTGGGTTTGCGGGCCAAGAGGGCGGCGGCGGCCATCAGCATGCCGCTTTGGCAGTAGCCGCATTGGGGCACCTGCTCGGCGATCCAAGCGGCCTGCAGGGCATGCAGCTTGTCGGTGCTGCCCAGGGCTTCGATGGTTTTGATTTTTTGGCCGGCCACGGCAGACACGGGCATCACGCAGGAGCGCACGGGCTGGCCGTCGATGTGTACGGTGCAGGCGCCGCAGGCGGCCACCCCGCAGCCAAACTTGGTGCCGGTCATGTTCAGCACGTCGCGCAACACCCACAGCAGGGGCATGTCGGGCGGGGCGTCGGCGGTCACCACCTTGCCATTGATGTTGAGTTCCATGGGCGTCTCCTTTGCGGTTGCGTGCTAGCGCGACACATCATAGGGTTTGGATGCGGGCCAGAGGTGTCACCCAAGGCCACCGGCAAGAAAAAAGCCTGCTGTTTTTGCAAACAGCAGGCTTTTTGATCTGGTGCCCGGGGCCGGACTCGAACCGGCACGCCTTGCGGCGGGGGATTTTGAGTCCCCTGAGTCTACCAATTTCACCACCCGGGCGGGGTATTCTGTGAAGCGCGAATTATGGCACATTTATGGGCATGACATTCCCCACCATCGAAGACGCCATCGGGAACACCCCGCTGGTCGCACTGCAGCGCATCCAGGCCACCGACAACCAATCCCGCAACACCGTGGTGCTGGGCAAGCTCGAAGGCAACAACCCCGCAGGTTCGGTCAAAGACCGGCCAGCCCTGTCCATGATCCGGCGCGCGCAGGAGCGCGGCGACATCAAGCCCGGCGACACGCTGATCGAAGCCACCTCGGGCAACACCGGCATTGCGCTGGCCATGGCCGCGGCTGTCAAGGGCTACCGCATGGTCTTGATCATGCCGGAGGACCTGTCCATCGAGCGCGCCCAGACCATGAAGGCTTTCGGTGCCGAGCTGATCCTGACACCCAAGAGCGGTGGCATGGAGTACGCGCGCGACCTGGCCGAACAAATGCAGCGCGAGGGCAAGGGTCGCGTGCTGGACCAGTTTGGCAATGACGACAACCCGCGCATCCACTACGAGACCACGGGCCCCGAACTCTGGGCGCAGACGCACGGCCGCATCACCCACTTTGTGAGCGCCATGGGCACCACGGGTACCATCACCGGCGTGTCACGCTTCTTGAAGGAAAAGAACCCGGCCATCCGCATCATTGGCGCCCAGCCGTCGGAGGGCTCGCGCATTCCCGGCATCCGCAAATGGCCCGAGGCCTATTTGCCCAAGATTTACGACCCCAAGAATGTGGATGAACTGGTCTACGTGAGCCAGCTTGACGCCGAAGACATGTGCCGCCGCCTGGCGCGTGAAGAGGGCATCTTTGGTGGCATCTCAGCGGCGGGTGCCTGCTGGGTGGCGCAGGAGATTGCCAAGCGCGAGCGCGATGCAGTGATCGTGTTCGTGGTCTGTGACCGCGGGGACCGTTACCTCTCCACGGGTGTGTTTCCCGCGTAATTTATAAGAAATAGGTTGGTAGCCCCCGTGGAATATGCGCGGGTAGCTACTGAATAGATAGCAAATCAATCTGCAAAAGGGTGGGCATGTCTGCAGCTTTCAAGTTCTGTCCACAGTGCGCCACGGCGCTAGAGCACATCACGCTGGCCGAGGACGGCGGCGACAAAACCCGCCTGCGCTGCCCGGCCTGTGACTTTACGCACTGGAACAACCCCACGCCCGTGCTGGCGGCGGTGATTGAGTACAACGGGCAAATCTTGTTGGCACGCAACGCGGCCTGGCCCGGCAAGATGTACGCGTTGATCACCGGCTTTATGGAGGCCGGCGAGACGCCCGAAGGGGGCATTGCGCGCGAGATTTCGGAAGAGACCAGCCTGACCACCAGCGCGCTCAAGCTGCTGGGCGTGTACGACTTCCAGCGCATGAACCAGGTCATCATTGCCTACCACGCCGTCTGCCATGGCGACGTAAAGCTGAGCCCCGAGCTGGTGGACTACAAGCTCTACAACCTGGAAGACGTGAAATGCTGGCCGGCCGGCACCGGTTATGCGCTGGCCGAGTTTTTGCGCTCGCGCGGGCATGAACCCACGTTCATCGACCCGGTGTGGCGCCAAGACGCCGAGAAGCTGGCGACTTAAAATCGGTGCCAACGCCAGAAAGCCTATCGCATGCACACCGACAAAGAAGTTGACACTCGCGGCCTGAACTGCCCGCTGCCCATCCTCAAGGCCAAGAAAGCCTTGGCGGAGCTGGTGAGCGGCCAGACCCTCAAGGTGGTGGCCACCGATCCCGGTTCCATCCGCGACTTTCAGGCTTTTGCCAAGCAAACCGGCAACGAGCTGCTGGAGCAGGAAACCGTGGGTGCCGAATACATCCACGTGCTGCGTAGACGCTAAAGCGTTTCCAAGCCCCAAAAAAACGCCGCAGGGTTTCCCGTGCGGCGTTATGTTTTGGGGCAGGCCCCAGCGGGGCCGAGCATTAGCCGAGGCGGGCCAACTGCTCTTTCACCTTCTCCAGCGTGGCGGCAAAGTCGGCTACGCGTTTGCGTTCTTGCTCCAGCACGGCGGCCGGAGCTTTGGCCACAAAGGCTTCGTTGCTCAACTTGACGCTGGCCTTGGTGATCTGCTCTTCCAGGCGCGCTACTTCCTTGCCCAGGCGGATCTTTTCGGCGGCCACGTCCACTTCCACAAACAGGCAGACGCGGGCCTCACCCACCACGGCCACGGGGGCGGATTGGGCGGCGGCTTGCCAGCTGGCTTCGTCGGCAAACACCTTCACCTCGCTGAGTTTGGCCAGTGACTGCAGCACGGCAGCAGAGGATTGCAGGAATTCGCCTTCGGCCGCGCTATGGGCCACCACAAACAGCGGCAGGCGCACGGCGGGCGACACGTTCATCTCGCCGCGCAGGTTGCGGCAGGCGTCCACCAGGGCTTTGAGCTTGACCACATGGGCAATGGCAGCGTCGTCAATACGCTCGGGCTGGCTCACGGGGTAGGCGGCGATGGACACGGACGGGCCCTGACGGCCGGCAACGGGCGCCACCTTTTGCCACAGCTCCTCAGAAATGAAGGGCGTGATGGGGTGGATCAGGCGCAGGATGACTTCCAGCGTGCGGATCAGCGTGCGGCGCGTGGCGCGTTTCTGCGCGTCATCGCCGGTGTTGATCTGCACCTTGGCAATTTCCAGGTACCAGTCGCAGAACTCGTTCCACACAAAGTCGTAAATCGTGTTGGCCACATTGTCCAGGCGGTATTCGGCAAAGCCTTTGGCCACTTCGGCTTCGGTCTTTTGCAGCAGCGAGACGATCCAGCGGTCGGCCTGGCTGAATTCCAGGTAGCCGTGGGCTTCGCCACCGGGTGCGCACTGCTCTTTGGTGTGCTCGTTCAAACCGCAGTCATTGCCTTCGCAGTTCATCAGCACAAAGCGCGTGGCGTTCCACAGCTTGTTGCAGAAGTTGCGGTAGCCCTCGCAGCGCTTGCTGTCGAAGTTGATGCTGCGGCCCAAGGATGCGAGTGCCGCGAAGGTGAAGCGCAGCGCGTCCGCACCGTAGGCGGGAATGCCTTCGGGGAATTCCTTCTCGGTGTTCTTGCGCACCTGGGGTGCAGTCTCGGGCTTGCGCAGGCCTTCGGAGCGTTTGACCAGCAAGGGAGCGAGCGAGATACCGTCGATCAGATCGACCGGGTCCAGCACATTGCCCTCGGACTTGCTCATCTTCTTGCCTTGCGCGTCTTTCACCAGGCCGTGGATGTAGACATGCTTGAACGGCACACGCCCCGTGAAGTGGGTGGTCATCATGATCATGCGGGCGACCCAAAAGAAGATGATGTCGTAGCCGGTGACCAGCACGCTGCTGGGCAGGTAGAGGTTGTAATCGTCGGTGGCGCCGGTGCCCGCACCTTCATTGCCCCAACCCATGGTGCTGAAGGGCACCATGGCGCTGGAATACCAAGTGTCCAGCACATCGGGGTCGCGCTTGAGTGTCTTGCCGGGGGCTTGCGCCTGGGCGTCGGCCTCGTTGCGGGCTACGTAGACCTTGCCGTCTTCGTCGTACCAGGCCGGAATCTGGTGGCCCCACCAGAGTTGGCGGCTGATGCACCAGTCCTGGATGTTGTTCATCCACTGGTTGTAGGTGTTGACCCAGTTCTCGGGCACAAACTTCACGTCGCCGCTTTGCACCACATCGATGGACTTCTGCGCGATGGACTTGCCGGTAGCGTCGCCCTTGCCCACGGTGTTCATGGCCATGAACCACTGGTCGGTCAGCATGGGTTCGATCACCTGGCCCGTGCGGGCGCAGCGTGGCACTTGCAGTTTGTGCTTCTTCACTTCGACCAGGAAGCCACCGGCTTCCAAATCAGCCACCACTTTCTTGCGCGCCACAAAACGGTCCAGGCCCTGGTAGGGCGCGGGGGCGTTCTCGTTGATCTTGGCGTCCAGCGTCAGCACGCAGATCAGGGGCAGCTTGTGGCGTTGGCCCACGGCGTAATCGTTCTGGTCGTGCGCGGGCGTGACCTTCACCACGCCGGTGCCAAAGGCTTTGTCCACGTAGTCGTCGGCAATCACCGGGATCTCGCGGTCACACAGGGGCAGCTTCACCATCTTGCCGATGAGGGCTGTGTAGCGCTCGTCTTCGGGGTGCACCATCACGGCCACGTCGCCCAGCATGGTCTCGGGGCGGGTGGTGGCCACGGTGATGTCACCACTGCCATCGGCCAGCGGGTAGCGGATGTGCCACAGCGAGCCGTCTTCCTCTTCGCTCTCCACTTCCAGATCGCTCACCGCACTCATGAGGATGGGGTCCCAGTTCACCAGGCGCTTGCCGCGGTAGATCAGGCCTTGCTCGTACAACTGCACAAAGGTTTCGGTCACCGTATTGGACAGCTTGGGGTCCATGGTGAAGTATTCGCGGCTCCAGTCCACGCTGTCGCCCATGCGGCGCATCTGGCCGGTGATGGTGTTGCCGGACTTTTCTTTCCACTCCCACACCTTGGCGGTGAAGGCCTCGCGGCCCAGGTCGTGGCGGCTGATCTTTTGTTCTTGCAGCTGGCGTTCCACCACGATCTGCGTGGCAATGCCGGCATGGTCGGTGCCCGGAATCCAGGCGGTGTTGAAACCGGCCATGCGGTGGTAGCGCGTCAGGCTGTCCATGATGGTCTGGTTGAACGCATGGCCCATGTGCAGCGTGCCCGTCACATTGGGCGGTGGCAGCTGGATGGCAAAGGCGGGTTGGCCGGCCTGCGGGGCCTGGGTGCCGCGGTAGCCCGCGATGCCATAGCCGCGCTTTTCCCACTCGGGGCCCCAGTGCGCTTCCAGCGCGACAGGCTCGAAGGATTTGGACAGGGACTGCAGACCCGGTTGTTCGGGGGCGGAGGGCGTGGGGGTAGCTTGGTCAGACATGGGGTTCTCTTGGGAGGACCCGCGATTTTACCGGGCGGGCGCTAAGCTACAGGACCAGCCTAGGAGGATCCATGCCCGACAGCCCCCCAACCACCATTCCCCCCGTTGCCGTGGCGGCCACCGAGGTGGTGCCCCGCACCAAACCGTCCAACTACCCCGAGCCCTTTGCCGCGCGTGTGGCGGGGCGCGAAAAGCGCCAGTTGGGCGATGTGTTTGGATTGAGCAACTTTGGGGTGAACCTGGTGCGGCTAGCGCCGCACTCCGTGTCGGCCCTGCGCCATGCGCACACCAAGCAGGACGAATTCATCTATGTGCTGCAAGGCCACCCCACGCTGCACACCGATGAAGGGCTGACTGCGCTGGCACCTGGCATGTGTGCTGGCTTCAAGGCGGGCACAGGCAATGGCCACTGCCTCAAGAACGAGACCGATGCGGACGTGCTGTACCTGGAGGTGGGCGACCGCACGCCCGGCGATGAGGGCAGCTACCCCGACGATGACCTCAAGGCACTGCTCATGGCCACTGGGCAATGGCAGTTTGTGCACAAGGACGGCACGCCTTATTGAGGCCGTGCCGCCGGGCATCCTCAGGTGGTGGGTGGTGCCAGGTAGGTACCCGACTTGCCGCCGTGCTTTTCCAGCAGCCGCACGTCGGTCATCACCATGCCCTTGTCCACGGCCTTGCACATGTCGTAGATGGTCAGCAGGGTGATTTGAACCGCGGTGAGGGCTTCCATCTCCACGCCGGTGCCGCCGGTGGTTTCGGCAATCGCCAGGCACTGGACGGCGGGCAAGGTGGTGGCGGTGGCGGGCACCATCTCAAACTCGATGGCCACGCGCGACAGCATGATGGGGTGGCACAGCGGAATCAGGTCACTGGTGCGCTTGGCGGCCATGATGCCGGCCACGCGCGCCACGCCCAGTACATCGCCCTTGGCAGCCTGGGCGTTCTGGATCAGGTCCAGCGTGCTTTGCTTCATCTGGATGCGGCCGCCAGCCACGGCTTTGCGCGCGGTCAGGGGCTTGGCACCTATGTCTACCATGTGGGCATCACCCTTGGTGTCGAAGTGGGTGAGGGCGGAGGGGTTGGTATCGGTCATGGTCAATCCTGTTGTCTATGGCTTACAGCCGACGCAGCGTGCCATCGATATGCGGCTCGCCGCCGGGCTGTACTTTCAATACAAAGCGGGTTGCGCCCTGGTCTTGGTCCGCACCCTGCGCCGTATGTAGGGCCACCTGGCCTGGAATCAACAGGGGGCGCTTGAACCGCAGGTCCAGCGCCAGCGGCGCGTCGGCGGGCAGGTTTGCCTGCAGCAGCGCCAGGCAGCGCGCGGCGCTGAACATGCCATGCGCAATGGCGCGTGGGTAGCCAAACAGGCGTGCCGTCAGTGCACTCACGTGGATGGGGTTCCAGTCGCCCGAGGGGCCGGCAAAGCGGCGTCCGGCGTTGCCTTGCACCGCCCACTGGGCGATGGGCGTGCCCCAATCGGGTTCACTGGCATCCAGCGCGGGCTTTTTGCCCGATTTGCTGCGCGCCAGTGGCGACAAAAAGGTGCTGGTCTCGCGCCAGGCGACTGTGCCACCGGTGTTCAGCGTGGTGTGGATAGCAAAGGATTGACCGCGCTCGGTGGTCTGGATGCCGTCCAGCGTGCAGTGCATATCTACGGCCTCACCGTTGGCGATGGGGCGCAGGCTCTCGATCTGGTTGCTCCAGTGCACCAGGCCCAGCAGGCGCAGCGGAAAACGCGCATGGCTCAGGATGGCCATGTGCAGCGGCATGGCCATGGCGTGCAGGTACAGAAGGGGCAGGGTGCCGGTGTCGGGCAGGTCACAGACCTGGCGGTACCGGGCCAGCCGGGCGGCATCGGCGCGGGCGCCTCGCCAGTGGGCGTCAAAACGGATGCCGTGTTGGGCATCGGGAGCCTGGGCCGGGCGTGCGGCGAACAGGCTGCGCACCAAGGCGCCGCCATTGCGGGGCGGGGCCTGGTACTGAAGGGAAATAGGAGCGTTGGACATGGTGTGCCATTGTGCATGGCGACACCCTGTGCGCAGCAGTTGTTACTGTGCGTCGACCAAAGCTTTGATGTCGAGCAGAGTCAGCTCGTTGTCATCGGGCTGGCCCAGCGTGCGGCCGCTGGAGAAGGGGAAGTTGTTGTCGTTCACCACCACGATGTGGGTGGCGTCCACCACGGTCAAGCCCTCGGGCCCCAGGTGCGGAAGCACAAAGCTGTCTTCGTTGGGGCCTCGCTTGGCTACGTGTTTGGGGTTGGAGATTTTGGTAAGGTCGATGAAGGCAACCTTCTTCACAAAACCATCGACATCTAGCTGTGCCATGTCGATCTTGTAGATGCGCTTGAAGCGCGCCGGGCGGGTGAAGCAGTCGGTGCGCGGCTCGTCCTTGCAGACATTGCCCGAGCCCTCAGACGCGTCGTCGCGTTCGATGACGAGACCGGTGGTCGCGTCCAGCATCTGGAAGTCCGAGGCCACATTGCCGGCCTCTTCAAACGCGTATTTCCACTGGCGTTCACTGTATTTCTGGCTGGCCACGTCCAACTCCAGGATATGGGTGTAGGGCTTGCCGTTGCGCGTTTCCTGCATCTTGGCAGCGGCATCCCACAGCGGCCACTCGAACATGGGGTACAGCGTCTTGCCATCCACCGACTTGGCCATGGGCTCAAAGCCGCCGCTGCGGCGCACTTCAAAGCTGGCGTCGCCGGGGTAGTTGGGCAGGCGGCCGTTCAGGTAGTGGTCGGGGCCGCGGTAGGCCTTGCCACTCACCACGGTGTCGATCACACCCAGCACTTTGCCCTTGGCGTCCACACGTAGCACATAGGGGCCGAACTCATCGCCAATCCACCACTCTTTGCCCACGACCTGGATGGACTCCGGGTCGAAGTCGATGCCAGTCAAGAAGCGCTCCGCCGTGGCCTCGTTCTGGATGGCAAACGGCACCTTGCGGTCGGGGTCGTGCAAAAAGGTGGTGTGCAGGCGCTTGACGCTGCCCTTGGCCCAGTCGGCCTGCACATGGTGGACCATGAGCAAAGCATCTTGCGAGTTGATCTTGCTGCCAAAGCCGTTGTCGGTCAGGGTCAGGAAGTGGTCTTTGCCCAGCGCCACGATGCCCGAAAAACCCTGGACCGATTGCCCGCGGATGGGCAGCGTGCCGCCCGACTTGCGCGGGTACTTGGGATCGCCCACAAAGCTGATGCCGTCGATGCTGTGCAGCACTTCGGTGCGCTGGCGGTTGGCGGCGGTGAACTTGCCCGCGGTCTCGAAAAACTTGCCGAACGCCTTGGGCGCGGTCACGGTGGTGCTGGCGGGTAGGGCGGCGTGGCCAGCCAGGGTGGCGGTCACTTCAGTTTGGGCCAGGGCGGTGGTGGCTGGCAGAGCCAGCGCGCAGGCCAGGGCCAGGTGGGAGAGGGTGAAACGTGGCATGAGAGAGGGTCACAAGTGGATCAAGCCGCGTAGCCTAGGGGGGCAGTGTGAAACAACCGTGACGCCCCGTAGGGCAGGCCTTTCACGCTAAACTGGTTTGTTGATCCCTGGCACCCCGCTCACCTGCGCCTTGACCCTTTTTTCCACCCATGCTGTTTCTGCTTTCTCCCGCCAAATCCCTGGACTACGACACCCCTTTGGGTGGCCAGCCGCACACCGCACCGCTGTTCGTCAAGCAGTCCAAAGAGCTGATTGGCATGCTGCGCGAATACTCTCCGCAACAAATTTCCACGCTCATGGACCTGAGCGACAAGCTCTCCACGCTCAACGTGGCGCGCTACGCGGCCTGGTCGTCCCGCGCCACACAGAAGAACGCGCGCCAGGCGGTGCTGGCCTTTGACGGTGATGTGTACGACGGCCTGCAGGCCAAGACGCTGGGTGTGGACGACCTGGCCTGGGCCCAGGACCATCTGTGCATCCTGAGCGGCCTGTACGGCGTGCTGCGCCCACTGGACCTGATGCAGCCTTACCGGCTGGAGATGGGCACTACGCTCAAAGGTCCGCACGGCAGCAACCTGTACCACTTCTGGGGCCGGCAGATTGCCGACTACCTGAACACCCGCTTGCGCAAGGACGCATCGCCCGTGGTCATCAACCTCGCCTCCAACGAGTACTTCAAGTCAGTGGACACCAAGGCCCTCAAAGGCCGCGTGGTGGAGTGCGTGTTCCAGGAGTACAAGGACGGCCAGTACAAGGTCATCAGTTTCTTTGCCAAAAAGGCGCGCGGCTTGATGGCGCGCTACGCCATTGAACACCGCCTGATGACGCCCGACCAACTGCGCAACTTTGACGTGGACGGCTACGCCTACGCCGCGGCTGAGTCCACCCCCGAACGCTTGGTCTTTAGAAGAAAACAGGCATAAGCCCCCGAATTACTTGCACGAACAGCTATGAAAATAAGAGCAAACGGAATCGATATCGAAGTGGAAGACAGCGCCCAGACGGACGCGTCTTTCGCCAGCAAGCCTGCGGTGCTGCTCATCATGGGCCTGGGCATGCAGCTGATTGCCTGGCCGCCCGAGATGGTGCGTGGGCTGGAGGAAGCGGGCTACCGCGTAGTGCGCTTTGACAACCGCGATGTGGGCCTCTCCAGCCACTTCGATGCGCTGGGCAAGCCCAACCTGCTGTGGGCCAGCCTGAAGTACAAGCTGGGCCTGGTGCCCGCCGCGCCCTACGGCCTGGCCGACATGGCCGCTGACGCTCTAGGCGTGCTGGATGTGCTGAAGATTGACCAGGCCCATGTGGTGGGCGTGAGCATGGGCGGCATGATTGCGCAGCGCGTGGCGTTGGCGGCACCCGCGCGCACGCTGAGCCTGACCAGCATCATGAGCACCAGCGGTGCGCGTGGCCTGCCGCAGGCGGCGCCCGAAGTGGTGCGTGTGCTGTTGAGCCGCCCGGCCGGCAGTAGCACCGCGGCTGTGGTGGAGCACACCATGCGCCTGTTCAAGGCCATTGGTAGCCCGGCCTACCCGGCGCCCGAGGCGGAGATGCGTGCCCGCGTGACCGAGGGCGTGCAGCGTGCCTTCCACCCCGTGGGCACGGCGCGCCAGATGCTGGCCGTGGTGGCCGACATCACGCGCGCCGCGCTCTTGGGCCGCATCACCACGCCCACACTGGTGATCCACGGCAAGGCCGACCCCCTGGTGCCGCTGGCCTGTGGCGAAGACACGGCGCGCCGTATTCCCGGTGCCAAGCTGCTCACCATCGACGGCATGGGCCATGACTTGCCGCCCGAACCCGTGCGCCAGATCCTGGCCGCGCTGATCCCGCACCTGCGCACGGCCACCTGAAAGCCCCGCCATGAACACCCCTGAACAATCCCAGCTCGGCAAGGCCTCGGCCTATGTGGACCAGTACGACGCGTCCCTGCTGTTCCCCATTCCCCGTGCGGGCAAGCGGGCCGAAATCGGCATCACCGGCGCTGCGCCATTCTTTGGTGCCGACATGTGGACCGCGTTTGAGCTGAGCTGGCTGAATACACGCGGCAAGCCCCAGGTGGCACTGGTGCACTTCACCATCCCGTGTGAGACGCCCAACATCGTGGAGAGCAAGTCCTTCAAGCTCTACCTCAACAGTTTCAACAACACCCGCTTTGCCGATGCTGCCGAGGTGCTGGCGCGGCTGCGCACCGACATTTCGGAAGCCGTGTGGCGCGGCGGTGTGGTGCAAAGCTCCATTGGTGTGAGGCTGATTGACACCACGCTGTTTGATCGCGAACCCGTGCACGAGCTGGACGGACTAAGCCTGGACCGGCTGGACGTGGAGTGCACCCACTACCAGCCCGCGCCCGAGCTGCTGACGATCGTGCCGGACGAAGGCGTGGTGAACGAGGTGCTGGTGAGTAACCTGCTGAAAAGCAACTGCCTGGTGACCGGCCAGCCCGACTGGGGCAGTGTGCAGATTAGCTACTCGGGCTTGCCGATCCAGCAGGAGGGGCTGCTGCAGTACCTGGTGAGTTTTCGCAACCACAACGAGTTCCACGAGCAGTGCGTGGAACGTATCTTCATGGACATCTGGACGCGCTGCAAGCCGACCAAGCTGACGGTGTACGCGCGCTACACACGCCGCGGTGGGTTGGACATCAACCCCTTCCGCACCAGCCACCCGCAGGCTCTGCCGGGCAACACGCGCACCGCACGCCAGTAAGCCGCCACGGCTAGTTGCTATTAAAAGAGGAGCTGCTAGCGCACGATTGACGAGGGCTAGGCGGCGATTTCGTGCTGAAGCAACATGGCTTCGAATTCCTTCACCGGCAGCGGCTTGGCAAACAGGTAGCCCTGGCACAGGTGGCAGCCATGCGCGGCCAGAAAGTCGCGCTGCGCTTCGGTTTCCACGCCTTCGGCAATCACCTCCAGCCCCAGCGTGTTGGCCATGCCGATGATGGTTTGCACGATCACCGCGTCAGACGCGTGCACGCCGATGTTGTGGATGAAGGACTGGTCGATCTTCAGCTGGTCCAGCGGCAGCTGCGTCAGGTAGGTGAGTGAGGAATGGCCGGTACCAAAGTCGTCCATCGAAAAGCGCACACCCGTGGCCTTGAGCTGCTTCATCTTGGCGATGGTGTCTTGCACGTTGTCCAGCACCAGGCTCTCGGTCAGCTCCAGCTTCAGCAGGTTGGGGTTGGCGCCCGAATCGTGCAAGATGCCGCGCACCTGTTCGACAAAGTCCACCTGGCGGAACTGCCGCGCACTCACGTTCACCGACAGCTGCAGCGCCGCCTTGTCGGGCGTGGCTTGCCAGGCTGTGAGCTGGGCGCATGCGGTCTGCATGACCCAGTGGCCTAGCGGCAAAATCAATCCTGTATCTTCTGCCAGGCCAATGAACTGCTGGGGCGACACCAGTCCGCGCTGCGGGTGGCGCCAGCGCACCAGCGCCTCGGCCCCCACGGGCACGCCCTGGTCGGTGGTCTGCAGCTGATAGTGCAGCTCAAACTGCTGCGCCGTCAGCGCGTGGCGCAGGTCGCTTTCCAGGTCGGCGCGGTTTTGGATGGCGGCCAGCATCTGCGGGTCAAAAAAGCACAGCGCGTTGCGCCCCGCGTTCTTCACCTGGTACATGGCAATGTCGGCCTGCTTGAGCAGTTCGGCCGAAGCCTGGTGCGTGTCTCCAAACAAGGCAGCCCCCACGCTGCACGAGCTGCGGTACTGCGTGCCGTTGAGCAGGTAGGGCTGGTTCAGGCTGTGCAGGATGTTATCTCCCACCATCTGCGCTTGCTGCGCGGCCTCCAGCGGGTCCAGGCTCAGGTCTAGCAGCATCACCACAAACTCGTCGCCGCCCAGGCGAGCCACGGTGTCGGCCTCGCGCACACAGGCTTTCACGCGCTGTGCCACCTGCTGCAGCAGCAGGTCGCCCACGTCGTGGCCCAGGGTGTCGTTCAGGGTCTTGAAGTGGTCCAGGTCCATGAACAGCAGGGCACCGCGCCGGCCGTTGCGCGTACAGGCGGTGATGGCCTGCTGCAGCCGGTCGGTCAGCAGGCGGCGGTTGGGCAGGCCGGTCAGCGGGTCGTAGAACGCCAGCTGCTCAATCTCGGCGGTGGCCTGGCGCAGGCGGGTCACGTCCTGGTAGACGATGACCACGCCCCCATCCGGTGTGGCGCGCTCGGTGATCTCGATTACGTTGCCATTGGGCAGCACGCGTTCGTGGCTGTGCAGGTGCTGCGACAGCATGTCCATGCGGCTGGCGATCCAGGTCTTGCGTTCGTCGTCGGACACATCGCCCAACAGCTCGTGGGCGGTGTTGGTCAGCATGCGCTCAAAAGACATACCGGGTGCAATCAGCCTGCGCTGCCAGGGGTAAATCTCCAGGTAACGGCGGTTCCAGCTGACCACGCAGCGCTGCGCGTCCAGTAGCAAAAAGCCGCTCTCCATAGACTCCAGCGCCTGGTCCATGGTGGTCTTGGCCAAGGTAATGGCGCGCTGCGCCTGGCCCATGCGGCGCAGGTAGCGCAGGCCCACCACGCCCGCGACCACGATGACCAGGATGAACGTGAGGGCCACACCGCCAATCATCTTGCTTTCGTTGCGCCACTCGGCC
This sequence comes from Rhodoferax sp. P1_F3, assembly GCF_056405715.1. NCBI lineage: Bacteria > Pseudomonadati > Pseudomonadota > Betaproteobacteria > Burkholderiales > Comamonadaceae > Rhodoferax > Rhodoferax sp. P1_F3. Next base: position 83,839 of record NZ_JBFUBO010000013.1, on the reverse strand, counting down.
AGGACCGTGTCCAGCGGAATGCTGGCGGTGATCAGCAGGCTGCCGTAGAGCATGCCGCGTCTGGCTACCACCGCCGGGCGCTTGCTCAGGCGTGATGGCATCTCTTGTGCCTCGGGTGTGGCGCTGGTCATGCCCAAGGCAGGTTGCAACTGCGTGCCGCTGATGGATTCTTGCGCCGGCACGCTGGCCAGCAGCGTGCCGTTGCTGCGCTCCAGTGTGGCTTCCAGCTGGCTGATGTCGGCACCCTGCACCAGGATGGCAGTGATCAGGTTGACTTGCACCTCGGCCACCGCCAGCAGCTTGTGGCCATCGGCTAGGCGCACATGGCGGGCGAAGTACAGCACCGACTCCGAACTGCTGGGGCTGACCAGGGGGTTGCTGACCAGCAAGGTAGAGACCTGTTGTTCCAGTGCTTCCGTCACAAAACCCGGGGGCAGGGCCATGGCTTGGCCGGTGTCCGATGCGTCCGACGAGGCCACCACCGTGCCCTCTGCGTCCACCAAGGCCACGCTGCGCACCAGCAGGTTTTGCCGCGTGGCGCCTTCGATCAGTTTGTTGGCCAGCGGTGCTTCCAGCCAATCCAATTGCATGGTTTGCAGGCCCAGCAGGCTGTCGATGCTGGCCAGCAGCACGTCCACCCCCAGAAAACTGCGGTTCACCGCAGCCTGGGCACCGGTGACAAAGCGCTCGGCCTGGGCCTTGCCATCGGCCAGGGCCGATTCGCGGCTGTCGCGCACCAGCACGATGGCCAGGGCAGCAACGGCCAGCACAAAGAAGGTGGCGATGCCTATCACCGCGGTGGTGGCTTTGGTCAGGGAAGCACGCATCACTTGGTAGTAGTGGGTGCCAGCCCTAGGGCTGTACCTATGGTTTGGTCCCACAGCGCATTGCAGCGGCCGTTGCACCGCTGCAGCCAGCGCGGTAGCACGGTGCTGGTGAAGATGTCCTTGCGCATGCGCTCGTCTTGGGCCGAGATGGGCACCTCCTGCATATGGCCCTTGCGCCCACTGGTGCAGGCCGGCAGGCCGCGGTTGCAGGCCATGCCCTCTGTAGTTTCCAGCTCGCTCTCGCGCCAGATAGCAGCCTCCAGTTTGGGGAGCTCATGGGTCAGCACGGCGCGCAGGTCGGCGGGCAGGGTATCCCATGCGCTCAGGTTGGCTCCAAAAATGGCCAGTCCCCAGGTCACGGGCATGGAGTGCACATGGGTGGTGACCTCGTGCAGGCCCAGCACGTTGCCGCTCATGGTGCCGGTGATGGCGCATTCGGTGTTGCCCGAGGCCATGTTGGGCAGCAGCTGCGCAAACCCCACTAGCACCGGCACACCGCCCAGCGCGCTCACAAAATCGGCCTGGGTGGTGGATGCCACGCGGATGCGGCGCCCCGACAAGTCAGACAGGCTGGCCAGGGGCCGTTTGCAAAACACCACCTGTGCCGGGTAGGTGTACAGGCCCAGCATTTCCACGCCATGGCGTTCGCGCAGCGCTTTTTGCAGGTAGGGCTTGAAGGCAGCCACCGTTTTCTTCAGGGTAGCCATGTCCGGGTTCAGGCCGGCCAGGTCGGGGGCTGCGTATTCGGGGTATTGGGTGGAGATATTGCTCAGCAGTGCGGTGCCAAATGGCACCACGCCCAGCTGCATCAGTCGTAGCATCTCGGCGCCGGGCACGCCTGCGCGGTCAAACGGGCTGATCTCGGCGGAGTATTTGCCGCCGGTCAGACGTGGTAGTTCCTGGGTCCAAAAGGGTTCTTCGTTGCGGGTGTACTGGTTCAGCCCCGCCAGGCCGCCCACGATGCGCAGCTTTTGCCCCGGCGCCGTCGTGACCATGGCCTGGGCGTGCACGGTGCCGACCAGGCTTGCGCACAAGCACGCACAGAGACCCAGCGCCCAACTGGCGGCGCTTAGCTGCCGTGCCATTGTGTGATGCGTACCACCCATCGTCGCCTTTCGCGCGCTTGTTTTCAGAATCCAACGTATATGGTCGCCACTGTAACGCGAAGTGGCAGGTCCGAGCCCTATGGAAACTGCCTAGTGCGGTGCCAGCGCCAGCGTGGCGGCCAGAGTCAGCGCCGGAATGGGCCGGCCAAAGAAGTAGCCCTGGAATGCGTCGCAGCCAATCTCCGTCAGAAAGTCACGCTGCTCGGCGGTTTCCACCCCCTCGGCCAGCACCGACAGGCCCAGGCTGTGGCCCAGGGCCACGATGGTGCGCGCGATCACCGCATCGCTCGGGTCGGTCAACACGTCGCGCACAAACGACTGGTCGATCTTCAGCTGCGACAGCGGCAGCCGCTTGAGGTAGGACAGCGAGGAGTAGCCGGTGCCAAAGTCGTCCAGCGAGAATTTCACGCCCATGGCCTGTACCGCCCCCATTTTGACGATCAGGTCCTCCACATCGTTCACCAGCATGCTCTCGGTAAGCTCCATTTTCAGCAGATGGGGCGGCGCGCCCGTGGTGTGCAGGGCCGTGGCCACGCTGTCCACAAAGTTCGGCTGCGCCAGCTGTGAGGCGCTGACGTTCACGGCCAGTGTCCACTGCGCGGTGGCGCGGTGGCGGCCCCATTCGAGCAACTGGCGGCAGGCTGCTTCCAGCACCCATTGCCCTAACGGCAGGATCATGCCGGTCTCTTCGGCCAGCGGAATGAAGTGGGCGGGCGTTACCAGGCCACGCACGCTGTGGTTCCAGCGCACCAGGGCCTCGGCGCCGATGCACTGGCCCTGGGTGTCCATCTGCACCTGGTAGTGCAGCACGAATTCATGCCGTTGCAGGCCCTGGCGAATCTCTTTGGCCAGCTCCGCGTGGGTGGCTACGGCGGCCTGCATCACCGGGTCAAAAAAGCGCACGGTGTTGCGCCCTGCGGCCTTGGCCTGGTACATGGCCACATCGGCTTTCTTGAGCAGGTCGTCCATGCTCTGGTGGTCTTGCATGAACATCACGATGCCAATGCTGGGCGTGCTGCTGTAGGTGTGCTGGCGCAAGTTGTAGGGCACGGCCAGTGCCTCCAGCACCTTGTGGGCCACCACTTCGGCCTGGGTGGCGGCCTCATGCATGTTCGGGCTCAGCGCCTCCAGCAGCACCACAAATTCGTCCCCGCCCAGGCGCGCCACGCTGTCGCCCTCGCGCACGCACAGGCGCAGTCGCTCGGCCACCTGCTGCAGTAGCTCGTCGCCCACGTCGTGGCCCAAGGTATCGTTGAGCAGTTTGAAGTGGTCCAGGTCCAGAAACATCAGCGCACCGTGCTGCCCCAAGCGCGAGGAGTTGGCCATCGCTTGGCGCACCCGGTCCATCAGCAGGCGCCGGTTGGGCAGGCCGGTCAGGGGGTCGTAAAACGCCAGACGGCGGATTTCCTCCTCGTCCTGGCGCTGCTGGGTGACATCGCGCAGCACCGCCACATAGGTTTCTTGTGTGTACTGCGGAATGCGCGAGACCGACAGACTGATGGGAAAGGTGGCCCCACTGTGGTGGCGACCCTGCACCTCCACCGTCTTGCCTGCACCGGCCAGCGCATTGGCGTCGGCGAGCATGTGCAGGGTGCCATCGGCCTCGGCGTCCAGCGGGACGGCCAGCAGGTCGTTCAGCGTGCGGTGAAAGGCCATGTCGCTGCCATAACCCAGCATATGGCAGGCTGCATTGTTGTAGGAATGGATGGCGCCGCGCCGGTCCATCGTCAGCAGGCCATCCACCATGCTGTCCAGAATGGCCTGGCGGTAGCGTCCGGCTTCTTCCAGGGCATGGCGGTCGGCCAGCATCTGGCGCTCGTTGCGGTCGCGTTCAATGGCCAGGCCCAGCAGGTAGGCGCTGCGCGTGATGGCTTGCAACTCGGCTTCGGAAGGCGCCCGCACATGGCGGTAGTAGTTGCCAAAGCTGCCCAGCACCACGCCCTTGGTGGAGCGAATAGGAATGGACCAGCAGGCCCGGTAGCCATGCGCCAGTGCTAGGTCGCGGTAGTCGTCCCAGCGTGCGTCTGCGGTGATATCGGCCACCAGCGTGTCCCGCCCTGTGTAGGCCGCTGTGCCGCACGAGCCTGTGTACGGGCCAATAGCGACACCATCAATGGCCTGGCAGTAGGCTTCTGGCAGATGGGGTGCCGCACCATGGCGCAGGTGCACACCGTCGTCATCCAGCAGCAGCACCGAGCAGGTCACGCCGGGGAAAATGCCCTCAAAGTCAAGGATGAAGGTGGTCATGATGTCCACCAGCTTGGCGCTGCCTGCCAACATTTCCAGTAGCTGGCGCTCGGAGTGCGCCTGTTGCTGCAGCAGCCTCTGCTCAGAAATATCCAGCGTGGTGCCGACTAGAAACTGCGGTTGCCCTGCATCGTCAAACACCGGGGCCAACGTGGTCAGCATGCGCCGGCAGTGCTGCAGGTCTTCGCGCCAGACCTCGTCTTCGTTGGTGACCGTGTGGCGCAGCGCAAAGGCCACCTGGTCTTGCGCCGCAAAAGCCGCCATCTGCTCTGGCGAGAAAAAGCGGGGTCTGTCAGCGGCTGCCAGGGGCCCGTGGCCCAAACCCAGTGCCTGCTTCCACTCTGCATTCAGGTAGAGCACCTCGCCCGAGGCATTTTTGATAAAGAGCGGCACGGGCACCGCGTTCAGCAGACGTTGCAGATCCGACGGGGGCAGGGTGTCGAGTCGGCTGTTGGGCATGGTTAGCGGGTGGGCAGCATCTGGTGTTTTCCTATGGTAGCTGGAATACCTGGACAGAACGGGCCAGCGTGGCTGCACTGGTGTTCAGCCCCGCGGCCGACGCGGCGGACTCTTCCACCAGCGCGGCGTTCTGCTGCGTCACGGTGTCCAGCTGGGTGACGGCCTCATTCACCTGGGCAATGCCGATGGATTGCTCCTTGGTGGCGCTGGTGATGAGCTGAATCAGATCGCCGACCTCCTTGACCGATTGCACCACCTCGTCGATGGTGCGGCCCGCGCCGGTCATCTGGTGGTGGCCTGCCGAGATTTGTTCGGCAGACTGGGCAATCAGTTCCCGGATCTCCTTGGCCGCCGTTGCGCTGCGCTGCGCCAGGGCCCGGACTTCGCTAGCCACCACGGCAAAGCCGCGGCCTTGCTCGCCGGCGCGGGCGGCTTCTACTGCCGCATTCAGCGCCAGGATGTTGGTCTGGAAGGCGATGCCTTCGATGACGCCAATGATGTCGCGCATCTTGCCGGAGGACGTGTCAATCGCCTGCATGGACAGGCTGACCTGGTGCACTGCCTGGCCGCCACGGGTTGCGATATCGGTACTGCTGGCACTCTGGTTGGCGACGCGGATGGCGGTCTCTGCGGTCTGTTTCACGGTGCTGGCCAGCTCTTCCATGGAGGCGGCGGTTTCTTCCAGGCTGCTGGCTTGCGACTCTGTGCGGGAGGACAGGTCCATACCACCCTCGGCAATCTCGGCGGCGGAGCGGGTGAAGACTTCAATTTCCTCACGCACGTCCCCCACCACGGCCCGCAGGTTGATCTGGATCTGGCGCAGTGCGCGGACCATATTGCCCAGCGGTGGCGGGTAGTCACCCTGCACCGTGCTGGTCAGGTTGCAGCCCGCCAAGTCGTCCGCAAAGGCCTCGGCCGCGCCAATGGCGGCAGAGAAGCGAACCTGGAACCAGGCCAGCACGCAGCCCGCACCGACCAGCAGCGACACCAGTTGTAGGCCTGCGGCCTCCCAGCCGTGCATACCCAGAAACTGCGGGACCATGGCCAGCAATGTCATGCCCATCAGTGCCAGACCCAGGCGCGCTGTCAGCGTCAGGCGGGACAGCGCACCGCCCAGCCCGCGCAGGCCCTTGTAGCGCACCTCACCGCCGCGCAGGTAGATGGAGCCACCGCCGCGTTCGGCGTCTGCCCGCATTTGGGCGTACAGTGCCTCGGCCGCCTGCACGTCCTGCCGTTGGGGCTTGATGCGCACCGACATATAGCCTTTGGGCTTGCCGTTTTGTAGGATGGGGGTGACATTGGCCTGCACCCAGTAGTGGTCGCCGTTTTTGCGGCGGTTTTTGACCAGGGCTGTCCAAGGGTGGCCGCGGCCTATGGTCTGCCACATGTCCTTGTAGGCCTCAGGCGGCATGTCCGGGTGGCGCACCAGGTTGTGCGGTTGGCCAATCAACTCATCGTAGGTAAATCCACTGGTCTCCACAAACGCGTGGTTGCAGTGGGTGATGATGCCTTTGGTATCCGTCATGGACACCAGCATGTGCTCGGCGGGGTAATCAAATTCGCGCAGGGTGACTGGTAGGTTCATTCGCATGTGAACTCTCTTCCTTGGTTTTCGTCCAAACGCGGCTGGCTTGGACGTGACTCATTTGGCATCACACCTATGATCTTCGTCAACGTGGAAAGCAGTGGGGTTCCCATGCTGTTTTGATGTATGTCAATATGTATGGAATGGCCCGCTTCAAAGGTCTTGGCAAGATGCCAGTATGATTTTCGCCATGCAACGCCGCCACTTCCTCCTTTCCTCACTCGCCTTCACCACAGGAGCCACCATGGCTGATACCCCCAAGGTCCAATCGCTGGACGACGTCATGCGCTGGCTGGACAAGCTGGACCGCGCCACCCAGGTGCAAAGCACCACGGCCTGGAAGATGTCGGCCGTGCTGGAACACATGGCGCAAAGCGTGGACATGAGCATGGACGGCTTCCCAGAGCCCAAGAGCGCACTGTTCCAAGCCACGCTGGGCTCGGCCGCGTTTGCGGTGTTCCGCCTGCGCGGCAAGATGACGCATGGCCTGACCGAGCCGATTCCTGGTGCACCGGTATTGCCGCAGGCAGAAGACTGGAAGCCAGGCCTGGCACACCTGCGCAGCGCGGTGCAACGCTTTCAGACCTACAGCGGGCCACTGAAACCGCACTTTGCCTATGGCGCCTTGAGCCGGTCCGACTTTGCGCTGGCACATGCGCTGCACATTGCCAACCACCAGGACGAGATCACCGTTGCCTAGAACAGCTGCCCAGTCAGCGTGTCTTCTGCTCCTGAATTGATAGCTCCTCGTGCAATATCTACGGGGGCTGGAGGCCTGTTTGGCTTGTAATTCGCAGCTTCTTCCGCACTCAGCAGCGCGCCCATGCGCACGCCCAGCAGGCGCAGCTTCTTCTGTAAGGGCGCACGCTTGAGGCACAACCCTGCCACGCGGCGGATCTCCTTGGCGCCGTCGATATGGCGCTCGATGGTGATGTCGCGCGTCACCGCCGTGAAGTCCTCGTACTTGAGCTTGATGCCAACGGTCTTGCCCACATAGCCCTTGCGCTGCAGGTCGTCGGCCAGCTGTTCACACAGGCGGGTGAAGATGGCGCCCAGTTCGGCCTTGTCGCGCACCGCGTGCAGGTCGCGCTCAAAAGACGTTTCTCGGCTGATGCTGACCGGCTCGCTCTCCAGCGAGATGGGGCGGTCGTCCAGCCCGTGCGCGGCATCAAACATCCAGGCGCCAGTGCGCTGGCCAAAGGTGTCCATCAGCCACTGCAGGTCTTTGGCGGCCAGCTGGCCTATGGTCTCAATGCCGTGGCTCTTGAGCTTGGCATCCGCCTTGGGGCCTATGCCGTTGATTTTGCGGCAGGCCAGGGGCCAGATCATCGTTTCCACATCCGCCTCGTAGACGATGGCAATGCCATTGGGCTTGTTGAATTCGCTGGCCATCTTGGCCAGCAGCTTGTTGGGCGCCACACCCACCGAGCAGGTCAGGCCCGTGTCGTCAAAAATGACTTTCTGAATCAGCCGCGCCAGCACGCGCCCGCCCTCGCGCTGGCCGCCGGGCACGTCGGTGAAGTCAATGTAGACCTCGTCCACGCCGCGGTTCTCCATCAGGGGGGCGATCTCGGTGATGATGGTTTTGAAGCGCTGCGAGTAATGGCGGTATTGCGCAAAGTCCACCGGCAGCAATATGGCCTGCGGGCACAGCTTGGCCGCCTTCATCATGCCCATGGCCGAGCCCACGCCAAATGCACGCGCGGGGTAGGTGGCGGTGGTGATGACGCCGCGGCCGGTGTAGTCCTTGAGCAGCGGGAACGCCGCCACCGGAATTTCATGCAGCGGCAGCTCGGCATATTCGTCGCGCAGCGCATCGTCCAGCGCCCGGCGCCCTCCGCCAATCACCACCGGCAGGCCCTTGAGCTGCGGGTAACGCAGCAGCTCCACCGACGCGTAAAACGCGTCCATGTCGAGGTGGGCAATGCGCCGGATGGCGGGGCTGGGCGAACTCATGGCCCCAAGGATAGCAACGGGTCAGTAGGTGCCGGGAATCAGGATGCGCTGGTCTACCTTCTGGATGTCGGTGTGACCACAAAAGGCCATGGTGACGTCCAGTTCCTTGTGGATGATTTGCAGGGCCTTGGTCACACCCGCCTCACCCATGGCGCCCAGGCCATAGACCATGGCGCGGCCAATCATCGTGCCCTTGGCGCCCAGGGCCCAGGCCTTGAGCACGTCTTGCCCGCTGCGAATGCCGCCGTCCATCCACACCTCGATCTTGTCGCCCACGGCCGCCACGATGGCGGGCAGGGCGCTGATGCTGCTGGGTGCGCCGTCCAATTGGCGGCCGCCGTGGTTGCTCACCACAATCGCATCGGCCCCGCTGGCCAGGGCCAGCTGCGCGTCTTCCACGTCCTGAATGCCCTTCAGGATCAGCTTGCCGCCCCATTTCTCTTTGACCCACTTCACGTCGTCCCACGACAGGCGCGGGTCAAACTGCTCATTGGTCCAGGCCGCCAATGACGACATATTGCTCACCGCCTCCACATGGCCCACCAGGTTGCGGAAGGTGTGGCGGCGGGTACCCAGCATGCCCAGGCACCAGCGCGGCTTGGTGGCCAGGTTGATGATGTTGGCCAGTGTGGGCTTGGGCGGTGCGGTCAGGCCGTTCTTCAAATCCTTGTGGCGCTGGCCAATCACCTGCAGGTCCAGCGTCAGCACCAGGGCGCTGCAGCGCGCTGCGCGGGCGCGTTCGATCATCTTCACCATGGCGCTGCGGTCACGCATCATGTAGAGCTGGAACCAGAACGGTGCGCTGGTGTGCTCGGCAATGTCCTCAATGGAGCAGATGCTCATGGTGGACAGCGTGAAGGGGATGCCGAATTTTTCGGCCGCGCGGGCGGCGTGAATCTCGCCATCGGCATGCTGCATGCCGGTCAGGCCCACCGGGGCAATGGCCACGGGCATCTTCGCGTCGATGCCAATCATCTTGGTCGCCGTGCTGCGGTTTTCCATGTTCACCGCCACGCGCTGGCGCAGCTTGATCTTTTGGAAGTCGGCTTCATTGGCACGGTACGTGCCTTCGGTCCACGAACCTGAGTCGGCGTAGTCGTAAAACATGCGCGGCACGCGCTTTTCGGCCAGAACGCGCAGGTCTTCAATGTTGGTGATGGTGGGCATGCAGTCTCCAGTTGTGGCGCAAATGGTAGCGGGGAGGGGCGCGGAACATGCGTGAAATCTGCCCGGCGCTGATTGAAATAATTTGAGCGTCTTGGGCTAGACTGGCCCGCCACACGGGTGAATAACGACAATAAGGGAGCAGCAGCATGGTGCTATGGGGCGTGATCTGGGGGGCCATCATTGGCTACCTCACGGTGCGATACGACGAGGGACTGGGCCTGTTTGCGGGTGCCATCCTGGGCGCGGTGGCCGGGTGGACGCTGCACCGCGCGGTGCGCAACGAGATCGCTGCCCAGCGCACTGCGTCCGCCGAGCCCCAGGCCGGGCCGCCGCGCACCGAGGTGGACGCCACGTCGCACACCCCACCCTTTGTGCCCGCTACCGCGCCGCATGCGCTGCTGGACCCCAATGAGCCCGATGAATTTCTGGACGCGGTGGACACCGTGCCCGCACCCATGCCTGCCATGGCCCGCGCTGCAGAGGCAGTGCCGCCCACTGCGACGCGTACGCGGACCGCAGACTTGCCGGAGGCGCCCGAATGGGTGGCCGAGCCGCCTGATGTGCTGATCCGCCTGGTGGACCAGGCCAAGGGCTGGCTGCTGGGTGGCAACACCATCGTGCGCGCAGGCGTGCTGGTGCTGTTTGTGGGCCTGGCGTTTCTGGCCAAGTTTGCGGTGGACAACGCGCTGCTACCGCCCGAGCTGCGCCTGGCCGCCATTGGGGCCGCCGGCATTGCCCTGTTTGTGTTCGGTTTTCGCCTGCGTGGCCGCCAGCCCGACAAGCTGGCCTACGCGCTGACGCTGCAAGGCGCCGGGGTGGGCGTGCTCTATCTCACGGTGTTTGCTGCTTTCCGGCTGTACCAATTTTTGCCAGCCGGCGCGGCGTTTGGCGTGCTGGCGCTGGTGTGCGCGTTCTCTACGGCCATTGCCTTGATGCAAAACGCCTTGCCCATGGCCTTCATCGGCTTTACGGGTGCGTTTGCGGCGCCCATCCTCGTGTCCACGGGGCAGGGCAGCCATGTGGGCCTGTTTAGCTACTACCTGCTGCTGAACCTGGCCATCGTCGCGGTGGCCTGGCTGCGCGCATGGCGCCCGCTGAACCTGCTGGGCTTCTTCGCCATCTTTGGTGTGGCCACGGCCTGGGGAGCGCTCAAGTACCAGCCCGAACACTTTGCGACGACCGAGCCATTTTTGCTGGCCTTCTTCGCCATCTACCTCATGGCCAGCCTGCTCTACGCCACGCGTCATTCGCTGGCGCCCAAACAGGCGGTGGACGCCACGCTGGTGTTTGGCACGCCTCTGGTAGCTTTTGGTCTGCAGGCTGTGCTGGTGAAAGACATGGCATATGCCACGGCCTTCTCGTCGCTGGCGCTGGGCGCCTTGTACCTGGCCCTGGGCTGGTGGGCGGTGAAGCGCGAGGGCGCCAACAAGGAAGTGGGTCAGTGGCTGGCCGAGTGCTTTGCGGTGCTGGGCTTGGGCTTTGTGACCTTGGCCGTACCACTCGCGCTGGACGCCCGCTGGACCAGTGCCGTCTGGGCGGCCGAAGGTGCAGCCGTGTACTGGATGGGTCAACGCCAGGGGCGCTGGCTCGCGCGCTTGGCCGGGCTGGTGCTGCAAGTGCTGGCCGCAGGCAGCTACCTGAAGGGCTTGGACGAGATGCAGGCAAGCGCCTGGTTCATTGCCAATCCGGCCTTCATCGGCGCGGCATTGCTGGCCGCATCGGCGCTGGCGCTGGCGCACTGGACGCGCTTTGCCACCGAATCCGCACAGACCGGTTCGGGTGCTGGCTGGCTGCTGGCCAAGGTGGAGCAACAGATCTCGCCCTTGCTCTTCTGGGTGGGCTTTGCTTGGTGGCAGTTTGCGCTGGTGCACGACATTGAGCGCGCGGTGCCGAACGCCGAAGGCAACTGGGGTGCAGTGCTGAGCACGAATATGCAGTCGCACCTGGAGATGCTGGGTTGGCTGGTGAGCGCCTGGGTGGCGCACCGCCTGGCCCTGCCCACGCGCGCCAAGCCCTGGTCCATTGCAGCCACGCCTGCCTGGTTTTCGTTGCCGATCATGGTGCTGTTTGCGCTGGATGGCATCGTGTCGCTGGACCATGTGTTCCAGGCCTGGGGCTGGGTGGTCTGGCCGGTGGCACTGCTGCTGCATTTCGCCAAGCTGAGGAATCTGGACGCACTGGCGCCCCGCGCCTGGTGGAGTGCGGTGCACACGGGGGGCGTGTGGCTGGTGGCACTGCTGGTGGGCAACCTGCTCGTGTGGGCCGTGCAGCGGGCGCAGCTGCAGGGCACGTCCTGGGCCGCAGTTATCTTTTTGGTGGCCAGCGTGCTGGTGCTGCTGGCGCTGTGCGCGCGCAGCCTGTATGACCCAGGCAGCCGCCTGCGCCAGGCCTGGCCGCTGGACCGCTTTGCGCTGGCGTATCTGTGGCGGGCCGCCGCACCGCTGGCCGTGGATGTGGGCCTGGGTGCCCTGCTGGTGGCGGTGTCGTCCAATGGCAATGCGCGCCCCTTGCCCTACGTGCCCTTGCTAAACCCCACGGACATCACCGTGGCGTTGGCTTTGCTGGCCTGCTCCCTGTGGCTGACCCGCGTGCGCCAGAGCGACCTGGCAGTGCCCGCTTGGGTGGGCCACGCGCGCTGGACGCTGGTGCTGGCGGGCCTGGGCTTTGTTGCGCTGAACACGGTGTGGCTGCGCGTGGCGCACCACTACGCGGGCGTGCCGTGGGATGCCGAGCGCCTGTTTGAGTCCTTCCTGGTGCAGGCGGGCTACTCCATCTTGTGGACGCTGCTGGCCCTGGGCCTGATGCTGGTGGCGCACCGCCGCCATGCCCGCCCGGTGTGGATGGGTGGCGCGGCCCTGCTGGGGCTGACGGTGGCCAAGCTGTTCCTGGTGGACCTGAGCAACCGCGGCGGTTCCGAGCGCATCGTGGCCTTTATCGCCGTGGGCGTGATGATGTTGGTGGTGGGCTACTTTGCGCCCATTCCCCCCGCCAAGACTGCACCTGCAGAAGAGGAGGGTGTGGCATGAAGGCACGCATGGTGTTGGTGGCAGCGCTGGCCGCTACGGTGGTGACATGGGCGCTGGCGGCCGAGGCGCCTGCGCCGGTCGAATTTGCCTGGCGCGGCACATTGACCTTGCCCGCAGGCAGCAGCCTGGTGCGGGCCGAGGTGCCGGTGGAGGCCCTGCTGCGCATGCAAAGCAGCGCCGCCCACGACCTGCGCGTGTTCAACGCGGAGGGCACGGTGGTGCCTTACGCACTGCTGCGCTCGGTGGACCTGGAGCGCACGGCGCCCTTGGTGCAAACCCGTGCTTACACCGCCTATCCGCTGTTTGCCACCGCTGCCGGTGCCAAGCCGGTGCGCGGGGCCGTAGAAGTGCGTGTGTCTGTCGATGGCAGCGCCTGGGTGCAGTGGGGTGGGTCCAATGCCAGGGCCGCAGCACTGCCGGACGACGCGCAGCCCTTGCAGGCCGCACTGTTTGACACCCGGGCCGAGAAGCATGCGCTGGCCGCGCTAGACATCAAGGCCGAACTGCCGCGCAACGCGCTGGTGCACCTGGCACTGGCCAGCAGCGACGATTTGCAAGATTGGCGTCCGGTGCCCGTGAAGGGACCATTGTTCCGTTTTGATGGTGCCGATGCACCCGCTAGCAGCACGCTGGAGCTGCAGCAGCCGCTGAACCCTCAGGGCCGCTACCTGCGCCTGAGCTGGGCCGGGCAGAGCGGGGTAAAGCTTGTGTCCATCACCGGCCGCGTGGCGCCACAAACCGCGGTGTTGCCGCGTGTGCGCTCGGCCTTGCCTGTAGGCACGCCCGATGGCAGCAGCCTGAGCTGGTCCTTGCCCTTTGCCACACCCATTGCGGCGCTGCATTTGCAGGCCACGCAAGACAATACCCTGCTGCCGCTGCGCATTTCGGGCCGTGCGGACGCCACCCAGCTGTGGCGCACGTTGGCGTCTACCGTGGTCTACCGGCTGGACACCGTGGGCCAGGGCAGCAGCAACCCGCCGGTGGCGCTGCAAGGTACGTCGGCGCGCGGGCTGCGGGTGGAGGCCAGCAATGGCCAAGCCCTGGTCGCCAGCAGCTTGCACGCGAGTGTGGAATTTGCGCCGCTGCAAGTGGCTTTTTTGGCATCCGGCCCTGGGCCGTTCACGCTGGCCGTGGGGCGTGCCAATACGCTGTCCGCGGCGGTCGATGCTTCGTTGTTGGGATCGGTATCACCCGCCAAGCTGGCGGAGCTGCCCGCGGTGACGGTGCAGCAGGTGCGGGCGGATGCACCCGATGCGCCCCACGTGTGGGCCGCAGCCCTACTGCCCGATGGGGTCACCGTGCGCACCGCCCTGCTCTGGGCGGTGCTGGTGGTGGGAGTGATGTCGCTGGCGGGCGTGGCCTACGCCCTGTTGCGCCAGATCACTGGTTCAAAATAATCTGCGCAATGATGCCGGTGGCAATGGCAATCAGCACATAGTCGGCGCCTACCTGCACCCATTGGTGGCCACGGGGTGGCGAGGGCAGGTGGTGGCCGTAGTAGTTGTTCACCACATAGACCGGGCGGCGGTACTCGTAGGGCAGGTGGCCGCCACGGCGGAAGTCTGGCCCGCGTGCGCCGTAGTAGCCGCCGGGATGACCATCCCAATGGTGGTCCCATCGGCCGTCGCGACGGTCATCGTGTCGGTCGTCGCGGTCATTGCCGCGCCCGTTGTCGTGGCGTCCCCGGTCCTGCTGGCTCCAACGTTCGTCGTCCGGCCCGTGTCGACCACGGCCCTCTGCCTGCGCCAGGGTTCCGAACCCCATGCTGGCGATGACGATGGTGCACACAATGGCGGTGGATTTCATACAGTAGCCTATGGAAGTGAAGGAGCTTGCATAGTCCCCCGCCCAGGTGTCGGCCATGTAAAGCCTTGGCGCATTTGTGCAACCAATGGTTGGGCGCTGCGGCGGCCAGCGCCGCACGAAAACCTATTTCTTCTCTTTGCCGCGGGGGATGACGGCGGTGATGGGGGGCATGGGGCGGTCGGATACGCCACCGGGTTTGGGAGCGGAGGTGTCCTTCTTCGGCTTCTTAGCCATCTTGTTGCTGCGTTGTTCGCCTTTGGCCATGGGCCTCTCCTTGGTGGGGTCTCGACATGAGACGTTCAGACAAGGATGTTACGCCAGACTGGGCTGGTGTTTTCACAGCGTTTTCATGGCCACCGCACACTGCCTTCACGGTGGCTCGGGACACTGCCAGCTCCATCCAAAACCGAGGAGCTGACGATGAAAAATATATTGCTGCAAAAGGGGGTGCTGGTCACCCTGCTGGCGTTGCTGCTATGGGTGCCGCTGAGCATGATCGAGCACACCATTGAGGAACGCACCCGCTACCGCGAGGAGGCCGTGCAGTCCATTGCGGCCAGCTCGGCGGGTGAACAGAAATTGTGGGGACCGGTGCTGACCGTGAAAGTGGAAGAGGAGTACGACGACGTCGGCTCGGGCTGGAGCAATGGCAATAGCAGGACGGCACGGGGACGTAGCACGCGCCAACACACGCTCACGTTGCATCCGTCCACAGTGGATCTGCAGGGCGCGATGGCCGTGGAGAAACGTGCCTTCGGCCTGTACAGCACACCAGTGTTTGAGCTGAACGCCACGTTGGAGGGGCAGTTCATGGCGCCCACCGCCAGTGCGCTGCCTGCACTGGGGCCCAATGCCACGCTGAAGTGGGGCGCACCCGTGCTGTCACTGGGTGTGGCCGACACGCGGGGCATCGTCGGTGCGCCGCGCCTGGTGTTGGGCGGCGTGGAGTTGACTAGTGCGCGCGGCAGTGAGGCCGAGGCCTTCAAGACCGGTCTGCATGCCACAGGCGCTGCGGCCTTCGATGGCCATGCCAAAGTGCTGCCCTTCACGCTGAACCTGCGCCTGGCCGGCACCAGTGCCTTTGCGTTTGTGCCCACGGGCGAGGTAAGCACCGCGGCGCTCTCGGGCAACTGGGCGCACCCCAGCTTTGGCGGTGACTTTTTGCCCCGTGCGCGCACGGTAGAAAAATCGGGGTTTGCGGCGCAGTGGAGCACTACCGCTCTCGCGTCCTCAGGCACCAACGACAGCGCGCAACAGGAACAAGGCTTTCAGGTCAAGCTGATCGAGCCCATCGACGTGTACCAGCAGGCCATGCGGTCCATCAAGTACGGTTTCCTGTTCATCGCGCTGAGCTTTGCGTGCTTCTTCCTGTTTGAACAGCTGCGCCAGTTGCGTATCCACCCGATCCAGTACCTGCTGGTGGGGCTGGCCCAGGCGGTGTTCTTCTTGCTGTTGACCAGCCTGTCTGAGCACGTGGCGTTTGCGCTGGCCTATGGTTTGGCGGCGACTGCCTCGGTGGGGCTGGTAAGCATCTACCTGGCGTCGGTGCTGCAAAGTGTGCAACGCGCCGCAGGTCTGGGCACGGCCATGGCCACGCTGTATGCGGCGCTGTTCGGCATCTTGCAGTCCGAACACAACGCCTTGCTGCTGGGCTCGCTGTTGTTGTTCCTGGTGCTCGCCGCCTTCATGCTGGGAACACGCCGGGTGAACTGGTACGCCGCAACCGGCGCCTAGGCGCTTACTCTTCTTCTTCGTCGAAGAAGTTCTTCAGCGTGGGCGCATCGGCCGGGTCACGGGGTTTGCGGATGCCGTGCTTGGCCAAAATTTCTACGTAGAACTGGGTGCCGCCGTCTTTCACCAGCGCGTCGATCAGGGGCGTGATTTCGGCCAAGTGGACTACCACGGCGCTGTCTTCGTTAGCGCCAAACTTGCAGTCAAAGTCCCAAAAATCCACGCCCTTGGGCAGGTCGCGGCGGCGTTCGCGCTGGATGTATTTGCGGATTTCGTGCTTGGTGGCTTCCAGCAGGCGGTCGGGGTGTTTGCCTTCTACGGCGAGGGGGAAAGTCTTTTTCATGGGTGTCCTGGGCCAACGGGGGCGGGTGGGCGATGATACGCCCCATGCAGGAACGCCACGCCACCCCCGACAAAGACGCCATTGCCTTATTGCCCCCGTTTGAGCGCCTGGGGCTGGACCGCATCACCCTGGTCAGCACCGGCGCGCAGGCCGAGAAGGCCTACACCGCGCTCACCGCTGCGCCTGCCTGGGGTTTTGATACCGAGTCCAAACCCACGTTCAAGGTGGGCGAAGTGTCCGACGGACCGCATATCCTGCAACTCTCCACACCCGGGCGGGCCTGGGTGTTCCAACTGCATGACCTGGAGTGCCGTGCCTTGGCGGCCGAGCTGCTGGCGCTGGGCGGCATTGCCAAGGCCGGCTTTGGCCTGGGCGACGACAAAAAACGCATTGTGCAAAAGCTGGGTGTGCAGCCCCAAGGCATTCTGGAACTCAACACCATCTTCCGCGAGCGCGGCTACCGCAAAGACATGGGGGTGAAGGGCGCCGTGGCGGTGTTGTTCAACCAGCGCTTCATGAAATCCAAAAAAGCGGCGACCAGCAACTGGGCCAACGCGCAACTGACCGAATCGCAACTGGTTTATGCCGCGAATGACGCGTATGCCGCCATTCGCGTGTTCGAAGCGCTGGGTCTTTAAGGCACCAGCACCGGCTGCGCGCGGTACACCGCAGGCATCAGCTTCTGCAGGTTGGCAATCTTGGGCAGGTCAAAGCGCGCGATGTAGCCCGACTCCGGGTGCAGCGTGGCGTAGTTCTGGTGGTAGCCCTCGGCCGGGTAAAAGCCCTGCAAGGGGTTGAGCTGGGTGACGATCTTGTTGGGGAACACATGGGCCGTGTCCAACTGCGCCACATAGCGCTCGGCCACGGCCTTGTGCGCGGGGTCCTGGAAGAAGATGGCTGAGCGGTACTGCGTGCCCGAATCCGGGCCCTGGCGGTTGAGCTGTGTGGGGTCGTGCGCCACCGAGAAGTAAATCTGCAGCAACTGGGCGTAGCTGATCTGGCGCGGGTCGTAGGTGACTTGCACCGCCTCGGCATGGCCGGTACTGCCGCTGCTCACGCGGTTGTAATCCGCGTCTGCTGGTGATCCACCCGCATAGCCCGATACCGCATTGAGCACGCCTTTAGTGTGCTGAAACACGGCTTGCACGCCCCAGAAGCAGCCACCGGCAAAGACCGCGGTTTCGCGATCCTTGGCGGGTGACGGCAGTGCGGCCAGCACCGACGCCGATGGGGCTGGCAGCTCCGTGGCCTTTTCGGCACTGGCGCTGGGGCTGAAGTACAGCGCGGCTACAACCAAAGCACCTGTGAGTAGCAGGAGCTTGCTCTTGGTCAGGTTCAGGGGGGATGAACGCGTGTTGGACGGTTGGGGCATGGTGACTCCTCGCAGTGGTTGCCCATTGGTCGGTGGAGGTGCCAGGTTCTTACACCCGGGCCCAGACCAGCAGCAGGTTGTTGGCTGGCAAGGCGTGCCGCGCGTGCAGGCGCAGGCCGGCGCGCTCGGCCTCCAGGGCTACATCGGCCAACTGGCGAATGCCAAAACTGGAATCGTGCGTGCGTAGGCTCAGGTCAAAGTCGAGGTTGCTCTGCGTGGGCACCACATCGGCTTCAAAGTAAGGGCCATAAGTGACCAGCACGCCGTCCGGCGTCAGGTATTGCGCCGCACCGCGCATCAGGGCCCTGCAGGCTGCCCAGGGCGCGATATGCAGCATGTTGATGCACAGCACCAGGTCGTAGGGGCCGGCTTGCTCGCTGTTTTCGGGAAACCAGGGATCCTTGCATACATCGAGCCCCACCGCGATGTCGATATTGGCCAAGTCGGCCTCGGCTGCGCGCACCTCGACGTTGTAGAGCGCGCCGCGGTGCACCTCGGTGGGTTGCCAGGTCCATAGCGGCAGATGCTGCGCAAACCACACCACATGCTGCCCCGTGCCCGATGCAATTTCCAGTGCGTGGCCCTGCGCGGGTAGCAGGCTTTGCAGCACCTCCAGAATGGGCTGTTTGTTGCGTTCGGCGGAGGGGCTGTGGTCGGGTTGCGCCATGGATGGAGGGTCGGTTCAGTGCGTCACAAACTCGTACGACACCTCTTCGGTTTCCACCATGTCCAGGATGTCATTGAGCTCGTCCTCGCTCTCGGTGCTGCTCCAGGTGTCTTCGGGGTCGGCAGAGAACAGGGGTTCGATGGCGATGTCCAGAAACTGGCCATTGGGCAGGCTCAGTACCGGCGTGCCCTCAGAGGTTTCTACCAGCGCCCAATCATCAGGAACGGACATTTCGAGCTTGATGGTGACGTTGAGTTTTTTCATGGAGGAGGTCCTTGGTGTGCCGTGTGGGGTGAGGCGGCGAGGGTAACCCAATTGGGTGACAGCGGCCATGAGCAGGCCTTAGCGCTTGAGATGCGGCCCCAGGTGCTGGCTTACTGCCTCAGCATCCGGCGCTGCAAACTCGGTGTTGTGTTGGTCGGTCAGCGGCCCGCCCCCGGGCTCTACGGCACCGGCCGCGTCGTAGCCCACGGCCTTGAACTTCCACACCGCGCCTAGGCGTTTGAGGTTGCCCACGTGCGCGCCACTGGGCAGGTGCACGCTGTGCACGTTGGCGTTCACTTCTGTCAGAGTGAGTTCGGTCATGGCAGGTACCAGGCCTGGTTGTGGAATGGTTGGTCGTATTCGAATTTTTCGCCCACACGTGGCGTCACCACTTGCACCCCCGCACCCTTGGCCGCCGTCAGCGTGCGTTGTACAGGCTCGGCCCAGCCGTGGTAGGCCAGGTTGAAGGTGGCCCAGTGCAAGGGTAGCAGCGTGGTGGCGCCTAGGTTTTGCACGGCCTCGATGGCCGATTCGGGGTTCATGTGAATGTCCATCCAGCTGTCGCCATAGGCACCCACCTTCACCAGCGCCAACTCCGGCGCGCCCAGCTTTGCGCGGATGGCCTTGAAGTGGTGCGCATAGCCCGTGTCGCCGCTGTAGTAGGCCGAGTGGTTGGGGCCTTTGAGCATCCACGAGGCCCACAGGGTGGAATTGTTCATGCTGGTGCGGCCTGAGTAGTGGCGTGCCGGTGTGCAGACAATCGTCACGCCCTTGATATTGGCCTGCTCCCACCAGTCCATTTCATGGATCTGCTCGGCAGGCACCTGCCAGCGTTCCAGGTGCGCGCCCACGCCCAGGCCCACATAAAAGTGGGTGCCACCCTGTGCCAGGTGCTGGATGGTGGCCATGTCCAGGTGGTCAAAGTGGTCGTGCGAGATTACGACCGCGTCAATGTTCTGCCACTGCTCCAGTGGCAGCGGGGCCGGGTGCAGCCGCGCAGGACCGACGAACTGAAAGGGCGATGCACGCTTGGAAAACACCGGGTCGGTGAGGATGCGCACGCCGTCCATCTCTATCAGCGCGCTGGCATGGCCCAGCCACCAAGCGCGCAGTCCGGGCGCTGCGGGGAGGGCCAGGTCCTCGGTGCGCATCTTCTGCACCGGCACCTCGAACGTGGGCGCGCGTACCTCGTCACCCATCAGGTCGTGCAGCTCGCGCAGGATGGACATGTCGCTTATATAGGGTGGGGTGTTTTCAAACCGGCCGTTGTGCCACTGGGGCGACGCCTGCATGCGCGCCAGCCGTGCGCCCTGGGCCACGCCACCAAAGCTGGGCAACTGCAAGACCAACCAGGTGGCCACTCCCAGTGCCACCACCACGAGCAGCAGCCCTTGGATCCGCTTTTTCCAGCGTGTCATACCTCTCCTTTTTTTCGATAACCAGAGTCAACTG
Source organism: Rhodoferax sp. P1_F3 (assembly GCF_056405715.1). NCBI lineage: Bacteria > Pseudomonadati > Pseudomonadota > Betaproteobacteria > Burkholderiales > Comamonadaceae > Rhodoferax > Rhodoferax sp. P1_F3. Next base: position 63,831 of record NZ_JBFUBO010000013.1, on the reverse strand, counting down.
TTGTTATTAGGGTAAACCCTTGTATTGAGGCTAGGGTTTACCCTATACTGCAGTGCAGCAAACAATCTTTTTGCTGTTTTCAGGAGAACCTTATGGCCAGCACTACTTTGAACGCGCTTTCTTTGCCCTCCACTGCCCAGCCCACCGTGGGCGCATCGGTTCGCGAGTTGCTGGTGGCAGGCCAACATCTGGCCGCCGCCATCTGGCACACCGCTTTTGCCCCCGCTGCGGCGCAATCTACCGCCAAAACCGCCTTTGAAGAAGCCGAAGCACTGCGCTCCTTCGCCGCGACCCTGCAGCGCACCGACCCCGATTTCGCCCGCGACCTGTTCGCCGCTGCCGACCGCCACGAAGGCGTCTAAGCCCAACCCAGTGCCGCTACCGGCGGCAAGTCCTGGCTCACACAGTGCCAGTGCTCGCCCGCATCGGCGCTGACCCACAAGCCACCCGTGGTGGACGACATGGCCAGTGTGCTCCCATCGGGGGCCAGTTCCAGGCTGTGGCGGTAGACCAAATGGTAAGCGTGGTTCTGTGGCAGGCCCGCGCCGAAGGTCTGGAACGTTTTCCCGCCATCGTCCGTGCGGTTCACCACCATCTTGCCGTCCACCGCATAGCGATGTGTATCGGCCTTGGCCGGTACAAACCAGGCCCGCCGCGGGTCCTGGGGATCACAGGCCACCGCAAATCCAAACTCTGAAGGCTCGGGCGCCGCAATCCGCGCCCAGCGCTGCCCGCCGTCGGTGGACCGGTAGATGCCGCAGTGGTGCTGCACCCACAGCACATCGGGCTGGGCCGTGCACTGCACCATGCGGTGCGGGTCCTGCGTGTTCTGGTCGTCTGCGCTGTCTGCGGGCAGGTAGTCCGCCGTCATGCCGGCGGCCGTCAGTGCCCAGTTGTTTCCCCCATCATGCGTTTGCCACACGCCGCCGCACGAAACTGCCACGGTGATGTGTTGCGCATCACGCGGGTCTACCAGCACCGAATGCATGCCCGGAAAGTCATTACCACCACCAAACCAGCCGGGGCGGCGTGGGTCTTCCCACAGCGCGGTGTTCAGCGCCCAACTCAGCCCGCCATCTTCCGATTTGAACAAGCCCGCCGGCATGCAGCCCGCCCACAGCGTGCCCGGTTGTGCGGCGCTGCCGGGCGTCAGGGCCCAGACCAGGTCCACATTCCAGGGCGTGGGGTCGGCGGCCAGCGGGCCGTCTTTGGGTTTGGGGGGGAAGGCGGGCGCGGTGATGTCGGCCCAGGTGGTGCCCTGGTCGGTGCTCTTGCGCAGCTTCACGCCAAAGTGGCCCATGCGCAGCGCGGCGTACCAGTGGCCGTCGCGCGGGTCGGCCAGTACCTGGGTGACCGGGTCGCCCGCAAAGTGGTGGGCCACTACGGCCCATTGCGTGCCCTGGCCGCGCACCACAAACAAGCCTTTGCGGCTGGCTACCAAGAGGGTTTGCATCATGAAGTCTCCATGCTGGGGGCAAGCGAATTAGCCGCCGCTCAGGGCCTGTATCACCAGCACGCGGTCGCCGTTGGCGATGGGCTGGCTGAGGTCTTCACGGTTTGCCACCAGGGCCTGGTTCACAAACACGGCCACGTGCTTGCGCACGTTGCCTTGGTCGTCAAACACGTAGTGGCCCAACTCGGGGGCGGCCAGCAGCGCGGTGTCCAGCACCGCGCGCAAGCTGCCCGCAGCGACTTGCTGCGGCGCGCACTCCACGTGGCGCCGCAAGCTGGACGCAAACTCCACCTTCACCATGGCATCCCCCTGTTGATACGCCGCAGTATTGCAACCGCAGCGGCAATTGGCAAGATGGGGATGCGCTCGGCTTACAGCGTCGGGTAGTCCGTATAGCCCTTGGCGCCGGGGCTGTAGAAGGTGTTTTGGTCTGGCGTGTTCAGCGCGGCCTTGGTCTTGATACGCGCTGGCAAGTCCGGGTTGGCCAGGAACGCGGTGCCAAAAGCCACCGCATCCAGCTTTCCTGCGGCAATGGCTGCCTCGGCTTCTTCGCCGGTGTAGCCCATGTTGCCGACGATCACGCCCTTGTACTTTTCGCGCGCCACGGTCAACACATCGCCCTTTTGCGCACCGAAGAAGTCGGCGCGCATCACATGCAGGTACGCCAGGTTGAACGCATTGAGCTTCTCGGCCAGGAAGCCGATGAAGGCCAGCGGGTCGCTGTCTTTCATGCTGTTGTAGCTGTTCAGGGGCGATAGGCGCAGGCCCACTTTGTCCGCACCAATCGCAGCAGTCACGGCGGTCAGCACTTCAAACAGGAAGCGCGCACGGTTTTCCAGCGAGCCGCCGTAGGCGTCGGTGCGCTGGTTGGGCGTGTCGCGCAGGAACTGGTCGATCAGGTAGCCGTTGGCGCCGTGCACTTCCACACCGTCAAAGCCGGCGGCAATAGCGTTTTTGGCGCCTTGGGCGTAGGCAGCCACCAGGGCAGGAATTTCTTCGGCCGTCAGCGCGCGTGGTACGGCGTGGGGCACCTTGCCATTGGGCGTGTGGATGTCGCCCTCGGCGGCGGTGGCGCTGGACGATACGGTGGGCACACCTCCATTGATGTCCGGGTGGGCGGCGCGGCCAGCGTGCCAGATCTGCATGAAGATGCGGCCGCCCTTGGCGTGCACAGCCTCGGTCACTTTTTTCCAGGCGGTGATCTGTGCGTCGTTGTAAATGCCGGGTTCGTTGATGAAGGCCGAGGTGCCGGGCGCCACCATGGTGCACTCGGTGATCAGCAGGCCGCCGGTGGCGCGCTGCGCGTAGTACTCGGCCATCAGTGCGTTAGGCATGTGGCCCGCATCAGCGCGCGTGCGCGTGAGCGGCGCCAGCAGGATGCGGTTGGGGAGGGTGAGGGCGCCGAGTTTCAGGGGATTGAAGAGCATGGTGTTGAAGGTTAGTGGGTGAAAGGGAAACGGAAGGTACCAGCCGCGGAATATTCGGACTCCGGGCGGGTTACTGCAAAGTGATGTATTAGGGGCGTGGGTGTTTTAGCGCGGTGTGTGCTGTTGCACCCAGCGCACGATGTCGGCCGCGCCCATGGCACCCGCCTGGCGCGCCACCTCGCGGCCGTTCACAAACAGCGCGAGGGTGGGGATGCTGCGAATCTGGTAGCGCGCGCCCAAGGCCTGGTGCGTCTCGGTGTCCACCTTGGCCACGCGAATACGTGGCTCCAACTGGCCCGCCGCCTGCACATAGGCGGGCGCCATCTGGCGGCAGGGGCCGCACCAGGGTGCCCAAAAGTCCACCAGCAGGGGAATCTGGTTGCGCTGCAGGTGCTTGTCAAACGCGGCTACGTCCAGGTCCGCCGGCTTGCCGGTAAACAGGGGTTTCTTGCAGCTGCCGCAGTCGGGCGCACTGCCCAGCTGGTCGGCGCGCACGCGGTTGGTGGTGTGGCAATGGGGGCAGACGATGTGGAGGGCTTCGCTCATTGCACGCAGATAGTGGCGGTGGACCGGTTTGCAAGGTGTTCAGGGATTAAATTGGCCCCTAGCCCCCATGGAATATGCGCTAGCAGCTCCTAAATCAGTAGCAACTAGACGCCAAAGAAGAAAAAACCGTCGCGCGAAGCGTCGGCCTGGTGGTCAAAGTATTTGTTCTGCCAGCTGTCGGTTTCGCTGAGGTCGCCCCAGGCCTGGTCCAGCTTGTTGTCGCGCGCCAGCTGCGAGAGCTTGTAGCGCCAGGAGAAGTGGTTGGTCACGTCCAGCACGTGGGCGGCATAGGCCTGGGCCAGGCGCTGATGGCCGCGCACGATGACCAGGTTCTCGTCGTTCTGGTAACTGGCCTTGTAGCCCAGGTTGTGGCTGCCGGTGACCACCACGCAGTGCGGGCTGAAGGGGTCGATGACGATGATCTTGTCGTGGATGACGGCGTGGCCCAGCTTGTACAGCTCTTTCTCCCAGTAGCCAAAGTTGTCGGGTATACCGGCTACGCCGGACACCAGCACATCGGGCGCGGCCGTGGCATTGCGCTTGGTGATGAAGGTGGCGAACTGGCCCAGCGGTGCGGGATCGGTGATTGCCCCACGCACGTAAAAGGGCTTGCCGTCTTCCTGCATCTGCACCGCCTTGTCGTGCACCTGTTCGAGGAAGCTGGGCGCACCGGGGTTGAACGCCAGAAACAGCACGCCCTGCTTGGCCGCGCGTATCAGCCCAAACACCTGGTCCAGGTCAGGTGGGGGCGTGTCGGCGTCCTTGGTTTTTGCCTTGGTGTTGGGGGAGAACCAGACGGATACGCTGCCCGTGCCCAGCGCCGCATCCACCGCGCCACCGCCGCACCATTCGCGCAGTCCATGGCCCTGGGCCGGGTGCTCTGCGGCGTCCTGCACCAGCCAGTCCCAATAGTCCCGGTAGCCCGCGGCCACTGTGGGGTTGCGGATGATGAGCGCGTTGTTGGTTTGCGAGCACAGGCCGGTGGAGGTCCAGTTGGTGCTGCCCGTCAACACCTCTTGCGGGCCCGCCGCATCGGACCACACCACAAACTTGTTGTGCCCAATGGAGCTGGACGGCACAAAACGGTCGGTCAGCTGCACCCCGGCCGCGTGCAGGGCCTTGCGCGTTGCCGCGTTGGTGCCGTCAAAAATCTTGCGCGTGTGCTTCTTGCCGTCGTCCCCCTTGTATTCCTCGGACGTGTCGGCGTTGGCCAGGCACAGCGCCAGCTGGTTGTTGGCCGCCAGCGTGGTGATGGCGTCTATGAGCTGTGCGTCGGTCAGCTCATACAGCGCCAGGTGGCAAAACCCGCCCTGGGCCTGCGCCTTGTTCAGAAGCGACAGCACGCCCTTGCCCAGTACATCGCCGCTCAGCAGCTTGCGGATGGGGCTGCCCACCTTGGCAATTTCGCCACGCAGCGCCGTGGTGATGTTGTCGTAGCTGCCATTGGCCACCAGCGCGTTGATCTTCTTGGTGACCGCCTGGGTGGAAATCAGCCCCACGTTGAAGTAGGCCGCCACATCGCCATAGTCCCCGCCGATGGTGACCGGGTTGGACTGCAGCGCAATGGTGGGGTGGGGCGTAAGCGCGTCCACGTCGGGCCCCATCATGGGCACCACGGCGTAGCGGTAGGTGCCAGGCGCGGCAAACACGTCTTTCCACTGGAAGGACTGCACGGGCCACACATCGGTGTTCTGGCGCGGATGGGGTTGGCCCGGCACCCCGGGCACAAAGCCCACAAAGGCGGGCAGGGCGGTGGCGCTGCCATCGGCGTCCAGGCGCCGCACCGAAAAACCCAGGCAGCCCGGCACCTTGTGCTCCAGCTGCCAGAAGATGTAGGCAATGTCATTGTTGGCGAGCGCCAAGCATGCGTCGGACATGGTTTCCTCCCTGTGTTGGTCTGAACCCTATTGATAGGCAATATGCGGCGCGCGCGCATCAGTGAAAGTCACTAGGGATGGCGGCCTGGTTTGTCACGCGCCTGCCATGCAGAGCGAGTAACCATGCCGCTTTCACATGCAGCCTGTACGATGGCGTACACACAAGGGAGGTACCGCCATGGCCACCAACACCAACCAAAAACTCGCCGTCCTCATTGACGCCGACAATGCGCAGGCTTCCGTCATTCAGGAACTGCTGGCCGAGGTGTCGCGCTACGGCACCGCCACCATCAAACGCGCCTATGGCGACTGGACCACCACCAACCTCAAGGGCTGGAAAGAGGTGCTGCACACCATGGCGATCCAGCCTATCCAGCAGTTCAGTTACACCAGCGGCAAGAACGCGACCGATTCGGCGCTCATCATCGACGCCATGGATGTGCTGCACACGGGCGCGGTGGACGGCTTTTGTCTGGTCAGCAGCGACAGCGACTTCACCCGCTTGGCCACCCGCATCCGTGAGGCGGGGTTGGTGGTCTATGGCTTTGGCGAACGCAAAACGCCGGAGCCCTTTGTGGCCGCATGCGACAAGTTCATCTACACCGAAATCTTGCGCACCGAGCCCGAAGAGACCAAGCCTGACCAAGTGCCTCTGGCCGAACTGCCCAAGCTGCCCAAGCTCAAGCCCCTGCTCTTGAACGCATTGAATGCCATCGCGCGGGAAGATGGCTGGACCACGCTGTCGGCACTGGGCAGCCAGATCACCCGCAGCAACCCGGCGTTTGACCCACGCAACTATGGCGTTCCCAAGCTGGGCGAACTGATTCGCCAGCAGGCCGCTTACCTGGAAGTCAAAGAGGTGAAGTCGGGCGAGGGCGATGCCGTGCAGACGCACCTGCATGTGCGGCGCAAGGCCACGGGCAAAGGTTGAGATGCACGTCGCCGTCTACAGCACCTGCTCCTTAGCCTCTTCGTCCAGCGCAATGCTGTGGTTGCGCACGTACTGTTTGAACTGTGTGATCGGAATGGCCGTCAGGCCATGGGCACCGTTGTCCTCGGTCCAGCTCAGTGTGGCGCTGTCGGGTGCCAGGTCCACTTCTACAGGGCCTTTAGGGATCTCCAGCGGCGCGCCGTCGCCGGGCCGGTAGGTCACGGTATCGGTAATGGTGGCGTGTTGGCTCATCGTGTTCTCCTAAAGCTTCATTAGACGCCCCAGGCGCGCCGCTGTCTGTCAGACAACTGCCCGTCTGTGGTTCGCACAAGGTTGCAGCTGTTGCGGGATGTAACGACGCGTTTGGGCATGAAATTGACCTCTAGCCCCCGTGAAATATGCGCTAGCAGCTCCTAAAAGCGTAGCAATTTTCTGCCCTGTACGATGCTGCACCTATGAGCAGCACCCACTTCTATCCGATAGGCATCCCCGGCCAAGCCTGGGGCCCCGCAGAGCGTGCCCAGTGGCGCGCACGCCAAGTACGACAACGCAGCTATGCAGATGACGTGCTAACGGCCGTGGAGCGCTTGCGCAACCGGTTTGACGTGGAGACCTATGGCGAGGTGGCGTATGCGGATGTGCAGCACGCGGCAGAAACATTCCCACTCATGGCGATCCGCAGCCGCCAGTGGGATAAGTCCTTGCCTACCGTACTGATCACCGGCGGTGTGCATGGCTACGAGACCAGTGGCGTGCACGGCGCGCTGCGCTTTGTCGATGCGCATGCAGCGGAGTACGCCGGCCGCGTGAACCTGCTGGTAGCGCCCTGTGTGAGCCCCTGGGCCTATGAGCGCATCCAGCGTTGGAACTTTGACGCGCTGGACCCCAACCGCAACTTCCGCGTGGACAGCCCCGCCCAAGAGTCCGCCGCGCTCATGCGGCTGATTAACCCCTTGCACGGCCAGTTTGCCGCCCATATCGACCTGCACGAAACCACCGACACCGACGAGAGCGAGTACCGCCCCGCCGTGGCCGCGCGCGATGGCAAACCGTTTGAACCCGCCACCATCCCCGATGGCTTCTACCTGGTGGACGACACCGCCAACCCGCAACCTGCGTTCCAGGCAGCCATCATTGACGCCGTGCAGCGCGTTACCCACATTGCCCCGGCGGATGCGCAGGGCGGCATCATCGGCTCGCCGTTGGTGGCGCATGGCGTCATCCACTACGCCATGAAAGAACTGGGCCTGTGCGCCGGCATCAGCGGTGCGCGCTACACCAGCACCACCGAGGTCTACCCCGACAGCCCCCGTGCCACACCCGAGCAATGCATTGCCGCGCAGGTGGCGGCGGTGTGTGCGGCGGTGGAGTTTGTGCTGGCCTAGCGCGGCTTCAACTGCGCCAGCCTCGCCACCCCATCCTCTATTTCCCCCGGCTGCAGCGCCGCAAACCCCAGCAGCCAACCATCCACCGTGCCGGGCCGGCTGTGCAGGGCGCTCAGGCTGGGGGTGGCGATGCCGCGCTCGGCGGCCTGGCGGGTTAACGTGGCCTCGCTGCCCGGTGGCAGGGTCACGCTGATCTGCAGGCCCCCCGTGCTGTTCAGCGGCTGGGCCCAGGGCAGCTTGCGGGCTATCAAGTCCAGCAGCAGGTCGCGCCGGCTGCGGTAGAGCTGGCGCATCAGGCGCAGGTGCGCGGCAAAGTGGCCGTGCGCCATGAAGTCCGCCGTCACCGCCTGCGCCAGCTGGGCCACGTGGCCGTCGTACACGCTGCGTGCGGTCACCAGCGGCTGCACCAGCGCCTCCGGTAGCACGGCATAGGCGATGCGCAGGGACGGGAACAGCGTTTTGGAAAACGTGCCGATGTAGACCACACGCCCGCCGTTATCCAGCCCCTGCAGGCTGGGCGTGGGGCGGCCGTCGTAGAGAAACTCGCTGTCGTAATCGTCTTCCACGATCCAGCATCCCTGGCGCTGCGCGTAGTCCACCAGCGCCATGCGCCGCTGCAGGCTCAGCGTGCCGCCCGTGGGGTACTGGTGCGATGGCGTGAGGTACATCAGCCGTGGCGCGGGCAGGCTGAAGTCGGGCACCAGGCCCTGCGCGTCCACCGGCAGCGGCACCAGCTGCGCGCCGCTGGCGGCAAACGCGGTGCGCGCGCCGCGGTAGCCGGGGTCTTCCAGCCACACGCGGTCACCCGGGTCCAGCAACAGCGTGGCCAGCAGCTGCAGCGCCTGCTGCGAGCTGGTCAGCACCAGCACCTGTGCCGCGCTGCAACGCACCCCGCGGGAGCTGACCAGGTACTGCGCAATCGCCTCGCGCAGATCCACGCGACCCTGCGGGTCACCATAGCGCATCAGCGCCTCGGGCTCGCGGCGCAGGCGCTTGCCGGTCAGCTGGCGCCACAGCGCGTGCGGAAACGCGCGCAGGTCCGGGCTGCCCGCGGCAAAGGCCTGCAGCTGCAGCGGCTCCATGCAGCCGCCCGTGTCCACCATGCCCTGGCCGCGCTGCGACAGCACGGCCTGCGGCACCAGCGGTGCGGCCTTGCTGCGCCGCTTGGCCGCCACCGGCGCCGTGCTGGCCTGCACCGCCACAAAGCTGCCATGGCCCGTGCGCCGCTCCACATAGCCCTCGGCCTCCAACTGCGCGTAGGCAGCCTCCACCGTCACGCGGGACAGCGCCAGGTCGAGCGCTAGCACGCGCGTGGCGGGCAGGCGGGTGCCCTGGCTCAGCGTGCCGTTGCGCATGGCGTCGCGCAGGGCAGCACACAGGCGCTCGCGCAGGCCCATGCCGGGGCGGCCCGTGGCATCCATCAGGCCCATCCACAGGCTGGGTTGCGCAGTTTTCATGGGTCTTAATTGGTCTTATTGAGATTGATAAATTGGTATCAATGATAAGTCCACTGCTTTCTACACTGCCTGCATGGCCGCAAGGCTTTGTGTTTTTGACTATCACCCGGAGAACCCCACCATGACCACATCCGTTGCCTCCCAAGTGCTTGCCTTCCAACCCGCCAGCGCCGGTCAGACGGCCGACTACATGCTGCACAAGCTCAGCTTCCACGCCGATGCGTGGGACGTGGCCGAAGACCTGCGCAACGGCATCACGTCGCTGGTGGTCATCGATACGCGGTCCGAGGCGCTCTACGCCCAGGGCCACGTGCCCGGTGCGGTCAACTTTCCGCACCGGTTGATGGACGCGCATAGCACCGCAGCGCTGGACCGCAGCAAGGTCTATGTGACGTACTGCGACGGCATTGGCTGCAACGGCTCCACCAAGGGCGCCTACAAGCTGGCCAAGCTGGGCTTCACCGTGAAAGAGATGCTGGGCGGGCTGGACTTTTGGGTGCGCGACGGCCAACCCGTGGCCACTGGCAGTGCGCCCGGCGCCATGCCAGCGGATGCACCCGCCATCGAGTGCGCGTGCTGATCGGTAGTGCAGCCCCGCAAGTAGTGCGCGCGGCCACACCGGCCGACGCCACCGCGCTAGCGCCCCTGTGCGCGGCCCACGCCGCGTACGAGCGCATGCCCTACAGCGCAGTGGGGCATGTGGAGCGCCTGCAGGCCGTGTTGGCCAGCGGCCAGCTGCACGCCTGGTTGCTAGAGCAGGGCGGTAGCGCCCTGGGCTACGCCAGCGTCACGCTGGACTTTGCCACCCTGAGCGGCCAGCGCTTTGCACACCTGGACTGCCTGTACCTCACCCCCGCCGCGCGCAACCAGGGCGGCGGCCTGGCGCTGATGCATGCGGTGCAGGCCTATGCGCGCGGGCAGGGCAGCAGCACGCTGCAATGGCAAACCCCCGCCTGGAACCACGGCGCCATGCGTTTCTACGCCCGGCTGGGCGCCAGGGCCTGCGCCAAGCAGCGGTATACGCTGGCGCTGGATGGGGTGGGTCGGTGTGGGCAGGGCGTGGAGTTGAATGAAATAGGGCTGTAGCCCCCGTGGAACATGTGCGAGCAGCTACCAAAAACGTAGCATTTGCACCGGGGTGGAAGGCCGTATTGCTGGCGGCGTCTACGGGTGTTACAGTGAATTCGACACACGGCAAGGAGAGGGTGTTCGAATGGCCATTGGACCGCAACCAGACAATACGCCCCCTGCTCCGGGCGCTGCCTCCAGCGAGGGTGCGCCGCCCACCCGGCGCATGAACATCCGGCACACCGACCGCTTGCTCGCCAAAGCCGAGATGCTGCTCTCCCAACGGGACCAGACCGTCGCCTCGCAACAAGACATCCTCGCTGTTGTCGCCGACCTGATCCACGCCGCCACCCACGATGTGCTGACCGGGCTACCCACCCGCAGCCTGCTGCTGAGCCGGCTGGAGCGCGAACTGGCCCAGGCCTCCACAGGGAACGCACCCGGCAGCGAACAGGTGGCGGTGCTGTTTGTGGACCTGGACAACTTCAAACTGGTGAACGACTCGTTGGGCCACGACAGTGGGGACGCGCTGCTGTGCGAGGTGGCCCGGCGCATCAGTGGTTGCCTGGGCGATGTGGAAGGTGGCATCGTGAGTCGCATTGGCGGAGACGAATTCGTCATCCTGTTCCCCCATGCCGTCAGCGGGGCCGAAGACCGGCTGGCAATCCGCATACTGGCCACGGTGGTAGAGCCGATCAAGATTGCTGGGCGGGAGGTTGTCACCTCTGCCAGCATTGGCGTTGCCAGCTGTGCGCTGGGTGCGCAGTCGGCCGAGCAGCTGCTGCGCGATGCCGACACCGCGCTCTACGCCGCCAAGGCGCGCGGGCGCAATTGCACCGTGCGCTTCAACCAGGAACTGCACGAACGCGTGGTGCGGCGCGTGCAGATCGAATCGGACCTGCGCATCGCCCTGCGGGAGAAGCAGGTGTTTGTGCAATACCAGCCACAGGTGAGCCTGGTGACCGGGCAGGTGCTGGGCGTGGAGGCGCTGGCGCGCTGGAACCACCCCGAATACGGCATGGTGTCGCCCGCCGAATTCATCCCCATTGCCGAAGACAGCCGCTTGATCAGCGAGCTCGGGCGGCAAGTGCTGCGCAGCGCGTGCCAGCAACTGGCCGCCTGGTCTACCGCCCTGCATGGGCGGCCGTTCTCGATGACGGTCAACGTGTCACCGCGCCAGCTGAGTGACCCGGACTTCATCGCTGAGGTGCAAACCATCGTCCAGCAAACCGGCGTCAGCCTGACCTCGCTGTGCCTGGAGCTGACCGAAAGCGCGCTGACGAATTCGGAGTCTGAGGTCATCAAGACGCTGAACCAGCTGCACCAGATGGGTATCTACGTGGCCATTGATGACTTTGGCACCGAGTATTCCTCGCTGGCCCGCCTGCGTGACCTGCCGATCGAGGTGCTGAAGATAGACCGCTCCTTCATCGACGGCCTGGGCACCGAGGCGGGGGACACCGCCATCGTGTCGTCCATCCTCAGCCTGGCGTTTGCCACCGGCAAGCATGTGATTGCCGAGGGCATAGAGCGGGTGGAGCAGGCCCTGGCGCTGCGCAGCATGGGGTGCGGCGTGGCGCAGGGCTACCTGTTCTCTAGGCCGGTAGACGCTGCGCTGATCCTGTCCATGCTGGACCGGCCCCTATGGCAGGCGCCCGCCAACTGGGGCGTGCAATCTGCCGCCGTGGCGCCCGATACCCTGACACGCCGTGCGCACCGCACCTTCATCGAAGAATTCCTCGACCACATTGGTGTGCCGATGGGAGTGAAGGCGGGTGCTGCACCATGATGTCGCTCGTCATCGGCATCTGCAACTTGCTGGTCGGTATGGCCTATGTGGGCCTGGGCCTGCTCAGCGCGTGGGAGGCGGCCAGCCAATACCGCTACCGCGGCCTGTCGCGCTTTGGCCTGGGCTTTTCGCTGATGGCGGCCAGCTGCGGCCCCCACCACCTGGTGCACGGCTGGTGCGTGCTGCAGGGCGGCACCGTGTCGCTGCCCATGCTGGCCATGACGCTGACCGGCCTGCCTGCCGGCATCGTGTTTTGCTGGTTACGTGCCGAGGCCATGCTGACGGACGGCCGCGGCGACCGCACGGTGGCCATCAACGGCAGCGTGATGGCGGGCGCCGCACTGGCGATGGTGATTATGGTCAGCGTGCTGGCGGGTTGGGCCCTGGCGTCGCCACCCGTCCCGTCCGCAGTGGTCTGCACCGCCAAGGGCATCCAGTCCCTGATCACGGATTCGGGCATGGGCCTGAATGGCCCTGCGCTGGTCATGTACAGCAACCTCTGGGTGACATTTACCTATGGCATGGTGGGCTGGTACCTGATCGACACGCAGATACGCCGCTACGTCTCTACCCATTCCTGGTCGCTGTCCGGCTTGTCACTGGCCGCCGTGTTCCCAACCTGTGCCGCCATGCACCTGATCTTGGCGTTGACCAGCAGTGCTGCCGAGACCAGCACCCTGGTGTTCGACCTGATCGGCGTGCCGGCCTCGGTGTATTTTTTGTGGGTGATCAAACAGCTGCACACAGATTCCGCCATGGACTGGAATCGCCGCCCCCTGGCCGGCCTGGCAGCGTCGCCGCACCGCTCCTCGCCCTGGAGCGAGGCCACCAGTACGGAACGCTGATCAGTCCCGGTCCAGCTCCCTGATCAGCGTCACCACCTTGGTCGTGATGATGTCCACCGCCGGGCCATTGGCGCCGTGGGGCAGGATGACGTGGGCGTGCCGCTTGGTGGGCTCGATGAACTGCTTGTGCATGGGGCGCACCGTTTCCAGGTACTGGCTGATCACGCTCTCGGCGCTGCGGCCGCGTTCGGCCATGTCGCGCTGCAGGCGGCGGATGAAGCGCACGTCTGCCGCCGTGTCCACAAACACCTTCAGCGACATCATCTTGCGCAGGTCCGCATCAAACAGCGCAAACAGCCCTTCGATCACGATCACCGGCGCAGGCTTCACGGTGATAGTGGTGCTGGCGCGGTTGTCTGCCGAAAAGTCGTAGGTGGGCATTTCAATCGCTTCGCCCCGGCGCAGCGCCTGCACGTGCTGCACCATCAGCGGCCAGTCAAACGCGTCGGGGTGGTCGTAGTTGGTCTTGCGCCGATCTTCGGGCGACAGATGCGTTTGGTCGCAGTAATAGTCGTCCTGCATCACCACCGTGGCCATCTCCGGCCCGATGGAGGCCAGCACCTCACGCGTTACCGTGGACTTGCCGCTACCACTGCCGCCTGCGACGCCGATCACGAAAGGTTTGTTGTTGGTTTTGGGCATGCTTGTATCCGGTTCCAGGCTGGCAAAAGGGCGTGATCTTACAAGCCCGCCGCTCAGCGCTTGCCGTACACGCAGGCGTATATTGGCACGATGCACGCCAAGCCACCATCCCACCACCGCAGCGACCTGGTTCGCATTGCCACCCACGCCATGACGGAGCGCGGCCTGCTGCCCGAATTCTCCCCCGCGGTGGAGCGCCAACTGGCCGGCATCACCGCCACCGGCCACAGCGCTGACCCCACGATTCACGACCTCACCACCTTGCTGTGGTGCTCTATCGACAACGACGACTCGCTGGACCTGGACCAGCTCACCGTGTCCGAAGCCTTGCCCAACGGCAGCGTGCGCCTGTGGGTGGCCATTGCCGATGTGGACGCCCTGGTGCCGCGCGATACACCCATCGACCAGCACGCCAGCACCAACACCACCTCGGTCTACACCTCGGCGCGCATCTTCCCCATGCTGCCCGAGCGCTTGTCCACCGACCTCACCTCGCTCAACCCCCACCAGGACCGCCTGGCCATGGTGACCGAGATGGTGTTCCACGCGGATGGCTCGCTGGCCGGCTCCACCATCTACCGCGCCAAGGTACGCAACCAGGCCAAGCTGGCCTACGACGCCGTCAGCGCCTGGCTAGACGGCCAGGGCGACTTGCCCGCCTCGGCGGTGGCCGTGCCCGGCATGGATGCGCAGTTGCGCACGCAAGACGCGCTGGCCCAGCAACTGCGCGCACGCCGCCACAGCGCGGGCGCGCTGGAGTTTGAAAGCTTTCAGCCCCGCGTGGTGTTTGACGGCGAGCGCGTGTCCGACATTGCACTGCAAGAACACAACCGCGCCCGCCAGCTGATTGAAGAGGTGATGATTGCCACCAACAACTGCACCGCGCGCTACCTGGCTGCGCGGGGCGTTGCATCGCTGCGGCGCGTGGTGCGCTCGCCCGAGCGCTGGCTGCGCATCGTGGGCGTGGCCAAGGAATATGGCGAGGTGCTGCCCAACGAGCCGGACTCCAAAGTGCTGGAAGACTTCCTGGCCAAGCGCCGCCGGGCCGACCCGCTGCGCTTTCCCGATCTGTCGCTGGTTATCGTCAAACTCATGGGGCGCGGCGAATACGTGCTGGAGTCTCCCGGCGGCCCGCCCGTGGGCCACTTTGGCCTGGCGGTGACTGACTACACCCATTCCACCGCGCCCAACCGGCGCTTCCCCGACCTCATCACCGCGCGCCTGCTCAAGGCCACGCTGGCCCACCAGCCTCCACCCTATTCGAACGCCGAGCTAGACGAGCTGGCCCAGCACTGCACCCGCCAGGAAGACGCGGCGCAAAAGGTGGAGCGCCGAATGCGCAAGTCCGAAGCCGCGCTGCTGCTCGAATCCCGCATCGGCCAGCGCTTTGACGCCATCGTCACCGGCAACGCGGCCGACGGCCTGTGGGTGCGCCTGCTGAACCCGCCCGCCGAGGGCAAGCTGCTGCGCGGCGCCAGCGCGCTACGGGTGGGGGACAAGGTGCGCGTGAAGCTGGTGGCTACCAACGTGGAGCGCGGGTTTATTGACTTTGAGGCGGGGTAGCAGGGTGGGTGGCTAGCGTTTTGAGGAAATTGGCCTCTAGCCCCCGTGGAATATGCGCAGACTGCTACCAATTTAATAGCGAATTCAAAGTCAGTTAAGCCGATTTTTCCAATAGAGCGGCTTGCGGTGCTGATGCGCTATGGCCAGCACAAGGATGTCTGCGCCATCTTGTGTGTAAACCACGCTGTAGGGAAAGCGCCGCAAGCGGCAACGGCGAATGTGTGGGGTGAGTGGGTGCCACGCCTGCGGATGCTGCTCAATCAGTTGAATGGCTTTGAGCGTTTCAATGAAGAATGCTTCGCCCAGACCCGGCGCTTGCTCTGCGTACCACGCTATCGCCTCGTCCAGCTCGGCCTGCGCTGGCGCTAACAGGCGGACGGTCATGCTGCTTTTGGCCTCACTTGGTATTTGGCTATCACTTCCGACAAGGCCACGGCCTCGATTTCACCGCGCCGGTATGCAGCCAAGCGCTCGTCTGCTTCGTGGGCCCAGGCTGAGTCCAGTGTTGCGTCGGGCTGGTCCAGACTGTCCAAGATGCGCTCCACCACTTCCAGTCGCTCTTCGGGCGGCAGCTTGGCGGCTTGGGCACTCAAGGCTTCTGCGGAGGTGGTCATGGTGGCTCCATGTGGGTGGGGTAGGGCACAACTATAGCGCCGTCAAAACGTCACCGGACGGTTTGTTATTCTTGGGTAATGCCCTTTCGAAACCTGCTGCGCCGCTTCTGTGGCGTGCTCCTTGTCTTATCCAGTCTGGGCGTTGCGGTGCCAGCTTTCGCGGCAACCACCCTGGAGCCACTGGACCTCACGCGGGTACTTGCAACTCCGGTTTCGCTGACCGCCCATTTTGAATACCTGGAAGACCCTGGCGCTGCGTGGACCCTGAAGGATGTCAGGGAGCCGGCCCGAGCAACGGAGTTCCGCCAGCCGAGCAACCCGTCCGGTGCAGCCATCGGTTTTTCCTACACGCGGTCCGCGGTGTGGTTGCGTTTGCCGCTGGCAAACCCCGGCAACCAGCCGCTGCAGCGCGTGCTGGAAATCAACTATCCGCTGCTGGCGCACATCGACTTTTACGCCCCCGATGCGCAGGGCGTTTATCAGGTAACGCAAACGGGCTACGCCCGCCCGTTTGCCAACCGTCCCTTGCCCGGCCGCTTCTTTCTGCTGCCCGTCACACTGCCGCCCCAGTCGCAGCAGACGGTCTATCTGCGGTTGGAAACCCCCAACTCGCTGAACATTCCCGCGCGCATGTGGGAGCCACAGGCGCTGCAAACCCACCAGCACGCCGACTACGCCCTGCAAGCCCTGTATTTCGGCGTCGTGCTGGCCATCTCGTTCTACAACCTGATGCTGTTCGTGGTCCTGCGCGACAAAAACTACCTGCTGTACGTCATCTTCTCCGGCTCCGTCGCACTGGCGCTTGGCACCTTCAGCGGGCTGGGTACGGAATTCGTTTGGGGAGACATCCCTGCGTGGACCACCATCGGCGTGAACGTCTTTACAGCCGTCGCAGCCACAGCCATGCTGGAGTTCGCCCGGCGCATTCTCAACACCGCTGCATTGTCCAAACCGCTGGACTGGGTGCTGCAGGGGCTGATGGTGCTGAATGGCATTTCCTTCTTCGCGCTGATCGTCTGGTTTCGCACCGTCACCCCCTGGTTTATCGTGCTCAGTGTGATCACGCCGCTGGTTCTTCTGGCCACCGGCTGCTGGAGTGCGCTGCGCGGGCAGCGCAGTGCTTACTTCTTTGTGGCGGCGTTCACGGCCATCTTGCTGGCGGTGGTGCTCACCCACCTGCGCAACCTGGGAATACTGCCCACCAACTTTTTGACGACCGATGGCACCCAGATAGGCTCTGCCATGGAAATGCTGCTGCTGTCGTTTGCCCTGGCAGACCGCTACAACGCCATGCGCCGCGACCAGGTGCTTGCACAGGAACAGACCCTTAAAGCCCAGGAAGCACTGGTGTCCACCCTGCGAGAAGCCGAGCATGTTCTGGAAGCCAAGGTAGAGGAACGCACCGCGGAGCTGCGCATTCTCAACCGCAAACTCGAAGCACTCAGTGCCACCGATGGCCTTACCGGCATTGCCAACCGCAGGCACTTCGACGCCACACTGGCCGCCGAGTGGACCCGCTCCGCGCGCCAGGGCCATCCGCTGGCGCTGGGGCTGCTGGACGTGGACTGGTTCAAGCAATACAACGACCACTACGGACACCAGGCAGGCGATGACTGCCTGCGCAAGGTGGCGGACACGTTGGCCGCCACCATGGCCCGCACGGGTGATCTGGTGGCACGCTATGGCGGCGAGGAGTTCATCTTCATTGCGCCTGCAACCAGTGCAGAAGACGCCCTGGGCATGGCCCGCAAAATGTGCGAGGCCCTGCAGGCGCTGGCACTGCCGCACGCCCTGTCAGACTTTGGCTGCGTGACCGCCAGCGTGGGCGTGGCCAGCATCGTGCCGGACGACACCACCACACCCCAGACCCTGATCCAGGCCGCGGATGAGGCCCTGTACGCCGCCAAGGCAGCGGGCCGCAACCGTGCGTGCTGGCTGGCGGATAAATCAGCCTCTAGCCCCCGTGGAATATGCGCCAGCAGCTACTAAAAGCGTAGCAAGCAGAAGGACGCAAACCTAGAACGAAGACCCCGGTTAGTCGAAACTGCCAATCAGACCATTTGAATGACAAGCTTCTTGCCACAGGCTTGCGCATACTTGCGCAGGGTCGCAAAAGATGGGGAATGCTTTTCGCTGCGCAATGACGCCTCTAGCCGGGAGACGGCCGACACCGTGGTACCCATGCGGTTTGCCACATCGGCCTGGGTCAGGCCCGCCGCCTGGCGCGCGTCCAGCATGGTGTGCAGCGCGGTGTATTCCTCTTCCAGCGCGTCAAATGCTTTCGTTACACCTGGCTTGGCCAGCAGTGCTTTGCGGAACGCCGTGTCATGCGGCACGGGTTGGTAGTCAGTTTTAGCCATTTTGAACATCCTTCAGTCGTTTACGGGCCAGGCGTAAATCTGCGTCTGGGTGTAATAGAACACCCGTCCAATGCCTTCTGGCCCTTTGGGACGCAATCCAACAGGTCTAGATTGCTGCCATCGCGGTCATCCCCGCGCAAGGCGGAGCCAAAGACCCGCGGGTTCGCCACGCGATAGCGCGCTGCAGCGAGGCAGACGGCTTCGCGGTGCTGGCGGAGGGCTTGGGAAGGGCGCATGGCTAGGAGCTTACCGGAGCGCCTTGTTTATGTGTCAAATCAGTCTCCAGCCCCCGTGGAATGTGCGTCAGTAGCTACCAAAAGCGTAGCGAAGATTACTGGAGTTCGCCTAACAGACTCTGCACTGCGTCAAGGACGCTGCATATACGGCTTCGCGGTTGCGGTTGATGCTGGCCAGCACGTAGGGGTTGCGCACTGCGCCGGGCTCTACCAAATCCACCCCACGGCCCAGCAGTGCTTCCAGAGCGGCCTTGGCACCAAAGATTGAGTCCAACCCCGGGCGGACGTCCGGCGTGAATTCCACCAAAAAGTCTGCATCGCTGCTGGCGGGGTCAAAGTCATCCGCACGCGCAGCCGAACCAAACACCTCCAGCCGCTGGATGCGGTAGCGCTGGCAGATGGCAGAAATTCCAGAACGGTGTTGAGCGATGGCGGGATGCATG
Source organism: Rhodoferax sp. P1_F3 (assembly GCF_056405715.1). Lineage (NCBI taxonomy): Bacteria > Pseudomonadati > Pseudomonadota > Betaproteobacteria > Burkholderiales > Comamonadaceae > Rhodoferax > Rhodoferax sp. P1_F3. The sequence continues at coordinate 45,195 of NZ_JBFUBO010000013.1, read as the reverse complement.
GGTTGAAGTTTAACGGAGCAGGCCATTTATATGTCAAGTAGACCTCCAGCCCTCGTGGAATATGCGCAAGCAGCTACCAAAAGCGTAGCAAACAGAAGGCCGAGGGCCTAGAACGAAGACCCCGGTTCGCTCAGGAAGGCCAGCTCTTCGGCGCTGGAGCTGCGTCCCAGGATGCCGTTGCGATGTGGGAAGCGGCCGAAGCGGTCGATGATGGCTTTGTGGCGCTGCTCGTAGTCCAGGTTGTATTCCATGCCCGGCTGCGCAAACAGCTCAGTAGACTGCGTATGCGCCAGCGCATGCTGTGCTAATCTCCTGCGTGCAGGCGGCTATGAAGGTCCTTCCTTCTAAACATCTGGAAATAGGGCTTTCGCTTTCCGCCTGCCCTTTCATCTATTCCATGCACAGCCCTCTGCGGCACCTACGGCACGTAGCGGTGTAGGAAGCACTTCCCCAAAACCTAGGGAACGCGTCACATGACCGACCAGCACGACATTTACTTTCGAAGAAAGCGCTCAGTCTTGGTGCCAGAGGCATCGGGAAGCCCCGTTGACCCGCGACTAGTGGCTTCGTTGCACAAAAATGTGCAGTGCTTGGGGTTCAAGTTCACTCAGCGATTGTTGGACGCGCTTTCGACGCTTTCTGAGGTACAAATCAGCCGGTATGGCCATACGCTGACTGAGATGATCAAGAGGGCTTTGGGCGCGCACGTGCAGGTCCGACTGCTCTACCCGAACTTTCCGCAACAAGTGATGGAAGCGGATGAGGCAAGTTTGTATTTGAACGCTCTCCGCCACTACTGGACCCTGGAGCTCCCGGCACAAGAAGCTGCTAAACGCCCAGAGCTAGTCCAGTTTGTTTACCCCAGGCCCATTGACCTCGGCAGCAGTGAAGAAATGTTTTCGCTGTTTGGGCAAATGCTCAAGACGGTCAGTCCCTACAGCCCAACGGACCAAACAGACGTGGCGTGGATCATCAAACAATATCCGCATCAGTTGCCATCGCTTCTGCCACCGGCCCAGTCCTGCAAAGAAAATCTGGCATTTGTTGGAGCCCAGCTGCTGCTGCACCATCCCACCCATGTTGCTTGGTTTGGCGGACAGATCAACACCGTGACAGACATTTTACGTCTCGTCGTTTGTATGTTTGGTGGGGATGCTTCTTTGGCTACGCCGGGGCGTGTCGGGTCATTCGCGCGCAAACATCGAGTTCAATTGCTGATTTGGATCGAGGGTTGCAAAAACATTGCAGAAGACATGCTGCGCTATGCCGAGCGTTGGAAGCGCGTAGGGGAGCGCTTGCACCCAGGTGAATATGCGAAGCGATTCCCGCGTACCTTAGAAGCGATTTCTGCTATTCGCGCCGGTACCCCCGTACCTCGATTTAGCCGAGATGTAGAGCTGCTGCTGCAACAAGCTGATTGGGATGCTTTGCTGCCTCTGCTTGCGACACGACCTGGTGAATTTGCTCGCCGATTTGACGTGCTTCTTTGCAGGGGCGTTGATCCCCAAGTGCTGTTGGGTGCTATGGGCAGCCGCGGTGCATCCATTTCTACAGCCGTATTGCTGCAAGTGATGACGCATTTTGAGAGGCGACTGGATACCTCTCTAGGTTTGGATGGCGATGTCTCAATGGTCAGGCCGTTGCGTGTCTTCTTTCCAAAAGGGCAGGTTGCCAATCTCTTTGCGCGCAAGAACGACCGTCCGCTCTTGAGTCGTGCAACTTGCAATATGGTTGTGCAGTGGTGTGAGCAAACTCTTGTAGCTCGCTTTGCCAAGCTGGAACCATTGGGTACCTGCTATTTGGCACCAGAGCTGGATACCTATTTGGTGCCGTTTGCTCAGCGTTCTGCTTCCAAGGCACTCAGGACCTTGGCGCGCGGCAGTCATTTGCCATTGCCCTTTGCGACAACCCAGGCAGATGGTCTTTCCGAGGACACGCTGCGCTTCTTTGTGTGGTGGAAGAATGGCCGCTCGCGCACTGACATTGATTTGTCAGCCACCTTGTACGGCCCGGACTATGAGTACGTGGATACCCTGGCTTACTACCGTCTCAAGTCCTACGGCGCGCACCATAGTGGCGACATTGTTGATGCACCGAATGGGGCTGCAGAGTTCATCGACATCAACTTGCAGAACATGCTCGACCGCGATGTGCGTTACGTTGTCATGAGCATCAGTTGCTACAGCGGCCAACCGTACATTGATCTACCCGAATGTTTCGCGGGCTGGATGGCGCGCGAGAAACCCAACTCTGGGGAAGTTTTCGAGCCGAAAACTGTGCAGGACAAAGTGGATGTCGCCTCCGACACCGTGTTTTGCATTCCTGCCATTTTTGATCTGGCAGAACGCCGCGTCATTTGGGCCGACATAGCGCTGAAAACTCAGCCTCAGTTCTCCAACAACGTTGCTAACAATCTGGCAGGTGTTTCACTCATGCTGCGTGCCATTACGCAACTCAAGAAAACCAGCCTCCACCGCTTGTTTGGGCTCCATATCCAAGCTAGAGGTACGCGCGTGCATGCAGAGGCGGAGGCCCAGACGGTATTTTCTGTACGCAAAGGCATCACGCCCTTGGATAGTGAGTTGATCGGGGCTGAGTTTTTGCGCTAGCAACGTTGGCTTGCGGCTACTTGAGGTGGGCTGCGCCAGTTCTCGCTAGTTCACTCCCCAAGGTTATTGGTCATTTTTGCCTCTAGCCCGCGTGGAATATGCGCCAGCAGCTACCAAATCCGCAGCAAATGCAAGCCTGAATCTGAGGGCAGATCGCAATTCGCCAGTGGAATCAAGTCGTACCTACGCTGGAGTCTCAAAAATTTGGCACTGGGTTCTTGCCCTTTACCAGCGCAAGAGATTCCTTGACTACCTCGTAGACGGCTTGTCCGTGAACCTGTTGTGTTGGCAACAGGTCGTTGGCTCCGTGCATCAAGCTCAGGCGTCCATCAAAGTTGACCAGCAAACGACCTTGCAGAAATTTCCACTTGCTGCGGACATCGAAACATTCGTGCTTGTTTTCGTCCTCTGTCGGCGGCGAATCTAGGGCGCTGCAGGCGCCACGAGCGCCATCATTCTCTGCCGACAAAGGAATGCCACGCGACAAGAGGGCTGCCTTGCCTGGCTCCAAGCCCAGAACGACCAGCCAAGTTCCGCAATAGCCTTGCCAGCAGCTTCCCCACTCGGACGCCAAGGCGTAGTGGCCGTCGGATAGCTTCGCGATGCTGGTCGTGCCGATGTCGCCTTCCACACCGCTTTGTGTTGCCGCATCCTGTCTGGCCGTCATTCGCCAGCCATTGGCATCGTGCTCAAAGAAATAGGCTCCCACGAATCCAGGGCACATGTGGCAGGTGTAGGGGCGCTGGATGTCTTCGGCAATGGCTCGGGTGTTGGTCAGCAGCGCCGCGTGCGTTTCGTCCAAGCGCACCACATAGATGGGCGTGATCTCTGCACGCGTTGCAGGCGGCTGCGTGTTGTGTTTGTCATTGGCCGTTGCAGACAGGTCAACTTGCTGAACCAAGCCAGGGCCATTTGCCTGCCACGTAGGAAAAGCTAAGAGCATCAACGCTGCGCGATCCAGACTGGCAGAGTACCGGAGCTCCGCCTTTTGGCAAGAGGACAGGATCAGGCACGTGATGAGGAACAGGCTGCGCATTGCAAAGTGCTGAAGTGCAGGCATATTTTTAGTTGATTGCCACAGAACTTTGTATGAAGAATAGGCCTGAGGCCCATGTCAATAAAACCCGGGAAGCTACAAAAAAAAGCGTAGCAACTACAAGCCACAACCTAGAACGAAGACCCGGGCTCAATCAGGAAAGCCAGCTCTTCGGCGCTGGAACTGCGCCCCAGGATGGCGTTGCGGTGGGGGTAGCGGCCGAAGCGGTCGATGATGGCTTTGTGGCGCAGCTCGAAGTCCAGGTTGTATTCCATGCCCGGCTGCGAGAACAGCGCTACGGCTTGCATATGCACCAGCGCGGACTCGCTGTGCATATAGGGCATGTAGGCAAACACGCGCTGCGCCACCGGCAGGCTGCGGTCCTGCCCGCTGGCCACCAGCTCTTGCGCCAATACCAGCGCCAGCGCGTCTTGCGCAAAGGCGCGCGGCGTGTCGCGGTAGACGTTACGCGAGAATTGGTCCAACACAATGATCTCCGCCAGCCGCCCCTCGGCCGTTGCGCGCCACGCAAACAACTCACACCGCGCCGCAGCTTCCAGCGTATCGCCAAACCGCGCGCGGATGGTTTCGTCCAGCGCGGCGTCTTTGACGAAGTGCTGCTTGGCGGTTAGCTCTTCGAACCAGAAGTGGAGGATGGATTGGGAGGCGACCACATCAATCAGCGGGCTGGGCGTGTATTGCTAGGTGTTTTTGGCTTGAGGGTAGGCACTTCCAAGCCAAATGCATCGGCTAGGCGTTGAGCCTGTTTGGCAGACTGAACCAAGGCCTTTTGCAGCGCTTTGGGGGAGGGCGTTAGCCTGCTTGGCTGAGTTTTTGCAGTTTGTGCCATGTTGTGGGTTCCGTCACGGTGAGTTGGCCTTGGACTTGTGCGGCCACCGGGCGCGCATGGGGAGCAGTTGAATTATCGAACACTGTCCACTCGTCTGCCAATGGCATGTAGAGATGAAAGAAGTTGCTCACACTTCGGCCGTAACGCCTGCGCACAATGTCAGGTGGTACATCATGTCCGCCTAGTGAAACGCGCAGCTTCACCCGGCGCACGGCAAGCTGTGCATTTGCCAACGCAAAGTAGTAAATAACCACTGCGTAGCCCTGCTGTTTGAGCGTTGCAAGAAACGCGGCAAACGTGCGGCTGGATAGGGTGGACTCAAATGCGAAATCAACTCCCGCATCGCTCAACTGATGCAAACGCTTCAGCATGATGCGACCCGCCTCAAACGCCACTGCGTCAGTATTGCGCCCGGACAGACCGCGCGCAATGTAGTCCGCGTTGACGAATGTATCGATGCTTAGCGCGGCAAGAATGGCGTCCGCATGTGTCGATTTGCCAGCGCCATTGGGGCCAGCGAATATGACTACACGGGGGGGAGTTTTTGAAGTGCGGGGCATTGGACTCAATCACACAGGGTGAAACTCCTGAGGCCACAAAAAGTAGGGGCCAAAGCGTCCCTTTGCCACGAACTCTACACCCGCTTTTTCGCCCTTCGGCGTCAGCACATGCTTGTCGGCGTTGAGTACCAAGTAGCCTCGCTCTGTGGCGCGCTGCAAAAGGTCTTGGGTTTTCATGCCCAGCTTTTGGGCTAGCTTGCCAGATGGCAGTTTGTCACCAGCGGCTTCGGCCTCATCGCTTGCATCAGCGTTAGTGCCCGATGTAATCGGGTCTTCAACGACGCGCTCCATGGAGATGCGCACCTCTTCGCTGATACGAATAATGCGTTGCGCCTCTTCGTAGGCATCTTTGTAGAGTTGGCTGTCTTCGCTACGTTGGATCAGGATGCCCATTTCATTGTTGTTCACCTGGCTGAATTCGTACAGGTTCAGGCTGGTGATGATGCACAGCTCTTCATTCATGTAGCACTTTGCGTGCAGATTCTTGCAGAAGCTCGTGCGGATGTAGGTCAGGCCACGCAGCCACTCAATTTCTTGTGGCTGCAACTCGCTCTTGCCATAGACGATGCGTACATCTATCTTGAGCCGGTTCTTGTCTGCTAGAAGCTCCTTCATGCGGTCGTTGAGCTTGAGGAATGGGCTGATCAATATGAGGCGGTCAGACGCGCCCTTGATCAGTTCTTCAAGGTGGTAGTTGGTGCCGGTGGTCGATAAGAACTTTGCCATTGCCAGTTTTTTCTTGAGAGGTCAGTTGATATTCGCGGTTGCGCTTTTCGAAGTTGTGTGCGCTTGACTATTGCGGTGGATCACCAGCGCCAGCGCGTCCTGCGCAAAGGTGCGCGGCGTGTCGCGGTACACGTTGCGCGAGAACTGGTCCAGCACGATGATCTCCGCCAGCCGCCCCTCAGCCGTTGTGCGCCATGCAAACAGCTCACACCGCGCCGCCGCTTCCAGCGTGTCGCCAAACCGCGCGCGAATGGTTTCGTCCAGCGCGGCGTCCTTGGCGAAGTGCTGCTTGGCGGTCAGCTCTTCGAACCAGAAGTGGAGGACGGGTTGGTCGCGCTTGGGCATGATGCTAAGTCTGGTTCCTAAGGAGCCGCAAAGGCCTTTACTTTTTGACTCTTAGGTTTGGGTTTTGACAATCCAAAACGCTCATCCAGCACTGACCAAAATTTTTCAGCAAGCTCCTTCGTACGACGCTCAATCTCCGTAGCAGTCCAGTCGGCTGCATTCAGGAGCGTGTCGTCACACGGTAATTGACTCTCTTTGTACTTTTTTAACTTGGCGCTAGCTGGGGCATTCCCCAGTTCATTGTTGAAAGCGGTTTTCAAAAACCATAGATTGCCAATTGATGCAAATTGGCTGTCCGTCATCGCCTTGGAACTTTGTGGCTCGATATGCTCTATGGACATTTCGGAAGGGTTAATCGCAACGGCTGGGAACATAAGCGCGAAAAGCTTGGTTACAACATATTGCACGTCGCGTTTCTGAGAGCTGTAGCTGTCCGAATATTTGAGTCCTTCAAATTTCGCAAGAAATACTTCTTTTGGTGGCAATTTTGAAGCCAATTTGTCGGCGAATTCCGAAATGACTTTTTGCCGTCTTACGAGCTCCGACACACTTGAGAGGGACTTTGCATGTGATGCATACATTTGTGCCACACCTCCAGATGAGCGAGCATTCATCAAGCTTGTATTTACAAAAGTGAACATCTCAATAATCTGAAAAATCCTCAATACTTCTGCTTTTGACAGTGTCTTCGCATCGTATTTCCGAAGCGCAGTCATCATCAGCGGAAGTGGATGCCTAACGCGGAATTTGATGATTGCTTCCACAGACGACTTTATTTCAAGTTCGTCTGTCCTCCATTTTCTGAGGTTGACCTCATGCAAATCGCGATATACCTCAGAAAAGGTAACCAACTCATCCAAAAGTTTTTTTGCTGCAGGTTTCGTTTTAATCGTCGTCCTAACAGCTTTAAATATTTCTCTCTTTTGGGTAACTGTGTTCGTAGCTAGCCAGTAGTGATATAGAAACCCATCAAGATCGATTCCCTCAATCGAGATTGCCTTGATGTTGTCAGACATGACTGACCAACGCACCTTCACATCGTCGCTGTTCGAATTTTTCTCTCGTAGAAGACGAGCCAAGTGATTTTTAATCAGATCGGCAGTGGCTAGGTCTTTTCCTCGTGTATTCAAAGTTTCAAATACTTGATACGCGTCATCCTCATTGTCCAATTCGACATAAATTAGCTTCAATGACAGCAACGTATCGCGAAGTTCATCTAGGCGTTTTTTGATGCGTATTTTCTTCGTGGCGCTGGTACCGGTTAATGCCGATTCAATTTGGGCTAGCTCGTCTGAAACTTTTGCGCTGAAAAACTGGAATGCAGCTTCAAGAAGAGCTTCCTCCTCGCTCAGCTTTGCAATTTTTGTTTGTGGTTCTGATTTTTGTATTACTGTTTGGAGATAAGGGTACGAAGTTTCTGCTCGTAGTACATAAGTTGGTTCGTTGTTCTTGTTATTACGCTCTATGAAATTTTGAGCACCAGAAGCGCGGTCTTCAAACGAGTGCTGCCGATAGAAATTCCTGATCGTTGCAAGAAGTAGCGTGATGGTCGTTAGGCGCTGTTGTCCGTCGACAATTGCTTTGTATTGGCCTTTTGCAAACGTAACTACTGAGCCAATGAAGTAGTCAGTCTGTTGAGATTGAAAAACGTCATTCCAGAATTCATCCCAATTGTCACGATCCCAAGAATACGGGCGTTGAAATCTGGGAATTTCAAAATAGTGACTTTGAAATATGAATTCGACGTTTCTGTCTTGACACTGGATTTTCACGACGGCCTCCCTATCTTTTTTTTCAACCGCTAGCAGCACAACTGATCAGGTCATTTCCCCCAAGAATCCTTCAACCCCACCGCCAAGTTAAACACCGGCTTGCTGCCTTGCACATGATCCACGCGATCCGCCACAAAGTACCCATGCCGTTCAAACTGAAACTTCTGGTCTGGTGCGGCGTTGGCCAATGAAGGCTCAACAATCGCGGTCACCACTTTCAGGCTGTTGGGGTTCAGGCTCTCAATAAAGTCTTTGCCGCCTGCGTCGGGCTGCGCATCGAGGAACAGGCGGTCGTACATGCGGACTTCGGCGTTGACGCCGTTGGCCACACCGACCCAGGTGATGGCGGCTTTCACCTTCACCAAATCGCTGCCCGGTGTGCCGCTCTTGGTGTCGGGCACCACGGTGGCCAGCACTTCGGTGATGACGCCGTTCGCATCTTTGGTGCAGCCGGTGCATTCGATGACATAGCCGCCCTTCAGGCGCACCTTGTTGCCGGGGAACAAACGCTTGTAGCCCTTGGGGGGCACTTCTTCAAAGTCTTCGCGCTCGATCCACACTTCTTTGCCGATGGTGAAGTGGCGCGTGGGTGATTCGACTCCCTCTGGCGGGTGGGGCAGAGCGGGCTGGGTGCAGGGCTCTAGGTGGCCGGCGCCCATCACTTCGTCCCAATTGGTCAGGATGAGCTTGACGGGGTTGATGACCGCCATGCCGCGGTGGGCCTTGGCTTCCAGGTCTTCGCGCAGGCAGCCTTCCAGCGTGCTGTAGTCAATCCAGCTATCGCTCTTGGTCACGCCAATGCGTTCGGCAAACAGTTGCAGGCTCTCGGGCGTGTAGCCGCGGCGGCGCAGGCCGACGATGGTTGGCATGCGCGGATCGTCCCAGCCGTTGACCTTGTGGTCGTACACCAGTTGCGCCAGCTTGCGCTTGCTGGTGATCACATAGGTGAGGTTCAGGCGGGCAAACTCATACTGGTGCGGGGCGGGCGCAGCCAGCAGGCCACCTTCGCACAGGCGCTCCAGCACCCAGTCGTAGAAAGGCCGTTGGTCTTCAAACTCCAGCGTGCACAGGCTGTGGGTGATCTGCTCCAACGCGTCCTCAATGGGGTGCGCGTAGGTGTACATGGGGTAGATGCACCAGGTGTCGCCCGTGTTGTGGTGCGTGGCGCGGCGGATGCGGTAGATGGCCGGGTCGCGCATGTTGATGTTGGGGCTGGCCATGTCTATCTTGGCGCGCAACACCATGCTGCCGTCTTCATGCTTACCATCGCGCATTTCACGAAAGCGCGCCAGGTTCTCCGCAGGCGTGCGGGCGCGGAAGGGGCTGTCCACACCGGGCTTGCCAAAGTCGCCGCGGTTGATGCGCATTTGCTCCACGGTTTGCTCGTCCACATAGGCGTGGCCCGCTTCAATCAAATATTCCGCCGCGCGGTACATAAAGCCAAAGTAGTCGCTGGCCTGGTAGGCGGCAGCGTCGGGCGCGCCGTTCCAGTCAAAGCCCAGCCACTTCACCGCGTCGATGATGGAGTTCACGTACTCCGTGTCTTCCTTCTCGGGGTTGGTGTCGTCAAAGCGCAGGTGGCACACGCCGCCGTAGTCGCGCGCCAGGCCAAAGTTGATGCAAATGCTCTTGGCGTGGCCAATGTGCAGGTAGCCATTGGGCTCGGGCGGAAAGCGGGTGCGGATCTTGGCGGGGTCGGGCTGGCCAGCGGCGTGGTGGGCGGCGTCGCCGGGGCTGCCAGCCCAGCGGCGGGTGGCGTAGGTGCCGTTAATCAGGTCGTTTTCGATGATCTGGCGCAAAAAGTTGCTGACTTTGGGCGTTTCGGGGGTGTTGGCAGGGGATGCAGGGGTATTGGCGCTCATAAGAACGATTCTAGACGCCACGTATATTTGCACTGCACCACATACACTTGGGCGCAACAGTTTCACTGCACTTTCTTTTTCCAAACACCGCCCCATGGCCTCGTCCCCCGTTGCCTCCAACGCCATTGCCCAACACATGGCGCATTTGTACGAGCAGTCGCCGCTGTTTGTGGCGCTGTTTGACGTCACGGACACCGTGCGGTATGCCAATCCCGCGTTTTGCAGCGTTTTTGGGCTGACCGACTGCGTTGCAATGACGTGGTCTGACCTGATGCGCCTGAGCCACACCACGGGCGTGGGCGCGGCCATCCAGACCGATGATTTCGAGGCTTGGCTCACATCCACCCGCTCGCGCCGGGGCAAGCTGCCGTTTCGCGCGTTCGAGGCGGACCTGACCGATGGCCGCTGGCTCTATATCACCGAGACGGTGGACGAGCGGGGCTGGGGGTTGCACGTGGCGTTTGACATCAGCACCATGCGCGCCGGCGAGCGCGCGCTGCGCCAGGCGCGCGACGGGGCGCTGCGTGCGGCGCAAACCGATGCGCTCACCGGTATCAGCAACCGCGCCCACATATTGCAGCAGCTGGATCTGCGGCTGGAGCAGCTGCGCATGGCAGGCCAGCCCTGCGGCGTGGTGATGCTGGACCTGGACCACTTCAAGCGCGTGAACGACACCCACGGCCACCACGCGGGTGACCTGGTGCTGACGCACTTTGCCCGGCTGGTGGCCAGCACGCTGCGCCGCGAGGACGGCTTTGGCCGCCTGGGGGGCGAGGAGTTCATGCTGCTGTTCCCCAACAGCGATGCGGCGGCGCTCACCCATATCGTGAACCGCGTGCTGGAGATGGTGCGCACCGCCGAGCCGCTGCCCGATGTGCCGGGCTTTGGCTACACCTGCTCGGCCGGCGTGACCATGCTGGATGCGGGGCTGGACGCGAAAGAAAACATTCGCAACGCCGACCGCGCGGTGTACGCAGCCAAGGCCAATGGCCGCAACCGGCTGGAGTGGGCTACTTCGGCAGCGCGCTGATGTCCAGCCACAGGGCTTTGCGGGCCAGGGGCGTGTCGGGCGGCAGCAGCGGGTTGTTCAGTGCAATAGATGTGCGGCCGCGCAGGTTGCAGCGCTTAATGACCTCGCCAAAGCGCTCGTAAAACAGGGCGTCAAAGCTGCCATCGGCAATGGCGCGGTTCAGCCCGGTCTCTATCACCTGGGCCAGCGCAATGTCCTGCTTGTTCACAAAGAAGTAGATGGCGGTGGGGTAGTGCAGCACCAGCTTGTCTTCCACCACCAACTGCTGTTTGCTGGCCTTGTCGGTTTCGTCCCATATTTCCAGCGCGGAGCGCGGGAAGTAGTCAAACCGCCCGGCCTGCAGCATCGCGAACAGGCCCTCATACGCGGTGCTGGTGATCACCTTCAGGCCGTTGCCCCGCAGGATCTCGGTGTCGGGCCAGTCGTGGCCCTGGCCGGCTGCAAACGCGCGCAGGTCGTCTACCCCTTTCACACCCGAGATGACGCCCCGGTTTTGCTCCCGCACAAACGCAATGCGGTAGCCAAACAGGCCTTTGTCGATGGGGATGCGGATGGGTAGCAGCTGCTCTTCGCGGTCTTTGGAGGTCATGCTCCACACCACGTTGATGCCCGAGCCCGTGGCCAGGCGGCCGAGTGCAGCGCCCTGCGGCATGGCGCGGGGGTAGGAGCGCATCTCGTATTCCACCCCCGATTTTTTCAGCGCCAGCTCCAGCAGGCGCACGGGGTATTCCAGGCGGCTATCGGCCTCGGGGATTTCGCGCGAGTAAACGACAGTGAATTTGCCCGCCCACGCGGACGGGGTCAGCAAGGCGGCAGCGCAGGCTGCGGCCAGTAAGGCCAAGGCATGGCCAATGCCTAGGGCCCAGCGGGATTGGGGTGAATCGGTGGACATGGCGTGTCTCCAACAACGTTATTGCAAGCGTCATTTTTTATGCCCACAGCTTGCACCAATCTGCGGCGCAATGCACGTTTTTTTTGGCGGGTATTTTCAGGCCTGGCCGTGGTTCCAGCCGGTGCGCAGCACCAGCTGTTCCAGCGCAAACGCGCCCAGCACCGAGTTGCCTTTGGTGTCCAGCTCGGGCGCCCACACGGCCACGGTGCCAATGCCGGGCGCAATGGCCACAATGCCGCCGCCCACCCCGGTTTTGACCGGTAGGCCTATGCGGTAGGCAAAGTCGCCTGCGGCGTCGTAGGCACCGCAGGTCAGCATCAGGGCGTTCACGCGGCGGGCGTCGTCGGCGGCCAGAAACTGTTCGTCGGGGCTGCCATCGCGGCGCAGGTCGCGGCCGTTGTTGGCCAAAAACATGGTGGCCTGGGCCAACTGGGCGCAGCTCATTTCGGTGGCGCACTGGCGGCAGTAGTTGTCCAGCACCAGCTCGGGGTCGTTCACAAAGTTGCCGTAGCTTTTCATGAAATAGGCCATGGCCATATTGCGGTGCGCGGTGTCGCGCTCGGACCTGGCGATGCGCGCGTTCCAGCTCAGCTCGGGATCGTCGGTCAGGCGGCGCAGGGCGCCTAACAGCGCGTAGTCCAGGTGGGCGTAGCGGGTGGTCAAGATGTCGGTGATGACCAGGGCGCCCGCATTGATGAACGGGTTGCGCGGAATGCCTTTTTCGGTCTCCAGCTGCACCATGGAGTTGAATGCCGCGCCCGACGGCTCGCGCCCCACGCGCTGCCAGAGTTCATCGCCCACGCTTTTCAGCGCCAGCACAAAGGCAAACAGCTTGGTGATGCTTTGCAGCGAGAAAGAAGTGTGTGCATCGCCCACGCTGAAGGTGCTGCCATCTACCAGCGCCACCGCGATGCCAAACTGCCGTGGCGGCACTTCGGCCAGCGCGGGAATGTAGCTGGCCACCCGGCCCTGGCCGAACAGGGCCTGGGCGTCGGTATGGATCTGGTCCAGGATGGCGGGCAGCGCAGAAGCGCTTGCCGCAGGCATAAGGTTTTGCATGGGCGGATTCTAGGAGGCTGGCTGTGGTACATATGCGCAAAACCACAGCAGGTATGCACCATGCACATCAAAGACTTCACCGACACCACCAATCTGGTAATCGAGCTGCGTTACCAAGACCTGCGGGACGCGGAGCGCGATGGCCTGCTGACCCAAACCCAGGTCGACACCCTGTGGCGGCGCTGGAGCCGCGACGCCATGACCCACAGCACCCAGCCGCTGGAGCGCACCGCCGCGCCGGCAGCGGGCCCGGCGTTTGGCTTTGTGAATGTGCTGTATTACTTTGGCGGCCTGGTGGCCATAGGCGCCATGAGCTTGTTCATGACGCTGGGCTTTCAGGCGGTGGGGCCGGTGGCGCTGCTGGGCATTGGCCTGGCGTACCTGATTGCCTGCCTGAAGGTGGCAGACCATTTCAAGGCGCGTGGCTTGTTCGTACCCGCGGGGCTGCTGGCCACGCTGGCGGTGTGTCTGGTGTCGCTGGTGGCCTGGAGCGCACAGAGCGTGGCCGGGCAGTGGCCGCCGGGCGGGCCAGATTCGTTCTCCAGTTACCACACGCGCATTGACTGGCGCTGGCTCACGCTGGAATTTGTCACGTTGGCCGCGGGCGTGGTGATGCTGTGGCGCTATCGCCTGCCGTTCATGGTGATGCCGCTGGCGGTCACGCTCTGGTACATGAGCATGGACATGGCCAATGCGCTGCTGACGGACCACGGCTGGGAGTGGGAGTTCACGCGCGATGTGTCGCTGGTGTTTGGCATAGGCACCGTGGCGTTGGCCCTGTGGGTGGATGTGCGCAGCCGCCTGTCCCGCACGGCGGAATGGCGGCAGGACTTTGCCTTTTGGCTCTACATCTTTGGCACCACCATGTTCTGGAGCGGCCTGAGCCTGAGCGATTCGGGCTCGCCGTGGGGCAAGGCGGTGTACGCGCTGATCAACGTGCTGATGGTGCTGCTGGGTGCGGCCATTGGGCGGCGTGTGTTCACGGTGTTTGGCGCGCTGGGTGTGGCGCTGTACCTGGGCTACCTGTCGCACCAGGTATTCCGCGACAGCCTGCTGTTCCCGCTGGCGCTCACGTTGTTGGGGCTGGGCGTGGTGGCGCTGGGGGTGTGGTGGCAGCGGCACGAGGTGGCCATTGCGGCGCGGCTGGCGCGCTATGTGCCGGCGGGCTTGCAACCACGCAGCTGAAAACAAGCGGGCATAAAAAAAGCGCACTGCAGGCAGTGCGCTTTTTCGTTTCTGGGCAACTTGCGTTGCCCGGAGACTTGCGATGATTAACGAATCACGGCCAGGTCGGTCAGCTTGCCGCCCTTGATGGTCTTCAGAGTCAAAGCGCCGTTCAGGATGTCGCCCTTGGCATCAAAGGAGATGTTGCCTGTCACGCCCTTGAAGTCTTTGGTAGCTGCCAACACGGGCAGGTACTTGGCGGGGTCAGAAGAACCGGCCTTGACCATGGCAGCAACCATGACCTTCACGCCGTCGTACACGTAGGGTGCGTACACTTGAACTTCAGAGCCGAACTTGGCCTTGAACTTGGTCTTGAAGGCTTCCATGCCGACCTTTTGTTGACCTTCCACGCCACCGGCTTCAGCGCAGTAGACTTGGTTGTCAGCAATCGCGTCGCCACCCAGCTTCACCAGTTCGGTGGAGCAGATGCCGTCGCCGCCCATGAACTTGGCGTTGATGCCCAGGGACTTCATTTGACGCAGCATGGGGCCGGCAACGGCGTCCATACCGCCGAAGAACACGACGTCAGCTTTCTTGCCCTTGATGGTGGTCAGGATAGCGGAGAAGTCAGTGGCCTTGTCGGTCGTGAATTCCTTGGCAACCACAGTGCCGCCGGCGGCTTCAACAGCCTTGGCAAACTCTTGTGCAACGCCTTGGCCGTACGCAGTACGGTCGTCGATCACGGCGATGGCTTTGCCCTTCAGTTCTTTCACAGCGTACTTGCCCAGTGTGCCACCCAGTTGGGTGTCATCAGCCACCAGACGGAAGGCTGTCTTGAAGCCTTGGCGGGTGTACTTGGGGTTGGTAGCGGAGGGGGAGATTTGGGGGATACCGGCTTCGGAGTAGATGCTGGAAGCGGGGATGGTGGTACCGGAGTTCAGGTGACCGATCACGCCAGAAACCTTGGCATCAGCCAGCTTTTGAGCAACTGCAGTGCCTTGCTTGGGATCAGCAGCGTCATCTTCAGTCATCAGCTTGATGGTGACTTTTTTGCCGCCAATGGTCACGCCAGCAGCGTTGAGTTCTTCCACGGCCAGGATGGCGCCGTTTTCGTTGTCCTTACCCAAGTGGGCAATCGCACCGCTGGTAGGACCAACGTGGGCAATGGTGACAACCGCGTTTTGAGCGAATGCCAGACCAGTAGACAGAGCGATAGCTGCGGCTGCAACGATTTTCAACTTCATAGAAACTCCAAATTAAAAAAGTGTGAATAAATTTCTCACCGGGGCGAACATTAGCGCAAGTCCTGTGCCATGGGCATAAGGCTTTCACTGATACGAGCCTACTATTCAAATCTCTAATGAGACATGAATTGCATTACTCCCAGAAACGGGAATCGCGCCTGGGCAGGCGTCTTGATTTGGTGCTTCTCCTTCTTATGTGCACGCGCGTAGTGCGCGCTTATTCGAGCAATGTTTGGGCAAAGGCATTGATGGTTGCCACGTCCGGCTGCAGGGCCGTGAATGGAAAACCCTCATGAATCAGGGTGGCGCGCAGGCCGCGGTCTACGTGGCGGGCCTGCTCTTCATCCTGAAAACGGCCGGTGTGCACGTATTTCTTGTCGCCGCGCTCCACCAGGATGTTGATGTTGTTGTGCTGCTTGTACCACTCCAGAATCTGCGCGCGGGTTTTGGCGATGTCGCAGATGTTCTCGGGGTAGTGTTCGTTGTAGTACAGCACCTGGGGCAACGAGCATTCGGTGATGAGGTACTGCACCTGCCCGTCCAGCAGGTTCAGCATCTCGTATTGGCGCTGTGCAATGAAGTACTGGTTCTTCAGTACTTCAAAGTTTTGCTGCCAGACCAGCGACTTGGCGTAGTCGGGGATGGTCTCCACCGTCTTGTGGTGCAGGTTCAGGAACAGGATGATGGCGGAGGAGAACAGCGACTTGTCGCTACCCGGCCCGCCGATGATGTTGATCACCTTGGTGGGGTACAGGCGCATCTTGCTCTCTGGCAAGGTGTTGGGCACTGTGGTGTAGCGAATCGTCATGCCGTGTCTCCTCGGGACGAGGGCCTTACCAGGAATCCGAGCGCATCTGGGATTCCCACAGGCCGCCACTGGCACTGTACACCCCAATCACGCCGTAGCGCTGCTCGCCCTGGGCATCCCATTTCATGGAGCCGGTCACGGGCGCGTAGCCGTCAATCTTGCGCAGCGCGGTCACGATGTCCTTGGGCTTGGCGGATTCGGCACGGCGAATGGCGGCAGCCAGCACGTACATGGCGTCGTAGGTGTAGTGGCCGGCGTAGGCGGGATCGATTTTGTATTTGGCGCGGTACTTGTCCAGGAAGGCGCCACCGGCGGTGAATTCTCGCGCTTCCAGGCTGGGAGAGGTGGCATACAGGCCGCTGACGATGCCGGTGCCTTTGAGCATCAGCGTCGTTTTGATGGTGTCGCCACCCAGCACCCGAATATCGGTGTAGCTGATGGCCTTGAGCGCTTCAAGCAGCGCCAGGACCTGGAAGTCGTTCAGGGTGGACACGACGATTTCCACACCCGCGCTCTTGATCTTGGCGGCGGTTTCTTCGAATTTGGTGGTCTTGTCGTCAAACGACTGCTGCAGCACGATTTCTTTCTTGGCAGCCTTGAGCTGTACGCCCGCACCAGCGGCCAGATCCTTGCCGTAGGGGGTGCCGTCGTCTAGCAGCGCCACCTTGGTACCGCGGAACTGCGAGGCCGAGTAGCTGCCAATGGCCTTGGCCTGCAAATTGTCATTGCCAACCAGCCGGAAGGTGGTGTCAAAGCCCAGTTGCGTGAATTTGGGGTTGGTGCAAATGCAGAGTTCGGCAATGCTCTTGGCCGCGTAGATGGGGGCGGCGGCAATGCTCACGCCCGAGTTCAGGTGGCCAATCACGGCCACCACACCGGCGTCCACCAGCTGCTGGGCCACTTCCTTCCCGGTGTCGGCGTTGGCGCGGTCGTCCACGGCCACTACTTCAAAGGTCACGGACTTGCCCTTGACCTTGTAGCCTTCCTTATTGATTTCTTCCACGGCCATGTTCACACCGTTGAGCAAATCCTGGCCCAACGCAGCCAGGTTGCCGGTGAGGGGCTGTGCCACACCAATCTTGATGACTGATGGGGTCGAGTCGCAGCCCTGCAACAGGGCCGAGGTGAGAACGGCAGACAAGGCCAACAGGCGTACAACGCTGCGGCGCGAGAGATTCAGGTTCATATGATGGGTTCCTGGTAGGACAAGGGGCCGATTGTAGGGAGCAAGCCTAAGCAACCGATATGCCAAGTCCCCGTGGTTTACCCGTAGCGGTGTATGTTCATTCACTTCAAATCCATGCGTAATTTGCATGGATTGGTGCCTACATCGCTTTGAAGCGATGGGCGTAGAGCCGGCTGACAGCGAGTTTTTCGCCTCTGCGGTGCAAGGTTAAGGCCAGGCGGCCCGCCTCGTCACGGGTGACGGTGTCGATGGCCTGGGCCCGCACCACGGTGCCGCGGTGGATTTGCCAGAACACCTGCTCGTCCAGTTGCGGCATCAGCTCCTTGAGCGGGGTGCGCAGCAGGTACTCGTGGCTGGCGGTCAGTACGCGCAGGTACTTGTCGGCGGCTTCGATGAACACTACCTCGTCCAGCGGCACCATGCGGATGCTGCTGCCCACGCTGGCCTGCAGCACGCGCAGCGGCGTGGACGACGCGGGGGCGCTGGCCTCCGCCTCGCGTGCCAGCAAGCCGCGCAACTGGGCCAGGGTGGTATCCAGGTTTGCTGCTGAATTGATAGCAGCTAGCGCAGGTTTGGCAAGGGCTAGCTGCAGTTTTGACACTGTTTTCTGCAGCCGGGCAGCCTGCACGGGCTTGAGTACATAGTCCACCGCCTGGGCTTCAAATGCCTGCACCGCGTACTGGTCATAGGCGGTGACAAACACCAGCGCGGGAAAGGGCTTGGCATCGGCGCCGCAGGGCCAGGCGTCCGCCAGCTCGGCCGCCGCCTCTAGGCCGCTCTGGCCGGGCATCCGGATGTCAAAGAACAGCACGTCGGGCTGCAGCGCCAGTGCGGCTTCCACCGCCGACATGCCATCGCCCACTGTCTTGAGCACCTGCAGTTCGGGCCAGGCGCGTGCCAGCTCGGCCTGCAGGGCCTGGGCCAGCAGTGGCTCGTCTTCGGCAATCAGCGCGGTGGCCTGGCTCATGCTTTGATGGGAAAAGTGATGCGAGCCCGCGTTCCACCTGCGGGAGCAGCTATCAATTCCATAGTGCCTAGCGCGTCAAAGGTGGTCAGCAGGCGGTCGCGCACCTGCTGCAGGCCAAAGCCGTGGCCGGGCCGGGACTGCAGCACCTCGCGCGCGCCCAGGCCGGTGTCGGTCACCTCCAGGCAGAGCAGCCCGCCTTCTTGGGCGGCGCGGATGGCGATGCTGCCGCCTTCCACCTTGGGCTCCAGCCCGTGCTGGATGCTGTTTTCCACCAGCGGCTGCAGCAGCAGCGGCGGTACGGGCTGGGTGCGCAGCGCGTCGGGCAACTCCAGCGTGAACTGCAGGCGCGGCCCCATGCGGATCTTCATGAGCTCCAGGTAATCCTGCAGGCGGGCAAACTCGTCGGTCAGGGTGTGCTGAACGTCGTGTCCGCTGGCGCGTGAGGCGCTCAGCGTGGCCCGCAGGTAGGCAATCATGTGGTCCAGCATGGTCTGGGCGCGCACCGGGTCCACGCCAATCAGGGCGCGCAGGTTAGCCAGGGTGTTGAACAGCATGTGCGGCTCCAGCTGGGTTTCCAGCAGCTTGAGCCGGGCTTCGGCCGCCAGGTGGCGCGCCTCGGTCATCTTGCGCTCCAGGTAGGCGGCCTTGTTCAGGGTGTAGAAGTAATAGGTGCCCGCCGAACCAGCGGTGAGCGTGATCAGGATGCTGTTGCGCAGGTCGATGGCGCGATCGGGGATGGGGTAGCCGGCATACCAGCCAAAGGTGCGGCACAGGGTGTCGGCCAGCAGGTTGCCAATGAAGTAGCCCGCCACAATGCCCACCACCACCAGGGCCATGCCCGACAGTCCGGTAGGCCAACCGGTCTCAGCCGCCGAGGGGAAGAAATGCCGCCCCAGGTCGATGATGGCCCAGATGAACGTGCCAATGGCTAGCGAATACGCCACCAGTGGCACGTAGGGTTTCTCGGGCTGGAACGCGTACTGCAGGGTGGCAATGGCCAGGCTGAAGGCCCAGGTCTGCAGCAGGTGCTGCAGCTTGTTGATCCAGTCCAGGCGCATGGTGGCGTCAGCGCCCGCTCTGGGCGCGCTCGATGCGCTCGCGTTCGCGCTGCACCATGCGTTCGCGCAGGCCGCTACCGCGGCCCAGCACAAACACCGAGATGCCGTGCAACACCAGCCCTATGCCCCAACCCAGCAGCGGGCCCAGCGACCAAGGGCGCGTGCCAAACGCGTACTGCGACATGGAGAAGATCAGCAGGTTGACCAACACGTACATCGTGGCGTGGATGTACCAGCCCAGCTTGGCACCCGCGCGCTTGCGCGCCAGGCGGTCTATCTCTTCAGGGCTCAGGGGGGTGGACATAGTGGCTCGCATTCTAGAAGGTTGGTGGTGTTTACACGGCAGCGGCCTGGCCGTGCCAGGCGGCATCGGTGGCACCGGCCAAACGCCACAGGCGCAGAGCCCGGCCGATCAGCACGCCGCTGCACACGCCGTAGAGGGTGCTCACCACCAGGGCTATGGTGGTGCTGTGTAGCAGGCTGGGGTTGATGGCGTTGGTGATGCCCACCGCGTACTTGGTGCAGAAGATGGTCATCATCAGCGCCAGTGGGGCCCAGGTGCCGGGCAGGGTGAAGGTCTGGCTGGCCAGGTCAAACCGGGTGTTGGGGGCCACGGGGCGGCGCAGCACCAGCAAAGTGGCCACCGCTGCGGCCTTGGCCCAGACCAGCAGCGCCAGGGGCTGGTCGCCAAACACGGTGACCGTGCCATACAGGGACAGAGCCACCAAGGCCAGCGGCATCAGGGTGACGCGACGCAGGGAGGCGGTTTGGGTCAGGGTCTGGCGCAGGCCCAGCCAGGCCAGTGCGACCAGAAGAAACCAGACCCAGGTGGGGGTGCCAGAGAAGATGTGCTGTGCCATGGTGTGTTCCCTTTCAATGCGGTGGCGAGTGAAGACTGGAGCGACTGTGCCGATGGCCCTCCGCCATGCCCAGCGGTTTGCGACGAAATGCGGTTTGGGCGGCGCGAAATGCAGCCACGTGGCGTGGCCGTCACCGCAGCTTCCTAGAATCGGGGCATGAAAAGACAACTGATAGCAACGGGCGCCGTGTTGGCGGTTGCCCTGGCGGGCGGCGGCTGGTGGTGGGTGCAGCAGGGCAATGCCAGCAAGGTGGAGTACCGCACCGCACCGATCGCACGCGGCAGCCTGCAGGCCACGGTGGCGGCCAGCGGCGCGGTCAGTCCGGTGTCGCAGGTGAGTGTGGGTACCCAGGTCAGCGGGCAGATCCGCGACCTGCTGGTGGACTTCAACACCGAGGTAAAGGCTGGCCAGCTGCTGGCCCAGATCGATCCCGAGACCTTTGAATACCGCGTGCGCTCGGCCCAGGCCGATGTGGACGCATCCCGCGCCGCAGTGCTCACCGCCCAGGCCAATGCCCTGGCCGCGCAGACCCAGGTGTCGCGCGCCCAGGTGGACCTGGATGAAGCGAAGCGCACGCACGAACGCAACCTGATGCTGGTGGGCAAGGGCTTCGTCGCCCAGAGCGAGTCCGATAAGTCCAACGCTTTAGTCAATACCAGCACCGAGGCGCTGAAGGCCGTGCAAGCCCAGGTGGGCGTGGCCCAAGCGCAGGTGAAGACCGCCCAGGCCAATGTGGCGCAGCGCGACGCCGCGCTGGCCCAGGCCCGCATTGACCTGGCACGCACGCGCATCACCTCGCCGGTGAACGGCATCGTCATCAAGCGCGCCATCGAGCGTGGCCAGACCGTGGCCAGCAGCCTGCAGGCGCCCGAGCTGTTTGTGATTGCGCAAAACCTGTCGGACATGCAGGTGGAGGCGGCTATTGACGAGAGCGATGTGGGCCGCCTGAAGACGGGGCAAAAGGCCAGCTTCACGGTGGATGCCTTCCCCGGCCAGACCTTTGACGGCGAGATTCGCCAGGTGCGCAAGGCTGCCACCAATGTGGCCAATGTGGTGACCTATGTGGCCATCGTCGGGTTTTCGAATGTGGGCGGCAAGCTGCTGCCGGGCATGACGGCCAATGTGCGCGTGGTGACCGACCAGCGCGAGAGCGTGCTCAGGGTGCCCAACGCCGCGCTGCGCATGCGCATTGCCGGGGTGGAGGCGCCCGCGGCGCCGCAAGGTGCGGCATCTGCCCCCGCGGCGGCTGCAAGTGCACCCGCCGCCGAGGCCCCGGCCGGTGGCCGCCCCGCGGGTGGCCCTGGCACCGAATTCCGCAACCGGCTGGTGACTGAGCTCAAGCTCAACGAAGAACAAACCACGCGTGTGGACGCCATCTACGCCGAGACACGGCCCAAATTTGGAGCGCTGCGCGACCTGCCGGCCGAGGAACGCCCCAAGGCGCGTGACCGCCTGATGGCCGACATCCGCGCCCGCATTGGCGAGGTGCTGACACCGGAGCAGAAGACCCGCTACGGCACGCTAGTGGCCGAGAGTGCAGGCCGCACCTCCACCCGCGGCCGTGTCTATGTGCTGGACGAACAAGGTCAGCCCAAGGCGCTGAATGTGCGCCTGGGCGTGTCGGACGGCAGCAGCACCGAGCTGCTGCTGGGCCCCAATGCCGCCAACGGCGAACTGAAAGAAGGCGCCGAGGTCATCATCGGCATCAAGGCACAGGCCGCGGCCGGTGCCAAGGGCCCCGGCCCGCGCCCTCCGTTCTGAGGCACGGCGCATGACCACTGCCACCGCGCTGATTGCCGCGCGCGAACTCACTAAGACCTACACCATGGGTGACCAGACGGTGCACGCGTTGCGCGGTATGTCGCTGGACATTGCCGAGGGCGAGATGGTGGCCATCATGGGCGCCTCGGGCTCGGGCAAGTCCACGCTCATGAACATCCTGGGCTGCCTGGACCAGCCCAGTACCGGCACCTACTACCTGGCGGGCGAGGCCGTGCAGGCCATGACGGCCGACGCGCTGGCCAGCATCCGCAACCGGCGCATCGGCTTTGTGTTCCAGCAGTTCAACCTGCTGCCGCGCACTAGTGCGCTGGAGAACGTGGAGCTGCCCATGGTCTACGCGGGCGTGCCCGCGGCCCAGCGCCAGCAGCGCGCCCGCGCCGCGCTGGAGCGCGTGGGCCTGGGTCAGCGCAGCAACCACACGCCCGCCGAGCTGTCGGGTGGGCAGCAGCAGCGCGTGGCCATTGCACGCGCGCTGGTGAACAACCCGCAACTCATATTGGCCGACGAACCCACGGGCGCACTCGACTCGCACACCAGCGAAGACATCATGCAGCTGCTGACCGACCTGAACCACCAGGGCATGACGGTGGTGCTGGTCACGCACGAGGCCGACATTGCTGCCTGGGCGCGGCGCCGGCTGGTGTTCAAGGATGGGCTGATGGTGGAAGACGTGCCACAACCCGCACGCGCCGCAGCGGTGGAGGCCAAGCCGCTATGAATCTTTTTGCCGCCCTGCGCAGCGCGCTGCGTTCTCTCTCGGCCAACACGCTGCGCAGCATTCTGACCATGCTGGGCATCATCATTGGTGTGGCCGCCGTCATCACCATGGTGGCGGTGGGCCAAGGCGCGACCAACCGCGTGCAGGAGCAGATGAAGGGGCTGGGCTCCAACATCATGCTGGTGCTGCCCGGCGGTGTGTCGCAGGCCGGGGTGCGCTTGGGCGCACAAACCCGCCAGCGCCTCACCGAGGAAGATGCGCTGGCTATTGCGCTGGAGATTCCCGAGGTGCAGGTGGCCGCACCCACGTCGCGCACCAGCGGGCAGCTGGTGTTTGGCAATAGCAACTGGGGCAGCAGCATCGTAGGCGTGAACAACGACTACCTGGAAGCGCGCGACTGGCCGCTGGCCAGTGGGCGATTGTTTGACGCGGCCGAGCTGTCGGGCTCGGCCAAGGTGGCCTGGATAGGCGCGACCGTGGCGCGCGAGCTGTTTGGCGAGCAGGACCCGGTGGAGCAGGTGATGCGGGTGCGCAATATCCCCATCACCGTAATTGGCGTGCTGGCGCCCAAGGGTCAGAACTCCATGGGGCAGGACCAGGACGACGTGGTGATGATCCCGCTGGGCACGCTACGCAACCGCATCTGGGGCGGCGACGCCACCAGCCGCTTGAAGCGCGTGGGTGCCATCAGCGTGAAGGTGCGCGAAGGCCAGGACATGAAACCCGTGGAAGACAGCATCAAGGACCTGCTGCGCCAGCGCTTCAAGGTGCAGGAGGGCGGTGATGATCCCTTTGTGGTGCGCAACCTGACGGAAATTTTGCAGGCGCAGGAAGAGTCCAGCCGTGTGATGACGCTGCTGCTGGCCGCGGTGGCGGGCATCAGCCTCGTCATTGGCGGCATTGGCATCATGAACATCATGCTGGTCAGCGTGACCGAGCGCACGCGGGAGATCGGGCTGCGCATGGCGGTGGGCGCGCGCGGGCGCGACATCCTGGCGCAGTTCTTGATAGAAGCGGTGACGCTGAGTGTGCTGGGCGGTGCGATTGGCGTGGCGCTGGGTGCGGCGTCTACCTGGGGCGTGGGGCGGTTTGCCGGGTGGCAGGTGTCGCTGAGCTTGTGGGCGGTGCTGCTGGCGGTGGGCTTTTCGGGGTTTGTGGGCGTGTTCTTCGGCTACTACCCGGCGCGGCGCGCTTCCAAACTGTTACCGATTCAAGCGCTTCGCTATGAATAAGTGAGCTGCTCGCGCAGATAATACGGGGGCTAGAGGCCTATTTTGTTGTTAAACCGGGAGAGAACGTTTTGGACATTGCATTGCTGATCAAGGCCGCCATCATGGGCGTGGTCGAGGGGCTGACGGAGTTTTTGCCGATTTCGAGCACGGGGCATTTGATCCTGGCGGGTTCGCTGCTGGGTTTTGACGACGACAAGGCCAAGGTGTTTGACATCGCCATCCAGACCGGCGCCATCTTTGCCGTCATCCTGGTCTACTGGCAAAAAATTCGCGACACGCTGGTGGCCCTGCCCAACCAGAAGCAGGCGCAGCGTTTTGCGCTCAACGTGTTCATCGGCTTTCTGCCCGCCGTGGTGCTGGGTCTGCTGTTTGGCAAGGCCATCAAAGAGCATCTGTTCACCCCTGCCGTGGTGGCCACCACCTTCATCGTGGGCGGCTTCATCATCCTCTGGGCAGAGCGCCGGCAGGCCGCGGGCGGCACCGCAGTGCGCGTGCACAACGTGGACGACATGAGCGCGCTGGACGCGCTGAAGGTAGGCCTGGTGCAGTGCCTGGCCATGGTGCCCGGCACCAGCCGCAGCGGTGCCACCATCATCGGCGGCATGCTGCTGGGCCTGTCGCGCAAGGCAGCCACCGACTTCTCGTTCTTCCTGGCCATTCCCACCCTGATTGGCGCGGGCGTCTACAGCCTGTACAAAGAGCGTGCACTGCTGGCGCTGAGCGATACGCCGCTGTTCGTCGTGGGCCTGGTCACTTCGTTCCTCAGTGCCTGGCTGTGCGTGCGCTGGCTGCTGAAGTTCATCTCCACCCACAGCTTTGTGGGCTTCGCCTACTACCGCATCGTGTTTGGGGTGGTGGTGTTGGTGACTGCTTGGACCGGCTGGGTGACATGGGCGGCCTGACTTTTTTACACCCACTTTTTTAACACCCACTCCCCCAACCCCTCGCCCCGTCGGCGAGGGGAGCCTTAACAGCCATATCTTGTTGTATCGCACCGGCTGCGCGGCTACTGGCGATGCTTTAGATCTGTATCGGCACACCACGGCCCGCGCCTGCGTTGGGGGGGCCTCGGAGAAGTGGGTTGGTCAACGCTGGCGGCTTCGCCCGCCAGTGGCTCCGCGCCTACGCGCTCGAAGTTCCACAACCGTTCACATTGGCTGTGGTGAGAAGTCGCGGTGGAAACCTCTCTGAATTAGTTCCGTATTCGGAGCGCAGCCACCAAATATGGCTGTTAAAAGCTCCCCTCGCCGACGGGGCGAGGGGCTGGGGGAGTGGGTGTTCAAAGAAAGTGGGTGTTAAAAAACCTACCCCCGGTACCCCGCAAAACACTTCACCGCCTCATCCGCCGGCACCGGCTTGCTGAACAGATACCCTTGAAATTCCTCGCACTGCAGGCCGCGCAAAAACTCCAGCTGCTCCACAGTTTCCACGCCCTCCGCAATCACGGTCATGCCAAAGCTGTGCGCCATGGCCACGATGGCGCGGGTGATGGCAGCATCACCGGGGTCCTGCGTGATGTTGCGCACAAAGGCCTGGTCGATTTTTAGCGCGTCCAGCGGGTACTGCTTGAGGTAGGCCAGGCTGGAATAGCCGGTGCCAAAGTCGTCCATCGCCAGCTTCACGCCCAACGCCTTGCAGGCGTGCAGCGTGCTCAGGGTGGAGGCCACGCTCTGCAGTGCCATGCTTTCAGTCACTTCCAGCTCCAGCACTTCGGATGGCAGGCCGGTGTCTTGTAGCACCTGGGCTACGAGCTTGGGCAGATCCTTGGCGGCAAACTGGCGCGCCGACAAATTCACCGCCATCCGAAAACCGCTGTGGCCCTGGGCCAGCCACTGCGCGGCCTGTGTGGCCGCGGTGTGCATCACCCACTGGCCGATTTGCACAATGATGCCGCTCTGTTCCGCCACGGGGATGAACTCGGCTGGCGAGATCCATCCCAGCGTGGGGTGCTGCCAGCGCAGCAGCGCCTCAAAGCCCACCACGGCGCCGGTGGCAATGCGGATCTGGGGCTGGTAGTACACCTGCAGCGCACCCAGGCCCATGGCGTGGTGCAGCTCGTTGTGGATCTGCAGGCTGCGCGCGGCCTGGCGGTTCATGGCCGCGTCGAAGTACAGGTAGGTGCCCGGGCCATTGGGCTTGGCGTGGTGCAGGGCCGATTCGGCATTGAGCAGCAGCGCGTGCGCGCTGTCGGATTGGCCGGGGTACAGGCTGGCGCCCGCGCAGGCTGTGAGGTACAGCGTGTGGCCACTCACCTGGTAGGGCAGGGCCAGGCGGCGCAGCAGTTCGGTGGCGCGCTGGTCCAGCGCGGCTTCGTCGGCCATGCCACCCATGCACAGCGCAAACTGGTCGCCACCGATGCGGCCCACGCCATCGTGCACCGTGGGTTGTGGCCATTCCGCGGAATACAGGTTCAGGCGCTTGCCGACTTCGCGCAGCACCATATCGCCCACACCAGTGCCCAGCGATTCGTTGATCTTGGCAAACCCATCCAGCCCCAGGCACAACAGGGCCACGTTGCTTTGGTGCTCCAGCGCAGTGGTCAGTTGCTGCTCAAACAGGTCACGCCCCGGCAGCGCCGTGAGCGAGTCGATCTGCATGGCGTAGCGGGTTTCGGTCTGCAGGCGCTGGGCGGCTTCCTCTAGGCTGCTGCTGCGCTGCAGCCGGGCCTGCACGGCCTCTAGTAGCTCGTCGCGCCGGCAGGGTTTGGTCAGGTAGTCGTCGGCGCCGATGTTCATGCCCGCGCGCACGTCCGCGCGGTCGGCCTTGGCGGTCAGCATGATGATGGGAATGGTGGCGGTGCGTGCGTCTTCGCGCAGCGCGCGCACCAGGCCAAAGCCATCCATCTCGGGCATCATCACATCGGTCAGCACCAGGTCGGGCCGGTTGGCCTGGGCCTGCGCATAGGCATCGGCACCATTGCGCGCGGCCATCACCTCGTAGCCCTCCAGTTCCAGCATCCACTGCAGGTTCTCGCGCAGCGAGGGTTCGTCTTCGGCGATCAGGATTTTCATGGACTAGTCCTCGGCCGCGCAGCGGCGGGTAGGCAGGGTGACGGTGAAGGTGCTGCCCTGGCCCAGGGTGCTGTGCACCGCGATCTGGCCCAGGTGGCAGGTCACCGCTTCTTTGACAATCGACAGGCCCAGGCCGGTGCCGGCAATCGGCCCCACATTGCTCGCGCGGTGGAAGCTCACAAACAGCTGGGCCTGGTCCGCCTCGGGGATGCCAATGCCTTCGTCCCGCACGGTGAACACCAGCGCGCCGTCCAGCTCCTGTACCGCAAACAGTACCGTGCCGCCCTGGGGCGAGTATTTGACGGCGTTGGACAGCAAGTTGCCCACGATGTTGCGGATCAGCGTGTCGTCCAGCCAATACAGCCGCTCCACCGGCGGCAAGTCCAGGTGCAGTTGCACATGCGTCAATTGGCGCGCCATGGCGCTGCGCATCTCGTCTACCAGCGCATGGCAGAAGGTAGCGATGCCCAACGCATGCGGTTTGAATTCCAGCCGCCCGGCGTCGGTGCGGCCAATCACCAGCACGTTCTCCAGCATGTGGGTCATGCGCTCCACCGCGTCATCGATCTTCTGCAGCGTGAGCAGTTTTTTGTCGGCCGGCATGCGGTCGTTGTAGTGCTGCAGCAGCTCCACCGAGCCGTGGATGGTGGCCAGCGGTGTGCGAAATTCGTGCGAGGCCATGGCGATGAAGCGCGTCTTCATGTCGTTAAGCGCAATCTGCTGTTGTAGCGCCTGGCGTTGGCTTTGCTCGGCCTGCAGGCGTGCCGTGGCGTCCACCACAAACAGCAGGGTCGCGTTGCGCTGGTTCCACTGGATCACAACGGCTGACAGCTCCAGTGCGCGCTCTTCGCCCTGCTGGGTAAGCACGCGAAAGCCGTAGTGCATTTCAACCGCCTCACCCCGCAGGCGACGCTGGTGGCGGTCCAGCACGGAGGGCATGTCGTCGGGGTGGATGGTGGCGGTGAACGGTTGCGACAGCAGGTAGTCCAGCGGGTGGCCCACGATGCGCACCATGCTGGGGTTGGCAAACACCATGCGCCCGTCCTGCACCACCACCACGCCCACGCCGACGTTCTCGATCACCAGGCGGTAGCGCGCCTCGGAGCTGCGCATGGCCTCGATGGCCTGGTAGCGCTCGATGGCGGCGCCCACATGGTTGGCCACAAAACTCAGGATGTCGGCATCGGCCTCGGAGTAACGCACCCCCGCTTCATAGCTCTGCACCACCAGCGCACCGCCCACCTGGCCTTCGATCTTCATGGGCACGCCCAGCCAGGTAGTGAAGCTGAGATCGCCCGTGGCTTCTGTGATCTCGCCACACGCTTGCAACGCAATAAAGCGTTGGGCATCGATCAACTGGGGAACTTCAGTGCGCAGCACAAATTCGGTCATGCCGCGGCTGCGGGGCACACCGTTGAGTTGCATCGTGTCGCCGTCTTTCTCGTCCACGTAGTAGGGAAAGTCGACCGTGTTCTCACTGGGGTGGCACATGCAGACAAAGAAGTTTTTGGCGTATAGCAGTTCCCCCAGCAACTCGTGCACGGCCTTGAGAAAGTCGTAGAACGGCAGCCCGGCCGTGGCCCGCTCGGCAATGCGATAGAACACGCGCTGCAGGGTCTCGGCTTTCTTCTGTTCCTGCGCTTCGCGCTGCAGTTCACGGGTGCGCTGTTCCAGCCACTGGTTGGCCTGAGTGCGCTGCGCCTCCAGTGTGGCCTGCAGCGCGTCGTGTTTTTCCTGCAAGGACTGGAGCTGCTGTTGCAGCAGTGCCAGTTGCGCTTGCGGGGATTGGCTCATGGCGGGTGCGTCAGGGCGCCATGTTGCGCAGCGCTGCCTCGATGGCGGCCGCGGTGGCTAGCGGCTTTTCCATCGGAAACAGGTGGCTGCCGTCCAGCATCATGATGCGACCTTTGGTGACCTTCTCGGTCATGGCCATGCCCACCTGCTTCATCTCGGCCGACTGGTCGCCACCAATGAAGGTGACCGGGCATTTCAGCGGGTGGCGCGCCAGAAGCCGGTCCAGGTTGTCGGGCAGGGTGTTGTAGAAGGCCGTCTCCACCGCGCGGTCAAACGCCAGCACGCGCTTGCCCTCCGCGTCTTCGGCAAAGGCATCCACATAGTCCATGAGCACCTGCGCATCCCATTTGGCAAAGGCTTTTTTGTGCTGGAAATGTTCAAACGCAGTCTGCACGCTGGGCCAGTGGTGGCGGCGCTGGCGACTGACCGCTCCCGGCGAGATGGAGCCCACCAGCTGCGTGGTTTTGGCCAATCCCAGCACCTGCGAGCGCCAGCCGCCCAAGATGGGCGAATCAATCAGCACCACGCCCTTGGCCAGCTCGGGGTGGCGGGCTGCGGCCATGAGGCTCAGAAACCCACCCAGCGAATGGCCCACCAGCCAGACCGGCTCGCCCACTTTGTCCACCACGCGCGCGGCGTACTCCACCAGCTGCTGCACCACATGGGGCCAGTTGTCGGTGACGGGGAAGCGCGGGTCGTGGCCATATTTGTCGATGGCTTTTACGGCATAGCCGCGTGCGCGCAGGCTTTTGAACAGCACCTTGTAGGTGCTGGCGGGGAAGCTGTTGGCGTGGGAGAAAACGATGGTGGACATCAAGAACCGGACTAGATCAGTTTTTCGTCGGGCGTGGTGATTTTCTTGAGCGGCAGGCTGCGGGTGCTGGGAATCAACAATGGCACCTCGGTCTGGCCGCCATTCCACATCGGGTCTTCAATGCTGTCAAACACCTCGCGCAGCTTCTGGCCCCAGCTGTTGTGCAGCATTTTGAAATAGGGGTTGTTTTCGTCAATGCAGACCACCTTGTCGGTCTGGTAGCTGTTGGCCTCGTACACCACCAGGTCCAGCGGCAAGCCCACCGACAGGTTGGACTTGAGCGTGGAGTCCATGGACACCAGCGCGCACTTGGCGGCTTCGTCCAGCGGGGTCTGGGGCGTGATCACGCGGTCCAGCACTGGCTTGCCGTACTTGGATTCGCCAACTTGGAAGTAGGGTGTCTCGGGCGTGGCTTCGATGAAGTTGCCGGCCGAATAGACCTGGAACAGGCGCATGCCTTCGCCCTGGATCTGGCCGCCAAAAATCAGCGACACATTGAAGTCCACACCAGCATTTTTGAGCGCCGGGCCATCGCGCTCCTGCACTTTCCGGATGGCCGAACCGAGCACGCGCGCGGCGTCAAACATGCTGCGTGCGTTCCAGATGGTGGTGCCTTCATCGGCCTCATGGTCCTTAAGCCGTTCGATCTGCAAAATCTCGCGCACTGACTGCGAAATGCTGAGGTTGCCCGCCGAGAGCAAGACCATAAAGCGGTCATTGGGCTTCTCGTACACGATCATCTTGCGGAAGGTGCTGATCTGGTCGAGTCCTGCGTTCGTGCGCGAGTCGGAGAGGAACACCAGTCCGGCGTTGAGTTTGATGGCGACGCAGTAAGTCATTTTCAGGTTCGTGATCTGGCAAAGCCTAGAGTGTATCGGGGGTGTGTTGGCTGCTGTGGGGCAGTCTTCCCCGCGCAGGGGCAGGCGTATGAGCGCCAGCCGAATACCCAATACCCGCCTCGCCCGAGGTCTCCCACTGCTTTATGCATCAGGGTTTGGGATCGAAGCGCTGTTCTTGCCCGACTTCTTCACCTGGTACATGGCGCTGTCGGCCTGTTTCATCATGGTTTCGACCGAATCTGCATGGTCGGGAAACACGGCAATCCCGATGCTGGCGCTGACCTGCAAGGCCTGGCCCTGGTAGACCATGGGGTGGGCAATGGCCTGCACCAGCTTGTCGGCCACTGCAGCGGCGTCTTCCGCGGTGGTTAGGCCGCCCAACAACACCATGAATTCGTCGCCGCCCTGGCGCGACGCGGAATCCACGGCGCGTATGGTGCTCAGCATGCGCTGCGCCACTGTGGTGAGCACAAAGTCGCCTGCGTCGTGGCCGTGGGTGTCATTGACAGCCTTGAAGCCATCCAGGTCGATGAACAACAATGCTGCACGGCTTTGGTCGCGCCGCGCCCGCTGGATCGCATGGTTTAGCCGGTCGCGTGCCAAGTGTGGCAAGGACAGGCCGGTGAGGCCATCGTGCGTGGCCTGGTGGGTGATCAAGGCATGCTGCTCGCGGATGGTATCCATGAGGGCGGCGTGAGAGGCACTGTAGATGCTCAAGCCGTAACTCACCGCGGCGGTCACGATGCCGGTGGCACCGATCACGGCAATCCACGCCTGCGGCTGGCGGATGAAGTCATTCGTATCGATGGAAAGCACCAAGGCACCCCGGACATAGGCCCAGGCAAAGCCCGTTAGCACCAGCAATTCCAACGCGATGACGAGCGCCCCGATACGCCCTCTGAAGAACATGGTGGTACTGATGCAGCTGGCAATGATCCAAGCGATGCCGGCGCCATAAAAACCAAGGGCGTGCAGCGCCGGCAGGCCCACACCCAGGGGCAGAACGCTGGCCAGTACGGCCTTCACGTTGGCGGACAGGTGGCGGCGGTACAGGGCGACGAGGAAGACAAGAATCGCTATGGCGGTGTGCAAGGCATACAGCGGCTGCCAGCCGGTGATCAGGACACGCACAAGCGAGGTCGGTATGCCCAGCACCGCGAGCACCAGCATGCCTTTCCACATCCTGTCGGCCAATTGGTCCCGCACGGCAGCCTCGCTGATTTCCAGTACCGGTGCGAGAGACGGTTGAGGCATGGTTGGCGCTTTCAGGGGTGAAGCAAGTAGTTGGACGACTCGGGTAGGTAGGGGGCTCAAATGCGCTCAGGCCTTGTGGATCAGTGCTTTGAGTTGGTACAGCGCTTCCATTGCCTCCCTCGGGCTCAGCGCATCGGGGTTGATGCCTGCAAGCGCCGTCTCCACTGCGCTGCTAGCTTCCATTTCGATAGCAGGTGGAGCCGCAAACAAGTCCACCTGGGCTTGCGATGCCGTGGCCTGGGTTTCCAACGCCTCCAGCGTGTGGCGGGCCTGATTCACCACGGCGGCAGGCATGCCGGCCAGGCGGGCTACCTGAATCCCGTAGCTGCGGCTGGCCGGGCCGGGTTCGATGGCGTGCAGGAACACAATGTCACGCCCCGCCTCGGCGGCGCTCACGTGCACGTTCATGGCCGCGTGGTGCGTGGCTGGGAACTCGGTCAGCTCAAAGTAGTGCGTGGCAAAGAGCGTGAAGGCCTGCGTTTTGTCGTGCAGCTGGGTGGCAATGGCGCTGGCCAGGGCCAAGCCGTCAAAGGTGCTGGTGCCGCGGCCAATCTCGTCCATGAGTACCAGGCTGTGCGGCGTGGCGCTGTGCAGAATCTGCGCGGCCTCGGTCATCTCCAGCATGAAGGTGGACTGGGCGTTGGCCAAGTCATCCGCCGCGCCGATGCGCGTGTGGATGGCGTCGATCGGCCCCAGGCGGCAGGCCTTGGCGGGCACATAGCTGCCCATGCTGGCCAGCAGCACGATGATGGCAACTTGGCGCATGTAAGTGGACTTACCGCCCATGTTGGGGCCGGTGATGATCTGCATGCGCTGGCGGGCGCCCAGGCGGGAGTCGTTGGCAATGAAGTTGCCACTGCTTAGCTCTGCCAGCCGCGCCTGCACTACCGGATGGCGGCCAGCTTCGATGTCGATGCAGGGCTCTGCCACAAACTGCGGCGGGTTCCAGTCCAGCGTCAGCGCGCGTTCGGTCAGCGCGCACAGCGCATCCAGCGCCGCCAGCGCACGGGCCACGCGCGTGAGCTGAGGGATGTGCGCCTGCAACTGGTCCAGTACCTGCTCAAACAAATACTTCTCACGCGCCAGCGCACGCTCCTGCGCGCTCAGGGCCTTGTCTTCAAAGGCCTTGAGCTCGGGCGTGATGAATCGCTCGGCATTCTTCAAGGTCTGGCGGCGGCGGTAATCGTCGGGCACCTTGTCCACCTGGCCGGTGGTGACCTCAATGTAGAAGCCATGCACCTTGTTGAACTGCACGCGCAAATTTGCAATGCCGGTGCGGGCTTTTTCCCGCACTTCCAGGTCCAGCAAAAAGGCGTCGCAGTTGGTCTGGATGGCGCGGAGCTCGTCCAGGTCGGCGTCAAAGCCACCGGCAATCACACCGCCATCGCGCACCAGCGCGGCGGGCTCGGGGTCGATGGCGCGGGTCAGCAGGGCGGTGGCGTCGCCGGGCGGCAGCAAATGCTCGGAAATATGGGCCAAATAGCCCTCTAGCCCCCGTAGATGTTGCGCGAGTAGCTCTGTTTTTTGTAGCGTGACGACCAGCGCCACGAGTTCGCGCGGGCGCACCTGGCGCAGCGCGGTGCGCGCGGTGATGCGCTCCACATCGGCACAGCCCTTGAGCTGGCCGCGCAGGGTTTGCCACAGGTTGTTGCGTAAAAGTCCAATGGCCTGCAGCCGGTGTTGGGCCTCGGTACGGTCGCGCTGGGGCTCCAGCAGCCAGCTTTTGAGCATGCGGCTGCCCATGCCGGTCATGCATGTGTCCAGCAGGCTGAACAGCGTGGGGCTGTCTTCGCCGCGCAGGGTCTGCACCAGCTCCAGGTTGCGGCGGGTGGTGGTGGGCAGATCGATCAGTGCGTCGTTGCGCTGTACCTGCACGCTGTGGATGTGGGTAAGCGCCCGGCCCTGCGTGTGTTCGGCATAGCCCAACAGCGCAGCGCTGGCCGCGTGGGCCAGAGGAAGGTCTTGTGCGTTCCAGCTGCTCAGGCTGGCGGCCTGCAGCGCGTCCAGCAGTTTGCGCTGGCCCAGCGCGCTGTCAAATTGCCATTCGGGCCGGGCTGTCAGGTACAGCGCATTGCTGGTGGAGCGCAGGCGTTTGAGCTTGTCTTCAAAGCTGGTAGTGCAGCCCGCGCTGTAGGTCAGCTCGCTGGGCGCCACGCGGGTGATCCAGCCGTTCACCTCGTCGGGGGCACATTCGGCCAGAAACACCACACCCTGGGTGACAGACAACCAGGCCAGGCCGCAACGGTTGCGCGGACCCTGGTGCACGGCCATCAAAATGGATTCGGATTTTTCGTTCAGCAGCTCGGCATCGGTCAGCGTGCCGGGCGTCACCACGCGCACCACCTTGCGCTCCACCGGGCCCTTGTTGAGGCCGACTTCACCGGTCTGCTCACAAATGGCCACGGATTCGCCATGGCGGATCAGCTTGGCCAGGTAGCCTTCCATCGCGTGAAAGGGCACGCCGGCCATGACCACGGGCTGGCCGGCGGATTGGCCGCGCTGCGTCAGCGTGATGTCCAGCAGCCGCGCAGCCTTTTCGGCGTCGGCATAAAACATCTCGTAAAAATCCCCCATGCGGTAGAACAGCAGGGTGCCGGGGTACTGGGCTTTGAGACCCAGATACTGCTGCATCATGGGGGTGTGTTGCGGGTCGGGCACGGTCATGCGGGGAAGTCTATCAACATCAGCCCGCGCTCCCGGGCAGCCAACCCGCTGCCGCTATTCGCTCAGCCAGGGCTGGACAAACGCAAACCACCCACCCACCAGGTACAGCAGCACGCTGGCCCCGTACACCAGCCCAGCGGTTTTGCGCGTCTTCAGGCAGGCGTTGCGCAAGGCCGGGTCAGTGGGGCAGGGCGCGTGGCGGTTGCGCCACTGCAGCACACCACTGGCCAGCAGCATCAGGCCGGCAAAGGCAAACAGGCCCTCCTTGTGCTCACTGAGCCACACCAGCTGCGGAAACACCGCAATCAGCGACGACAGTGCGGCCCCTGCGCCGAGCGCCACCAGCAGGGCCGGCAGCGCGCAGCACACCAGGGTGCTGGAGCTGGCAAACAGGCTGGCTACCGAGGTCCACAGGCCGCTGCGGGATTCGACCACGCCGTCGGCACTCATTTGCGCCCCTTCAGTTCGGCCCGGATCTCGGCCACCGACTGCGGCACGGTTTCCATCTTCACCACGTCGTAGCCCGAGTCCAAGATTTCGGCGGCGATGGCTTTGTCGTCCAGTGTCTGGCCCTCTTTGGCTTCGATGGCCACGGTCTTCTTCTTGAGGTCGACAAACACCTCCTTGGTCGCCCCCATTTTGGAGATGCGCTTTTCGATGCCCTGGGCGCAGAACGCGCAGACCATGCCGTTGACGGTGACCTTCACGCTGGTGGTGGCGAAGGCGGGAAGCGCGGTCTGTGCCAATGCAACAGCCAGTGCGAGGGAGAGGGTGATTTTGGTCATGGAATGCTCCGAATCAAAAGATGTACATGAAGTTGGCGCGGACCTGGGAGGCATTGCTGACCCCCAGCTCCACGAAGTAGCGGTTGTGGATGAGGCGCAGCATGGGTGTCACTTCGGTGGCGTCGGACAGGCCGTTCATGCGCCGCGCCTCCACAATCAGCCAGGGCTGGGTCTGGTCGTAGTCCACCTCGTACAAGGAGAACCCCAGGCGTGCCGAGCCAAAGTCGTGATTGATGCCTTCGGCGCGGTACAGCCGAAGCGACGCCGAGGCGTAGACCCGCGTGGTCTCGTAGTCCACCTGGATACCAGGTGTCACCACGGTTTTGGCGCCGCTGAAGTCATTGCCCGTGAAGCTGCCCACGCCGCCCAAGAGCCAGACATTGGCCTGGGCCTCGGGCAGATTCCAGCGGCTCAGCAGGCGCGTGTAGGTGACCTCGTTGAGCTGCCGAGTGCGGGTCTCATCGTCCGAACGCATGGCCAGGGTGCTGAGGCCTACGGCGTCGCGCGGCGTTAACGCGTAGTTGACGAAGGCTTCCTTCCAGTTGGGTGCGAAGTCGCCCATGGCCATCCAGCTATCCTTAAAGCCCATGGGGCCGCACCAGGCTGGCAGCGCCAACAAGGTGCTCCCCAGTGCAAGGGCGATGCGCCGTGCGAGGCGCGGTGTCATCGCACGGGCTCCATCGCGTCGACCACCAGGTGGTCATCGCGCTCCACCACCGTAAAGCGCACCCGGTCGCCGACCTTGAAGGTGGTCAGGGCCACGCCCGCATCGACCTTGAAGGGCATGGTCATCGCTTCCATGCGGATGCTGCGGATGCGCTGGTGTTGCAGGGTGACGCGGGCTTTTTCAGGGTCCAGTTGGACGATGCGTGCGCGTGTCCAGTCGGGGGCGGCAAAGGCCGGCGCCGCGCAGACTAGCGCGGCTATCCATATTCCAAATTTCATGGTGTTTCCAAACAGCGGGGCCGTGGGTGCGCAAGGTGATTGGCGCTCCAAGCCCACAACAATGAACCCGCACGAGGACCGTGCGGACGTGGTGGGGCTGTCGGATCAGGAAATGGGGGGCTTGGCCGTGCGCAACAGGTCTGCGCTGGCAAAGCGGTCGGCCTGCGGGGCCGCGGGGGCCTGCGGCCGGGTTGTCGCAGCGAGCACCGCCATGGTGGGTAGTGCGGCCAGCGTCATGCACAGCTGGCAGGACTGGCAGTGCGCCAGGCTCTTGCCCTGCTCTTGCGGTTGGCCGGTGTCGCTTGTTGTGGCCTGGACCAGCATGGGGCAATCCGCTGGCATGGCCGACGCGCTCACTTGGCTGGCAGCCATTTGCACGGCCATGTGCTCTGCACTCCACCCACGCAGGGGCAGCAAGGCAATCAGCAACAGGATGAAGAGGTGGCGCACTGAGAGATGATAGTGCAACCGTTGTTTCCGGGTGGGGCGCAGGCCAAATTGGCTACCCGCACAGCGGGTAAATCAGGGGGTGTTTGGATGGCGTGCCCAGATTTCAGGCCCTATCATAGGGAGTCATCTCTACAGGCCCCCGCCTCACCGCAGTGCAGACCCGACCAGACCCCGTGTCTTCCGCTTCTCCCGCCCCGTGGGCGGGTGGTGGTATCGGGGCGCCTGGGTTGACGGGCTCGGTGTTCCAAACCGTTTTTGAATGCAGCCCGGAGGCCATTGCGCTGACGCGCGCGCGCGATGGCGTGCTGGTGGAGGTGAATACCGAGTGGCTGAGCCTGACGGGCTATTCCCGCGCCGAGGCGCTAGGCCGCACCGCAGTAGAAATGGGCCACTGGCTGGATCCCGAAGAGCGTATGCGCGTGTTTGCGCCCCTGTTGACCGGCGGACGGGTGGTGGACACCGACGTCACGCTGGTGATGCAGGACCGCAACCCGCGCGTGGTGCGCATGAACGCCGCGCTGATGCAGGAGCAGAACGAGCAGTACATCCTGATTTACCTGCGCGACGTGACCGCCGAGCGCCTGGCCCATGAGGCGCTGCGTGCGGGGGAGCAGGCGCTGGAGCACGCGAACGAAAAACTCAACCGCCAGGTCAAGCTGTACGAGGTGACCGAATCGGTGGCCAAGGTCGGCCATTGGGTGATCTACCCGGGCGACAGCATGGTGCACCTGTCGCGCGGCTATGGCGAGATCGTGCAGGAGCCTGGCCGTGCTTTGGTACCCAAAGAAAGCCTGCTGGCGAACGTGCTGGACGAAGACCGCGAGCGTGTGCTGCAGGCGCGCGCGCGCATGGATGGCCAGACGGTGGAATACCGCTTGCTGCGCCGCGATGGCAGCATGGTGTGGCTGCGCTCGCGCATGCACCGGCAGGTGGAGGGGGGGCAGGTGCGGGCCGACTTCGGCATCGTGCAGGAGTTCACCAGTGAGCGGCAGGCGCGCCAGGAGCTGGAGAACCAGTTGGCCTTTATTCAGAAGATCACCAGCCGTGCGCCCGGCATGGTGTACGAATTCCAGATGTGGCCGGATGGGCGATTCAGCTTTCCCTTTGTCAGTGCGGCGGTGCAGCAGCTGTTCGGCTTGACACCCGAAGAGGCACGCAACGACCCCTCTGCCATCATGCGGCAGGTGCACCCCGACGATGCACCCATGGTGAGCAAGTCCACCTGGGAGGCCACGAAGGCGGCCACGCCCTGGCGCTGCGAATTTCGCACTCGACTGGTGGATGGCAAGGAGCGCTGGGTGCTGGGCTATTCCCTGCCCGAAGTGCAGGCGGACGGCTCGGTGCTGTTTTGCGGTTCCATCACCGACATCAGCTCGCAAAAAGAAGCGTTGGCCCGGCTTCAGCTCAGCGAAGAGCGGTTTCGCAACCTGTCGGCCCTGTCGTCCGACTGGTACTGGGAACAGGACGCCGAGTTCCGCTTTGTGCGGGTGGACGGTGACGGCCATATCAACAGCTACTTGGCGCCTGAAGATGCGATGGGCCGCACGCGCTGGGATTCGGGGGCGCAAGGGGTCACGCCTGCCCAGTGGGAAACCCACAAGGCCCAGTTGTTCGCGCACGAAACCTTCCACGACTTTGAACTGCAACGCATTCGCTCCGATGGCACTTACATGTGGGCATCCATCAGCGGCGAACCGATGTTTGATGCCCAGGGTGTGTTCAAGGGCTACCGGGGCACGGGGCGCGATATTTCGGCACGCAAGCAGGCCGAAGCCGACATCGAGCGCCTGGCCTTTTACGATGCGCTGACCGGCCTGCCCAACCGCCGCCTGCTGATTGACCGGCTGAACCATGCCGTGGCCGCCAGCGCGCGCAATGGTCACCACGGTGCCTTGCTATTCATTGACCTGGACAATTTCAAAATCCTCAACGACACGCTGGGGCACCACATGGGCGACCTACTGCTGCAGCAGGTGGCGCAGCGGCTGCAGGAGTGTGTGCGCACCGTGGACACCGTAGCGCGGCTGGGCGGCGATGAGTTTGTGGTCATGCTCGAAGAATTGGGCATGGACCCGGCCGAGGCCGCAGCCCAAGCCGAGACCGTGGCCAAGAAGATTTTGCAGACGCTAAACCAGCAGTTCGCACTGGCCAGCCACAACCTGCACAGCTCGCCCAGCATTGGGGTCACGCTGTTCTACCAGCACCTGCACAGTGTGGACGAGTTGCTCAAACGCGCCGACCTGGCCATGTACCAGGCCAAGGGGGCAGGGCGCAACACGCTGCGCTTTTTTGACCCTGAAATGCAGGCGGCGGCCACGGCCCGCGCGGCCATGGAGACCGACTTGCGCCAGGGCATGCTGCGCGACGAGTTCATGCTGTACTACCAGTGCGTGGTGGACACCGAAGGGGTGCCCACGGGCGTGGAAGCCCTGCTGCGTTGGAAACACCCGCAGCGCGGCATCGTGTCGCCGGGCGAGTTCATTCCCATCGCCGAGCAAACCGGGCTGATCCTGCCACTGGGCCAGTGGGTTCTGGAAGCCGCCTGTGCGCAGTTGGTGGCGTGGAGCGCCAAGCCGCATACGCAGAAGCTGACCATGGCCGTGAACGTGAGTGCACGGCAGTTCAAGCACCGAGAGTTCTCCAACCATATCCTGAACCTGTTGCGCCTGACGGGTGCCAACCCCTATCGCCTGAAACTGGAGCTGACCGAGAGCCTGTTGTTGTCGGAGTTTGATGAAGTGATTGAAAAAATGAGCGAGCTGCGTTCCATCGGGGTGGGCTTTTCGCTGGATGACTTTGGCACTGGCTATTCCTCGCTGTCCTACCTCAAGCGCCTGCCGCTGGACCAGCTCAAGATTGATCAGTCGTTTGTGCGCGATGTGCTGACCGATCCCAACGACGCGGCCATTGCCCGCACCATCCTGAATCTGGCCGAGAGCCTGGACCTGGGGGTGGTGGCCGAGGGCGTGGAGACCGCAGGCCAGCGAGACTTTTTGCTGCGCAACGGGTGCAAGGCTTTTCAGGGTTATTTCTTCGGGCGCCCGGTGCCGGTGGAATTGCTGCAGTTGCCCAATCCATGAGCGGGGAGCAGCCGGTGAACCCCGAAACACCCGAGGCCTTGCAGGCCGAGTTGGCGCGTTTGCGCTCGGCGCTGGGAGCGGCCGAGTCGGCGGCGCGACGCCAGTACGACATGTTGGACGCGCTGTTTGTGCGCAGTCCGGCCGCCATTTCGGTCAATCGCCTCAGTGACGGCTGCTTTGTCGATGTGAACCGCCACTGGGAGAAGGTCACGGGTTACTCCTGGCAGGATGCAGTGGGTCGCACCACGCTGGAGCTGGGCTTTTGGCCCAGCCAAGAAGCCCGCGATGCCGCGTTTTCGCGGCTCGCACCGGCGCAAAGTCAACCCCAGCAAGAGGTGCCTTTCACGACCAAAGACGGACGCAAGGTGCTGTTTCTGATGAATGGCACGCGCATTGACATTGCCGGGGAGCTGCACGCTGTGGTGTACCTCAACGACATTACTCTGCAGCGCGAGGCCGAGGAGGCTGTGGCTGCGGGCGAGCGCGCCCTGCAGCTGGCCAACGAGGATTTGCGCGGCCAGCTGGAGCTGTTTGAACTGACCGAGGACCTGGCCCATGTGGGCCACTGGACCGTGACCCAGGGCCAACTACCCGTGTGGTCCAAGGGGCTGTACGCACTCTCCCACACACCGGTGCAGGGCGAGGTGACGTTCGAGGAGGCGCGTGTCCACATCCATCCGGAGGACCGGGCCGCCTTTCTGGACGCCCGGGCTCGCATGGATGGCACCGAGCTGGCCTACCGCTGGATCAACGATGGAGACGACCAACGGTGGTTGCGCACCCGCATGCGCCGGCACCATCGCAGCGATGGCTCGTTTGTGGACTTTGGTGTGGTGCAGGACTTTACCGAGGAGGCCCATGCCAAGCGCGCGCTGCAGGAGCGGCTGGAACTGATCCAGCGCCTGACCAGCCGCCTGCCCGAGATGGTGTTCCAGTACGTGCACTACTCGCAGCAGTATGGCAAGTTCACTTTTGTCAGCGAAGCCTGCCATGCCATTTTTGGCGTGACCGCCGAACAGGCGCGCAAGGACCCACGCAGTGTGTTTCGCTGTATCCATCCCGAAGATTGGCATGCCACGTTGTCCTCGATGCAGGACAGCGTGACGCGCAACACGACCTGGGCCCACGAGTTCCGCGTGCGCTTGCCCGACGGCACGGTGCGCTCGCTGTTCGGCAAGGCCGTCATGCAAATGGAAGTCTCGGGCCACCGTGTGGCCTACGGCTCGGTCACCGACCTCAGCGACCACAAGGCCTCGCAGGCCACGCTGCTGGAGAGCGAGGCACGCTTTCGCTCGCTCACCGAGCTGTCGTCCGACTGGTACTGGGAGCAGGACGCCGAGTTCCGCTTTGTGCGCTTTGATGGCGCGCTGAGTACCCAGTCTAGCCAGACCGGGGCGGGCAACCTGGGCAAAACGCGCTGGGAGATTGGCGCGCTCAACATGACCGAGCCGGACTGGAAGGCCCACCGCGAGGTGCTGCAATCGCATGCCGAATTCCGCGAGCTGGAGCTGCGCGATACCGATGACGAGGGCAACATCTACTGGATTTCAACCAGCGGTGCGCCCATGTTCGACGCTGAGGGGCGCTTCCAGGGTTACCGTGGGGTGGGGCGGGACATCACCGGGCGCAAGCTGGCCGAAGAGAAGATCGAGCGGCTCGCGTTTTTTGATGTGCTGACCGGCCTGCCCAACCGCCGCCTGCTGATCGACCGGCTGCAGCTCGCCCTCGTGGTGGCTGGCCGTGATCGGGCCGTGGGGGCTTTACTCTTCATTGACCTGGACAACTTCAAGGACCTGAACGACACCCGGGGCCACGACATGGGCGACATGCTGTTGCAGCAGGTGGCGCAGCGCCTGGTGGCCTGCGTGCGCCAGGCTGATACGGTGGCCCGCCTGGGGGGCGACGAATTTGTGATCATGCTGCACAACCTGGAGCACGACCCTGACCGTGCGATTGCGCAGGTGGAGTTGGTGGGCAAGAAGGTGATTACCAGCCTGAACCAGATGTACATGTTAGGCACGGTGGAGCACCACAGCACGCCCAGCATTGGCGTCACGCTGTTTGGCCAGCAGCGCCAGACGGTGGACGAGTTGCTCAAGCAGGCTGATCTGGCCATGTACGAGGCCAAGGCCGCGGGCCGCAACACGCTGCGCTTTTTCGACCCTGCCATGCAGGCCCTGGTGGCCGAACGTACCGCGCTGGAACAAGACCTGCGCCACGGCTTGCAGCGCCACGAGTTGGTGGTGTACTACCAGCGCGTAGTAGATGCGCAGCGGCGCACCGTGGGTGTGGAGGCCCTGGTGCGCTGGCGCCACCCGCAGCGTGGCTTGGTGTCGCCGATGGATTTCATTCCCATTGCCGAGCAGACCGGGCTCATCATTCCGCTGGGCCAGTGGGTGCTGGAAGTGGCCTGCCGCCAGCTTGCGCAGTGGGCGGAGAGCTCAGTCACGGCCATGCTGTCCATCGCGGTCAACGTGAGCGCCCGCCAATTCCGCCATCCCGAGTTTGCCCAGCAGGTGCAGGCGCTGCTGCGCAAGACCGGCGCCAACCCGCAGCGCCTGAAGCTGGAGCTGACGGAGAGTCTTCTGTTGAGCGACACGCAGGACGCGATCCTGAAAATGACCGAACTGCAGAAGGCGGGGGTGGGCTTTTCTCTGGACGACTTTGGCACGGGCTACTCGTCCCTGTCCTACCTCAAGCTGCTGCCGCTGCAGCAATTGAAGATCGACCAATCGTTTGTGCGCGATGTGCTGACCGACCCCAACGATGCCGCCATTGCCCGCACGGTGCTGGCGCTGGGCAAAAGCTTGGGGTTTGGCGTGGTGGCCGAGGGCGTGGAGACCGAAGGGCAGCGCGAATTCCTGCTGCAGAACGGCTGCACGCTGTTCCAGGGCTACCTGTTTGGCCGACCCTGCCCGGTGGAAGAGCTGTCCCTGCTGGACCAGCCCAGCAAAGGCGAGGCCCCGACCTGGGTGATCTGATTACAGCGGTGCGTCATCGGTAGCGCTGTCGCGGGCGGGCTGTGCCTGCGCTTCGCTGGCGGCAATGGCTGCCTGGCGCAGCGCAGCCTTTTCACCTGCAGGGGCAAACTTGCTGTACTTGCCCAGCAGTGTGACCATCTGGCCGTAAATGCGGGGGCTGCCGGCCAAAATCTCGTGCTGTTCCAGAAAATCGGCTTCACCGGTGAAGTTGCCTACCAGGCCACCGGCCTCGGTCACCAGAAGCGAACCCGCGGCCACGTCCCAAGGTTGCAGGCCCAACTCGAAAAAGCCTTCGGTGTAGCCAGCGGCCACATAGGCCAGGTCCAGCGCGGCGGAGCCGGGACGGCGCAGGCCGGCAGTGCGTTGCATCACGTCACCCATCATCTGCAGGTACTGGTTGAAGTTGTCGCCCTGGCGGAAGGGGAAACCGGTGGAAATCAGCGACTCGTTGAGCTGGGTGCGCTTGGAGACGCGGATGCGGCGGTCGTTCAGGTAGGCGCCACGGCCCTTGGTGGCGGTGAACAGGTCGTTGCGGCTGGGGTCGTACACCACGGCTTGCTCGATCTTGCCTTTGACGGCCAGCGCAATGCTGACGCAGTACACGGGCAGGCCGTGGATGAAGTTGGTGGTGCCGTCCAGCGGATCGATGATCCAGACGAATTCGGAGTCTTTGGCGCCGTGTTCGCTGCCAGATTCTTCGGCCAGGATGCCGTGGCCGGGGTAGGCCGTCAGCAGGGTTTCAATGATCGCTTGCTCTGCAGCATGGTCCACTTCGGTGACGAAGTCGTTGGCCTTTTTTTGCGAAACGCGTACGGATTCGATGTCCAGCGCCGCGCGGTTGATGATGTTTCCGGCAGTGCGGGCGGCCTTGATGGCCACATTGACCATGGGGTGCAGATTGAGCGTCATAGATTGTTGGGGGAAGAACTGGGAGGACCGGCTGGCGATGCAGGCGGCGACAATAGGCCTATTTTAACGGCAGGGCTAGGGTTGCGCACCCTAAGACCCCAAAACAGCCTCTCTCTCCCCGACACCGACCGTATGCACACCCGCTTTATCCTCATCAACACCAGCCATGCTGGCAATGTGGGCGCTGCCGCTCGCGCCATGAAAACCATGGGCTTTGACGACCTCGTGCTGGTGGCGCCGCGCTGGGCCAATGTGCTGCGCCGCGAAGAAACCATCCAGCGCGCCAGCGGCGCCCTGGACGTGCTGGACAAATGCCGCATCGTGGACACTCTGGACGAGGCGCTGGACGGCATCAGCCACTTGTGCGCCACGGCGATGACGCCGCGCGATTTCGGCCCACCCACCACCACGCCGCGTGAACATTTTGAGTTGCTATCAAAAGGGGAGCTGCTCGCGCAGGATGTACGGGGGCTAGAAGGCGATTTGGCATCTAACTCCGGTCAGTCCGGCGTGGGCTTTCTGTTTGGCTCCGAACGCTTTGGCATGCGCAACGAGGACGTGTACCGCTGCCATGTGTGCCTCTCCATTCCCAGCAACCCGCAGTTTGGTTCGCTCAATATTGGCGCCGCACTGCAGGTGATTGCCTACGAATGGCGCCTGGCGCTTGGGGGCTTTGGGGTGGATGTTGCCAGTCCGCCCAGCGCGCTGGCCGACGCCGCACAGGTGAGTGGCATGCTGACCC
Organism: Rhodoferax sp. P1_F3; assembly: GCF_056405715.1. Lineage (NCBI taxonomy): Bacteria > Pseudomonadati > Pseudomonadota > Betaproteobacteria > Burkholderiales > Comamonadaceae > Rhodoferax > Rhodoferax sp. P1_F3. Next base: position 1,167 of record NZ_JBFUBO010000013.1, on the reverse strand, counting down.
ACTTGGAACAGTCGCTCATCGCATTGGAGTTTCTGGACCCGGCCGCCCCCAAGAAGCTCATGCCGCGCCTGAATGCGCTGTTCAACCGTGCCCAGGTGACGCAGGAAGAAATCCACATCCTGCGCGGCATTGCCAAAGCCATCCTGCAGCGCAGCGCCCAAGTACCGGCTACCGGTGGGGGATTGGTGGCGATAGACGGCAAATCAGACCTGAACGGGTAGACTCTTTCGCATGTTTTCACGCATCCGCTCCGATATCCAGTGCATTCTTGACCGCGACCCCGCTGCCCGCAGCACTTGGGAGGTCATCACCTGTTATCCGGGCCTGCATGCCGTGGTGTTGCACCGCGTGGCGCACTGGCTGTGGAACCATGGGTTCAAATGGCTGGGGCGTTTTGTGTCGCACCTGTCGCGGTTTTTCACGGGCATCGAGATCCACCCTGGCGCCAAGCTGGGCGCGCGCGTTTTCTTTGACCATGCCATGGGCACCGTGGTGGGCGAGACCGCCGAGATTGGCGATGGCTGCACGATTTACCAGGGCGTAACTCTGGGCGGCACCAGTCTGTACAAGGGCTCCAAGCGCCACCCCACGCTGGGACGCGATGTGGTGGTGAGCGCTGGCGCCAAGGTGTTGGGTGGTTTTGAGGTGGGCGATGGCGCCAAGATCGGCAGCAATGCCGTGGTGGTCAAACCCGTGCCTGCCGGCGCCACGGCCGTGGGCATTCCAGCGCGCATTCTCCCCAGCAAAGCCGGGGTGAGTGCCGATGTGACCACCGCCGACCGTAAGTTCACCGCCTACGGCATCACCCAGGAAGACGACCCGGTCAGCCAGGCCCTGCGCGGTCTGGTGGACAGTGCCTCCGGCCAGGACCACCAGATTGCGCTGCTGTGGAAAGCTATCGAGCAGCTCTCGGCCCGTGGCACGGCGGGCGACTGCGTGCCCAGCGATGCCTCGCGCAAAGAATGCTTTGAGGCGGAGAAGCTCAACCAGCTCATCGGAAAGTAAAAAAGGCCCCTCGGGGCAATGCCAGTCAGTTAAGCCGTACGTGATCTGAAGGGCTGTAAAAAGGGAGCGTGTTTCACGTTCCCTTTTTCTTTGATGAGCCTGCTGCAAAACACATTGGACGAAACTCTGGCGGCTTTGCCCGTCAGCGGGATGAGGGAGCTG